>PGYT01000037.1:0-29256 GCA_002839805.1 Ignavibacteriae bacterium HGW-Ignavibacteriae-2
ATTGATTTTATCACTAAGTTTTCTCCGATACTGTTATCCACAGAGTTTATTATCAGTGCGGGTTTAATTGAAAGATTAGCTTTATAATTTTCCGAATCTAAAAAATGAGTGGAATCAGTAATAGGATTAGAATCGATATACTTGTAATATTGAGGAACGTCCCTATGTTTTGATGAATAATAAAATTCGTTTAAAGTATAGATAATAGGTATTTCATTATACGAAAGAAGATTCAATCCATATATAGGCACATAGCTGGCGAGATAAAAATTTATCAAAGGTCTTCCGTAATATTTTTCCATCACCTTGGATGAAAGATATGTTGGAATTCCCTCCTCTATCCACTTATCTTCAACAGAATAAATATTAATATAATTCTGAAAATATTGTTTACAGATCATTCGAGCTATATCATTTTCCGGTTTTTGTATCGCTTTCGGGCTGAAAAGATCACAGTAAAAAGTTATAAGCGAGGCGTAACTTTTGAAACCAAAATTGGTATTGTCGGGCACATTAACAAGAGATAATTTTCTGAACGGGTAAAAACCGAAATGTTGTGTCAGATAGTCCAATGTATTAGTTACTATTGATTCAATACGCGGTCTGTAACGTTCGTTTTCCGGTAAAAGACAAATCGGTATATCAATTTCACTGCCGCTTTCATTTATGTATTTTAATTCCGTTTTATGTACATCGGAATAAAACGCAAAGACAAGAGCATCACCTTTATCCTGTTTAAATGAAATACTTTGGGAATTATTTATACTGGAATTATTGATTTCTTCGGCGGAACTAGCTATCTGTAATTTATCATCAACCATTAGAGTCGCGTAAAACTCAGAATTTTCCGATTTCGGTTTATAGATTTTAGATCGATGAGAACTTAACCATTTACCATCATGAAATTGGATTATATAAGGATGCCAATTGGCCAACAGACAAAAATTTCCCCCTTTAGAATACCCGAAATTTTCAGTGCCTTGCGGGATTTTCATTTTATAGTTCAAAATAATTTCCACTGAATCACCCGGAAAAATAGTTTTGTTTAATTCTATAAATCCCAATGATTTGTCGCCTTTATAAATTTTATGCTCGGCATATTTTATAGATGAATTATTCTTTCCTTCTTTAATTTCTCCGAATTCATACCCGCTTTCCCATTTTTTATCAAATTCCTGCGAAACAAAATATATACTGTTTCCGTTTAAGAAAGAGTTGGCGGGTAAACCTAAGTATATTATATTTGTTTTTTTTGAGGTAAGGTTACGCCAAATTATTTTTTGTTTAACTTGTAAATTTCTTTCAGAGGATTTGTATGCTATTTGGAAGTTATATGTTGAAATTGCAGGTGAATTTACAAGAGCCGTTGCTTTAGTTTTATGTGTATTATTAATTTGTCGGACTGATGATAATTTCGAATTGTGTTGTATAGAATCTATTAGAGCTTCTGATAAAGCGAGAAAGATGAGCAGTGGTATTATAAGAAGATTTTTCATACGTAAAATTTAGTCAATTTTATTTATTTTATTTTATCCGAATCCAAAAAGTAGCTATCATAAAAAACGAATTTAGCGAATAGCTCTAAAATCAGAATAGATATGTTATTAATATGCATAAATTCTTCAAATTAAATTTAAAATATGAGTTTTTAGTTGAAATTAACACTTGAAATTTGAAAATTGATCACAATTTTTTTGAAATAGTCCACTTCTACTGATTAGGAGAATTAATGGTTTCTATCGAATCATCCAGAGAACAATGGGGTTCTAAGATTGGTTTTATATTAGCAGCCGCTGGCGGGGCAATTGGATTAGGCAATATCTGGAAATTTCCTTATGTAATGGGACAAAACGGCGGAGCTGCGTTTATTGCTGTTTATCTTCTTTGTGTTTTAATTATCGGACTTCCCATTTTAATCGCGGAAGTATTAATGGGAAGAACCGCGCAGAGAAATCCAGTTGGAACATTTAAGGCACTTACAAAAAATAAAATGTGGCGTGCTGTTGGGGGTATGGGAGTTGTAGCAGGATTTGTGATTTTGTCTTTTTATGGTGTGGTTGCCGGTTGGTCTTTCGGCTATATTATAGAGGCTATAAAAGGAAGTTTCTTCGATTATGCTACTCCAAGTGCAGCAGGAGAACATTTTAATGAACTAACACAAAATGTTTATTGGATTACCGGATTGCTGGGACTCTTTATGGGTCTTACAATGATGATAGTCTATTTTGGAATAAACAAAGGGATAGAACGCGGCAGTAAAATTATGATGCCCGTGTTATTCGTTCTTCTACTGATAATGATGTTTAAAGGATTATCGCTGGAAGGCGCGGAAGAAGGTTTGGAATTTTTATTTATCCCAAATTGGAGTAAACTTACCGGACTTTCGGTTCTGGAGGCTCTGGGGCACGCATTCTTCACCTTAAGTTTAGGAATGGGAGCCATGATGACGTATGGTAGTTATATGTCAAAAAAAGATAATGTAATCACAGCTTCAGCTCAAATAGTTGCGCTCGATACTTTAATCGCTCTCGTTGCCGGAGTTGCAATTCTGACCGCCATATTTTCAACAGGTCAAAATCCCGCCGAAGGTCCCGGATTAATTTTTCATACTCTTCCTATTGTATTCACAAAAATGACAGGTGGTTATATATTCTCCATAATATTTTTTATACTGCTCTCGTTGGCCGCTTTAACATCATCAATTTCTTTGCTCGAAGTTGTAACTTCATATTTTGTTGATGAAAAAGGTATGCAGAGACATAAAGCAGTGCTCCTATTTGGAACTGTAGCGTTTTTGTGCGGTGTGCCCAGTGCACTATCATTCAATATTCTCAGCGATACTAAAATATTTGGATTAAATTTTTTCGATTTGGCAAATTTTTTAGCTTCCAATATTTTTCTGCCTTTAGGCGGCTTGTTTATTTCAATTTTTGTCGCTTATGTTTGGGGTTTCGATAAAGCATTAATAGAATTGAAAAAAGGTGCAGAAGAGATTTTCGAAAAAAGATTCTGGGAAATCAAATTCTGGAAAATTGTTATCAAATATTTTTGTCCTGTATTAATCTTTTTAGTATTGCTTCACTCGATTGGTGTATTAACCATGATTATAAATTTATTTCAGTAAATAATTATTTATCCAATCAAAAAACTGGAAATTTATGAGTAAATCACTTACTGCAATTGTTGCGTTTATAATAATATTTTTAATTGTTATAATTGGCGGCGTTTCTGTATTCGATACCGTTTGGTCTTTCCCCGGTAATTTCGACATAATAAAAAATTTCCCTTCATCTGAAATTCCTATCGGCTCAATACCGCTAATGATTATTGCTCTTTTGGGAACCGGAATATTTATCACTTTTAAGCTTGGATTGCCACAGGTAAAACGTTTTTGGCATGGCGTAAAAGTAACAGCGGGAATTTACGACGATCCGAATGACGAGGGAGACTTAAATCATTTCAGAGCTTTATCAACGGCGCTTTCGGCTACAGTCGGAATTGGTAATATAGCGGGTGTTGCAACAGCTATCTATTACGGCGGTCCAGGTGCAATATTTTGGATGTGGGTTACCGCTTTTTTTGGCACTGCATTAAAATTTGCGGAAAGTACACTCGCGGTAAAATATAGAGATATACTGCCGGATGGATCAACTGCGGGCGGACCGATGTATACTATTGAAAAAGGACTAGGCAAAAATTGGCGCTGGCTGGCGATTGCATTTGCAAGTTTTGCCGTTATCTGTTCATTCGCAACTGGGAACGCTATCCAAGCCTTTACTGTATCCGATCAGATATATTCTGAAGTTACTCAACTTATAGGCACAACAAGTTTATTAACACTTAAACACCAGATTTTCGAAGGTTTTTTTGTCTCAATTCAACAGGCAATTAATGGAGTTGTATTAGCAGCACTGGTAGGATTGGTAATCATAGGCGGGATAAAAAGAATCGGGAAAGTAACGGGTTTTCTTTCACCTATTATGGCGGCTTTTTATGTTATTGCTTCATTGATGATTCTTCTCGCAAATTTACCGGAAATTCTGCCAAGTTTGTCTCTTATTGTTGAAATGGCTTTTAATCCGCCTGCCGAAATTGCGGGCGCTGTGGGGGGATCTTTTCTTGTTGTTATGAATACTGTACTATGGGGGATTAAACGCGGATTATATTCAAATGAAGCTGGGCAAGGCAGTGCGGCAATTGCGCATTCAACAGCTAAAACTAAATTCGCAGTTCGTGAAGGATCTGTAGCAATGTTAGGTCCATTTATCGATACGATTATTATCTGCACACTTACTGGATTAGTTATAATTACAACAGGCGCGTGGCATCATACGGAATTTTATGTTACTCGTATTGATTCTACATATACGGGCGAGCTATTAAACGCAAGCCTCCTTACATCATTAGCTTTTAAAACGGGATTAAGTTGGTTATTCGGATATGGGGACAAAATTATTACCATAGGTGTTCTTTTATTCGCTATTTCTACAATGATCGGCTGGTCGTTTTATGGCGACAGAGCTTCTCACTATTTATTTGGTGACAAAGCGATTCTACCGTATAAATGGTTTTTTGTACTGTTTGTTTTTATTGGTGCCATTGCAGAGCTCGAAGCTATTTGGGCATTTGGTGATGCTGCGTTAGGATTTATGACATTCCCAAATCTTATCTCAATAATTTTATTGTCAGGAGTATTAAAAAAAGAACTCACTAAATACTTCAATATAAAACATATACCTTATAAGGACAGGGAAAAATAGGTCGTAAGATTTTTCATTTAACGAATATTTTGAATCCAATTTTTTATATAAAAAAACCCCTCTTAAGCGAGGGGTTTTAATTTTATAAAAATATTTCAGTTTTATCAGCCAAAGAATGTTTGAGCGACTTCGTAAAATTCGTCATCAACAGTTTTTAGAACTCCAACAGCGTCGTCCAGATTTACAGCTATAATTTTCTCGCCTTTCAAGGCCGCCATTTTACCGAAATTTCCATCATGCACCAATTCAGCGGCTTTAACGCCGAAACGAGTTGCAAGCACTCTATCGTATGCAGTTGGTGAACCGCCTCTTTGAATATGTCCGAGTACAGTAGCACGTGTTTCATATCCTGTTCGTTTTTCAATTTCTTCAGCAATTATATTTCCAATTCCACCGAGCATAACATGACCGAAAGAATCTTTTTCAAGGCTTTGTAATACTAACGAACCTTCTTTAGGAGTAGCTCCTTCGGCAACGCAAACAATACTGAATGATTTGCCACGTCCGTGTCGTTGTTTCAACAAATCACAAACTTCTTCTATATCAAAAGGTTTCTCGGGTATCAATATAATATCCGCACCACCAGCCATACCAGAATGAATTGCGATCCATCCCGCGTGTCTGCCCATAACTTCAACAACCATAACACGATTATGGGATTCGGCAGTAGTATGAATTCTGTCAATAGCTTCTGTCGCTACATTAACAGCTGTGTCAAAACCAAATGTATAATCGGTAGCATTTAAATCATTATCGATTGTTTTAGGCACACCAACAACTTTAAGTCCGCTTTTAAATAATTTTGCGGCAACACCTAGTGTATCTTCGCCGCCAATGGCAACAAGAGCATCGAGCCCCATATCTTTCAAATTTTGTATTGCGCGGGCTTCTCCGTCTTTTTCTTTATATACGTTTGTACGTGAAGAGCCAAGAATCGTACCGCCGCGGTGCAGAATACCGGAAACTGAATCTATAGTCAGTTCCACAAAATCTTTATCCATTAATCCGCGCCATCCTTTTTTAATTCCATAAACCTGATGACCACTAGCAATTGATTTTCGAACAACTGCTCTGATAACAGCGTTCAATCCGGGGCAGTCTCCGCCGCCTGTTAAAACTCCAATTTTCATTTCAACTCCTTCATTTTTATATAGAGATACTCAAACAAATTTTTCAACACTAAAATTTTTACAACTTACAATATAATCTCAAACATACGATCGTAGTGTTAAATTAATTTTAAATTTGCGAACTTAGATAAAAGGTTTTTTACACCATGATCATCAAAAGCCACGCTAATTTTTTGAGTTTCTCCAGTCCCGATAATGGCAAGAATTTTACCATTGCCGAAAATTTCATGATATACTCTGCTTCCCACACGTAATGATCTTGATTCCTGATTAAATTCATCATAGCTTTCCTGATACATTTCATCATAAAAGGCCTTTTTACGTCTGCCCGATTTCCTTCCAACATTTCCATTTAATTCGGAGTAAGTAGCCGGATCAAGATCCTCTATAAATCTTGAACGACTCTGATAAGCAACTTCCCCAAATCTGTATCGTGAACGTGCGTAGGTAATATATATTTTTTTCTCTGCCCTTGTAAGAGCAACATAAAATAATCTTCGTTCTTCTTCAATTTGCGCGTCGGAATCGAATTTCCTGTTTAATGGGAAAATATCTTCCTCACACCCTGTTATAAATACAATCGGGAACTCCAATCCTTTTGCGCTATGAATCGTCATTAATGTAATAGAATTGTTCTCTTCCTCGTATTGATCTACCCCTGTCATTAATGAAACTTCCGCGAGAAAATCCTCTATGGTTGCTTTAGGATTTTCTTTCATATACTGATTAATACTCGCCAGTAATTCCTGAACGTTATCATATCTGGCCATGGACTCTTGAGTGTTCTCTTCTTTATAAACTTTAAGGATACCCAATTCATCCACCAAAGCGGAGGTAAGCTCACCTAAAGAAAGTTTGTCTTTAAGATCATTGTATTTATCGAGCAATATTTTAAATTGCTTAACATTTTTTTGTATTCTCTCTTTAACTTCTATCACTTCAAAAATTCTGGACATGGTTGTAAAAAGGGATAGATCAAGGTCACGGGCGAACGCAATCATTTTGGTAATTGATGTGTTGCCTATTCCTCTCTGCGGAAAGTTCATTATTCTCAACAAACTTTCTTCGTCATTTGTGTTAATAAGAACTCGCAAGTAAGCGATAATATCTTTTACTTCTTTCCTTTTATAGAATTCTAATCCGCCAATAATTTTGTACGGCAGTTTTTCGCGTCTAAGCGCTTCTTCCAAGGCACGAGACTGAGAGTTAATTCTGTATAGAATGCTTATATCGTTCAAAGATAATTTTTTTGAAGAGATTTCTTTCTTTATCTGTTTAGCAATTTGAAAAGCTTCGTCTTTTTCGTCGGAACAACGAATTATGCTAAGTTGTTCGCCGGTATCGTTTTCAGTCCAAAGAGTCTTTGGAATTTGTTCCTGATTTTTTTTGATAACTGAATCAGCGGCAGCTAAAATGGTTTTTGTAGATCTGTAATTCTGCTCAAGTCTAAAAATCATAGTTTTAGCGAAATCTTTCTCAAAATCGAGCATATTTTTAATATCCGCTCCACGCCAAGCGTAAATACTTTGTGCATCATCTCCGACCACGCATATTTTAGTACGCCCAGCTGCAATCAATTTCAGAATTTCGTATTGAGCTTTATTGGTGTCTTGGAATTCATCAACAAGAATATATTTGAACTGTTTTCTGTATTTCGCGAGAACTGTTTGGTTATTATTTAACAGCTCAATCGGTTTAAGAAGAAGGTCGTCGAAATCCATAGAATTATTTTCGAACAATCTTTTATTGTATTCCCGATATACATTAGCAAATCTTTTTTCGGAAGCTGTCTGCGCCATATCTTTGGCATAATCATCCGGGCTAATCATTTTATTTTTAAGATTACTTATTCTGTGATGAATAGCAGAAGCGGATAAATCATCGATAGAAACGTTAAGCGAATTTAAAACGGTACTTACAAGAGATACTGAATCCTCTTTATCATAAATGGAGAAATTGGGGGAATAATTTAATTTTGAGGCTTCCGTTCGTAAAATTCTAGCCAGAATGGAATGAAAAGTACCCATCCATATTTGTTTGGATTTTGGACCAACAAGTTCGGAAATTCTATCCTTCATCTCATTTGCGGCTTTATTTGTAAAAGTTAAAGCCAAAATTGTAGAAGGGTCAAAACCGTCTTCGATTAAATAAGAAATTTTATGCGTTAAAACCTTGGTTTTTCCCGATCCGGCACCGGCTACAATAATATGGGGACCAGAATTAAACTCAACTGCTTCTTTTTGGGCGTCATTTAAAGTTTTAAGAGACTTCATAGTAACCTTGAATTTTTAGCTTGCAAAGATAAGCAAAATTGCAAGCAAATTCAAAAAATACCTATTTAAAGTACTATGAGTTAAAAATTCGGTATGTGATATGTAGGTTATATCAGCAGTTTTCCTTTATGCATTATCTCTTTTTTATCGAAGAAAATGGTCGGTTTCTTAATTACACCATCCAAATGTATAGGCACATTAACATGTCCGCCCATAGTTATATTATTTCCCAAGGCGATATGAGCGGTACCTAAAACTTTTTCATCTTCCAAAATAAAACCACTCAGTTTAGCTTTATCATTAGCGCCGATTCCGATTTCCGCAATGCTAAAGGCCTCTTTACCGTATTTTTCAAGCATAGTGCGCAACTTTTTAGCTTTTGCACCGCCGGTTATCGCAGTAGCATATCCGTTTTCTACAGTAATTTTTATTGGAGTATTCCCGATAACACCTATGCCTGCCATTGAACCATCAACTACAAAAACCCCATTTGTAGTACCTTCCAAGGGAGCCGCAAAAGTTTCTCCAGTGGGCAAATTTCCGCCTTCACCGCTTCTATGAAACAACCCTTTGCTCGCAATGGCTTTTCTGCCGGTAATATCAAGTTTTATATCAGTTCCAATTTGTGAAGTTACATGTATAATTTTAGTTTTTTCGAATAATTTTTTCAATTTCAGCGTTAGAGTCTGAATTTTTTTATAATCCGCGCTCAGTCCTCGTATCATAATATCTTTTGTTATTCCCGGAAACGTTGCCACTCTAACACCTTTCGCCGAAGCGTTTCTACGCGCATCTGTATGTGTTAAAGATTTTTCTGTAGGGCATAAAACAACATCGTAGCTTTGCATCAATTCGGCAACTTCCTTTGCAGGTTCTTCACCATTTATCTCTCCTGCCTTCATTTCAATCAACAATGATTCATAACCCAAATCCATTGCGGTTAGATGAAGAGCGCGTCCAATCTCATATTTTTTTTGATCGGTAACAACAAGAATTCTTTCCCCTTTTTTTGCCGCCATACAATCTTTTATAGCAATTCTGCAGGCTTTATTCAATTTCTGTTGTGACATATAAATACTCCTTATAATGGAACTCCAATATTAAGCTGTAGAGATGTTGAAAATCCGCCAGCTTCCAATATTTTGGATTTTGAATATTCACCATAAAAATAATTGCCGTCATCATCAATTAAATTATCAATTGAGACGTTATTATAAAACGCTCCGCCTTCTATGCTAACATAATCCGGGATAATATTTAAGATAAGACCAGTGCCAATAAAATAACCAAGATTAACATCGGAGTGTTGATATTTGCGTGATTCTACAAGCTGTCCCTCAAAATTGAAATTGTTATTCAGTTCAGCTGTATAAAAAGTTAATCCACCCTCTAATACTTTCCAATTAAAAAACCGGGAGATTGGTATTCCTAAGTCTAATCCAATAGCCCAATGGTTTAACTGCAAAGTTGACTTAAATAACGCGGTCCCGTCATATCCTTTTTCGGAAAGGGCCTGATCTTCGGATAAAAATTGATAATAACCTTTTGCTGTTATAAAATATGTGTCGAAGTTAGCACGAAAAATATTAGCCCCTATTCTAAATCCGTTACCCTGTGAAAAATCAATTTTTTTGCCGGAATAATTAAATTCTTCAAGTAGAATATTTAAATGTTTATTCAATTCATCGGTTTTGTAATTCTGATAGGTGTAACCACCATAAAATCCGCTAAGCCCAAGGCACCCGAAACCACAAGTTTGACCCTGCGTTGGAATTGTAAGCATTGAACCAATAACCAATAAAACAATTAATATTGAGGAAGTATTATTATTCATTTATTCACGTTATATTCTTTAACAAGATAATGAAATCATTTTTTAATACAAATTCGTAAAATTGCGAATGCACTAATAATTTCTACAAAAACCTGAAAATAATTGAAAGCATTAAGTAAAATACATTAATAATTATTTTTTTTCGTACAATCCAATTAATTTTGTCACTGCCATCTGTCTGAAAAACTCAGCCACTCGTTCTTCCGCAGGTTCAATTTTATTTTCAAATTTTTCACGGGCAATAGCCGTAATCTCCATTACTGAAGTTTTTCCGTCTATTTGATTCCAAATAAAAGAACCGATTTCGTCTAAGTCGATTTTGGAAGGTTTTTTAGATAATTTGGAAAAGAAAACCCTGTCCAAAAAAGAGGTGCTCTTGCTGTCAAATAATACGGTTAAAACACCATTTTTTTCTTCGTGTTCACAAATTCTTACGGGTACTAATTGCAATACTTTTTCATTATCCATTACTTGTCTGCATACCTTTTTCTAGTCCGTGTCCATTAGGTCCTTTTTCAGTTCTTCTCAATAGAAAAGCGAATAAGAATCCGAAAATGCCAAGCACAGAAAACATCCACATACCAAGCTCGTATCCGCCCGGATTTGCGGAACTAGCGCCCGAATAATCGTTAGCCAAACCAATCATCCAATTGAAAGCCGCAACCCCAATTTGTTGAATCAGTCCCATCAAAGCGTAAGCGGTTCCGAGTCGTTTTTCATCAACAATATAAGCCACGGAAGGCCACATAATCGCAGGAATTAATGAGAATGAAATCCCCATCAAAATTATTGGCACATATAAACTAATATTTGTGTAAACCATCATCAAATAGACAGGTAAAAGAAGAATAGATCCAACCATCATTAAAAGAGCGCGCTTCCCTATTTTGTCTACAAGCAATCCGAATAATGGCGTTGCAATCATTGCCGAAAGCGGCAGCACACTATTTAAAAATCCAGCAAACTCTCTCGAACTTCCGTGGGCCTCAATAAAAAATTTAATTGCAAAACTACGGAAAGGAAAAATAGCGGAATAAAAAGTTACACATAGCGCAACAATAAGCCAAAACGATCTGCTGAATCCGAAAAGATCTTTCAAAACAAATTTATCCGTTTCACCTGCGGCGCTCAATTTGTATTTTTTTTCAGCTCTGTTTTCCAATACCCAATACACAATACCGCCGATAATACAAGTAAGTCCAATTATAACAGCCAGGAAAAGCGGGTCCTGCCAATTAGTATAGAATGCTTTTCCCCAGCTGGGAGAATTATCTGCAGCAACCGAACCCAATCGAGCTATAGTTAAATTAATTCCAAAAGCGAAACTTAGTTCCTTGCCTTTAAACCACTTAGCGAGTGCAGTTGTAATTGCAACAATTAATGGTTCGGCGCCCAAACCCAAAAGAACTCGGCCGGTTAACATAACATTCAAATCGCTGGACACCCAAGTTACAACAGCAGCCAGCGAACAGATTGTACCGAAAAACAGCGTCGATTTTTTCGTTCCATATTTATCTATTACAATGCCGCCGATTAATAGAATTACGACCGCGGCTATACTATAAACGGAGTACATTTGACCAATATTCTCATCTGTAAAACCCAGATTCGATTTCAGAAGATCGGCAATTGGAGCGATGCTGTCGTAAACATAATAATTACCGAACATGGCTAGACTGATAAAAATTAAAATTGTCCAGCGGAAAAGAACAGGAGGATTCGGTTTTTCATTTAACATGCTATCGGAATTAGAATTCATAATACACTCATTAAATTTTTATACTTTATTTTATTTTTGTTTACTTAATGCTACAAACCCAAGTGTAATTGCCATTGCCAAGAACAAGACCAAAGAAATAATATCACCGGCAAATCCCATAGTTTCCGCAATACCTGTATTTAAATATGCTATTATCGGCTTGCCGTCGTAATTTGTGCCGACAAGTATCGCAACTAAAATTCCTGTTAAAGCACCGCCGGCTATTAATCCGGAACTAAACAAAGCTCCAGGACCAATTTCAGAATCGGCATCTTTCGATTTATTAAACTTGTCAACTATAAATTTTACGAGTCCCCCGGCAAATATGGGAGCCGTAGTTGAAAGTGGTAAATAAGCGCCAACCGCAAATGGAAGCGAGCGTACACCGGCTAATTCCATAACCGCGGCAATGCCCATTCCTACAATTACCAATCCCCATGGCAGATTCTGGCTTAATAATCCTTTTATTACTGTTGCCATTAATGTGGCTTGAGGAGCAGGCAATGGATTGGGATGTGCGGGTGTAATGGCACCAATTCCTAAAGCGTTTTCCAACAACAGCATTGTTGCGCCGATAACTATTGAAGAAACAACTACTCCGATTACAAGCCCCAACTGCTGTTTTACCGGTGTCGCGCCCAATATGTAACCTGTTTTTAAATCCTGTGAAGTAGCGCCGGCGTTAGCGGAAGCAATACAAACTATAGAGCCTACTACTAAAGCTATTGGCTGATAAGCATCACCTGTCCAGCCAACTCCGACAAATATTAATGAAGTCGCCATAAGTGTAGCGATTGTCATTCCGGAAATAGGATTTGATGATGAACCTATAAGTCCAACGATTCTAGAAGAAACCGTAACGAAGAAAAACCCGAATACCACTATCATAATTGACGAAAGTAAATTAGTTGGGATATTAGGAATGGCCGCCATAAAAACAACCAATACAATACTGCCAACTAGTACAGTAACCAGCGGGATGTCTCTTTCGGTCCTTTCTTTTTCAACTTTACCATTAGTACGGTTATCTTTAAGGTCTTTGAAAGAATCTTTAAATGCGCTGACAATAGTAGGAAATGTACGTACAAGAGTTATAATACCTCCGAAAGTAACAGCTCCCGCGCCTATATAACGAATATAACTGCTCCAGATTTCTCTCGGGCTCATTTCTGAAATTAGTTTTGTTCCCGGAGCAAATACAGTTGTAAGATTATCGCCCAAAAGTGTGATAAGAGGTATCAATACAAGCCAGGATAACACACCGCCAGCTACCATAATACCTGCAATCTTCGGTCCAATAATATATCCAACGCCTAAAAGTTCCGGTGTAATTTCACCGTTTATAGTACCGTTGGGCAAAATCGATTTTCTGCCGAACACTATTGAAGGAACATCCTTCCATAAACCTAAAACCGACATTAAAAATTTATAAGCGAAAGCAAGCCCCAAGCCGTAAAATACTTTTTGAGCTAACGATCCGCCTTTTTCACCGGCGACTAATACATCGGCACAGGCAGTCCCTTCGGGGAAAGGCAGATTACCGTGTTCTTTTACAATAAGAGATCTTCTTAGAGGAATCATAAAAAGAACACCTAAAATACCTCCGGCTATAGCAAGGACAAATATTTGAAAATATTTAAAATATTCGCTGCCGCCGGGCAAGAACAGTAACGCGGGCAATGTAAAAACTACACCAGCAGCAACTGATTCACCAGCCGAACCGATTGTTTGAACTATGTTGTTTTCGAGAATAGTTGATTTGCCTAATTTTTTAAATATTGAAATCGCTAGAACTGCAATTGGTATTGAAGCACTTACAGTTAACCCAACCTTAAGGCCCAGATAAACTGTTGCGGCTCCAAAAATAATTCCGAAAATAGAACCTAATATTATAGCTTTGGGTGTAAATTCGGGTATAAGATCTGAAGCTGAGATGTAAGGTTTAAATGAAGAATTTTTCTGATCGGACATTCAATATCTCCAATATATTTCGTTTATTTTGAAATCTTAGTTTCGAATATTCTAATTAAAGTTTCTAATAGCAAGTTCAAAGTCGGAATCAAAAGTCCATTTTTCTAATACCTAAATGACAAATCGCAAAATCGTATTTAACGGGATCCACCGGTTCAATCTTTTTTAAGTTGCCGGTTATTTCTTCAGCCATTTTCCAAGAAACATTTTTTTGTTTTGTTAGTTTCAACTCTTTACAAATTCTTGCGATATGAGTATCAACGGGTATTAACAATCTATTTTTCGGAATTTCTTTCCACAAACCAAAATCTAATTCGTCCCGCCTTACCATCCACCTTAAAAAGAGGTTCATTCTTTTACAAGCACTTCCCTTATAAGGATCTGGAAACATAAATTTTAGTCCGGGTGAAACAGTTTTTTCTATACTGCACAAATCCGTTAGGTTATTGCAAAAACGGGAAACGGAATCCTTAATATTTTCTTCGTTATCAAAGTAATATAAAACGAACAGATAATTAAGCGAGCCGTAAACCGTGTAAACTTTATTGAGCCCATAAAATAGTTTCGATATATCATCTTCAGTATAAAATCTGTGTTTAATTCCTTTAAAATATTTTCTATCGGATTCGTATTTATAATTAAGAACAAACTCGAGCGGATTATTTCCCAATATACCGAACACTTTTTGAAGCGAATTTATTATTTGTGTTACATTTCCGTACGCAAAAGTAGAAGCAATTATACCGGCTAATTCAATATTATAAAAATCATTGTAGTTGTGAAGGAATTGCAATGGATCGGGGGATATAGTTGTTCTATCGAAAGCGCGGTAATGGTAATCAAGTTTGCGTTTTAGTTTCAACAAATTTTGTTTATTCATAAAATTATAACTTACCTAAGATATACCATTTTACGCGACGCGTTAAAATTGGAGGTGATTATTTCGTACAAATATATGCCGGACGCTAAACCTGAGGCGTCAAAATTTAACTCATAATTTCCTGAATCATAGTATCTGTCCGTTAAAACATTTATTCTTTCACCAAGTGAATTGAATATTAAAATTTTTACGTTCCCCGATCTTTCTAATGCGAATCCTATTGTAGTGCTTGGATTAAAAGGATTAGGATAATTCTGAAAAAGTGTAAACTGAGTTGGTGCATCAACTTTTTCGACAGATGTAATTAATTGTGTATCCTCAATAATCGCAGTCCAGACACTTAATTTTCTATCGTCCATCCTCATCCATATAGGATAAATTTTACCTTTGTAAGCCGCAATATTGGTATAGTCGCCAAAAAAAACATCGGCAACCGGTATAAAAGAGGATTCACTTATTTTATGATTGGTAAAAGTTTCCCCACCGTCTGCAGATCGGGCAATATAAACCTCAGTATCGGATGAACGAGTATTACGTCTGTCATAAAAAACAGCGTAAATATTTCCGTTAGTCGAATCTAATGCCATCCACACGAAAAATTGTTGCCGGGAGGTAGCGTCGTTATTAACTCTAACAGAATTAGACCAGGTTTCACCTTTGTCTGTAGATTTTACGAAAAAGATATCCGTGTTTTGTTCCCCGTTGCGCTGGTCAGACCACATTATATAAACATTTCCTCTATACTGGGATCGACTTATATCACAAGCAGTAATTGGCAAACCGTTAGCGCGGCTTATGCCGGGAATGTCAAAATCCCATCCCCCGGGTATATCGGATACAAAAATATCCTTACCGAAAGTATTACCGCCGTCAGTGGATTTATCGAACATCAAACCTTTAGGGCCCGCCCAGCTAACATAAAGTTCACCATCAGGTCCTACCGCAGGAACAGCGCCTTCAACAGTTTCGTCACTATCAATACAATTTCCTCCCGAATCACTTATTGTAATGGGTTCAGACCAAGCAATACCGCCATCTGAACTTTTTGAAAACTGAATACGTGAACTGTCGGTACTTTTATTGCTCCCATAATCATCAAACTCAGTCCAGGTCATATATATATTATTTCGGTAGGGTGAATTGGTAACATCCACAGCCAGCCATTCTTTATCCTGATTTTTAGGTTGGCGGTAACCAACGCCCACACCGTCATTCCAGCTGTTTCCGTTATTCTCCGATTTTTGAACAACTATACGATCAATCCAATACCCGACAACTGGGTTAGAAAGATGGGCAAAATATAAACTACCTTCAGTATCGTAAACAACACAAGGATCACCCCAAACACCAAGCGTAGAATTTAATTTGGATTCCATCCACACTTGACCGCCATCGACAGATTGATAAAAATAACTTATATTAGCTCCGGCGGCAAGTTCATTTGGATTTACCGGATTGATTGCGATTGTAACTTCTTCGGGTGTGGTGCTTGAAGGTTTGCTAACACGAATATTATTTATCTGAGCATTTATTTGAAACGCCGTAATAATAAGAAAGATAGAAACTTTTAATAATACTTTCATGATATTTTTGTATTAATCAATTGAGACATCTCCTTTATAGCTTTTTCGATTCCAACAAATATTGATCTTGCAATTACAGCTTGTCCTATACTAACCTCATCAATTTCATCTATCAAAGTAAATTCTTTCATATTGTTATAGTTAAGACCATGTCCGGCATTTACACCTAATCCAATTCTTTTGGCATGTTTAGCCGCGGTTCTAATTCTTTCCATCTCTTCAATCATTTCTTCTACAGTAGGAGCATTAGCATAATTCCCGGTATGAATTTCTATAATATCCGCGTTAATATCCGCTGAAGCGTCAATCTGATTTATATCAGGTTCAATAAACAACGAAACCGGAATATTGTAAGAATGTAATTCCTGAATTGTATCTTTTAATCGCTCTAAATTATCCAAAACATTAAGTCCACCTTCGGTAGTTAACTCCTGCCTTTTTTCAGGCACTAAAGTGGCAAGTTCAGGTTGTAACTCGCAAGCAATTTTAATAATTTCATCTTCAGCAGCCATTTCAAGATCAAGCTTTGTAGTAATCAATTCTCTAAGAAGCCGAACGTCACGATCATTAATATGCCTTCTGTCCTCACGCAGGTGCACAACAATACCGTCAACACCAAATTGTTCGGCCATCAAAGCAAAAGTTACAGGATCGGGCTGAGTTTCGCCCCGTGCGTTTCGGAGTGTGGCTACATGATCCACATTTAAGCTAAACTTCATTATAACTACCTAAATTTTTTTCTAAAAATGAATATTAAATTATGCAACAATATTACAAAAATAAATCGGAAATAAATTTTGTTAAAGTCCTAAATTCTACTCCGAAATCACTTGACCTAATTCTTATTATTGAAATGAAATCCATAAAAGTTATTACGACAAAGTGAATAATAATACCGTACCAAATTGATCTTGTCCGATATGCCAAATAACCAAGTGCAATACCTCCGAAAACAGCTCCAACAGATTCGATGAATGGTTTACCCTGATGGAGCAATACGAAAGGAATCATCTGAATTAAAATCGCATAGATACCAAACTTTTCTTCGAGCCCGAAAAAAAGAAATCCTCTCCAGAAAAATTCCCACGCTATCATATATATCAATAATGATGATTGAAATGCAATGAATAGCTGCCAGCTGTATACAGCAGATTTTAGAGTGGGATAATAATTTGTTATATTTTCCGAACCCGAGACAAACCAAATAATTACAATCATAGGAATTATAAATAGCAAACAATATTTAAGTCCGATTGAGGATGCGCCAAATTGTATTCCGTAGTCCCTAATTTTCTCTTTGAAGAAAAACTTAATTATTAAAAGCGGTATAAAGAGTAGTATAAAAATATCGGATGTAAACCACAGAATATATTCCCTAAAATCTTTTCTAATTCCGTTGATGAAAGGAATGTTTTTTGCAATTTCTGAAGGGATATAATATGCCGCGGAATAATGCGAAGCTATAAGAAGCAAGGCGGAAGTTATAAATAAGATTACCACCTTAGTATTTAATTCGGTTATTAGCTTTAGAAGTAATTTAAGTTCACTTTTCAGAAAATTCATGTTATTCTTATTGCCATAATTTTAATACCAAACATAATTTTTTTTACCTTCGTTAGAGGCAGGTTCACACTTATATAATTCTACTTAAAGCTAGAAATTAATGTGCCCATTGATGATTCTATGGCAGGCTGCAATGTTGTATAGTTTTGCTGCTGTGTGGAATATTCAAATTGAATCAATTTCCGTGAATGGTCTAATAATAAAAATTTTTCCGATACAATATTTTTCATATGAATTATTATCCTGCTAAATTTTATTTCACCTTTTGAGGATGAATTTACTTCCATTGATTCGGAAGCATATTTTAATTTTAGTAAAGCGATATAATCTTCATAATTTTTTGCCTCGCTACTCCTATCGCCAGTCGATTCCACAATCCCAACAGAAAGTACGCTGTTAGTTTTTGTGTCAATAAAAACATGACTCGGTTTGAAAATGAAATTTCCACGTTCATACCTGCTTCCGCTGAGTGGGGAAATTACTTTATCCGACAACTCAGAAGAGTATTCAACCCAATTTACAGGCGCGTGAAATTCTATTTTGAATTCACTCAGTTTTGTAACGGGGTTAATTTTTGATGAGTCAATTTCGAAAGAAAATTTATCGGAAGAGCCTGAACCTTTATCGGAGCAGGAAATTAAAGTGAGAGAGATGAATAACATCACCGCAAGACGAATATATAAATTCATAAATAAATATAGCCGGTTAAGTTAAACAAATACATGCAACAACTTAACCAACTATAAAATAATTAACAAACCTGGAATGCATGCTTCATAAACAAAGAGTTTAAATTTATAACGACTTAAACTTTTACATCAAGCTTATTCAGTGAATGCATGTTGAACAACTTAAAATTAATACTATCAGTTATTGCCTGAAGACTTGCTTTTATAATATTTTCAGAAACACCGACAGTAGACCACGTCTGCTCTCCATCGCTCGACTCAATTAAAACGCGGACTTTAGCGGCGGTACCATCACTATCGCCAAGCACCCTTACTTTATAATCTATCAAGTGAACTTTATTAATTTCGGGATAAAAACGGGTAATGGCTTTTCGCAATGCGTTATCGAGAGCGTTTACGGGACCATCGCCATCAGCTGCTGTATGTTCTTCTACACCATCAACTTCAACTTTAAGTACGGCTTCGCAATAATCGGTTCCGTTATCATCGAACATCACGTTCATTTTAGCATATTTTATCATAAAAAATTTGCTTTGTTCGCCAAGTTCTTCTCTAAGTAAAAGTTCAAATGAGGCTTCCGCACCGTCGAACTGAAAACCTTCGTATTCCAACGATTTAATATTTTGTACAAAATTTTTGCTGAATTCTTTCTGCTGGGTAAGATTGATCCCTAATTCTTTAGCTTTATACCGTATATTGCTCTGTCCTGAAAGGTCGGATACAATCACTCTCTGTTTGTTACCGACTTCAGCAGGACTGATGTGTTCATACATTCTGCTGTCTTTAAGAACCGAACTTACATGAATTCCACCTTTATGAGCGAATGCTGACTTTCCAACGAAAGCTGCGCGGGAATTGGGCACTAAATTCATCAATTCGAAAACATAGTTAGAGATCGATGATATATGAGCCAGTTGCACATCAGATTTTGTTTGTTTTTTCATTTTAAGAATAATGTTAGGAATTATACTGCATAGATTTGCATTTCCGCATCTTTCGCCCACACCGTTAATTGTACCCTGAATATGAACTACCCCCGCTTCGACTGCCGCCAAAGTATTAGCAACTCCTAATTCGCCGTCGTTATGACAATGAATCCCCAATGGACGACTGATAAGTCCATTTACCTCCCTTGTAATTGAACTTATTTCATGAGGTAAAGAACCGCCGTTTGTATCGCACAGAACTATTGTTTCGGCTCCACCTGCCTCAGCGGCCAACAGCATTTTAATTGCGAATGTACTGTCGTCTTTATATCCGTCAAAAAAATGTTCGGCGTCGAATATAACTTTAATTCCATTATCGCGTAAATATTTTACAGATTTAAAAATAAGATCGGCGTTTTCACTGTCTGTAAGACCTAAACTTTCTTTAGAATGGAAACGCCAAGTTTTACCGAAAATTGACACATAAGGAGTACCGGCTTCAACCAGCTTATTCAAATTATTATCCGATTCAATTTTATCGGGGAATCTTGCAGTTGATCCAAAGGCGGTTATTTGAGCATTTTTTAGTTTAAGTAATTTTACTTTCTGAAAATACTCTTCATCTTTCGGATTGCTCCCCGGCCAACCTCCTTCAATAATATCAATCCCGAATTCATCCATTCTTTCGGTAATTAATAATTTATCGGTAATTGAAAGATTTACGCCTTCGCCTTGAGTACCATCCCTAAGTGTAGTATCGAACAATTCTATTTTATTTAGATCTGACATGTTATTTCTCATATAATTAATAATTGTTTAGGAAATCATCCCGGTGGTTCTGGCATAATTGAACAATCCGCCGGCGTTCACTATCGGGAATACTTCGCCCAATGGATTAAGAACATATTCTTCTTCTCGAGTCAAATTTTTTACGATATTGTTTTCGATATCAATTTCAAGTTGATCGCCCGTTTTAATTTTATCATTCAATTTTATTGGTGATTCGTATGGGATTAGGAATCCCCCGTCTACAGAATTGCGATAAAATATTCTGGCGTAGGATTCAGCTATAATAGTTTTGACACCGGCTTTTTCCAATGCAAAAGGAGCGTGCTCCCTCGAAGATCCACATCCGAAATTTGATCCGCCGATAATTATATTAAAATCCGACTGCCACTTATCCCCATCTATAAAAGGGATTCTGCCGCCGGGTAAACCAGCCTGTTCCAATGGCACGCTCGACAAAGCAAAATGTCCGTATTTTTTGGATTCTTCCTCATCATTCAAACTGTAAACCAGATGCTCCGCAGGAATAATTTGATCTGTATCTATATTATTTCCCAAGACGTACGCTTTGCCTTGAATTACTTTTTCCATTTTATCTCCTAAAATTCTTCTGCTGTTTACTTTTCAGTTAACATCAATAAATATTATCTTATTTTACTTTTGATCCCTATCCTGACTTTATTCAATTCCAATTCCTATTCGATCAAAAATTCAATTAAAATTTTCAATAAATAGCACAAGAATTGGAATTAGTTAAAGATTACGATATAAAATCCCTTGGATCGGTTATTACACCTGTTACGGCCGAGGCCGCTACAGTTAAAGGCGATGCCAAATACACTTCAGATTTTTTACTTCCCATTCTGCCCGGGAAATTTCTATTAGTGGTCGAAATCACAACGTCTTTGTCAACCGAACGCCCAAACGTATCGTCGGGTCCACCCAGACAAGCGGCGCAGGAAGACTTACCCATATCGCAACCGGCATTCTCAAAAATTTCTTTAAGAGTCACTCCGTTAAAAGTTTCCACTTCAAGTTGTTTAGCTACTTCAGTACTTGCCGGTACTATAAATGTTGGAACCTTCACTTTATTTCCAAATAATATTTCAGCTGCAAATTGAAAGTCGGTTAATTTACCTCCCGTACAGGAACCTATATAACACTTTGTAAGCTGTGTGCCCGCAACGTTCCTCACTAAATCCCTATTGTCAGGACTATGAGGTTTGGCAACAACCGGTTCCATCAAAGATGCGTCATATTCATATTTACTGTGGTACTTTGCATCCGAATCACTCTCAAAAATTTCATATTCTTTATCGAAACGTTCCTTCACATATGCTTCTGTAATTTCATCTGCTTTAATTATTCCGTTCATTCCCCCTGCTTCAATTGCCATGTTAGTTAGAGTCATTCTTTCGTTCATAGACAAATCATAAACGGCCTGTCCGTCAAATTCCATGGATCTGTATGTCGCTCCATCAGTTGTAATATCTCCCAATATTTGCAATATCAAATCTTTTGCTGTTATATATTTTGGCAGTTTTCCGTTAAATGTAAACTTTATAGATTCGGGAACTTTCTCCCATATTTTACCGGTACCTAATATGAAAGCTGCATCAGTATTGCCCACGCCTGTTGCAAACATTCCAAAAGCTCCGGAAGTACATGTATGGGAATCTGTACCAAAGAGAACAGTCCCGGGCACATTAAAACCTTCTTCCGCTAATGCAATATGACAAACTCCTTTATATCTATCAGTTCCAACATCGTAATAATTTTCCACCTTATATTCCCGCGCGAATTCGCGTAAAATTTCCACATTTCTATTGGCATATTTATCCGCAGTAAAAATGTAATGATCCGGAAAAATTACAAGTTTTTGTTTATCCCATATTTTAGCTTGTCCCCCGAATTCTCTTTTCCAAATCCCGATTGTGGGTGGTCCGCAGACATCATGAGTCATTAGCACGTCAACATTAAGCCAAATATTTTCACCCGGGGTTACAAATGATTTTCCCGCAGATTTCGCTAAAATTTTTTCAGTTATGGTCATTCCCATAAAAAAACTCTCCTTTATACAGCTTCTGTTAATTCATCTTGATTTATAAAACTATTTTTCTTTTCGGCATTGTACATTTCGCGCTGATTAATTGATGATAAATAGGCTTTTGCACTGGCCTCAATTATATCGGTTGAAACACCTCTTCCGGTAAATGATTTACCTTCGGCTCTAATTCTAACCGAGACCTCGCCTAAAGCCTGCCGCCCTGAAGTTACAGAGCGCACTCTGTAAGATTCAATTAGGGATTCCATACCTAAAGCACGATCAATGGCATTAAACAAAGCGTCTACGGGACCATCACCAGTGGCCGAATCGGATAATTCTGTACCGTTCTTAATTATACGAACTGCTGCTGTAGGAAGAGCGTTAGTACCGGAATTAACCTGCATATAGTCGAGAATATAATGCGAAGAGTCTTTGAATATCTCATCTCCCATCATAATTCTAATGTCGTCATCAAATACTTCTTTCTTTTTGTCCGCAAGTTTTATAAACGACTCATATGCTTTATTTAATTCTTCCTCGCTCAAATTGTAGCCCAGTTCATACAATCGCGATTTAAGTCCGTGTCTTCCCGAATGTCGCCCCAGTACAATTTTAGTTTTATTAACACCAACCGATTCGGGCGTCATTATTTCGTAAGTTTCCCTATTCTTAAGCATTCCATCCTGATGAATACCAGACTCGTGAGCGAAAGCATTCTCTCCAACAATGGCTTTATTGGGCTGGACTATTATACCAGAAAATCCGGAAACCATCCTGCTTGTATTGTAAATCTCTTTAGTACGAACATCTGTGTGAAAATTGAATAAATCTTTACGGACATTAAGTGCCATAACAATCTCTTCGAGCGAGGCATTTCCCGCTCGCTCTCCTAGTCCATTAATTGTGCACTCAACCTGCCTGGCGCCGTTTTCTATTCCCGAAATTGAATTAGCTACTGCCAGTCCCAAATCGTTATGGCAATGGACGCTTATTATAGCTTTGTCGATATTTTTCACTCGTTTTTTTAACTCGGCAATTTTATATCCGAATTCTTTAGGCATCGTATATCCTGTTGTATCCGGTATATTAATTGTTGTAGCGCCAGCTTCTATTGCGGCCTCAACAACTTCAGAAAGATAGACCAGATCCGTGCGTCCGGCGTCTTCGGCGGAAAATTCAACATCGTCACATAACGATTTGGCATACTGGACCATATCATAAGACATTTGAATAACTGTTTTACGTTTTTCCTCCAATGTTTTACCATAACGTTCGTGTCCGAATTTTCCAATGATGTGATAATCGGATGTACTTGAAAATGTATGTATCCTCTTTTTTTCACCTTCTTTAATCGAGTCCCAGGCGGATTTAATATCAATCTCTTTTGCCCTGGCCAAAGCGGCAACAACAATACCCACTTCGCCAGATATTCTTTTAACCGCTTCAAATTGTGCCGGTGAAGAAACCGGAAAACCAGCTTCAATAACATCGCAATTAAGTTTTTCAAGTTGTCTGGCGATCTCAACTTTTTCCATAACAGTTAATGAAGCGCCCGGGGATTGTTCACCGTCTCTTAATGTTGTATCGAAGATTATTATTTTTTCTGACATTTTACTTTTCCTGTTAAATTTTCCAAGAGTGTATCAGCATTAATTGCTGTTTTTAATCTTTTCACCTTTTATAGAGTGAACACTCCCAGTGCTTCCGTGTTATAAACCTCATCGAAGTTTTTCATTATTTGTTCCGTCATTTCATTTGTATTAAGAACTTTGTCACTGTCCGAAGCTATGTCTGCGGTTCTAAAACCTTGAGACAATGTTTTTTCAATAGAAGCCTCAATAAGTTCTGCGGCCTTATTCATTCCAAAAGAATGCTCGAACATCATAGCCACAGATGAAATAGTTGCAATTGGATTTGCCTTATTCTGTCCTGCAATATCCGGCGCACTGCCATGAATTGGTTCGTATAGCGCATACCGGCTTCCCAAACTTGCCGAAGGAAGCATTCCGAGGCTTCCGGTAATCATACCGGAAATATCACTCAAAATATCACCGAAAATATTTCCTGTAACAATAACATCAAACTGGCGCGGATCTCTCACAATCTGCATCGCCGCATTATCAACATACATATGCTTCAACTTAACGGATGGATAATCTTTGGAAACTTCTTCCACAACATTTCTCCAAAATTGGGATACTTCCAACACGTTAGCTTTATCTATACTTGTAAGAACTCCTTTTCTACTCATTGCGGTTTTGAAAGCCATATGGGCAATTCGTTCTACTTCTTCTTTGGAATACACCATAGTATTCCAACCTTTGTTTTCATCGAAACCGCGGGGTTCCCCGAAATAAATACCGCCAATTAATTCCCTGAACACTACAAAGTCAGTTCCACTAATCACACTGCTTTTTAATGAAGAAGAATTTACGAAAGCCGGATACACTTTTGCAGGGCGGATGTTAGCGAACAAACCGAGTGATTTTCTTAATTTAAGTAATGCCGCTTCGGGTTTTAAATGATGTGGCAAATTTTCCCATTGATAACCGCCAACAGCTCCAAGTAAAACCGCGTCGGAATCATAACAGGCCTGCAGAGTTTCGTCGGTTAATGGCGACCCGAATTTCTCGTAAGAGCATCCGCCAATTAATTTTTCCTGAGTTTCAATAGCCACTTTAAATTTTTCGGCGACATATTTCATTACTTTAACTCCCGCCGAGGCCACTTCAGGACCTATACCATCACCCGGCAGAAGAGTAATATTGTAAGTCATACTCCTACCTCTTCTTTTTTATCTTTCTTCAACAAGAAACTCATCATACCACGCAATTTTTCACCAACTACCTCCAGTGGATGTTCTCTGTTGGCTTTACGCAACCTACTCAGATTTGGTAAACCTTTTTCATTTTCTTCAATCCATTCTTTGGCGAAAGATCCGTCCTGAATTTCTTTAAGAATTTTTTTCATCTCTTCTTTTGCTGCCGATGTAACTACTCTGGGTCCGCGTGTCATGCCGCCGTATTCAGCGGTATCACTTACCGAATAATTCATTCTGTTAAGACCACCTTCATAATATAGATCCACAATTAGTTTTAACTCGTGCATACATTCAAAGTAAGCAAGTTCAGGAGGATATCCGGCTTCAGTTAAAACTTCGAATCCGTTTTTAATTAGATCGGCCGAGCCTCCGCACAATACCGACTGTTCGCCGAATAAATCAGTTTCAGTTTCATCCTTAAATGTTGTTTCAATAACTCCGGCTTTTGTTCCGCCTATTCCTTTAGCCCAAGCTAAAGCCAAATCGCGTGCGTTGCCAGAGTGGTCTTGCTGAATCGCAATTAAGCAAGGAACTCCGTTACCCTGAATATAAGTTCGCCTTACAAGGTGACCGGGACTTTTAGGAGCTATCATAATCACATCAACGTTTGAAGGCGGTACAATTTGGTTATAATGGATATTAAATCCGTGGGCGAAAGCCAGTGTATCTCCCTCTTTAAGATTAGGGCCAATTTCCGCGTCATAAACTTTTTTCTGATGCTGATCGGGTAAAAGTACCATAATTACATCCGCCCATTTACAAGCATCCGCAACTTCTTTAACTTCCAGCCCGGCATTTTTAGCTTTATCCCAGGATTCACTGGTTTTGCGCAATCCAACGCAAACATTCATTCCGCTTTCTTTTAAATTCAGAGAGTGGGCGTGTCCCTGACTACCAAACCCAAGAACGGCTATTTTTTTGTTTTGAATTACATCATACGATGCTTCATTATCATAATAAACTTTCATAACATTTCCTCAATTAGTTAAAACGTATTCTTTTTTTGCAGCATTTAATTGTTCACCTCTGCGTAAGGCAACAGTGCCGGAACGCGCCATTTCTTTAATTCCAAAAGGCGCAATAACATTAACGGCGGCGTCAACTTTTTCGGGAGGTCCTGTAATTTCAATCATCATTGTTTTATTGTTGATATCTACAATTTTACCCCTGAAGATATCGCAAATGTTTTTTATTTCTTCCATGGAACCTTTTTGATAATGAACAGTAATAAGAGCCAGTTCACGTTCAATATGGTACTGATCTGTTAGATCAATTACTTTGATTGTATCGATCAAACGATTAAGTTGCTTTACAACCTGGTCGATTATTTGATCTTCGCCTTCAGTAACAATAGTCATTCTGGATACTTCAGAAATTTCTGTTTCTCCAATTGAAATACTGCGGATATTAAAACCTTTACCGCTGAACATTGTTGCTACTCTGTCGAAAGCACCGAACTTATTTTCTACTAGAACAGTTATTGTATGTTTCATTTAGATCATCCTGTTTGGGTTTAAACGTTTTACCATCATTTCGGAAATCGAAGCTCCGGATGGCACCATAGGAAATACCATATCTTCTTTTACAACTTTGAATTCTATTAAAATTGGCCCGTCGTTAAAAGCCAAGGCATTATCCAACAGGGCATCAACTTCGGCTGGATTATCTGTGGAGGATGAAGGAATTCCAAAAGCCTCGCCAACTTTAACAAAATCTGGATTGCTGGCGCCAAGATCTGTAAAGCTGTATTTTTCCTTGTGAAATAATTCCTGCCATTGCCTTACCATACCAAGAAAACTATTATTTATTATTATAAATTTTATTGGCAGATTATAAGCCTTAGCTGTAATTAATTCCTGTAAATTCATTTGGAATCCGCCGTCACCGCTTATTGAAATTATTGGTCTGTCTTTTATTCCGAAGGAAGCGCCAATTGCGGCAGGAACGGAAAATCCCATAGTTCCCAAACCTCCGCTGGTTAAATTGGAACGTGGATGATTATACTTATAATATTGTGCAGTCCACATTTGATGCTGACCAACGTCAGTTACAATAACAGCTTCACCATTAGTTTTTTCAGATATTTTTTCCAAAATAAACTCCGGTCTTAATCTGCCGTCATTTTTTTCATATTCAAGCGGACATTGTTCGCGCCAGCTATTTATCTGATTCAGCCATTCGTTAATGTCCGGTTTCTTAACCATTTCTGCGGTTAATTCAGCCATCACATGTTTTACGTCACCAACAATAGGAAGATCCACTATTACGTTTTTATCAATGCAAGTAGGATCAATATCCACGTGAATTTTATATGCGTTAGTGGCAAATGTTTCAACTTTCCCTGTTACTCTGTCGTCGAATCTTGCCCCTAAAGAAACAAGTACGTCGCAATTATTGATCGCCTGATTTGCCCAAAAAGTCCCATGCATTCCCAACATGCCTAAAGACAATGGATCTGTACCTGGAAATGCGCCAAGTCCTTGAAGAGTCATAGTTACAGGAAGATTGTTTTCGCGTGCCAGCAAAGTTAATTCCTGAGAGCCCTCAGACATTATTACACCTCCGCCGACATATAACAAAGGTCTTTTCGCGTTAGATATAATTTCGGCGGCTTTTTTAATTTGATTGTAATGACCTCTATACTTAGGCTTATATCCTCGAATGTCAACTTCCTCGGGATACTCAAATTCAGTTTCACTCATAATTACATCTTTGGGTAAATCCACAACAACCGGTCCAGGTCTTCCTGTAGAGGCTATATAAAACGCTTTTTTAATGGTAGCTGCCAGCTCGTTTATATCCCTTACAAGAAAATTATGTTTTGTTATAGGTCTTGTAATTCCAACAATATCGGCTTCCTGGAAAGCGTCGTTGCCAATAAGGTGAGAAGGAACCTGACCTGTAAAAACAACTATAGGAACCGAATCCATATACGCGTCGGCTATACCTGTTACTGTGTTTGTTGCTCCCGGTCCGGAGGTAACAAGCACACATCCAACTTTTCCTGTAGCTTTAGCATAACCTTCGGCCGCATGCGCGGCACCTTGCTCATGTCTAACAAGTACGTGGTTAAGCCAATCTATATCGTAGAGTTTCTCATATATTTTTAGAGTTGCTCCGCCCGGGTAGCCGAATATAACTTCTACCCCTTCCCGCTTAAGACATTCAAAAAATATGTCTGCTCCCGACAATCTGGGTTTTTCAGTACTCATGTTAATTCCTCTTTATATTGTTTTATTTCGGGTAATTTTAATACTGCGCCTTTACTGGCTGAAGATACCATTGTTGAATACCTTGCCAGATATCCTTTTTTAATCTTCGGTTCAAATGGTGGTAATAAGCTCATTCTTGCTATAATCTCTTCATCTGATAATTCTACATTTAATTTTCTGTTGGGAATATCTATGGAAATAATATCACCATTTTGAACAGCCGCAATAGGACCTCCGCCTGCCGCTTCCGGTGAAACGTGTCCAATACAAGCTCCTCTAGTACCGCCTGAAAATCTGCCGTCCGTTAACAATGCTACTTTATCTCCCAAACCTAATCCCATTATAGCGCTCGTTGGCGATAACATTTCGGGCATTCCGGGTCCGCCGCGCGGGCCTTCATAACGAATTATTACAACGTCGCCTGGCTGAACTTCTTCATTAAGAATTCCACGCATAGCTTCATCCTGCGATTCATAAATTCTAGCAGGACCTTTATGTACTAGCATTTTATTATCCACCGCGCCGGTTTTAACAACAGACCCTTCAGGTGCTATGTTGCCAAATAATACGGCCAGCCCGCCAGTTTTCGAATAAGGCTCTTCAACACTTTTTATCACCTTATAATTTTTTATCTCTGAACCGGATATATTTTCACCAAGCGTTTTGCCTGTAACAGTCAAACAAGATGTATCAAGAATTCCAGGTACTTTGTTTAATTCATTAAGTATAGCTGAAATACCACCGGCCTCGTGTACATCCTCCATATGGACGTAACTGACCGCCGGACTGACTTTACATATGTAAGGAACATTTTGAGAGATTTCGTTTAATTCGTGCAAGTCGATTTCGAATCCCGCTTCAATAGCAATTGCTAATGAATGCAAAATTGTATTTGTGCTTCCGCCCATTGCCATATCAAGTGCAAAGGCGTTTCCAAATGATTTTGGAGTAATTATATCCGATGGTTTAATGTCATTCTCGATCAGGTACAATAACTGTTTCGCAGCCGCTTTTGCCAACTC
>PGYT01000037.1:29319-38841 GCA_002839805.1 Ignavibacteriae bacterium HGW-Ignavibacteriae-2
TTACCGGGTAATGCCATTCCAAGAGCTTCCATCAAACAGTTCATGGAATTGGCTGTAAACATACCGGAACAAGATCCGCAAGTAGGACAACTAACATCTTCCAAATGTTTTAGTTGAGCTTCTGAAATCTCACCGCTTTTATATTTACCAACACCCTCAAATACCGTTATCAGGTCGCTTTTTTCACCCGAGGAAGTTACACCGGCTTTCATCGGCCCGCCGGAAATAAATATTGTGGGTATATTAACCCTGGCTGCGGCCATTAACATACCGGGTACAATTTTATCGCAATTAGTAATACATATCATTCCATCCAGCCTGTGAGCCTCAATAACAGTTTCTACACTGTCAGCGATCAGTTCACGGCTAGCTAAAGAATACCTCATCCCTATATGCCCCATCGCTATACCATCGTCAACACCAATTGTATTGAACTCAAATGGCACTCCGCCGGCTTCGCGAATTGTTTCCTTCACTATTCTTCCGAATTCCTGAAGATGTACATGACCGGGAATTAAATCGATATAAGAATTACAAATTCCTATGAATGGTTTTTTAAAGTCTTCATCCGATTTTATTACACCGGTAGCTTTTAATAAACTTCTGTGTGGAGCTTTATCAAAACCTGTTTTTATTAAATCTGATCTCAAATTAACCTCATAATTTTTTCCACAATTTGATAAAACACTTCCTTTTTCAGGTCAACCCCGGAAAAAGAAATCATATAATAAGTTTTAAATAATTTTAGATATGGTTTCGGGATTGACCTAAGCGTTTAGCCCACTAGGATAACTAGACCTAGTAGGCTTAGAATAATAATAATCCCTAGAATGTTAATACTTACTAAAGAAATGGGTTTGAAATACGGAGCAAGAATGGGCGCATGTTCAGCGTGTGCTGAATTTTCACTAACTATTATATTTTTTTTCGCGTCGCTCATTCTTAAAATAAAATTTTGACAAAGTTATTGTTTCAATTTTGTTTTGTCAAGAGAATAATAAAATTCACCACTACTATTTTCCAAATTGTTAATATAAATGCATGTTTTTGCATAAATATGATTTCGCATTAAATAAACATTTCTTTTGCTTATTATTAACAGATGATCTTTTATTTGTAAATAAGTCAAGATGATCTTAATATTTTAGCTTAACTATCAAAATACTCTATTTAAGTGAGGCAAATATATTAATTAGACATACAATTATTTCTAACGAAATATAATTTTCTTGACATATCAATTATTCACTATTATATTCGCATCCAATAAATAGTTGTTGATAAAATCTAATACTGTGGTAAAAATAAATCATACACATATTTTTCAACAACAATTAAGTTGTAATTTATAGCGCAGTTAATTAAAATTTAAGAGCCGTTCTGTAAGAAAGGCTGAGCAGAAAAAATTGTTCTTTATACATTTTTAAAACTCTTATCGAGAAAGGTTGAGGGACCAGGCCCTGTGAAACCTTAGCAACCATCCTAATTTAAATGGAGAAGGTGCTACTTCCTGCCCATGCTAAAGAAGCAAGGGGAAAGATGAGAAAGAAGTGTTTGTTATATTAAAACCTCTTTGGTCATCTTGCCTTAGAGGTTTTTTTGTTTTAAACCTCCTGCTCAAAAAATAAGAATAATAAGATTTGTTATTAATCAAATACATATGAATTATAAACAGAAGAGGTTAAACATGAGCGACAAAAAATATAGATATGAAACACTTCAATTACACGCAGGGCAGGAACCGGATTCAGCAACTAACTCTCGTGCGGTGCCAATTTATCAGACTTCATCTTATACTTTTAATGACGCTGAGCACGCGGCGGATCTGTTCGGATTAAAACAATTCGGGAATATTTATACAAGAATAATGAACCCTACAACGGATGTTTTTGAAAAAAGAATCGCGGCCCTTGAAGGCGGTGTCGCCGCTTTAGCAACTTCCTCCGGTCAGGCAGCGCAGTTAATCGCCATTACAACAATAGTTCAAGCAGGTGAAAATATAGTTTCAAATAAGCTTTTATACGGTGGAACTTTTAATCAATTTAAAGTAGCTTTCCCCCGCCTGGGCATCAATGTAAAATTTACAGATGGAGAAGAAGCTTCTGATTTCGAAAAATTGATAGATGAGAATACCAAAGCTCTGTATATTGAAACAATTGGAAATCCGAAATTAAATATCCCAGAAATTGATAAGATAGCTGAAGTGGCGCATAATCACCGAATACCTTTAATAGTGGACAACACATTTGGAGCAGCCGGCTATCTTGCACGACCTATTGATCATGGCGCCGATATAATAACAGCGTCGGCTACAAAATGGATTGGCGGACACGGAACTTCAATTGGCGGTGTAATTATAGATTCTGGAAATTTTGATTGGGGCAGCGGTAAATTCCCTGTTTTTACAGAACCTTCACCTGGATACCACGGATTAAAATTTAATGAGATATTCGGCAAAGGATCGCAGTTTGGCAACATAGCTTTTATAACTCGCGCAAGAGTAGAAGGGCTGAGAGATTTAGGTCCATGTTTGAGTCCGTTTAACTCTTTTTTACTGTTACAAGGTTTAGAAACATTATCTTTGCGTGTGGAAAGACATGGACAAAATGCGCTGAAACTAGCGGACTGGCTTGAAAACCACGATTCGGTTGAGTGGGTGTGGTATCCGGGTTTGCAGAGCCATCCATATCATCACAAAGCTAAAACTTATTTGAATAATGGCTTATTTGGGTCAATGCTAGCTTTCGGCATTAAAGGGGGCATAGAAGCCGGCAAAAAATTTATTAACAATGTTAAGCTCGCAAGTCTTCTGGCAAATGTTGGTGACGCCAAAACACTGGTTATTCATCCGGCGTCTACTACTCATCAACAGCTCAATGAGGATGAACAGAAAGATTCCGGAGTTCTACCGGAACAAATTCGTGTTTCTGTAGGACTTGAGCATATCGAAGATATTATTGAGGATTTTGATCAAGCGATAAAAACGGCTGTGAATTAATCTGACGAAAATAAAATTGAATGAATTTATAGACAAGGATTTGATCGGCAATAAAAAGGAATTCCGATAGTTGGAATTGGAATTATTCTTAAAATATATTGCGACTTAACATGTCGATAAGCACAAATGGGAATCCTATGCTTACAGCAAAAACCGAATTTGTAGAATTTATTAATAAAGATAATTTTTTGCCTCTGGACTCCGGGGAAATTCTTCCCAGAGTTCAGTTGGCTTATCAAACATATGGCCAATTAAATGAGGCGGCCGACAATGTTATTTTAATCTGCCATGCTTTAACCGGCAATGCTCATGCCGCGGGAATACTTGAGCATGAAGAAAATGATACGAAAAGTTTCCCCGATTTGCTGAATGTTTATTCTAAAATGGTTTTAGGCAAGCCCGGTTGGTGGGACGCGGTAATTGGACCGGGGAAAATTTTCGATACTGATAAATATTTTGTCGTTTGCCCTAATATATTGGGGAGCTGTTATGGCACTACGGGACCAGTATCTATTTCATCAGGAAATGGGAAAAACTATGGACCCAATTTCCCGGTTATCACTGTGCGTGATATGGTTCGAGTACAAAAAAAATTAATAGACCACCTGGGAATTAAAAAGATAAAAACAATTACTGGCGGTTCATTGGGCGGAATGCAGGTTTTGGAGTGGGCTTTAATGTACCCGGAATTAATTGAGACCATTATTCCTATTGCCACAGCAGTAAGACACTCCCCCTGGGCTATAGGGTACAATCAAACGGCAAGAGACGCGATAAAAACCGATCCGGAATTTAAAGACGGTAACTATGAAACCCAGCCGTTTTACGGACTTTCCCTTGCTCGAAAAATTGCTATGATCAGCTACAGAAGTTATCAATCATTCGTAGAAAAATTTGAACGACAGAGGCAGGTGCCAGGCAACACATTTGATACAGGAAATAAATTTCAGATAGAAAGTTATTTAGACTATCAGGGAGAAAAATTAAACAGAAGATTCGACGCCAACACTTACATAACAATAACGAACGCGCTTGATTATCATGATATTTCCAGAGATCGAGGAGACCTTAAGGAAGTACTCAATTCAATTAATTTACCAACATTAAGTATAGGCATATCCTCGGATGTACTTTATCCGCCGGAGGAACAAAAAGAATTTGCAGGATTAATTCCTAATTGCATTTATAAGGAGATTAATTCCATTCACGGACACGATGCTTTCCTTATAGAATTTGACCAATTACACGAAATTATTAAACCATTTATGGAAGCGCATTTTTAAAAGAACCATTCAGAATTTTTGAAAATCGATCGGTGTCTGAGACTAAATAAAAAACTCATAATATATTTTTAATGAATTCTCATTTATTATTAATTCTATTTTCCATATAATGGGACTCAACATTTCTCCTTCATAATAATTTCGGGTAATTTATGGATCATTATAGTTTCTGGTCTTTGTTCCCACCACTTTTGGCAATTATTCTAGCGATTAAAACACGACAGGTATTTGTTTCATTATTATTCGGCATTTGGTTAGGCTGGGTAATATTAAGCGGCGGAAATTTATTAAACGGTTCTACGGCTACAATACAAGCGCTGGTAGATGTTTTTAAAGATCCCGGCAACACCCGCACAATAATGTTTAGTAGTTTGGTGGGTGCTCTTATAGCATTCATTCAACGCTCCGGCGGTGTTGAAGGATTTGTTAACAGGATATATAAAATTCTTGAGAAAATTGAGAAGAAAAAATCGGGAAGAAGCCGGGTTATTGTTCAGCTTATAGCCTGGTTAACAGGAACATTAATTTTTGTTGAATCAAGCATTAATGCCTTAACGGTAGGTTCGGTATTTCGCCCCATATTTGACAAGTTAAAAATTCCGCGCGAAAAACTGGCTTACATTGCCGATTCAATTTCGGCGCCCACATGTATTCTGATTCCACTTAACGCCTGGGGCGCATATATAATGGGTTTAATTGCCGCTCAGGGATTTGATAATCCATTTGAAATTCTTGTTGGAGCTTTCCCCTTCAATTTTTATCCGATGCTGGCGATGGCTATGGTGGTTGGTGTAATTGTTACCCAGAAAGATTTCGGACCGATGAAGAAGGCTGAGTTACGCGCAAAAAATGAGGGTAAAGTTATTCGGGATGGTGCCACTCCGCTTATATCTTCGGACGTAGTGTCAATGGAAAAAAAAGAAGGTGTAAAAGCAAGGGCGCGTAATATGATTATCCCTATCGGCGTTATGGTAGGCATGATGCCTTTGATGCTCGTTTTTACAGGCTGGGATCAGGTTGAAAATATCTCCCAACTGCACTGGTATCAGCAAATATTATCAGCGATTGGAAAAGGTTCGGGCTCAACTTCGGTTTTATATTCAGTACTAACTTCAATTTTTGTGGGCAGCGCTCTCTATATGTCGCAAAAAATATTTTCTTTTCAGGAAACAATCGATCTTATATTCAAAGGTGTAGGCGGACTTATACCTCTGGCGTTATTGATGATGCTGGCCTTCGCGATAGGAAATGTTTGTCGCTCGCTTGGAACCGGAGTTTACGTCGCTGAACTATCAAAGGAATGGCTTTCACCTAATTTTGTGCCTGTAATAGTATATATAGTAGCTAGTTTTATCGCTTTTTCTACTGGTACTTCATGGGGCACTTTTGCTATTATGATCGCAATAGGGGTTCCGATGGCGCAGGCTTTAGATGCGAACTTATACCTTACAATTGCCGCGGCTCTTGGCGGCGGAGTGTTCGGAGATCATTGCTCTCCAATTTCTGATACAACAATTATTTCATCAATGGCCTCGGCGAGCGATCACATAGATCACGTTAAAACACAATTGCCATATGCGTTAACGGCCGGCGGCGTTACAGTGGTTCTTTATTTAATACTGGGATATGTAATGCACTAATTATATGATAGATATACAATTTTAATAGCACCCTGGAATGTATTAAATACGAGTTTCTTTCCATCGTTAGACCAGCTGGGGTTTTCGTATAATGTGTTTAAGGAGTCTGGTAGTGGGAAATTTATTGATCGCGATAAATTGCTAAGAAATAGATTGTTGCTTATAATTTTATGACCGTCATTAATTTCCGAAGTGAAAACGAATATTTTGTAAAAATTATTCCACTTCGGAAAGTTAAAATCACCGAGCAGTTCCTTTGTATTATTGTACGGATTATATAAATAAAGCCCTTCCTCTGCGGCGTTAACCAATATAGAATCATTATTTATTTTTTCCACTGATACAATATTGTTTTTCGAAATTTGGTAAACTGTTTTTTTATAACCTGTATAATTTTCTATATCACCGCCCCTTATCCGAAAAACTTCGGCGGAAATAAAATTTTGATTTATTATATGACCAGAGCGTACGTCAAAATATTTTATACTATCGTTTTCAAAAAAAGATAGAACCCGGCTTGAAACCAAATACAGATTATTAATTCTCTGTGCCGACGTGTAAACAGTTTTCGTTTTTTTGTTATTAACATTGTATTCGAATATATAAGAACTTCTTCCTGACGAGGGTGAAAACTCATTTGCCGAATAGAATACAAATGAACTGTCAAGCAGATAATTGTAACCTGCTCCCTGAACGTTAGTTACAGTATCAATTACATTAGAACCGATGCTGTACTTATAGATTCCTTTGTATCCCTCTTTTGTTAAAAATACCGTGGAATCGCCAACGCCGAAAACAGGTTTAATAAACGGTTCATTCAACTCAATTTCTACAAGAGAATCGATTGTAATTTTGGATACGCTTTTGATTGTATTCTGCAATTCGGTTTGCTGATGCCGGCTGCAGGCTGCAACCGACATTAACAAAAAAATTAGTGTAGTAATTTTGATATTTCTTTTTAGATGAAAGTGCACGTTACTTGAGTAAAATCATTTTTTTGAATGATTGAAATTTATCTGTCTTCAGACTGTAGAAATAAATTCCCGATGGTAATTGATTACCTGCTGAATTTAGTCCGTTCCATGTTACATGATGATAACCCTGAACATAATTTTTATCATCAATCAGTTTATCAACTAACTGGCCGATTGAATTATAAATTTCGAGACTAACATTAGTATTTTCGGGCAATGAAAAATTTATAACAGTGGTCGGATTAAACGGATTTGGGAAATTCTGAGCTAGTGTATACTGTATCGGTGTTCCATTTAATACATCTTTTACAGGCGCTACCAAATCAGTCTGAGCCTCATCTAAATAAATTACACCACTGGCCTCAGAATTCTGCATTCTGCGAACAGCTATCGCGTTAAGGAACATTCGTCCGCTCATCATTGAGCTGGAAACTTCAATTGTTTTCATTTTCCAGCCCGTCCAATCAATAACACCTACCGCAATTCTTGAGGTTAAACCGAAAGAATCACTTACAATATATTCAAGTTCGTTATAACTTAAATCGCCGAAAACCCATAAACCCAATTTTCCGTTTGTTATGGTGTTAACCTCAACTGGAACAGAATTAGAAACTTCGCATAACCCGTTAGAGGAAACGAAAGTATAATTTAATTGTCCAGATTTGTTTCCGCCGAATTTACGGCTGGAAACTACTGAAAAAGTACTTGCCGTATTATGGATTCCGACACTGTTCGAAGATTGCGACGGCTGCAGCCATGTGCCTGTGGATTCAAATGGTTCGAATACTATACCGTCGCTATAAACCGTTTTTTCGGTCGTAAATAAAATTTCTTTATCTTCGCCAAAAAACACATTTTCCACATCTCCAATTCCGGATTTAAGAAGAATTCTATAAGTCTTTCCAGTCTCAAGAGATTTTCGGGGCTCAAATTCTATTATACCTTTTGAGTAAGTGCTAGTGTTAACACTTATGTCAACCGCTGAACTATCTTCGTCGTAAAAAATAACATTGCCGGGAAGCGTAATTGCCTGAATAGGCATTTCGAACTGTATACGAATTAATACTGTTTTGCTTATATCTTCAGCTTTATCAACCGGGTAAGTGGATATAAGATTTAATTTTTCGCGTGTTGTAAAATTAAAAGTAAAATCCGACTGAAGATTGCCGCCAAAATATGTTTTTGCTTCGGTCGATATTTTAACCTGGTGTTTTTCACCTGCTTTGTAAGACTTAGTAGGTTTAAATTTTAAGGTTTTATTATTACTACTCCAAGTAAAAGCACCTGTAGTGGCAGGAGTAATGGAGAATGCCGCTTCAGTTGTAATTGCATTCATTTCGGTATCAAATGATATTGAAATTTCGGCCGTATTGCTCACACCAATATCTCCCTCTGCGGGGTAAAACGACACAACCTGAGCGGATGCAGCCGTTCCTGTTGTAAATTGAAATGAGTGATCGTTAGCCAAATTAATATTATACGCCGTTTTAGCAGAAGTATTAACTTTTACTGTATACAAAGTTTGTTGATTGAAAGGGACTAATGGGAAAAACATTAATTTTTTATCGCCGTTGCCCCAAATAAATTCGCCCTGTACCGAAGGCGAAATACTGAAAGCGTTTTGTGTACTGGTTCTGTCCATTCGAATATCGAACTGAACCTCAACGGTATCGCGAGTGCTCTGGTTAATCGATTGATCTGCGGGAAATGTCGTTATTACTGTTGGAGTGGAATAATTGGGCACTTCCTTCAATAATTTATCAACGAAAACCGACTTGTGCGCCGTAACCGTTACAGTCGCTGAATCTTTAGCGTGAAATTCTTCGTCAAAAATTAATTTATATGTTCCCGGTTCAAGGTTATCGAACATATAATAACCGTTATTCTGGTCATCGCCCAAATAAGTTTTATCACCGGGTGTTAAAGTAACCTTAACATAATTTATCGGCAGTTTGTTGTCGTTTGTGCCGGATAACGGTTGATAGCTGGAAGGAACTGTTTGTGTGTTGTCCCTTACAAGTCCCGCGATAATTCCTGTTTTTAAGTTGCCCGCGTTATAATGATCCAGAAACGCGCGCGCTATAGACCAGGCTTCGTGCCTTCTGTATGAATCGTTTTTAAGACGCCATGCCTCAACTATATAATCGTGGAAGGAACCTTCTGATAGTGTGCCCGGCATTGTAAGTGAACGTAACACTCCTAATCCGCTTGTATTATTGTAAAATGTCCAGTCGCCTCTTATTACCATGGTATGATAACTCCACCACGCGCTGCTTCTTGAGGAATAAATTTGAGACCAAACTCTCTGCGCGAATGTTTTAGCTTCGGGATAAACGGGAGTATTATCATAACCTCTGTATAAAATTAAAGGATAGTTAACTCTGCTGGATGTTCCCGTCGCATTAGAATGTATAGAATGAAAATAATCTACGTTATTTGCGTTTGCTATAGCGTCTCTTTCAGAAAGCCCAAGATCATCCGAATCATCGTTGCCGGTTCTTGTTAAAATAACTTGGGCGCCCAGACTTTCAAGAATTTCTTTAAGGTGCAGAGCTTTTGAAAAATTAGATTCCGATTCCCAGAAATCCGGAGGCAAAACGTGCCTGTCGTTTGCCGCGTCGTGCCCG
>PGYT01000038.1 GCA_002839805.1 Ignavibacteriae bacterium HGW-Ignavibacteriae-2
GTGTTTATTTATTAAACAGGGGATAATTTTCTGCTTTATTAGTGCAACAATCCATTTCAATACAGAATTAAGCGGAAAAGTAGCATTCCTTGATGTTTCTTCAATGAGGAATTTTCCCAATTAAATTATCGAAATATTTATTCTATATGTTAATTCATTGAAAAAATTTTCTAAATATTAGTTTGTTATCCTTAACTTTCCCACAATACAGAATTAAAGAAATCTGGGTAATTTTATTTACTTAAAAATAACCGCGTTATCCATTTTAATTGCTTTATAATAATCCAATCGTAAATACAAATGCCCGACTATTAAAATCATTTAAGGTCTGTATATATTCCAAATTAAATATCACTTCAAAATTATATGTCCTAAAAACTCTTAATCCTCCGCAAACGGTTATTTCGAAACCATCGCCGCGTTTATTATCGTTAAAAAAGTTTTTTTCATTCAGCACCCAGTGAAATCCGAAGGCCCCGCCTAAATAGGGACTTACATCAGTCCGCGAGAATAAATAATGACCGTAAATATTCATTGCAAATCCTTTGCGAAGACCCAGAAGCATACCAATCGCAAAATCATCCATTTCGTAACCGCCACGGAGATCGAAGGTAAAACTTCTTTCTGTTGAACCATAACCTTCCTGTGGAAACGCATAACCGAAAGCCAGTCCGAAATTTCGCGTCGTGGCTCGACGCAATGGAGTTTCCGCTTCCTTCTGCATAATTGTTCCGACTTCTACATTTTCATTTAAAGGAGCCGTTATAATTACACTTTTGGCTATACGTTTCATAACTACTTCTAAATCTTCAACAGTTGAAGATGTTGTTTGATCGCGCACCAGTTCTTTTAAGTTAACAATATCCATTAAAAAGTATTGAACAATTATTTTATCACCGAGAACCATCAATTTACATCCCAAAACAAAATCCGCTCCCAACAATTTTCCAGTCTTTAAAGCGCAATCAATATCAAAACAATTAGATCCCTCCAATTTTAGATTTACTTTCTCTTGTGGAATTATTTTTAAATTACTTTTTTGAGCTAATTCAAAATTAAAAATCGATTCGGCTGTTAAAATATCTGATTCTGCCAAACCACTTCCTGTAAAAGGTAAAACAACAATTTTTTTGTAAGTTGAATCTTGCCCCAAAAGACTGCATGCCGAAACAATCATAATGAAAACAATAATTTTCATTGACGCAAACCTCATATCTCCCCCACATTAAAAGCAATAAATTAAATAACTTCCTGTTATTCCTACTAGAAAGCACTTTTATATGTTATAATTTTATGATTATATAAATAAACAACTTTAAGAGATTATTTTGGACTACTTATGTAGTAAAAATATATCCGGCCCCGCGTATACTTTTAATATAAATAGGATTAGATGGATCCGGCTCTAAGTATTTGCGCAAACGTGATATAAAATTATCAACCGTTCTTGTTTCAATCTCCGGATTTAAATGCCACACATTTTCAAGCAATTCTTTTCTATCTACGACTCTTCCTTCGTTATCTATTAAATATCTTAGTACCATTGCTTCGTTTTTAGTAAGCTGAATTTCGCCATTCTTTGTTTTACAAATCATATTTTCAAAATTAATTTCATTTTGTCCTAAAATATATACTGGACTGCTGGCGGTTAAAGTCTTATACCACATTTTACGTTTTAACATTCCTTTTATTCTTAGGAGAAGTTCGCCCAGATGGAATGGTTTGGTCATATAATCGTCAACTCCAAGCTCTAATCCCTGAATTTTATCTTCGGTACTTTTTTTTGCTGTCAAAACCAAAATTGGTATTTGTGGTGTAATTTCTCTTATTTTTTCGGCCACTTCAAATCCGTTTAAATAAGGAAGCATTAAATCAAGGAGAATAAGGTCAAATTCCTCTTTTTCAAAAATTTTGATCGCCTCCCTGCCATCCTTTGCAACTTTTACATAGTAGCCTTCTTCACTTAAATTATACTCCAATCCAATGGCCAAATTCTCTTCGTCTTCAACAAGTAAAATTTTCGATTTACTTAAATTTTCTTCGAACATTTTTAATATTCCGTTTCTAATTTTCTTTTGTTTGTAATTTTCAACAAATATTTAGTGTATCTTTTTTTGGAAACCGAATAGATGGGCAATTCAATGCGGAAGGTTGTCCCTTTATTTCTGCCTTCACTACTAACAGAAATGAGTCCCCCGTGATTTTTTATTATCTCTTTTACCCAATATAAACCTAAACCCGTCCCTTTAACGTTAGGTATATCCTTATTGTAAATTCGTTGAAATTTATTGAAAATATTTTTTTGGTCGGGTACAGAAATTCCAATCCCTTTATCGGAAAATTCAACAACTACTTTTTTCGCATTACAATGTAGTTTAATAATTATTTGCGGTTCATGAGCGGAATACTTTATTGCATTATCCACTAAATTATTGAACACAATTCTAAGCGCATTTATATCCGCTACACATTTACAATCTGCCTCTCCTACAAGAATTAATATGTTCGGCTGAAGTTGATATTGTTCGACAGAGTCGGCAATTATTTCCCGCATCAGCTCTCCGGCGTTATGAACCTGGTAATCGTGTGAAACTCTTTTTTGTTCAAGCGCCGAAATTTCTAGTATCGAATCGATTAGATTTTTAAGACGCTGTGAGTCCTTCATCATCAATTCAATAAATTCTTTTTGTTTGTATGGAGGTACATACCGAGTATTAAATGTTTCAAGGTATAATTGAATTGAAGATAGAGGTGATTTTAACTCGTGTGTAATATTCCCAATAAAATTATCGTATAGACGCGTAAGTTTCAACTGCACGTTAAGGTGACGGAAAGTAAGCGACATACCGAAAGCAATGGCAACAAGTAGAACCAATCCGCCTACAAAAGCAAATACATTCGTACCGTCATAAACTATTTGCGGTGAAAGCTGATCACCAACTTTTTCGAAAATTATATAGTTTGACACATACCAATAAATCCATATGCCCATAAGCATTAACCACGCAATTTGTGCCAGAACGAATATTATTATATGATTTAATAGTGTGTGTTTTTTTCTCATGACTTATATTCTTATTGCTGTCCCGTTATAACTTCATGTAAATATCAATCATCTAAACAAAATTTAGAAGCGTTCAACTTTAGTTTTACAATTATTTTACAAAACACCATTAAGATATTTTGCATTTTTTAAAGAGACGTTAACATCTATTACAAAGTTAAAAAATTACTTAACTGTATCTATGGAAAAATAAAATGAATAGTTATAAAAAAATATTATTAGTATATCCAGAAACTCCGGCTACATTCTGGAGTTTTAAGGATGCCCTCAAGTTTGTTTCTAAAGAATCAGCCGAACCACCGCTCGGATTAATTACAGTAGCGGCAATGCTTCCACAAAACTGGGAAAAAAAACTAGTGGATTTAAACGTTGGCAAACTTGAAGACAAAGATATTGTTTGGGCCGATTATGTATTTCTTAGCGGCATGAATGTACAGATAAATTCATTTAAAGATATAATTAGAAGATGTAATATATTAGGCACAAAAGTAGTCGCTGGCGGACCGCTTGTAACTACTCAATATAAAGATTTCCTGGGAGTGGATCATTTTATATTAAACGAGGCTGAAATAACTTTACCTCCATTTCTCGAGGATTTGGAGAACGGAAAAGCAAAATATATTTACTCATCGGAAGAATTTCCAGATTTATCTCTGGCACCTGTACCAAATTGGAATTTGTTAGATACCAAAAAATACGCGTCTATGTCTATACAATATTCACGAGGCTGCCCTTACGATTGCGAATTCTGCAGCATTACTATGCTTAATGGCAGAAAACCGAGAACAAAAAGTAAAGTGCAATTTTTACACGAGCTCGAGGTTTTGTTTAATAGCGGATGGCGGGGCGATATTTCCGTAGTTGATGATAATTTTATTGGTAATAAAACAGCCCTAAAAAAAGAAATATTACCTGCAATAATTGAATGGAATAATAGGAACAAACGACCTTTTAATTTTATAACCGAGGTATCAATTAATCTGGCAGATGACGAAGAATTATCAAGGCTTATGGTTGAAGCTGGATTTATAAGTATTTTCGTGGGTATAGAAACACCCAGCGACGAAAGTCTCGAAGAATGCGGTAAAAGTCAAAATCGAAAACGTAACCTTATTGATTCGGTAAATAAACTTCAGAAAAGCGGATTTCTTGTTTCAGGCGGTTTTATTGTGGGATTTGACAACGACTCCTCTGAAATTTTCGATCAGCAAATAAATTTTATTCAAAACTCGGGCATTGTAGCCGCTATGGTTGGTTTACTAAATGCCCCCACAGGAACGAAATTGTTTAAAAGACTTAAATCTGAAAGTAGATTGCTTGAAAATTTTACAGGCAATAATATGGATGGATCTATAAATTTTATTCCCAAAATGGAATACAGCGAGTTAATTAAGGGATACTCGAGAATAATTAAATCTATTTATTCGCAAAAATCTTATTACAACCGGTTAACAACTTTTTTGCGAAACTACGGTTTACCCGGCTGGCAAAAACCCAAATTCGGTATTCGTGAAATTAAAGCTTTTTTTAAACTTGTATGGTGGCTGGGTGTCGTTGAACAAGAAAAAAAATATTTTTGGAAACTACTTGTCGGCTGTTTATTTAATTATCCAAAAAAGTTTCAACTTGCAATGACGTTAGCGGTTTATGGATTTCACTTTAGAAAGATTGCCGCTACTATTTAACAGAGGAGAATTTAACTAAACTCAATTAATTCAACTGGTGCGCCGTTGTGTTGAAACATCGCCACTTTTATACCTTCTGCCGGCGAACTTATTTCATCTATTAGTTCCAGGCCTTTTATAGCTTCCTGAAGATCATCCACTTCAAAAGCGATATGCGGAACTGTTTTAACTAAATCCGATATTGGACTGTTTTTATCAAATCGCATCCATTCTATTCCGAATGGACTGGAGCTAAAACCAGATATGTACATTCCGTATTTTTTAATATAAATTTCGCCGGCCATTTTTTTGTTTGTAGGAATTCCGATATGATGATACCGCCAACCATATTTTTCTGAGACCAACGGGGTTTCGTACTCTTTACGTTCGGGAAAAATAACACCTTTAAAATTCATAATAATGATTCCGCTAAATAATTTGTTATAAAATTTACCTTACAACGATGTAAAGTCATAAAAACTTAGGAATAGTGTTTACCTCTAACCACCGAACAGCTTATGATATTAAGAAAATCCACTTTTAGCTTTAACAGACAGCCCTTACCACCATAATTCGGATTAAAAAGTTTGTGATTTAAAATACACAATGTGTTATTTATAAACTTTTGATTTTGTATCAAATGTTTTAAACCGTATTTTTAAGATTAGTTAAAACCATCATTTATATATTTACTTCGCTCGAGGGTAGTAGATTTATATCAGCTGATCATTTATTAACATTTTTAATGTAAATTAATTGTCAAATTAATCAAAGGGCAAACTATGAAAAAGTTTTTCATTTCAAAATATGCAACACCATTGCTTTATGTAGCTATGTCGATTGGATTTTTATTTTACGGCTGTGGACAAAATCAAGAAGAAAAACCGGCAGATGCTGCGCCCAAAACAGAAACACCCGCGCCAATTGTTGAACAACCCAACATTGACACTGTAAAACAAGCAACAATTGAAGGAACCTGGCTGGGCAAATTCGACAGCCGACCGGCAACTTTAACAATAACAAGTTTTGCCGGAAGTAAATTTACAGGTAAAATTGTTATTGAGTATAGAACTGTAATAAATCAGAATGTGGAAGGTGAGTTTAATCTTGATACGAAAAAATTTACAATGAAAGATTTATTACATAGCAGATATCAGGGTAAATATGCCGGGAATATTTCTGAAAATATGCAAACAATGGCAGGTACATTTACAATGGATCTTGATGGTAAAAAAATGAGTTTTAATTTCACAAAAAAATAAAGGGACCTAAATGAAAAAAATAATTGCACTTTCTGTCTTACTGTTGTCAGGCATATTCTTTTTTGGCTGCGACGACACTTCTACCGTTGAACCCGCTGGAAACGGAACTATAACAATAACTTCTACGCCGGCAGGCGCAGCCATTTATCTTGACGGTACAAATACAAACTCTGTTACTCCTGCTACCATTGAAGCTTCTGAAGGTGTACACGAAGTTACACTTAAACTCGCCGGATACATGGATTATACCATACCAGCAATAAGTGTTCAAGCTGATCAGCAGTCCATAATAGGACCTATCGTTTTAACAGTTCAGGGGAGTTTAAGCGTTAACTCAACCCCTGTTGGCGCCTCAATTACAATTGACGGTGTTTCCCAGAACAAAGTAACTCCTAGTATATTTCAGTCACTACAAGCGGGTAGTTACCAGGTAAAACTTACACTAACTAATTACAACGATACTACAGTGACAGTTCAGGTAACTAACGGCGCTCAAACAACTGTTGATGTAATTTTAAAACCACAAACCGTTAAATTCGGTCCGATAAAATTATGGGAAACAACTGGAACATCAGCTTCGCAGCCAAGCGGATTGGATTTATCTTCAGGATCAGCTTATGGTGTATCAAGTACAGACAAAGATAAAGTTGATATTTTCTACTCATCTACTGGCTTTTTGGTTAAGAGTTCTGATCAAAGCAGCAGTATGACGCGAGAAACTAAATTTAAAGTAGGAACCGGTACTGTTTTAACCGACGGCGCTGACGCTCCATTAGTTGACGCAACTTGGACAAAAGACATGAGCGACCGCGAAAGCAAATATGTTTTCTTGTATGATAATGACGGCAATTATTCGAAAATTAAAATAGTTGGTTTCGGCGGCGGTGTTCCGGGTGAACCAGCCTGGCTTGAAGTTGAATGGATTTATAACAAGGCAAAAGACAACAGATTATTCTAATTTTTCAAGAGAGTAGGGACAGAGTCCTTACTCTCGTTATTTCCTCCAATTCGGTCATCCGAAATAAAAAGCCCCCCTATCTTAACAATTTTTATAATCCTTATAAATCATGAATGTAGAGATGTCAGAAAAAAGACTAATTTCGTCCGAATAAAACTTTTATAAAAAACTAAGTTTTAACTAAATTATAAATTCTTGCAACACCTAAAATCTATTCCTTTTTGTATATTTGTTACCTTTATAAAAATATTATCTGTACGGAGTTAAAATGGCAAACGTGATTACATCACGCGAAATAAGGCAGCAATTTTTAGATTTTTTTAAGAATAAAGAACACCGCATTGTTGATAGCGCACCTGTAGTACCTCACGGCGATCCGACCTTGCTTTTTACTAACGCGGGTATGAACCAATTTAAAGATGTTTTTTTGGGAAAAGGAACACGCGATTATAAACGTGCGGCCGATACGCAGAAATGCATTCGTGTAAGCGGTAAACATAACGATTTGGAGGAAGTTGGGCACGATACATATCACCACACATTTTTTGAAATGCTCGGCAACTGGTCGTTCGGTGATTATTACAAAGAAGAAGCTATAACCTGGGCTTGGGAACTCCTTACCGAAGTTTGGAAATTGCCGAAGGAAAGGATTTGGGCAACCGTATACCGCACCGATGAAGAAGCGATGGAATTTTGGAAAATTAAAACGGATATAAATCCAGCTCACATTTTACGTTTCGACGAAAAAGATAATTTCTGGGAAATGGGCGATACCGGTCCGTGCGGGCCGTGTTCAGAAATTCATATTAATTTATCTGATAATCTCGAAGACGCTTCATTAGTAAACTCCGGTAGTCCGGAATGTATTGAAATATGGAATCTTGTATTTATTCAATACAACAGGGATGAAAATGGTACACTGCACGAATTGCCAGCTAAACACGTTGATACAGGCATGGGTTTTGAGCGTGTAGCAGCTGTAATGCAGGGCAAAAACTCCAACTACGACACAGATGTTTTTATGCCTCTAATAAATAAAGTGGCTGAACTATCCAACGTAAAATACGAAAAGGAATCTGACCAGATTTCTATGAGAGTGATCGCCGATCACGTGCGTACTTTAACTTTTGCAATTGCCGATGGAGCTGTTCCTGGCAATGAAGGTAGAGGTTATGTGTTGCGCCGTATTTTAAGGCGTGCCGCGCGTTACGGTCGTAAACTTAATTTAAACGAACCGTTTTTATATAAACTTGTTGATGTACTTACAGATACTATGGGTGATATTTTTAAAGAAATTGTTGAGCAGAAAGATATTGTCAAAAAAATAATTAAAGCCGAAGAAGAGAGTTTTAATGTTACTTTGGATAGAGGAATCGATTTGTTTAACGAAATTAGCAAGAAAGAAAATGTACAAAGTTCTAAACTTATTCCAGGTGAAGAGGTATTTAAACTTTACGATACATTCGGTTTCCCTGTGGATTTAACAAATGTTATGTCCCGCGAAATAGGCTTTAATATTGATGAAAACCGCTTTAATGAGTTAATGGACGAACAGAAAGCAAGAGCCCGTAAATCCACAAAAGATAAACTTGCTTCCGCTCATGTATTGGAAGAAGGTTTAACTGGATTTGAAATTATTAATAACTCTCCGACAATTTTTACTGGTTATGACGAACTAAAAACAGAAGCGGAAATTATAGGCTTTAAAAATGAAAACGGGCAGTCTTTTATAATTCTCGATAAGTCTCCGTTTTACCCGGAATCCGGCGGTCAAACTGATGATAAGGGGAAAATTTTGATCGGCGATACGCACCTTAAAATTGACGGGCTTGCAAAAATAAATAATCAGGTTGTCCATATCGCCGATAACGAATCACATATCCAAATAAAAACCGGTTTAAAAGTAACAGCGGTGGTTGACGAAAAACGTCGTTGGGATATAATGCGAAATCATTCGGCCACACATTTCTTACATGCCGCTTTACGTAAAATACTTGGTACACATGTTCAACAATCGGGTTCTTATGTCGGTCCGGATAGATTGCGTTTCGATTTTACACACTTCGAAAAAATGACCGAAGGGGAGTTGCAGGCTGTTGAATCATTGGTAAACGAAAAAATGCTTGAAAATTTGCCGATTAATCATCTCAGAAATACTCCTTTTGAAGAAGCGAAAGAAATGGGCGCCATGATGTTTTTCGGCGATAAATACGGAGATAAGGTTAACGTTGTTCAATTCGGGGATTATACTTTAGAATTTTGCGGAGGAACTCACGTAAGTAATAGTTCGCAAATCGGACTTTTAAAAATTATAAGCGAATCTTCTATTGCCAGCGGAGTTAGACGAATTGAAGCGGTTACTGGAAGAGGTATAGAGGAGTATATTAAGAAATCTGAACAAAAAAATCAGAAATTAGAAGAAAAAATTCTGGAATTGTTGGAAGAGAAGAAAAAACTTGAAAAAGAAATCGCGGAAATACAACTGCAATCGAAACTTGGCGCTATTGGATCCATTATTTCATCTCCTATTGTGATTGATGGGATAAATTTATTTAAAGGTTTAGTGGATGCCTCTAATATGGATGAGTTAAAATCCATGGGTGATGAATTGAGAAATAAAATGAAAAGCGGCGTTGGATTATTGATTGCTCAGGTTGAAGATAAAGTTCAGATGGTATGCGTTGTATCTGACGACTTGATAAAAGATAAAAAACTTATGGCAGGTAAAATTGTGGGTGACGTTGCCAAACTGCTTGGCGGAGGAGGAGGAGGTAAACCTCACATGGCAACTGCCGGAGGAAAAGATATTTCAAAAATTGATGAAGCGCTCGAAAAAATTAAAACGATAGTTAAATCATATATTTAAGATTGCCATAGATCTAAAGATGTCATCTTTATAAAAGATGACATCTTTATTAACAACTTGTTATAATGCAGATGTACAGTTTGGGCATTTAGTCGCTTTAATAGAAATAGTTGAAAAACAATGCGGACATTCTTTTGTTGTTGGCACCGCGGCTGGTTTCGGTTCATCCTGTCTTTTAAGTTTATTTATATTTTTAATAAGAACAAATATTGAGAACGCGATTATAAGAAAACTTATAATAGTATTTAAAAACGCTCCGTAATTAACCGAAACAGCTCCGGCGTCCTGAGCGGCTTTTAATGATTCATACGGACCTGCCACAGCCCCTTCTTTTAAAACAATAAATAAGTTTGTAAAATCTACATTTCCCAACATTAAACCTATCGGCGGCATTATTACATCCGCGACTAACGATTTTACTATTGTTCCGAACGCGGCGCCAATTATAATACCGACCGCCATGTCAATCACATTTCCTTTTACTGCGAATTCCTTAAACTCTTTCAGCATATATTTCTCCTTGTATATTTTATATAAAAATTATATTAATTTTCGAAACCATAATACTATAATCAGTAATTTTTGTAAATCATGTTTTTCCCATTATCTCCGTAACAGATTTTACTACAAAATAACTAGTATATACGCTCATTAATACCGGGTAATATTTCTTAATACACATCTTATAAATAAGCTCTATTTTATTTGGAATATTCATCTGCCTAAAAACTATGTTCGTCATCCTTATACCCGTGTTCGTCCAATTATTTTTTTTTATAGATAAAATCGGTAATAATTTTCGATCGAAATTAAAATTTAATTTTTAGGAGACGTCATGAAAACCAAATTAGCGTTATTAACATTATTACTTGCCACAATTAGTTTATTCGCACAAAATTCTGCCGATAACTATTTGATAAAATGGAAAGATTACGAGATCGGAGGATATGTCGGGCTAAACGGTAAAATGTCCAAAATTTGGACAAGCAACGCCGGTTATGGGGATATAAAGGCCGCTGTTACAATTAACGGTAAATGGGCAGTTGGTTTGTCTGGAACTGCTCTGTATTTTGACAAAAAATTAAACCGGCTCGTAAACGACGGAACTTACCACTTAAATGCGGCTTATGGCGGTTTATTTGTTGAAAGAATTTTTTCTTTAAGCGATAATTGGAAAATATCCGCTTCATTACTTACCGGTCAGGGCGAAGTGTCTTATATTTACGATAAAGACTTCCGCGAAGACAGACCCTGGTATCAGGAAGCGATAGATAAGGAAGCCGTTTATGTTACAGAAATTTCATTGGATGTAAAAACAAGATTATACAACAATTTCTGGGTCGGTTTAACCGGCAGTTACAGGAATACTTCGCCGCTGAGACTCATAAAAACTTCAGACGCTCTGTTGCAAAAATTTAATTACGGTATTTCAATAACATACGGGATTTTCTAATTTAATTATTATGAGCTGTTTTTTATTTATTTAAAATTATCAACCGCTTGGTTCGTAATTATACAAATTAAAATTACTTTTATAAATTATGTTTGTATATGAAGCTGTTGTTGTTTTTTCAAATATTAAATTTGAGAGTATCAGTAAAATACTTTTGGTTTTAAAATGAATTATGAATAATACCTTCTATAAATTTTTTGTTGCCGAGATGAATATGAAATTTTCAAAAAAAATAGTTTATCTGATTTTAGTAATTGCCGTAATAGTTCAGATTTTCGTAAATGTGTACGGCATGTATTCCGGATTTATTAAAATAACAAATGTCTTAAATTTTATATCGCACGTAGTAATTGGGGCTCTTATAAGCAGCGTATTCGGCGCTGTAATTCTTTATCTGGATTTCCTGTTGTTCAATTTTACCGAGGGATTATTTTCCTGGGAAAAACATTATATTAAACGAGCCATTGTTGAGTCATTTCTTACAATAAGCGTTGGTATTTTAATTGGCGTGATTATGACACTCCTCGTCAACCTTGCTTTTCCCTATCACGAAAATATATTTAACGTAATTTTCCGCAATGTTGTTATTACGTCTATCATCAATCTTTTTATGATGGCCGGACTGGAAGGATATACCTTTTTTAGAAATATTCAGCAGTCGAAAATACAAAATGAAAGATTGCTTAAGGAAAACGCTATAATAAAATACGAAACTCTGAAAAGTCAGGTAAACCCACATTTTTTATTTAACAGTTTAAATGTGCTTTCGGCATTGATTAAAAAAGACGCTAACGAAGCGCAGACTTTTATTGATGAGTTTTCCACTAATTACCGTTATGTGATGGATACATTAGACCGGGAAGTAGTAACAATTGAAGAAGAAATTAATTTTGTTGAGTCTTACCTCTATCTTCAAAAAGCCAGATTCGGTTCTTACCTAATAACGCAAATTAAAATTGAGGCTTCAATTTTCGATCATTATTTACCCCCGTTAGCGATGCAGACATTGATTGAAAACGCTATTAAACATAATAAGGTAAGTGAAAGCTCGCCATTAAAAATCAATATTTATAATAACGGGCCGACTATAGTTATTGAAAACAATCTTCAGCGTAGGGATAATATTAAGGACTCAACCGGTTTCGGTCTGCAGAATCTCAAAAAAAGATATTCATATATTTCTGATATTGAACCGACATTTATAGTTTTAAATGATAATTTTGTGGCTTCAATTCCAATTATAAAACCGGAATAAATATGAATGTTGTTATAATTGAAGACGAACCGTTAGCCGCCGAAAGGTTGGAAGAACTTATAAACGAAATAGACCCATTAATTACTATTAAAGCAAAAATTCCCTCAATTAAAGAAGCTACGCTATATTTGCAGAATAATGTGCCCGACTTAATTTTTCTAGACATTCAGCTCTCGGACGGAAAAAGTTTTAAAATTCTTGAAGATGTTCAGATAGAATCTCCGATAATTTTTACAACTGCGTTCGATCAATTTGCGGTGAAAGCATTTAAATTCAATAGTATCGATTATTTACTTAAACCTATACGAAAGGATGAATTAGCGGCAAGTATTTTAAAATACAAAAAATTAAGCGCCTCGCGCGGTTTAGATATGCAAGCACTTGTGGAAACATTACGATCGAACGAAATTAAATATAAAAACCGCTTTCTTATTCAATTCGGTCAGAGAATTAAAACAGTTAACATAGATGAAATTGCATTCTTTTTTGCAATGGAAAAAAATGTGTTTATAAAAACATTTGACAAGGCGGAATATCCAGTGGATTTTAGTCTGGATAAACTGGAGGAAATAATTGATCCGGCGGATTTTTTCAGAATTAACCGTAAGATGATTATTAATCTTAAATCCATTAAAAATATGATACCTTATTCACGCTCAAGAATTAAGGTCGAAACAACACCCACGCCACCGACAGGTATCGACGCTATTGTAAGTATAGAACGTACCAGCAGATTTAAACAGTGGCTGGATAATTAGTTATTTACACCGGCAGAAAAACCGGTGTAAACTCAACAAATAAAATCCTTTAAAAAACAAAATTATTTAACAACTCCATAAATAGCGGCAGAGTTCTTCTCTATTTTTAATTTAAAAGATTCTAAAACTTCACCTGTTTTAAGATTTTTAAGTTTTTTCGCGCCGGAAATAAAACTGTTATACCCACCCAAATCGATATCTTTAACTTTTTCCGAGGCATTAATAATATTCACTGCAATTTCATCTTCATAAGTTTTAAAGTAAATATAAACATCATCTTTGGGAGGAAAGTGAGTTAGTTTGCCTTTCGTAACAGCATTACTGTTTTTACGAATCTGCAGCAATTGATGGATATAATTATATATATCGTTTTCGTAGTCGGTTCTTCCCCTTTGCATAAACGCGTTTCGTGTATCACCGGGGAAACCGCCCGGGAAAGGTTTACGTAATGTGCCGTGATCCTCGTTTTCAATCATTCCAATTTCAGTTCCATAAAAAATTTGGGGAATTCCGCGTAAAGTAAGAAGCATATGATAAACGAGCTTGGCTTTTGCTACATTCGTGTCAGCGTAAAACATTGTTCTTGCAACATCGTGATTATCGGCAAACACAACCAGGTTATTTGGATCCGCGTATAAATAATCTTTGGAAAGAGTTTTAAATATTTCGTAAAGTCCGCCTTTATTCTGTAAAAAACGAATAAACGCGTCCCGGAGTCCAAAGTCCGTTAATGCGGGCAGATTGCTGTCGTAATTTTTACGAAGCGGTGATCCACCCTGGTAACCAGCTAGAATAGCAGGTTCTCCGCTCCAGACCTCTCCGACAATATTTAATGTGGGATACTCATCCATTATTTCTTTCGCCCATTTTGCCATAAATTCCTGATCAGCGTATGGGTAGGTATCTTCGCGAATTCCGTCTAATCCGGTGAACTCAACCCAATATTTTGTATTCTGAATAATATAATTGGCCACAAACGAATTACGTTGATTTAAATCGGGCATGGAGTCGACGAACCAGCCTTCGCAAACTTCTTTAATTGTAGAACTATCGGCGTGAACATCATTAAATATCATTTTATTATGATTAGCCGGTTTATGATCTTTTATTGACCCGTTTATCCAATCCTTTGTCGGCAAGTTTTTCATCCACGGATGATCGCTGCTTATATGATTTGCCACATGATCCAATATAACTTTAAGTCCGTGTTTGTGCGCTTCTTCTACAAACTTTTTGTAATAATCGTTGCTTCCCAAACGGGGATCGACATAATATAAATTTGTTGAGGAATAACCGTGATAACTTCGAAAAGTATTATTTTCAGTAACAGGTGTAAGCCAAAGAGTTGTAATGCCCAGATCTTTAAGATAACTCAGTTTATCTATAATTCCTTGCAAATCGCCGCCGCTGCGCCCTTGTCCGGGAATATTCTGCATAGTATCTATATAACCTTCAATGAAATCATTATATGGATCGCCGTTAGCAAAACGATCGGGCATAATTAAATAAATAACGTCTTCATTGCTAAAACCCTGGTATCGTTCTGCTGATCTAGCTCTTTTCCAAATAGAATAATTAATTTCGAAGCTGCTGTTTTCGTTTTTTACATCCAGCCTGTATCTGCCTGGACGTAAATCTTCGGATATTTCAACATCTATAAACGTGTAGAATGGGTTGCCCGTATCGTGTATTTTTTTCACTATCAAATCATCACGGTTAAAAGATGCTGTAATCCCATCAAGATTTTCACCGTATATCATCAACTGAACAGAATTACTTTTCATTCCAACCCACCAGTTAGGCGGTTCAATTTTATCTATACGAACTTGTTGCGCAAAAGTATTTATTGTAATTAAAAATGTTATTGAAAAAAACGAAAGGATATTTTTAATCTTTTTCATATTCCTGTTCTAATTTTAGTTTATAGATTATTTTTTAACTGTTTTGTGGCAAAAAAAACAGCAGAATAATGTAAATTATTTACATTGACACATTTAATAATTTTTTCTCTAAAACTATGTTACGATGTCTCTCAGATTTTAGTTCAAAATATAGTTCACCGATCTCTTTAAATCCGTATTTGTTGTAAAATTTAATCGCCCGAAAATTATTCTCGTATACTGATAGCCACATAGAGCTTATGTTATTTTTTATGCAAATTGATTTTACAAAATCTATTAATTTTCCGCCAATGTTTTTCCCACAAAAGTTTTCTTGTATATATAATTTTTCTATTTCGACTTTCGAATTCGTATTTCCATCAATGACACTATCAAAATTTATTTCAACAAAACCAATTAAATGTTCATTTTCAACTACCTTATAAATTTCTCTGTTTTTATTTTCCAACCTGGCTTTAAATTTATATGGTGATAACTCCTGCCATACATATTCTGAAAATGAATCTCGAATACCCTCTAAGGCATATGTATCAAGCCAGACTTGAACCGCGAGAGTGGAAATGTTATTTGCATCCGTTATGTCTGCTTTTTCTATTTTCATAAATAAATATTATGTCCGAATAATTAGAACGTACTGAATTTTATAGCTTTATTATTAATTAATATTCGCAGGAAATGATACTCGCGAATTAATAATTTATTTAGATACCAGCCATTCAATTGCTTTATCAATATCTTGGAAATATTGCAGGTTAACAATACCTCTATTATAAGCGACTATTTTTGAGTGTTCGTGTCGCTGCTTGTCATTAAAATAAACAACCGCCAGGTAATCAGAATTATCAACCCCTAATTGTTTTATATCAACTATAAATTCATGGCTTCCAACCAATGAGTATGCAAATTTTGCTTCTCTTATATCCCATATAATCTTCGATATTTTTTCTTCTCTCATTTTTTCAATGGTCTTCAGGGCAATTTCATTTCGATCAGAAATAGTGATCTCTCCCTTAACAGTAGTTTGGATCACTTTTACATTAAAATATTCTGTAATTAGAAATTTCACTTCCATTATATTTTTCCAGTACAACTTGTAAATTTCAAAAAGCATCAATATTATTATTGTTTGCTTGAACATTTAGGTCGAAATTTAAAGATTTCTTTTTGAAAGAACCGAATGACTTAATCGAATATATTATCTAAATAAAACATTTATAATTTTAGAAGACAGCCGAATTTATTCCGAACACAAAGTTAGTTTTATTAAAATGGTTTAACCGCCAAGTGAATTCAAACTTTAGTGGAAGCATTATATGTCCAATGGCAAAGCCTAATTCCATAAGAGGTGTTTTAAGTTCAATTAAAGGTTTTACTATTGTGTTTTTATTCAACAATATTGTTTTATCGGATATACTGCTCCATGCCGCGTTAAAGTGAGTAGTTAACTGCAATTGAAGATCTTCTATAAACGGTATATTTAACCCTGTAAAAAGTTCGTCTAAAAAATTATATTCAATGCCAACCATAGTTACCTTATCCCCAAAAACTTCCGCAAAATCTAATGTTCTTAAAGTAAATTTTTGACCTAGTGAGGATATATTACCTGGCAGGGCATACATCATTTGATAAGGAAGAGCGTCGGGACTCCAAACATTTTTTATTACAATTTGAACATTGGTGGAGTTGAAAGAATTTATTGTTGAATTAAGATTTAATTTAAAAATTGTGAAATCCCTATCGGTGGCAAGGATAGAATTATTACTGATAATTGCCTCGCCGCTTAGCACCGCGTAGGATTTTCCCAACGATGTTCGCCTGCGGTAATAACCATCTTCAATATATTTTCGAAAATCTAAACTAAATCCTGTAGAGATTGTCTGTACACGTAAATTATAAATAGGCGGATTGATTTCGTATTTTTTGTCTGTATTAAAAAACGAAAAATTTGTATTTACAACTGCCGAGGCATCTCTTTTTTGCGCGTAGCCGAGCTCCAAATTTAGGACTGGTGATACTGCTCCCCCAAGTTTAAACTCTATTCCTTTTGAATAGTAATAATCTTTAAAGTCATACTTGCCGAACAAACTAGTAAGTGTTGGAACAAGAGAATTATATTCATCGGATTCGCTGAACAGAACTGTCAGTTCATCTGCTGCTTTCACATATAATAAACCTGTTCTATATTCGCCGAATCTGTACTCACCGGAAACACTCCATTTGTTTTTTTTATCGTCGAATCCATAACTGATTCCAGCCGAGGTATTCAATCTTTTATTTATAAGATTATCGGCATATACGCCGAAATCTATTCCATTGCCTTCTATGCGATTAAAATGATAAAGTCCAAGCGGGCCTGTAATTGAAATGTTATTGTTTATGTAAGTTTTAGTTCCAAGAAACGAGAACCGGTCCCAGAATGTTTTTGGAATCGATTCAAGACTATCTATTCTTTTATACGCTTCTGTTTCTTCCATTGTATTTGGAATTGTTTGTATATCCGCCCAATAGATTGAATTCTTTTGATCTGCATCGGGTTTTACGGTTAGTACGGCCATGTCGAAAAAATCGTCACTGATATTTCTATTAATAATGTAATCATACATTATAGTATTAATTTCGAATCCGAACTTTGCAAGCCCCAAAAAATTCCCTTCAACAAAAAGCCTGTAATCTATAGGCATGTAGATATTCTCTGCAAAAGGCAGGAATTGCTGGAGAACATTTACTCTTGTAAATATTCCACCAGGGTTTGCCGCGTCGTTAAGATTAACATCAATTTTCAGAAGATCATAACTCTTATCGGATATGAATACTCTGCCATAAAATCCTGGATCCGATTTATCATCAGTCTCAAAATATATCTTATAAACTGTTTGGTTATCCTGCGCGAGCGAGTCCTCGAGGAAGAAATAATAATAGTCGAGGGCTGTCTCAGAAAAAGGACTAACCATATTGCGCCCAAAAAATTGTAAGTCGTCCTGATAAAAATTTTGAATTATTCTTCCGCCTGTAAGCATATTTATTGTAGGAGGAAAATTAGCGCTCTGTTTACGGGCTATTATTTCTTCTTTATAATCAGCTGGTTTTTTGAAATAGCCCCTGCTTTCATTTTCAAGAATTCCCGATATTTTTAATTCAGTTGTATCGTTTGCTCCTACATCTAGGCTTACAGAATTGTCTCCGGATGTTATATCCGAAGTGGTTTTAATAATTCCTTTAGTAAAGGCTCCGAAATGATAATCCGATATTTTTTTATCACGCTCCCTTTTAGCGGCCAAAGCTTTTCTTAAAATAACTAAAGCCGGATTAATCCCTGGCAAAACAGTAACTTCCTCAAGCTGCAGAGAGATCGGTGAGAGTATGAAATTAACAATTCTTTTTTCGTGCAAACTTAATTCTAAGGTATCGGATTTATAACCAATATATGAGGCCACTATTCGATAATCACCTTCTGATAATTTAAGTTCATAGGCACCTTCGGAATTACATGATGTACCCGTGTTGGAATTAAGCAGACGGATGTTGGCAAAACTTAAAGATTTATTAGTGACTCTGTCACTAATTTTTCCACTGACAGAAAATGTTTGAGAATTTAGAATAGATGTAAATGCAAATATTACCATCAACAAGTATTTCAATCGAATCCCCCGAATAGTTGAAACATACATTTTTTACAAAATTTTGAACAACTGCCACTATTGTTTTGTTCGCATCACTAAAACCATAGCGTCGGAATCTTCAGTGTTATCGAACTCTTTAGGTGGTAAAAAAAACATACTGCCATAAACCCAATATTTATCGAACACACCGGAGAGTTCAATAAGCATTTGCATTTCCTGAAATAAATACCAACGGACACGACTTATTTCCTCAGTATTAAGAATTAAAGAGTCGTTTTCCCACATTTTCATCCTTGTCGTTATATCCCAGGTTTGTGTAATTGAGTCATAAGAGTCAGATGGAGTTCCGAATGTAATTTCAACTTTATTATTGCCTTCCTTAGATGTCCACTGGTTTGGTTCATCGTCGGGGAAATAATATCTGGGATGCGTGGCTTCAATTACATATATACCGCCCGGCATTAAAGATTTTGATATTGATTTAAAATGAGAAATCATCTGTTCATTTGTAGTTAAGTGGGAGATGCTCTCCATTAAAGTTCCAGCGAGCGCATATTTTTTTCTGCTAACGAATTTACTCATATCCTCATTAATTGTTTTAATATTCAGATTTTCTTTCCGCGCCTCAATTGCCGCGTAGGCAACCATTTCGGGTGAAAGGTCAAGCGCAGCACTGTACCAGCCTCGACTGGCGAACTCCCTGGCATGTTTTCCGGGACCGGCAGCTAATTCAATAAATGACTTATCCGCATTATTAATGTTTCCATGTTTTGTTAAACACCATTCAAGAAAATCACACTCTCTCTTAAAATCTCTGTCGCTGAAAGCAATATCGTACGCGCGAGCGTGCGCGTAAAATTCATTGGCCATTTATATCCCCGGTAAGTAAAATTTTTATCAATGTCGAGTAAGTTAAAAATAGAAAACTAATTACGCTATAAAATCATCATTAATATTAAACCTATAAATGATTTTTATTCTTACTGAAATAGTATTGTAACCAATATTTATACTTATAAACCTACAATCGCAACAATTTACTTGTGAATGTTCCAAATGAAACTTTGTAATTTTGACTGTTGTTTTGGATTAATAAATTATTTTTATTCGTTTTATTAAAAGTATATTTATAATAATATTTTGATTGAATCAAGAGATTGGCGGTTCGCATGAAAAAAATAGTAATAACCGGAGCAACGGGATTCATTGGTAAAAATATTTCAACTGAACTAATCAACCGCGGGGATGAGGTTGTAGTTTTTAGCAGATCACCAGAAAGGGCAAAATCAATTGTTCCGGGGGCCCACGCATACGTCAAATGGGATTATAACAGCGAAAATAATGATGGATGGATTAAATATTTGGAAGGGGCCGATTCTGTTATTCATCTTGCAGGCGAGAGTGTAATGGCAAAAAGATGGAATGAAGAACATAAAAAAAGTGTACTTGACAGCCGTGTACTTGGCACACGTTCCTTAGTTGAGGCAGTATCAAAATTAAAATATAAGCCGAACTCATTTATATCAGCCTCAGCAATTGGATATTACGGAACTTCCGAAACCGAAATTTTTAATGAAAAATCTGACTCCGGTAATGATTTTCTTGCTCGTGTTACCCGAAAGTGGGAAGAGGAAGTTGTTGTTAATAAATATTTTGGTGTAAGAGAAGTACGCGTAAGGATTGGTATTGTGCTTGATAAAAAAGAAGGAGCGCTTGCAAAAATGATCACTCCATATAAATTCTTCGTCGGTGGGCCAATAGGCAGTGGTAAACAATGGTTCTCCTGGATTCATATTAAAGACGTCGTTGGTATCTTTCTGCATGTTCTGGATAACACAAAGGTTTCCGGCCCAGTAAATGCCGTTTCGCCCGCTCAAATCAATATGAATCAGTTCAGCAAAATTTTGGGCAGAGTTTTACATCGCCCTGCATTATTTAAAGTGCCTTCGCTTGTTATTAAATTGATAGTTGGTGAGGCGGAATATCTAGTTACAGAGGGAGCTAAAGTATTGCCCAAAGTTGCTTTAGAATCGGGTTACAATTTTGTATATACAGATCTGGGAAATGCACTATCCAATATTTTTAAAAAATAACTGCCCTTACGGATTAATTATTGTTGTTAATAATTATTTACCGGGATCTATAAGTGTTATTATTACTTTTTATATGATTGTGTGGGAAATGAAACCGTAATTCTTGTACCAACATTATATTTACTTTCTACACTAATGCCACCGTTATTCAATTCTACAAAATCTTTAATCATCAATAATCCCAAACCGAAACCAATTTCTCCTTTAGTTCCCTGGGATGATTCTTTTATATCAGTTCTAAAAAGTTTACTAACTTTTTCTTCTTCCATACCAACCCCGTTATCTGCAACTTCAATAAGAAGTGATCCATTTTGTTTTTTATAGTTGATATTAATCTCTCCGGATTCGTGAGAAAACTTTATGGCGTTGGATATTAGATTGCGGATAATTGTGGAGAACATATTAGCATCCGCATAAATTTTAGTGTCGTCGGTAGTATTATTATAAACAGTAATTTTTTTCGAAATAAATGACTGCTTATATAGAGATAAAGCTTTTTGTATTTCTTGCTGCGGATCGAACCATTCAGGACTAAAACTCATCCTGTGCATCTGTATTCTGGTCCAGTCGAGCATATTTTCTAATAATTGATAAATATTTTTAGCTGAGATTGAACAGTTATTGAGTATTTCCAACAATTCAGTTTTATCCAACGAATCGATATTGTCTATCATAAAATCCAAAAAACCCATTAGGTTGCCTAAAGGATTTCGAAGATCGTGAGCTATCAATGTGAAATATTTGTCTTTTTCATTGTCAATTTTTTCAAGCTCCGCCAAATAATCAACAAATTGTTTTTCGAGTAATTTCCGGGCAGAAACATCCCTTAATATTATTGTGAAAATAAATTCTTTCTCATAATCAATTTTAGCAATAGAAGCTTCAGTATGAATCTCTAACCCATCTTTTCTAAGAGCGATTACATCTCTTCTATCGCCCATAATTTTTGTCCCGGTATCGCTTTTAGAAAAATCATCAATCAATCTGTCGTGCAATTCCCTGAATTTTTCGGGAATCAGAATACTAACGTGTTTTCCTAAAATTTCATTTTCAGCATAACCTAGTATACGTTGGGCCCCAAGGTTAAAAAGAATTATTTCGTGCTTTTGATTTATGCTAATAATTGCATCATCAACAAATTTAATTATTTGTTCATATTTGTTTTTCGATAAAAGAGATTCTTTTTCAAGCTGATATTTTTCAGTGATATCTCTAAAATATATTGTATAAACAATACCATGGTTTAAAATTATTTTTGAAAGATTAGTTTCGGCGATGAAATCCGCCCCGCTTTTTTTTACACCACGAACGTTTCCATTATTATCATACTGTTTGAGATAATCGCTGATATTATGAAGACCAATTAAGGAATTATTATTCTGAGGGAGAGGAAATAGCATTTGTAAATTATTACCAATTACTTCTTCTTCGTTATAGCCAAATATTTTTTGGGCGCCATTATTATACAAAACAACATTCAACTTATCATCAGTTGTAATAATCGCTTCGTCAGAATAATGAAAGATCTGCGATATTTGTAGTTCTATCTGCCTTATTTTATTTATTAAGGCGATATGATCCCTTAACACTTGCATGCATCGCGTATTTTATTGATTGAATTTTCCCCGAATCAATGTACAAACTTGACAGGTGTTTTATTATTCTTTTAGTTTATAATTATAAAAAAATTCATGGGTTTTACTCATAACTGCTTATTTTATATGAAATTACATATGAATCTTTTATAAGTGTTGATTCGGCATAGTTTTTAAAAAACAACAAAATAGTTCAACATTTCCCATATAAAGATCCATAGTCCGATTTATTTTATATTCACGGTCTTTATATGAATTTAATAGATAGGTTTAAAAATATTTTTATAGATTTTAAATATTGAGGAATTTTAATTTAAACGGATTATTTGGACGTAAAAAGATAAAGATGGGCATTTTTAGGAGCATAATCTATTTTTCCGTAAAAACCAGATCTTATCAAGATTTTTGCGAATTCCCTCATAAAAAAGCCGTGCGATACAATTAGTATGTTCTGTTTACCACTATTAATTATTTGATTCAAAAATATACGGCATCGGCTTTTTGTTTCCTTAAAATTTTCCTGCTGAGATTTGTGTCCGAAAAGCCAGGCAAATCTAGCTAGCACATGCCAAATAAAAAAAGATAATTTTAATTTTGTGTTGAAAGCTGGAGAGGCTTCAACTTCAACTATAAGATCAGTTGTGATAATTTCGCCATTAAATATATACGAAGCGGTATCTTTAGCTCTCTTTAAAGTACTAGAATAACAAATTTGCCATTTTATATTTCCCAAATCTACAGGATGTTTAATTATATCTGATGAGTGATATAATACCTGAGTATCACCAAATTCTTTGGCTGATAATTTTTTAGTGTACTTGGGTGAATCAACTTTAAAATGTCTTACTAATCCTATATTCATATTTCGATAAACAAATTTATCTAACAAGAATCATTTTTTTAGTACCAACAAAAGCACCATATTTTAATTTGTAAAAATATACTCCGCTGGCCAATTTTCCTGCGTTAAAAAGAACACTATACTTACCCGGGGCTTGGCGCTGGTCAACTAATGTAGCAATTTCTTTTCCCAGAATATCATAAACCGTTAGTGTAACAAATTCAGAACCTTGCGGGTTTTGTATTCCAAATTCAGAATGCGGAATACTGTATTCGATTGTGGTAGTCGGATTAAAGGGATTCGGATAATTTTGCTCCAATAGAAATTTATTGGGAACTAAAACTTCTTGGTTAACATCGGTTATTAAAATCTTATATTTATCCCTGCTTCTGGCAACCGCGTCCCTTAAGGCACTTAAACTATCGCCAGCAGCAAGAGCAAAAGCAACTTCAAGCTGGCCGTTAACCGGTATTACATGTGGTCCGCTGGAACTAACAGTAGAAACATCCCCTAAACCGGCAGTTGATTTAAAACGTTGATTTGTCATGCTAAGCCATTTTTCAGAATCGAAAAAACCATCCCAAACGCCAAATCCTGTATCTCCGCCATTAAGTATGGCATAAAATCCGTCGTTTCCGCCAGATAATAGAGCAACCGCTACATTTTCGGTTGCGGTGGCTGAGCCGCCAGGATAAGCATATCCAAATTTTCCGGTATTATCGTACTTTGCATAATTCTGTTCCGCTGATGATCCGTCTATATCCCAGTCAAAATATAGCCCTGCATAAAAATTAGTATAGTCCTGCGTACTAAGATTCTTAAAGATATATTTCAGAATCAGGAAGTCTTTACTTTCGTCGTCTGCAAAAGCATAAGTGTGCAATTCTGTTTGTATGTTAAATTTTCTGGTCCCCGCGTTATCATCATTAAACACCGAAAGTCCCTGCTCATCGGCTATATCACCAGGAGTTTGAATCATAAAAGGCTGTACCATCCTGAAATCATTCGATTGTATATCCTGGTTCGAGCTTCTAACAGTGCTAACTATTTTATCCGAGGAGATACCGTACATCAATCCGCCTTCGAACAAAATACTGTTTCCAGAATTATATTTAAACCCATCTCCCTGCAGATTTGTAGGATAATCGTTATAACCTATTGTTCCCTTACTTGTAATAGTAACGGCAATATCGTTAACGGATGTTGTTTTATATAATGGATTGATTACTATCTCATCTGTAAATTCGAAATCCGAATATTGTCCATCAGAGTATTCCAGTCGGAATGAAACCTCTGTATTAAGGGGTGTACCGCTATTGATAACAAAAGAGAGTGGATTGCCCGAATTATTAAATTTTTCTAATGTTGATTTCGCACCCAAATTAAGTGTTGAATTATCCAATAATATAAATGGATTATCAGTAACAAGTTTAACAGAAAAATTTTCAAGCGGTTTTAAATAATTAACAAATTCCACATCAACGGCAACCCTTTCGCCTGATTCTAATATGCCGTCGCCGTCGCCGAGATCAATAAATTTCAGGCTTTCTTTCCTAACCGATTTAGATTCGGAGTTCAATAAAGCCTTATACGCGTTTACCCTCCCCGAGCCCATAAGATATCTATAAACTGAATTTTTATCGTCAATATTATCAGCGTTAACTCGAATTTGTTCGGCAATCTGCAGAGGATTATAATCCGGGTATTTTTTCATTACCAAGGCGGCTATTCCGGCGACCAGAGGCGCGGCCATAGAACTACCGCTTAATGAAACGTACGAGCTGTTCTGCCATGTGGATATTATGGTAGTTCCGGGAGCGAACAGATCAACTTTCTCTCCGTAATTAGAAAAATTATCTTTCACATCGGATGAATTACTATAACCGACGGATAACGCGCCTTTGTACGCACCCGGATAAATAGCATCCTGCAGAGCTTCATTACCGGCAGCTCCTACCAATAATGCTCCGTTTGTTACAGCGTAATCTAAAATTTCCTGAAAGGCTCTGGAGTAACTATAACTGCCCCAGCTGCAATTTATTATTTTCGCCCCGTTATCCACTGCGTAAATAATTCCTTGGTAACCGTGCGAAATTAAAGCCCTACCACTATTATCCCGCAAGTCGTTTTGAGCCGTTTTAACAGCCATTATTTTACAGTTGTAGCTTATGGAGGCAACACCGATTCCATTGTTTGTAACCGCTCCCGCTATACCCGCCACATGAGTTCCGTGATCCGGATTATCTTCCGCCGGATTATTATCGGGCGTTCCGTTTAACCCGCCAAAATCCCAACCGCGTATATCATCTACATAACCATTGTTATCGTCATCTACACCCGCAATGCCGTTAGCTTCAGCTTGGTTTATCCATATGTTGGAATTCAAATCGGGATGCTCCCAATAAACACCGGTATCAACTATGGCTATAATAATAGAAGGGTCCCCTTTGTTAATACTCCAGGCTTCTTCCGCTTGTACCTTTTTTAAAGCATATTGCTGAACATAATTGGGATCATTTGGTTGGTCGGCCAGCTCATAAATATAATAAGGTTCAGCCCATTCAATTTCCGGGAGTTTACTAATTTTTACCGCCGCGTATTGCGGATCGTATGGAGAGGATAACTTTAACTCGTAAATAGAATTTAATTTCTCTTTATAAATGGATTCTGCGTTAAACTTGCTTTTAAGACTAAGTATGCCAAACTGACTCAATCTATTTGAACTACTTTTACTTAAACTTACCGCACCCGTTATGTTGTTTTCATTTTGTTTGAATTTCACCAATAATCTATCAGGCAAATATTTTGTGTTGCCCTTCTCTATATAACCGCTTGCAATAATATTCACATTAATTATTGAGATAACAATTACCACAAAAAGATTCTTCATCTGTTTTCCTTTATAATATAGGTGAGCAAAACTTATAAATTAAGCGGGTAAATCTCAATGTATAATTAAAACCTCAGGGAACGTCTATTGAACGTTCCCATTGTTTTTATACTAATTATTATTAATTCAGATCGGCAAGTATTGTTTTAATTTTATCGAGAGAATTTTGCCAGTCGGTCTGTTTGGTTCTTTCCTTTTCAACAACATCTGAGGGAGCGTTGTTAACAAATTTTTCATTTGAAAGTTTATTGGTAACCGACTTTACTAATCCCTGCAGACGCAACATTTCTTTTTCGAGACGATTTTTTTCTACATCCAAATCTATAAGTCCCTCCAAAGGAACAAATATATCGCAGCCTTTAACAACAGCAGAAGCACTTGCTTTGGGTTTTATTAGATCGGGGTCAACAGTAATATTTTTAACTTTAACAAGACTTTTTATGTATTGTTTTTGCAAATCGGTAATTTTATCTGATTTTAAATATACATCGATTTCCTTCGATGGAGTAATATTCATCTCACCGCGTATGTTGCGCAGACCTGTAACTACATTCTGGACAAACTCAATCTCCTTCTCAGCAACTTCGTCAACCAAAGTCTGATTAAATTTTGGGAAAGGCGATGTTGAAATTGATTCGCCCGATTTCCGTTCGTCAAATAATTGCCAAATTTCTTCGGAGATATAAGGCATAAAAGGGTGCAGCATTTTCATCATATCTCCAAACAATAATAGAGATCGTGTTAAAACTGCGCTTTTCACCTCTTTATCTTCGGAGTACATTCTTTTTTTAGACAGTTCCAAATACCAGTCACAGAAGTCGTTCCAGATAAAACTATAAATAATTTTTGACGCGCCATTAATATCAAACTTATCGAGAGCCTCATTCATTTGTTTAAGCGATTTCTGGAAACGGGTCATTATCCACTTATCGGTAAAATCGATATGTTTTTCTATCAACTCCAAACTAAGATCGGCGTCCTGGGCGTTCATAAGCAAGAACCGTGAAGCGTTCCAAATTTTATTTGCAAAATTTCTTCCAATTTCGCATTTGTCCGTACTGAATAATACATCCTGCCCCATAGGCGCAATATAATTGATAGTAAATCGTAGAGCGTCAGCGCCGTAATCTTTAATAACCGCTAGTGGATCGGGCGAATTACCCAGTGATTTGCTCATTTTTCGCCCTTCTGTATCGCGGATAATACTTGTAAAGTATACATCCTTAAAAGGAATTTCATCCATAAATTTCATACCGGCAATAATCATACGCGCGACCCAGAAGAAAATAATATCAGGCGCGGTTACAAGCAGATCTGTTGGATAATAATATTTTTGATCTTCTTCCGAGGTAAAAACATCCTGAGCCCACAACCAGCTGCTGGCCCAGGTATCAAGTACGTCTTCATCCTGTTTCCAATTTTCAATATCCTTTGGAGGTTCAACCGCGCAGTAAATTTCGTTGCTCTGCTTATTATACCAAACCGGAATACGATGTCCCCACCACAACTGACGTGATATGCACCAATCTTTAATATTCCCCATCCAATGTTCGTAAGTTTTTATCCAGTGAGCGGGATGGAAATTAACCTTGCCCTCTTCAACTACTTTAAGCGCCGGTTTAACCAAATCATCCATTTTCATAAACCATTGATCCGAAAGATATGGTTCAATTGGCACCTGACCTCTTTCGCTATATCCCACATTATTTGTGTAGTCCTCAATTTTTTCGAGTAATCCCAACTCAATAAATTTAGCGACTACTTTTTTACGAACAACGTAACGATCCAGACCTCTGAATTCTTCAGGCACTTTATCATTGGTAGTAGCGTCATCATTAAAAATATTTATTAATTCAAGATTATTACGTTTACCCATTTCATAGTCATTTACATCATGAGCGGGAGTAACCTTAACAACACCCGTCCCAAATTCCATATCAACGTAATCATCTCCGAATATTGGAATCTCCCTGTTTACTATCGGTAACATTACATGTTTACCTATCAGATGTTTGTATCTTTCGTCATTCGCATTTACTGCTACACCGGTATCGCCGAGCATTGTTTCGGGTCGTGTTGTAGCCACAACTAAATACTGATCGGAATCTTTGATTGGATAACGAAAATACCAGAGGCTTCCTTTAACTTGTTTAAAAATAACCTCTTCATCTGAAATTGCGGATTTAGACGCAGGATCCCAGTTAACCATTCTGTAGCCGCGGTATATCAATCCCTCATTATATAATTTTACAAACGCTTCGATAACTTTTTTATAATAATGATCGTCCATTGTAAAACGTTCACGTTCCCAATCGCAGCTAACGCCAAGTTTTCTTAATTGCTCAATAATAATTCCACCGTATTTATCTTTCCATTGACGGCAATGTTTTAAAAACTCCTCACGTCCGATTTCATATTTATTAATCCCCTGTTCCTTAAGGTGATTAACAACCTTTGTTTCCGTTGCAATTGAGGCATGATCTGTACCAGGAACCCAGCATGTGTTATAGCCGTTCATTCGTTTGTACCGAATAAAAACATCCTGTATTGTATTATTAAGGACATGACCTAATGTTAACATTCCGGTTATATTTGGGGGTGGAATTACAATAGAATAAGATTCTTTTGTTTCATCCGGTTCGGAGTGAAACAAATTATTGTCTTCCCAGTATTTGTACCATTTATCTTCAACGCTTTGAGGATCATATGCTTTTGGAATGTCGCTGAAATTTTTAACCTTCATTATTGGCTCTTCTTTTTAATAATAAAGTGCAAATATAAGTAAATGCAAATTTTTATTTGAGTGGAATTATCCGACGATGGGACTT
>PGYT01000145.1 GCA_002839805.1 Ignavibacteriae bacterium HGW-Ignavibacteriae-2
ATGGAGTTTCGGTAATTCGGAACAGGAACAAGCCCCATTGATTGATAATCAGAATAATATTTATTTACACGCGATATCACATAGTTACAATAACAGCAAACCGGCTCTGTTTTCACTTACTAAGTATGGGGATGTTAACTGGTTTTACCCGCATAATTCGCGTTATTTAATCGGACCATTCCCGGAATCGACAATTAACAAATGGGGAGATATATACTTTGGGTACGATACATTATACTGTGTCGATTATAAAGGCAGATTTAATTGGAAGTATAATTTAGATAATCATACTACTGTTCCGCTTGTAAATGACGCCGACGGTAATATTTACTTAATAAAATCGAAAAGATTTGCTGAGGGTGTTATATGCCTATCCCGCAAAGGTGAATTGTTATGGGAATTTTTATTTCCTGATGGTTTGAGTGGCGGTATGGGTTTTGAATCACCGGTTTTAGGGAAAGGAGTGATGTATCTACTTTCCGATAATCTAATTTATAAAATTGAATAGGTCAAAAATGAAATCAATACCAATAATTCTATTTTTAATTCTTTTTAGTGGAACAATTAATTCATAGTCCAACATTCAGCGCCACTATGTTCAAATTTATATCGGCTCAAAAGGATTCAATGAAACAGCACCAGATTCAGTTTATTTTTAAATGACGGCAGTATCAACTACATGGGAAAGAAATGTAACTTTATCGTTTCCTGAAAAATTAAATTTTGGCGTTACCTCACAATATCAGACAGTCTGGTTTCTTCAATATGCGGCAAACATAATTTATTGAAGAACAAATTTGAAAAGAAAGGAAAGTTTTTTAAATAAAACTTCATCTTAAGATCATTAATTTCTACACATCCGGCTGAACTTAAAAACTCAATAAAAATTTATTTTAATTGCTATTTTCAGATTCGGGATTTTTTGTTTTTGGGTTGTTTTTTTCTTCCAGGTAATCCAGCCAATTTTGCGGAAAAGGTCCCAACTTTAAAGATTTAATCGTTTGTAAGGTCATATCCTCATCATCTGTAAGTTGATTTGCTATATAAACCGCATTCGGCACCGTAAAATGGCTAAAATCTATGCCGCTATTTCTTTTATGAGAATAGACAGCGTTCACTATGCTTTCGGGTAACTCCCACAAAGTTAAAAAATATGCCCCGACTTCCGAGTGAGATGTCCCGTAAATACTGTATTCAGCTTGAGAATACCTTATATTTTTTTCTTTCGTCATATCAAAAATATTTTCAGGATAATCGTGGAGACTTAGCATTACAACTTTACCAATGTCATGCAGCAAACCCGCAATATATGCGTCTTCCATCATTTCAATTTCTTTATTTTTCGACATATAAATCAATTCTTCGGCGAATCTTCCAACCTTGTTACTGTGCACCCACATTTTTTCATAATATTTAACTACTTTTGGGCTAACTCTGAATCCATTATATAAATTATGAAATAACATCAGTGAGCGTAGTACATTCATTCCCAAAAAATTCACGGCCTGCATCGGATCTCTTATTTTATTTGCTATTCCAAAAAACGGGGAATTTACAATTTGCAGAACTTTCGCTGTAAACGACAAATCGTTAACAACTATTCCACGGATTTTATTCATAGAAATATTTTCCGCCGATAGTTCTTTTTCCAAATCTATATATGTTTGGGGCAAAGTTGGCAGATCTGAAATACTGTTTATAACTTTTGTGAGGTTTTCGTCAAGTAAATATTTTTGCAGTAGTTTTATTCTCGACAAACTTTTTTTGAGTTTTTCCAATTCAAGCGGTTTTGGAATCATTTGATGAGCAACTGTAAGCGCTTCGGTTAAACAACTTCTGTTTTTACACTCACCGGATATTATTCTTATTATTTGCGGATAATTATTCTTAAAAATTTTGAGTAAATCAATTCCGTTTATTCCCGGAAGATCCATTTCAGTAAGTATTACGTCGATCTTGTTTTGTGTATTTAAAGAAATTGCCTGCGACGCATTTTTAGCGAACAGGAACTTATATTCTTCCCCAAACACTGCCAGCATATTCTCAAAGGCATCTAACTTTATGCTTTCTTCCACTAATAAAACTGTTGTTTTCATTATTATATTGCCGGCATAATTTTTTTATTAACTATATACTTCTAACCGTATATATTATCGAAAAATTGGTTTTTCAGTTTAATTTTTTGCGGAAAATTTTTATGAGTCGATTTAATTCCTTGCTACGGCGGATTTTATTTGAATTTAGCGGTATAATCGATACTTTTTTAAAAAAATCTTAATACTCTTATATTTAATTTCTCTCCATTTTATAATGGGTTTTTATTATCTGTTTTTATTCGAAAATAGCTACATATGCAAACATCAAGATAACTGTAATAGAAATTATTAAACCATAGGTAATAATTCTATTTTTTAATTCAACACTTTTGCGTCTCCGGCTGTCGGCCATAGCATACCTTTTAATATAATCCCCTTTTCCCGGATGCCAATCTGTCATTTTACCTCTTAATTTATTTTTATGTTATCAATTAACTGTATTTCTCATTCATTTCCTATAACACTTAAATTGACTTGTATGTAGTAATTTATATTACAAATACGCACGACGCAGTTTTTCTGCATTTAAGGAATCTACGAGATAAAACTCCTCCTCCGAAATTTTTTCTACATCACCGAACCAGTTGTTTTCCGCGCTGTCTTTTTGTGTTACCGATTTTACTTCTTTAGCCGAAAGCACCGCTAATTTTTCGACCACAAGATTATGTCCATTTTCCATATCAACTGTTCCCAAAAGAAAATACGGTCCCATAGATATTGTTTGATCGGCATACTTGGCATAAGTTTCAGGAAAAAGCACAGCTTCAAATGTTCCGGTTAAATCTTCCAGGGAAAGGAATTTCATTATTTTGCCTTTTTTTGTTTTTATTCTTTTAGAAGTCATAAACCAGCCAACCATCCGCACTTTTGTATTATTATATTTTTCCATATTTCCAGCTTTAATAATTTTAGAATGCTCAGTAAAGGAACTAAAAAAATGGAGCGGGTGACGCGTAACCATATACCCGAATGTTTCGTACTCAATCGAACAAATTTCGGCAAGACTGTATTGACGTTTGGTAATAACTTCTTTTTCCAGCGCAAATGTTTCAGCGGCAAACATGTCGTTGTAATTTTCGTCAAGTAATTTGTGCCGGCTGAAATAAATATCCAAAAGTCTAACAAGCGTAGGACGAGTTTGTTTAAAACAATCCATTGCGCCGCATTTAATAAGAAGTTTTGTTTCTTCGTAACCGATACGGGTTCTAACAATAAAATCGGC
>PGYT01000146.1 GCA_002839805.1 Ignavibacteriae bacterium HGW-Ignavibacteriae-2
CTTTTTCACCATAATAAATAATTCTAATCTTTATAGAGGAGACTCATGAAAAAATTATTTTTCTCTTCATTAATTTTCTTTCTCTTTTCAATTAATCTTTTAGCACAAATTGATGCCCGCATGCTGCGTTATCCGGATGTATCGGAAACTCAAATTACGTTTGTTTACGCCGGAGATATTTGGATAGTTGATAAAACCGGCGGTACCGCCTTAAAACTTAGCTCCCCAAAAGGTGAAGAAATGTTCCCCAGGTTTTCTCCGGATGGAAAACAAATTGCTTTTTCAGGAAACTACGACGGCAATCTGGATATTTACACAATTCCTACTGTTGGAGGAATTCCAAAACGTATTACAAGTCATAGTTTTGGGGACAGACTATTAGACTGGACCCCGGATGGAAAATCGCTTTTATATGCTTCTTCTATGTACAGCGGAAGACAGCGTTATAGTCAGTTTTTTAAAGTGCCTGTCTCCGGCGGATTGTTCGAACAATTACCTGTGCCATACGGAGAATTTGGCTCTCTATCTAACGACGGAACATGGCTGGCTTACACAAAGCTATCAAGAGTATTCAGAACATGGAAAAGATATAGGGGCGGAATGGCAGCCGATATAACACTTTTCAATATGAAAACATATGCCTCTGAAAACATAACAAATAATGCCGCTAATGACGAAATCCCGATGTGGTCCGGAGATAAAATTTATTATATGTCCGATAATGGCGCCGAAAACCGAAATAACATTTGGGTATATGATTTAGCGACAAAATCAAACAAACAATTAACATCCTTTTCGGACTATGATATTCATTTCCCTTCAATTGGTCCAAAGGAAATTGTTTTTGAAGCGGGCGGCATTTTATACTTAATGGACCTGGCGACAAATAAAACTCGAGAAGTAAAAATTAATGTAGTTACCGATCAATTGGCTCTTACGCCTCATGCTGTAAAGGTTGCCGACTTGATTGAGAATATTAATCCTAGCCCAGACGGCAAACGTGTAGTTGTTGAAGCTCGCGGCGAATTATTCTCTTTGCCCGCTGAATTTGGGCCGATATATAATTTAACCGATTCTCCCGGTTCAGCAGAAAGATTTCCCGCCTGGTCGCCTGACGGTAAGAGCATCGCTTATTGGAGCGATAAATCTGGTGAGTATCAGCTTTATCAGATAAGCACTTTAGACAACAAAGAGAAAAAACTCACTTCATTTAAAACCGGTTTCAAATATAATTTATACTGGTCGCCCGACAGTAAAAAATTAGCTTTTATCGATCAAACCATGACGATATATTATTACGATTTGGATGCAGAGAAATTGTTTACGGTAGACAAAGGTTTATATATGTATGAGGGCTCTTTAAGAAACTTCAGTGTAAGCTGGTCGTCCGATAGCAAATGGATAGCTTATTCAAGAGATTTGGTTTCTCAGAAACAGGCAATTTTTATATACGATACAAAAGAACATAATGCGAAGCAAGTAACTTCTGGTTTTTATTCCGATATGTCGCCATCCTTCGATCCGGAGGGGAAATATTTATTTTTCCTTACAAACAGAAACCTTTCTCCAATTTACAGCGATTTGGACAATACCTTCGTTTATCCAAACGCGACACAACTTGCCGCGGCGTCATTGCGCGGGGATGTTCCATCTCCATTGGCCCCTAAAAATGATACTGTAGAAATTAAAAAAGACGAAAAAGAAAAAAAGGATGACAAAGATTCCGATAAAGACAAAAAGAAAGATGACAAAAAAGATGAGAAAAAAATTGAATCAGTTAAAATAGATGTTGACGGATTTGAATCGCGAATTGTTATTCTGCCTCCCGACGCCGGCAATATGAACAACGTACAGGCTGTCGCTGGGAAAGTATTATATCATAGGTTTCCTAATAGCGGTTCTTCCGATAAACAAAAACCGGTTAAATATTATGATTTAACAGAAAGAAAAGAAGAAACAATTATTGACGATGCCGATAGTTATACTGCTACCGCAGATGGAAAGAAACTGCTAGTTTCTAAATCCAAAAATGCGAGCATAATTGATATTAAACCCGGACAAAAGTTGGAAAAACAGCTTCGTACAAATGAAATGGAGATGACTGTTGATCCAAAGTCCGAATGGAAACAAATATTTACAGATGTTTGGCGGTTCGAGAGGGATTACTTTTATGATCCAAATATGCACGGAGTGGATTGGAATAAAATGAAAACCCACTATGGAAACTTGATAGAATATGCTGCAACACGCACTGACGTTAACTTTATAATAGGTGAGTTGATAGGTGAATTAAATGCATCGCACACTTACAGAGGAGGCGGTGACAACGAATCCCCCGAAAGAAAAAATGTTGGTTATCTTGGTATCAACTGGTCAATTGAAAACAATATGTATAAAATTGACAAAATAATTGAAGACGCTCCCTGGGATGTTGAATCACGTTCTCCGCTTGCTATGCCAAATATTAAAGCTAATGTCGGGGATTATATATTAGCTGTAAATGGAGCGGCTTTGAATGTAGCTGAAGATCCTTATATAGCCTTCCAGGGACTGGCGGGTAAAACTGTTGAGCTTACTTTGAAAGACGCCAAAGCCGATACACTTAAAAAAGTATTAGTTGATTTAATGGACTCTGAAGATCGTTTGCGACACTTGGCCTGGATTGAAATAAATCGTAAACGTGTTGATGAAGCAACGGGTGGAAAAATAGGATACATTTATGTACCAAGCACCGGTGTTGATGGTCAAACGGAATTAATTCGTCAATTTACGGCTCAGTTGGACAAAGAAGGACTTATAATTGACGAACGTTTTAACAGTGGCGGACAAATTCCGGATCGGTTTGTGGAAATGTTAAACAGAAAACCACTTGCTTTTTGGGCTGTACGTGACGGACATACCTGGCAATGGCCTCCTGCCGCTGTGTTTGGTCCAAAAGTAATGCTTATTAACGGATGGAGCGGATCCGGTGGCGACGCTTTCCCGGATTATTTTCGTAAGTATAATTTGGGTCCGTTGGTCGGTACCCGAACATGGGGTGGTTTAATAGGAATATCAGGAGCTCCCTCCTTAATTGATGGAGGATCAGTAACTGTGCCTACATTCAGAATGTATGATCCTGACGGTGATTGGTTTAGAGAAGGACATGGGGTTGATCCGGACATAGAGGTGGATGACGATCCGACTCAATTGGCCAAAGGTGTTGATCCTCAGCTTGAAAAAGCGATTGATGTCGTTTTGAAAGCTCTTAAGGATAATCCTCCCGCGAGAGCAAAACAACCCCCTTACGAAAAGAGATAATAA
>PGYT01000039.1:0-16408 GCA_002839805.1 Ignavibacteriae bacterium HGW-Ignavibacteriae-2
GGCTCACAGGTTCTTTGTCCCCCAAGATTAAAAGTTTGTTCAAAAGATGAATTTTCCTGCGCGTGAATTATTTCCGTAAAACTGAATAATGCGGCTATTAAAAGAGTTGAAAATAAAACGAATCTTGTTTTCATAATTAATTCCCCCCGGAATAATTTATGTTATTTATTTAGTTTGTTTAGCTAATTCATCCACCATATCCAGATATTGTTTAAGGGCATTTAATCCCGTTTTTGTTATTTTACACGTTGTAAGCGGTTTTTTATCCACGAACCGTTTTTCTATTTTAACATATTTGCTCGCTTGCAGTTTTCCTAAATGAACACTCAAATTTCCCTTAGTTGTATTTACTTCCTTCACTAACGTTGTAAAATCTAATTCATCTGAAGTAGCCAGCGCGGCTATAATTGAAAGTCTGATACGCGAATGCAATATTTCATCTATATTTTTGTGGTCAAATAGTTTACTCATTATAAACTCTTTTCCACTTATTATAAATTATGATCCCCGGAATCACTTCCAGTATAAAAATTAGTCCCGCAAATAAAAGGGCCAGCTGATGTTCTTCTCCAATATACAGCCACAAAATTGAGGTTATCATCGCCAGCCACCATCCGAAAGCTAATATTTTCATAAATTTTAACTCATTAATATGCCCGGTTAAAAAGTAACCGATGCCCAAAATCGCGCTTATGGAAGTGAACAAAGTCGAAAGAGTTATTCCGCCGGTTATAAAATATAGAATAGAAATAATCGTAATCGGAATTCCACATGCCATCCATACCGCGCTAAATGTTTCGGAGGCAAATGTTTTTCTGGTTTGTTTCTTCTTAAATCTTCTGCTTATAATTAGATTAAATATTATAAGAATTATTATTAAAGCAAGCCAAAGTGGGGGCAACAGATCCTGTTTCCCGGCAGTTCCAAGCAAATAAGAGATTGAAGCCCCAAGCACAACGTATACGCCAATGCTTATGTACATTATGCCGTTGTCAACAAGAGAGCGTCTGTTGTTTTCAATCATTTTTTTAATATAATTAATGTCGTCTTGTAGTTGATTTTTTTCCATCTGCACACCTTTTTATAAACTGGTTTAAAATATAAACCAGTTTATGCAATTTGTCAAGTTTTTTACAGTGGTTTGCAATAAATGTGTGATGGCGAAAAAATCATTTCAGAATTAACGGAACTACCAAAAAGCGGGTGGTTTTAAAAACAAAAAAGTTGATGAATCAATAATAGAAAAAGCAACGAACTGGAATTCCAAATTTTTAATTTATACTTTCACAAAAGCATTTAAAAATAAACGGTAAATAATGGCAAAAACAATTGAACAAAAAATTGATGTTTGCGTAGACTCCGAAATCGGCGAGCTGGAGGCTGTAATAATACATACACCCGGACCCGAAGTTGAGAACATGACTCCGCAGACAGCTGAACGTGCTTTATATAGTGATATACTCAATCTTTCGGCGGTAAGCAAAGAGTACTCACAATTTAAATCGATATTAAACATGCATGCCCAAACTTTTGAAATACGAGATTTACTTACTGATATTATGCGAGACGATTTAGTAAAAGAAAATCTGCTTGGAAAAATTTGCACAAACGAAAATGTTTATCAGCGGAAAAAAGAACTTATGGATCTTCCGCCTGATCAGCTGGCGAAACTATTAATCGAAGGAGTTGAGTTAAAAAGGATTAATCTCACTAATTTTTTGAGTAATGAACGGTATATGCTTTCGCCTCTTCATAATTTCTTTTTTACACGTGACGCTTCGGTAACTGTTAACAACAATGTTTTTATAAGCTGCATGGCGAATAAAGTGCGTGAGAGAGAAGCGTTGATTATGGAAGCAATTTTTAACCACCATTATTCACTTAAATCAAAAACACACAGCCCGGTTAACGAAATTAATTTTGACACTAATAGCACAATTGAGGGCGGCGACATATTAATTGCGCGCGAGGATATTTTAATTGTCGGGAACAGTATGCGCACCTCGACGCAGGGAATTGATTTTCTTCTTGAAAAACTGAAGGATAAAAAGAAAAAGCAGCATATTATAGTTCAGGAGATGCCCAGTTCGTCTGAATCATTCATCCACCTGGATATGGCGTTTACTTTTCTTTCTGAAAAAGAAGTTATGATTTATGAACCGGTTATATTAAATCCTAATCAATTTAAGACAATTCATATTATGATAGACAATGGTAAAGTTGTTATCCGGGAAAAACGAGATATACTTGAAGCTCTGAAAGCTTTAAAATTTGATGTAAAACCTATCAATTGCGGAGGAAACGGCGATCCCTGGATACAGGAGCGTGAACAGTGGCATAGCGGAGCGAACTTTTTTGCAATGGCGCCGGGAAAATTGATTTCTTACGCCAGAAATACATATACCCTTGATGAAATGAATAATAACGGTTACGAAATTATAAGGGCTCAGGATATTATTAAAAAGAAACGTGATTATAAAGAATACGGAAAATATGTTATAACTATCGAGAGTTCGGAACTGGCACGCGGAGGAGGCGGATGCAGGTGTATGACAATGCCTCTAAAAAGAAAATCAATAGTTAATTAAGCCGGGAAACTATAGACCTACAATTATTTTAGAAATATTATAATTATTTAACGTTATTATCACATCGCCCATATTGAATTCATTTTTTATTTGCTAATATTGAGTTATTAAAAAAACATCTATTGGAACAATTCATGAAAAAAATATTTTTCATACTTATTATTTCTGCCGCTTGCTTCGCTTCAGTATCAGCGCAACAGGTAATCGTTTACCCTGCTGAAGATCCGGTGTTTTCTATCTCATTTCCCGAGGATTGGATAGTTAACCTCGACGAAGAGTCGATTTCCGCAACCCCTTCCGATTCAAGTATTTCTTTTAATATAATCGCTCTTGATGCCGCGGATATTGACAGTGCCATTGCTTATGCCGATCTTTTCCTATCCGACATGTTCCAGGATTTGGAACTGGACGATCCTATTTCTGAGGAATATAACGGATTAAATTTTCTATCAATTTCAGGCAGCGGTACCGATGAGTCCGGTACTGAAATTTATGTTGATGTGGAATTAATTTCCGATAATGAAGGTCAGTATTTTATGCTGTTTTATTTCGGCACACCCGATTCAGAAACCGCGCACGATCAGGAAATTCAATTTATCGACGAATCGATAACAAAGGTAAAATAGTTTTAATTGAAGCCCCGACTCTCAAGCCGGGGCTATATAGATAATTCATTAAAAGCATTCTATATTTTTGCTTTCTTCAATCTCAACGAATTTGTTACAACGCTAACCGAACTGAACGCCATTGCGAGCGCCGCGATCATAGGATTTAACAAACCGAAGGCCGCAAGCGGAATACCTATAGTGTTATAAATGAATGCCCAGAAAAGGTTTTGTTTTATTGTTTTTATGGTTTTGTGAGAAAGATTTATCGCTCGCTCCACACCCGACAAATCACCTTTTACAAGTGTTATTCCGGCGGTTTCTATCGCCACATCCGTTCCCGTTCCAATAGCTATACCGATGTCCGCCTGAGCCAGCGCCGGAGCATCATTAATACCGTCACCCACCATGGCGACTATTTCTCCTTTAGCCTGGTATTCTTTTATTATACGCGCTTTATCTTCGGGCATAACTTCGGCGACAAAATTTTCAATTCCCGCCTGCAATGCGATAGCTTCCGCGGTCCCTTTGTTATCCCCGGTAAGCATGGTTACTTTAATTCCCGCAGAATTTAACTTCTTAACGGCTTCTGCGGAACTTTGTTTAATTGGATCGGCAATTGCCAGCAATCCTAATAACTCACCGTCTCGCGCCACGAATATAACTGTTTTCCCTTCGTCACTAAGGCTGTTAAATTTATCGTTTAATTCATCCGACTTAATTGAGTATTCAGACATAAGTTTTTTGTTGCCTATAATTACAGCTTCGCTGTTAACAATAGCGCTTAAACCTAAACCTGTTATACTGTTGAAAGACTCGACTTCCAACATGTCCATATTTAGTTTTTCTGCGTATTCAACGATTGAATTTGCCAGGGGGTGTTCGGATTTATTTTCAACTGAAGCCACTATCCGCAGCAAATCATTTTTTTCAATGTGCCATGGAATAATATCCGTAACAGTCGGTTTGCCTTCAGTGATTGTACCGGTTTTATCAAAAACCACTCGATTTATTTTATTTGCAATTTCAAGACTTTCGGCATCTTTAATAAGTATGCCGCGTTTCGCTCCAAGTCCGGTACCGACCATAATCGCTGTTGGAGTGGCAAGACCCAAAGCGCATGGGCAGGCGATAATTAGTACAGCAACAAAATGGATAAGCGCATTGCTGATTCCTAATTCTGGAGCTACAACCAGCCAGACAACTAAAGTTACAAGAGCGATAACAATTACAACTGGCGCGAATACTGATGCAACTTTATCGGCGAGTTTTTGAATCGGCGCTTTTGAGCCTTGGGCGTCCTCAACCATTTGAATAATTCTGCCCAGGACCGATTTTTCACTCAACGCTGTAATTCTAAAATTAAATGATCCGGTTTTGTTTATCGTGCCGCCGATAACTCTATCATTTTTGTTTTTTTGAACAGGGATACTTTCACCTGTTAACATGGATTCGTCAACTGCGGACGAACCAATTTCGATTAATCCGTCTGCCGGAATTTTTTCGCCTGGACGTACAACTACAATCTGCCCGATTAATAAATCATTTAAATTAACTTCAACTTCTTTTCCATTTTCCAATATGCGAGCGGTTTTGGGACGCAATCCCATCAGTTCTTTTATCGCTCCTCTGGTTTTTCTTTTCGCCCGGTGTTCCAACAAACGTCCCATTAAAATTAATGTTATTATCACCGCGGCAGTTTCAAAATAGACATGGGGCATTTGCCCTGAAATTGAAACAGACTCCGGAAAAAGAGTGCTCATAACGCTGTACCCGTATGCCGATGCGGTTCCAATTGCCACAAGAGTATTCATTTCCGCAGAAAAATGTTTAATGTTATTCCAAGCGATTATAAAAAAACGTTTCCCCGAAATAAAAATTATAGGCGTTGTTAAAACCAGCATTATTTTTTGAGTTTGAGGCATGCTAAGCGGCCAAACATTTTGAAACCATTGAAAATCCATTAACATACTTGCCATAAATACGGGAAGAGTAAATATCAGGGCAACTATAAAATCATTCTTCAATTTATTGTAATGATCATCTTTTTCTTCTTTAATTGCTCCAGGATTCAGAAAGTCCTCACTCTTAGAGGTACCGGCAACTGATTCCGCGAGTTTAATTTTATATCCGTATTCATCAACTGCTTCGGCAATTTTTTCAAGATTCACGTTTTCATTTTCTGTTTCAAATGCTATTTTTTCAGAAGCAAAATTGACATTTATATTTTTCACTCCTTCGAAAGTCCCAACAATTTTCTCCACACGCGCTACACAAGCTGCGCAAGTCATCCCTTCAACGGGCAAATTATACTTAGCCATTTGTTTATCCTCTTGTATTCCAGAGTGTTCTTCACTCTGTTTTTGTTTTTAAACTACTCTATAACCGGAATCTTCAATAGCTTTTTTTATTTGATCTTCTCCGGTTTTTGTTTCATCGAAGTCAACCTTTGCCGATCCGATTTCAACCTGTTTATCTTTCAACTCCAATTTTTGAAGGGCTTTGTTCACAGCCATCACACAATGTCCGCAGCTCATTCCTTCAATTTTAAATTCTTTGGTGGTCATTTTATGTCTCCTATAGTTAATTAAATGTCTTTAACAAAAATAATTGTCTTTGATAAACTAACCGTTACACAATTTCACAAAAATGTTACAAAATTTTTATAATTCTGTTATGATTTAATTAGTCAAAATCAATTTTTTATCGCCGGTAATTCTATTAATTAAAATTTGTTTTATGATTTAATTTTTATCTATTTGTAAAATAGCTTACACTTTATTGTTGTCCTCTTCTGTATCCTTAAATTGTATAAAAACAGTTTTCCTCTCCCGGCTAAAAATGAGGTATTACAAAATGATTAATATTGAATTTTTATCGGATTAAATTCGTTAATAAGATAAGTCATCCAATTGGTGGGAATATGATTAAGAAACGAATAAAATATTATTTGTTATTGTTAGTTATACTGGCATTTAATTCATTGCAGGCGCAGGACAATATTGATTTTAATATCAAACTAATTTCGGGCACTGAAATTCAATTCTCCGAGTTGATTGCGAAAAAAGTTACTCTTGTAAATTTTTGGGCTCTATGGTGCAAACCCTGCAGAATAGAAATGAAAGCTTTAAAAGAGCTGCATGAAAAATATAGAAACAAAGGATTTGAGATTTTGGGCATTAATCAGGATACACCGCGAAGTTCCGCTAAAGTAGAATCTTATATTAACGTTCAAAATATAGATTACAAAATAGCTCTGGATCCCAACAAAGAATACTTCGAATTATTTAACGGGCAGGTTGTTCCATTAACTCTGCTTTATGATAAATCAGGTAAAGTGATTTACAAAAACACCGGATATTTACCCGGGGATGAATTTAAACTCGAAGAAATAATTAAAAAAATTCTGGAAGAAAATAATTGATACGCTGGATTTTTATATCGACTCTTATAATAATTGCCTGCTCAGGATCTTTCTACGCTCAGGCCGATGTATCAGTTTCAAATTTATTGAGGTATGGAAGCGGAAAACAATCAATTTCGGACATATCTAAAAATTTGATTTACAGAGAAAATTTAACTGACGCTAAAATTCGTTTTCAGAACGATATAACAATAGGATTTAGGCTTTTATACGATAATCCCCCAGAAGTTGGGCAATCATTTACCGGACTTAGCAGGCGGTTTATAGAATATAGGAAAGATGATTTATACGTAAAAGTTGGGAATTTCTCAGAGTTATACGGAAAAGGTCTGGCGTTAAATTTATTTGAAAATCGCGGTCTCGCTTATGATACGTGGGCTGACGGATTGAAAGCTTCTTATAAAAAAAACAGTTTATCTGCGTCTATGATTTACGGAGTTATAGATTTTGCCGATTCAATAAATTTTTGGCGTAAGGAAAATTATATAGTAACCGGTGGAAACGTTGAGTATTCCTTAAACAATTATTTAACATTTGGTCTTACTTACATAGATGCTGCCGGGAAAATACCTTTGCCGGATATTGATTATAGCTTACACGCCGAGGTTCCTGAATTTTATATCAATCTGAACGCTGATAATTTTAAATGGTTTGTTAACTGGTCGCAAAAACAGACCTATGTTAAAAACACTGGCAAATCAATAGGATCCGCTGTTTATTCTTCACTTAGTTTTAACACATCCGGATTAGGTATAGTAATCGATTATAAAAATTACAGATACGATGAACGTAATCCTTACGACAGAAACGACTTTACCCGTCCCGGCAGAATGCTTCCGTTTCAGAATCCGCCCATAGTACAGAAAGAACACAGTTATATTTTATTGTCTCGCTCAATTCATGAAATCGATTTTAACGATGAAGTCGGACTTCAAGCCGAATTGTTTTTCAGTGTTTTCGAGGATACGTATATAAATTTCAACGTGAGTTTAGCTAGCAGACACAATTTTTATAATTTTATTCCAACTAATTTTATATTCAAAAAAGAGTACCGCTCGACCAATTATTTGCCGACTACAAATGACAAATATTCTCCATTTATGGAATATATGTTGGAAATCGAACACTCTATTAATTTTTACACCAGCGTTAACGTCGGTTTAGCTCAAAGGTCAAAAGTTTTGTATAATGATTTTACCGGTGAGGCAGGTAGTCATAAAATCAGATCCACCGTGGTTCCTTTATTGCTGCAGCATACTTTTAACGAGGACTATTCAGCCATCTTTCAATATGAATATGAATCTGTATATGATAATTATAATACTCGTCAGCCGGATTATTCAAATCATTTTATTTCCTTAATCGGGAATTTTTACTCCGCTTTTAATCTAAATCTTCGTTATGAGGCAACTACCAACAAATACGATTTATCAAATAAAAAAGATTGGTTTACTCTTGAAGCCGGATATAAAATCGGCTACTCTCACAATATTTCTATTTCATACGGTAGGGAAAGAGGCGGACAGACATGTTCAAACGGCGTATGCCGGTATATACTACCCTTCGAAGGTTTTAAGATGACATTTTTAAGCAATATTTAATTGGGGGACAAAATGAACAAATTATTATTTCTTTTATTCTTTACTACTTTATCGTTATCCGCTCAAGGATTCGACAGAAATATTTTAATTGAGGTTTTTACAAATTCGCATTGCTCACTTTGTCCCGCGGCGCACAACACTATAGATTCTTATTTAGCTTCCAGTGCAAACGCAGAAAAAGTTACATTTATATATTATCATATGACTTTCCCATACTCTGATGACCCCATCAATCAGGCGAATACAGGGGACGCCTCCGGGCGAAACAACTATTATGGTCCTTTTTCCAGTACGCCAATAACATTTTTCGACGGAACTACTCAATCAGGAAGTTACAGTCAATGGGCTACAAATATCAATTCCCGATTGGATGTAAAGGCTCCTGTAAATATTTTATTAAGCGGGTCGCGAGAAGGCTCAACTGTTACTATCAAAGCGGATCTGGAATTCAGCTCCGGTTTTAATTTGGGCTCAGCCGTAATTCATTTTATTGTTGTAGAAGACGTTACTTACGCGGGAAGAAATGGAATTAACAATCACAAAAATGTTATGCGTAAAATGATTACCTCGCCCACAGGAGAATCCATAACAACAGTCGGTTTTCAAACAGCTAATAAATCAATATCATTGCCGGAGAGTTGGAATAAGAACAATCTAAGTTTTTTGGTTTTTATTCAAAACAGCGTTACAAAGGAAGTATATCAGTCGGAAATAATCGACTATAACTCATTAGTAGTTACCGGGATAACGAATGAAAGTTTATCTCCTAATCGGTTTGATTTGTTTCAGAATTATCCGAATCCGTTTAATCCTAGTACTACAATTGAGTATAATGTACCAAGTTCAGAACTTGTTTCTTTAAGTATTTACGACGTACTTGGTGTTGAAATCGTTACCCTTGTAAATGAAAAACAAGCTGCTGGCAAGTATAAAGTTTTATTCAACAGTTTATCCGTTTCAGGAGGAAAGGGATTGCCGAGCGGTATATATTTTTACAAACTGAATATCGGAGATTTATCGATAACTAAAAAAATGTCTATTGTAAAATAATCTCTAAGTTTTTGTGTGTTCTGTGGTTAACAAACCTTTTAAACAGTTTACTCAATAACCAATTTCTCTTTTGGGTTTTGTTTCTTCGTCCATAAGATTATTTATCGTCTCGAAAATCAGAACAATTTGCTCTTGCTGCATAGAAATTTTATCATTCAATTCCTTTTCGAGCAGGGTGATTTTTTTTGACAGTCCTTTGTTGCTTTGCATATATTTTCTCATCGCCACAAATGCACGCATAATTTCTATGTTAACTTTAATTGCCCTTTCGCTGTTCAGTACAGAGGATAACATTGCCACCCCCTGTTCTGTAAAGACATAAGGGGGATATCTTCTTCCACCCCAGCTTGAGGTCCCAATTTGTGACCTCAAGATTTCAAATTCTTTCTTAGTTAACTGGAACATAAAATCATTCGGAAACCGTACTATATTTCTTTTAACAGCTTGAATCAATTTTTTTGTTTCAACACCGTACAACTCGGACAAATCGCTGTCAATTAAAACTTTTTCATTACGCAGCAGAAATATTTTTGAAGAAATTATTTCAATCGGCAGTAAATGTTTTTTCACAGTCATAGAATAATCCGGTTTGTTACCTTATTGTTGCCTGCAGTGAATATATAATTTCATTTAATTTTATCAATAGGAATACGCGCGTTACCCGCGATGGTTTTGAATTCACTTGCCGTCATACCTGTAACTTTTTTGAATTGCGAAGACAAATGCGCAACGCTGCTGTATCCAAGATTATATGCGATTTGGCTAAGGGTTAATTCGTCATATTTAAGAAGTTCCTTCGCGCGCTCAATTTTTTGAAGAATTATAAAGTGTTCAATCGTAATCCCTTCCATTGAAGAAAATAAACCGCTTAAATAATGATAATCCAAATTCATTTCCCGCCGGATAAGTTCAGAATAATTTATATTTGTCTCCGTGTTCTCTTCGGAGTGATGTATTAGAGTTATCACATAATTCTTAAGCCTCTCAATAATCTTAGCTCGTTTATCTTCAATCAGTTCGAAACCGTTATTTTTCAAAATTAATTTTATTTCGTTTAACTTAGTTTCAGTCAGATTCATATCCGATTCAACTTCTCCAAGTGAAATTGATTTAATTGATATTCCTAAACTTTCCAATTCCTCCCGCACAACTTTAATACAGCGGTTGCAAACCATATTTTTTATATGAAGAATCATACTAATACCGAGTCATCTTATTTGAGTTAACCATTAAATTAGAAAACGAACTTATAAAATGAAAGTTACAAAACTTGTTAAATAAGTTTTATGTATTTATTTTTCGAAAGTTAAATGAGGTTTATATCAGCTTTTCTAAACATACTTCGATAATTGCCGTCCGCTAAGACTACTCTTTCTATTTTGTAAGAATAGTCCGCTAAAGAAAAACAGATAGTTAATGCTGTCTGTAAAGGGATAACTCTATTTATAATTTATCGGAGAAACTGAGATGTTTAATTTATCTGACTACGGTTGGAATTCCTTTTTTGAAAATAATTTTCAATCTAACAAAAACAAAGATTTTATACCCGCACGTGTAACAGTTGAAAACAAAAACAATTTTCTGCTTTTTTGCGAGCATGGCGAAATTACCGGAGAAATTTCAGGAAAATTGATGTACGGCTCGGAAAGTCAGTCTGACTTACCCAAAGTCGGCGATTGGGTTCTAATTAATTATTTCGATAAAAATTCACCCGCCATCATTCACGAAGTTCTTCCCAGGGTTACAAAACTTTCACGGAAAATTGCCGGAATAAAAACAGAAGAACAAGTAATTGCTGCTAATATTGATATAATTTTTATTGTTCAAAGTCTTGACTCAACATTTAATACGAACAGGATTGAAAGGTATTTGGTGGCGGCTGTTGACAGTGGTGCTAAACCTGTGGTGGTTTTAAGCAAGTCTGACTTAAACAATGATTTTGAGGAAATTAATAAAAAGTTAGTTACGATTCAGAAGCGCGCTAAAATCCTTTTTTCTAGTTCTTATCTAAATGAGGGCATTGAAAAAATAAGGAAGTTTATACGTCCGGGATTAACATGCGCTTTAATTGGCCCATCGGGAGCGGGCAAATCGACAATGATAAACAAATTGATCGGTGACGATATTCTGCCTACCAGAGAAGTCAGAACTACGGATAACCGAGGCCGGCACACAACGACTAAAAGGGAATTGATTTTATTGCCTGAAGGAGGTCTGATTATCGATACTCCGGGGATGCGTGAATTGCAGTTGTGGACGGATTCAAATAGTTTGAATTCGGCTTTTCCTGAGATAGATAATCTTTCGTTGAAATGCCGATACAGTGATTGTTCACATATCCATGAAAAGAATTGCGCGGTAATTGAAGCTGTTGAAAAAGGAATTTTGCCGGAATCGAGCTACGATAATTATCTTAAAATGCATAAGGAGCTTAAATACTTAGAGAGGCGAATGGATTATCAAGCCGCACAAAAAGAAAAGAAAAAATGGATATCAATTGGAAAAGAAATGAAACGATTTAACAAATTGAATAATAGATGATTTTTTTATCCAACGCAGCAATATAGTAGCAAAAACATAATCTTTTTCCGCCGCTCATAAGATTTTAAAATAATTTTTTGAGTGGCGGAATTTATTAATTACCACATTATCATTATTTCTGATTATAGGGATTCAAGTTTTCACCACTGATACTTCAATTATACTTTTATACATATGCGTTAAATAATAAAATAATTTTTATATTATAATCAGTTAATAATATTCTCCCGCGATGTAACAGTTATGATGGAAAATAAACAAAAATTAACAAGTGAAACCCTCCGCGACTTTCCGCTATTTTCAGAACTTACAATAGATCAATTAAGACAAATCTCCTTAATAAGCAAAGTACAGAATTTCAAAAAGAATGAGATGCTGTTCTCCGAAGGTGATGACTATAAAGGATTTTTTATTTTGCTCAAGGGTTCGGTTAAAGTTTATAAAATATCTTCGGAGGGCAAAGAATCTATTCTTCATCTTATAAAACCACTAGACGCATTCGGGGATGTTCCGCTTTTTGAAGGGGGGAATTATCCTGTGTTTGCTCAAGCTATCTCTGATTCTATACTAATTTTTTATCCTAAAAATGAGTTCAAACAGTTATTGATGTGTAATTCAACTATCTGTTTCAATATGTTAACCGGATTTGCGAAAAGAATGCGCAGGCTTACACAAAAAGTTGAAGACCTAACAACAAAAGAAGTTTCCAGCCGGTTTTCAAGATATTTACTTGAAGAAATTACAAAAGCGGGCACCGACAAATTGCCGGAACCTTTTGTTAAATTAAACATCTCGAAAAAGAATATCGCTTCCTATATTGGGACTATAACGGAAACATTATCCCGATTACTTAAAAAATTACAGGACGACGGAATAATCCGTATTGTCGGTAAAACTGTTTTTGTCTCTAATCTTCCCAAACTCAAATCAATAGCAAATTAGATTTCGTTATAATTCATTTATAACAAAAATTGTTGCAGTTCTTCTAAAATGTGATTTTCTGACTTAAGTCAAAGGATATTGTATCCTTTTATGTGATATTTAGAGTGTAAAATTAAGGAGATCTACAATGAAACAATTATCATCAAAAGTCAAAAATTTTTTAACTGCTGTAATACTTTTGTTATTAGCCTCCTCAACACAAACATTTGCGCATTGCGATGGATTAGACGGTCCCGTAATAAAGGATGCCAGGAAAGCACTTGAAACCGGAAATGTAAATAATGTTCTTATCTGGGTACAGCAAGCAGATCAGGAAGAAATTATTTCGGCGTTCAACAAAACGCTTGAAGTGAGAAAGTTATCGTCCGAGGCTAAAGAATTCGCGGATATGTATTTTTTTGAAACTTTAGTTCGTATACATCGAGCTGGAGAAGGTGCCCCATATACGGGAATAAAACCCGCCGGACGTGATCTTGGACCAGCAATTCCGGCAGCGGACAAAGCTATTGAAACAGGATCGGCCAAAGATTTGGTTAAATTTATAAACGATGCTGTTCACGATGGTTTACATCCATTATATATCAAAGTAAAAGAGAAAAAGGATTTCGATCCCAACGATGTAAATGCCGGAAGAGAATATGTAAAAGCATATGTGGAATTCGTCCACTATGTAGAAAAAATTTATATGTTAACATCCGACGCGGCTCATAACGAAGACGGGTCTGAAAGTCATTCACATTAAATCATTACAAATTCATCCGCATTTATTCGGGATGGGTTTAATTTTTATAAGTGGAATTTTTAGTGCTAAACAGAAAAAAAATTTTAGAATATGAAGAGTATAATATAAAACAAGGAAAATAATAATGTTATTTACAATTCCTAAACCGCTAAGGGTTGAACATGAAGAACTTCATAATCAACTATTTAAAGCGACAAAAGAGGAAGGTGAAGTTGGAATCGCCGCTAAAAATGTCGCGAAGATTTTGCACAATCATTTCATAAAAGAGGAAGAATACGCGACTCCACCGCTGGGACTTTTGACCGATATTTCAAAAGGAAATATTACCGAAGATATGAAATCGGTTCTAACCATGACGGACAAACTCATAGCCGAACTTCCTCATATGCTTGAAGAGCATAAAGCAATTAAAGCGGCTCTTGCTGAATTAGTAAACGCCGCAACAAAAGAGAATAAACCCGAATACGCTGAATTCGCGGACAAACTGAAGCTTCACGCTCAAACTGAAGAGGAAGTGATGTATCCAGCCGCAATTTTAGTTGGAGAAATAGTTAGAATGAAATTTCGTAACTAAATCTAAAATAGAAGGATAGGTTATGTTTTCAACTGTAAGATATTTCATCAAAACAAGTATTGTTTTTCTTCTGTTTGGAATAATTACCGGTCTTTATATGTTAATCGCACGGAATCATTTTGATATTTGGCCTCATCCCGATCTTGTTTCCGCGCATACTCATATTATTCTTGTCGGTTCTGTAATGATGATGATAATGGGAGTTGCCTTGTGGTTTTTCCCTCGCGCAGAAAAGCAGGATAAATTATACAAGCCGTTCATTATTCTCTTCGTGTATTATATTATCACAATCTCAACTTTCTTACGATTTATTTCTCAAATTATTTCTTCCTTCTCACCTACAAGTTATTACCTAAAATTATTACTTACTATTTCTGCGGCAGGACAGGTTATAGGCATAATGATTTTTTTTATTTCTATGTGGGGGAGGATTAGGTCGGTCGGAAGTCATATAAGGGAAGCAAAAGGGGAGAGGTTCTAACTAAATGGCTCATTGGATTACATCCGATTGTATTAACTGCCGAGCCTGTGAGCCTGTATGTCCACGGGGGGCAATCTATTCCAATGACGGAGATTTTTTAATACTTAAAATCAAACCACTGTCAGTTGATCACTTTTTTATAAATCCAGCAGAGTGTAATGATTGTAAAGATTTTAATAATATTCCGCCATGCGTGGAAATTTGCCCGATGCACTGTATCAATAAATAATATAGTATTAAACCATTTATAGGATATTCTATGAATAAACATTGGATTGTTTTCACAATAGTTGTAGTGGTCTCCTTCTCTGTACTAGGATGGGTAGGGTCCAGAATATATCAGGAAGCTCCTCCAATTCCAGATAAAATAATCACCTCAGATGGACAGATAGTATTAGTAAAAAAAGATATCGAGGAAGGCCAAAATATATGGCAGGCTCTGGGAGGTATGGAAGTTGGATCGGTATGGGGACACGGAAGTTATGTTGCGCCTGATTGGACCGCCGACTGGCTGCACCGGGAATCGATGTTTGTTTTAAATTATTGGGCCAAATCGCAATTTAATTCCGAGTATTCCAAACTCGGCAATGAAGAACAGGCGGCGTTAAAATCCCGTCTTCAGAAAATTTTTAGAAAAAATACTTTTGACCAATCTAAAGGAACTATCACTCTTGATCCCGTAAGAGCAAAAGCTATTGAAGCCAACACTAAATATTTTGCAGATATTTTTTCAAAAGGTAACGATAGCTACGCGATAAGAAAAAACTCACTTACCGATCCCGAAAAACTTCGTAAACTTGGAGCGTTTTTCTTTTGGACATCTTGGGCTGCATCCACAAACCGGCCGAATGATGAAATTACATACACAAGTAATTGGCCTCACGAAGATTTGGTGGCTAACCACCCCACCGGTGAAGCAGTTGTGTGGACCGGGGTAAGTATAATAATGCTTCTTGCAGGCATTGGCGGAATGATTTGGTATTACGGATCAAAAGAAAAAGAAAGTCCTTATGGCGATGCCCCGGGTAACGATCCGCTGCTCGGTTCGGTGGTTACACCATCTCAGAAAGCGGTGATAAAATATTTCTGGATTGTTTCCGGATTATTTCTGTTTCAAATTTTACTCGGCGTAATTACAGCACATTACGGTGTTGAGGGAAACGGATTTTACGGAATTCCGCTTTCAGATTATCTTCCATATACAATAACAAGAACATGGCACAATCAATTAGGAATATTCTGGATTGCTACTGCGTGGCTTGCGTCGGGTCTGTATATCGGGCCAGCAGTCAGCGGTATCGAGCCAAAATTCCAGAGATTAGGTGTAAATGTTTTGTTCGGAGCTTTACTTTTTGTTGTGCTGGGATCGATGCTGGGCGAATGGTTAAGCGTTATGAACATAATGTCGGATGATTATTGGTTTTTGTTTGGACACAGCGGTTACGAATATATTGATCTGGGCAGATTTTTCCAGATTGCTTTGTTCATCGGTTTGATCCTATGGCTCGTATTGATGGTTAGAGCAATTAAACCGGCATTAAAAAACAACAGCGACCAAAAACAAATACTTTCCCTTTTTCTTCTCGCCAGTGTTGCCATTGCTTTGTTTTACGGAGCGGCATTAATGTACGGTAAACACACCAATCTGGCAATAGCCGAATACTGGCGATGGTGGGTTGTGCATCTTTGGGTAGAAGGTTTCTTCGAAGTATTCGCAACGGTTGTAATCGCGTTTCTTTTCGCACGTTTAAAATTGATCAATCTTAAAACAACAACCCAGGCAACTCTTCTCGCTTCTACAATCTTTTTATCCGGAGGCATTATAGGAACTCTTCATCATTTGTATTTTAGCGGAACGCC
>PGYT01000039.1:16440-54985 GCA_002839805.1 Ignavibacteriae bacterium HGW-Ignavibacteriae-2
GCACTTGAAGTTGTCCCTTTAATTTTTGTCGGTTATGAAGCCTGGGATAATATACGTCTCTCAAAATCAACAGATTGGGTTCAGAAATATAAGTGGCCTATCTATTTTTTTGTAGCGGTCGCATTCTGGAATATGTTGGGCGCCGGTCTCTTCGGATTTATGATTAATCCTCCCATCGCTCTTTATTATATGCAGGGTCTTAATACAACTCCCGTTCACGGCCATGCAGCATTGTTTGGCGTTTATGGATTGTTGGGCATAGGGCTTATGTTATTTTCATTACGCGCAATTAGACCGGATATAGAGTGGAACGAAAAATCGCTGAAATTTTCGTTCTGGTCGATCAATATTGGATTGTTTACTATGGTTACGTTCAGTCTCCTGCCTGTAGGCTTAATGCAAACATGGGCATCAGTTAAATACGGTTATTGGTATGCCAGAAGTTCAGAATTTTTACAAACTCCTTTAATGGACGCACTTCGTTGGACAAGAGCATTTGGCGATTCAATTTTTGCCGTCGGCGCGATTGTGCTTGTTGGTTTTGTGTTAAGTCTTTCCATTAAATTCTTTAGAAATCCTACTCACAAATAGTTGTATCCTCAATTCGATAAAATCCCGGTGATAAAATTCATCGGGATTTATTTTTATTAAATTATTCCGATTCCAATTTAATCAAAAGGCATGGTCAACATACATCTGTGTAAACAATCCTTCTTTGCCAAACGCGCCGTCTATCCTTAGAATTAAATTATTCATATAAATTCTTATTCCGCCCCCTGTGCTCCATTTCATATCCGAATGCAGAGTCGCAAAATTCCACTCGGGAGCAACCCGGCCGATTTCCGCGAATAACGCAATCTGTAACCAATGCACATTTAATTTTCTGGTTAGCGACCAATAATCGAATGGATTCCAAGTGATTATCTGTCGGTATTCCGCGCCGTAATAAACGGCCGCTCTATCGTTAAATCGTCCTTCATAAAAAGCACGCAATCTGTTTCTCCCTCCAAGATACGCTCCCGTATAAGGCGGAGGACGGTGATATTTTTTAATTTCATTGCCCCCTGCATCTTGTCCAACAACATCATAGCTGTCCCATGTTAGCGTGTTAACTGTCCAGAAATCGAATGCTAATACTTTCGGCAATGAATTTTTATCTGAAAATATTTCGTTGAGAGGTAAATACCATCTTAGATCTGTTTCAACAACACTCCAGGGCGACATAGTATCAAACCATCCGAAGTCTCTTCTAAAAGCAAATTTCTGAAAACTCCCATGTGTTGGATTTACGTAATAATCTGTATTCTCTCTTGTTAAAGCAAATTCAATTCCGTTTGTAGCAAAGGAAACCCGTTTTCTATAAAATGGTTTTATGTCTACAAAAGTTCGTCCACTTAAAAATGGATTCCAGTCTGTGCCGCCCATCTCACCTGACTTTAGAATACCGTTTACTAATTTTGGTGAAAAGTATATTTCTTTTTTCCCATGTCCAATCGGTAACAGAAACCTAAATTTTATTTCATACCATTGATCAGAGCCGCTCACTTCCAAATTATCATTTACATCAGATTCGTTGCTGCCCGCTCGAAGTTTAGGATCGTCTTGCACTGGAGAGGCGGGGGGATCCTTATAGATATTTAAAACACCAAAGTATCCACCTAAAATGTCCGGAGCTATGTATATCCGTGGATAAAACGGCAAATAGAATTCTCTGAATTGAATAAACCCATACTTTGTACCGTTTGTGCTTATTAATCCACCCATATAGAGTGACATATTTTTCTGAGATAATCCTTGAACACCAACAAATCCGCCTGCAGCCCAGCCGAATATTTCGCTGTATAACGCAAAAGGCAGCGCCGAAACAACAACCTGATTTGTTGAATCATCATCTGAGGTTGAATTATCAAATATTTCCTGTGTCCAAACTATTCCTGAGTGCAGAGCAAATAATTGAAATATTAAAAAATATTTTGTAAAAAAACTCGACACATTAATTCTCAATTGTCGGTCAACTCTTTTTTGCTGAGTGATTTTAATCCCGGTTTTTCAATACTCTTAAACTTCATAAGTTGTTTATCATTCAGCTGTTCTTTAATCTCTTCCAGTAAATCTTCAATATCCCCTTTCCTTTTATCGCGTCCTCTTTTAACGCTTATTTTTTCAAAAAACCCGGGTTCATCTCCATTCTTAAATCTTTCTTTTAACCCCTCAATTATTTTCTGATCCTCATTAAGAATTGTATTTATGCGAACCGTCTTTAATTTGATAACTTTATATTGTTCCTCATTCAGGTGTAAATATTCCTTTGCCTTATCGATTTCCAAAATTGAAATCTTTTCTTGTGCGAAAGCAAAACCGGCAATCATAAAAAAAAGTGACATGACTAAGGATTTCATTTTCATAAGTCCCCCCCCCAAAAAAATTTATTTATTTCTCGATTGAATGTTTTTTGTTTACAAAGTTTGTTCTCCAAACAACCAGTAGAACAACAATCCATACAGTCGAACGTATTATCATCGCATTAATGCTATGACCCGCTACATCACCATTAGAAAGGAAGAGTAGTCCTACTATAAGGAATACGATAACGTGCGCTGCTGTAACAGCGGATGTTAATATCAGCCCCCTGCGGTAATTCAGCCAAAGGGTTATACCGACAATAAAACCAACGAATCCCATAACAACATTATAAATAAGCAATGGTCGCAACACGTAATAGTCCGGATGCGTTATCCCAAGGAGCACTTGCAGTCCTTCTACTAAAGTTAACATGCTAAAAGCAATAGCAATAAAAGCCGCTATTCTATTATAGATATTTTTTTTCATCACTGATTCCTTACAAAATGTTATCGTAATTATGTCTTTGTAAACGACCCAATTGGTCAATTATATAATTTGTTTGATGTATAATCTTATCGCCGAATTTGAGTCTTGTGTATTCGGGTAATATTTATAATCCCCATATCGTTCATACAATAAATAGTCCAATCCCCAAAAACATTTTTCACGGATTTGGTAATTAACTCCTACGTTGAGCAGACCGACGAATTCTTCACTTTCAGCCCCGCTCAAAGTATGTATCCAATACCTTTTGTAATTTGCATTTAACTCTCCGAAATTTTTAAGTTCCAGAACAATCCCAACTTTTCCGCTTACTCCCGGACCAATATTATAATCCCTATCAGCTTCAACTGCATACTTCGAATTTGTAGCGCCCATAAGTATTGCGGATAATCCTAAATAATTTTTCATTCGGATAGCTGGAGAAATTTTGACTGTATTGATTAATTGACCCGTTAGGCTTGTTGCGGAAAATTTATAAATATCATTAGTTAAAATGTCTATTTCCTTATATATACCTACAATGTTCCTGGAACTGTTAAATAATTTTACATTTCTATCCCAAACTACTCCGCTGGCAATAATTCCGAATATGTCATTGCCTTTTCCGATATTCGCTTCAACGTGTAAAGTGAAATAGTCAAACGGTTTCTCGTGTTCTGAAACGTTGAACTGATTGCCATAATCTAAGTTGACCCTGAGGGTTAGATATGACTTATTATTATTGATCCTATTGTTGAAAAAAACATTATGAATGCCTGTAGAAAATGTAAAATGAAAATCCGGAAGTTCATTAGAAAGTCCCCGGCTCCACATATCTCCTTTAATTAGTCTATTAAACCCCTGCATTGGATTTATAAGAGTTGATGACAATTCCCGAATAACTCTTTCAAGTCCAACTGAGCTTTCATCAATAATTAAATTTGACACACGATTGGATATTTCGCCTAATGTAATTCCGCTAACTGTGGTGTTCACAAGATCGTTAAACGACGGAGCTTCCTTTTCCATGAACATCTCCCACATTAAACTTCCCCCGAATGTATAAGCCGAAGACTCCCAGAAATTCAATCCGTTTGCCCGGGAAGCATTAAAATAATTTGAACCATGAAAGGGGTGCATAAACTGATTTGTTATATAACGATCGTTATCCCAGACAAATCCCGTACTGAAATTATTTTTAACAGTTTCCCAGCTTATGTCTGCGAAACTTCTTTTTGTTAAAAACTTACTGTAAGACCATACAATTATATTCAGGCTAACTATTTCTGTAGCCGGCAGCCAATAGTTTTTACTGCTTGCAGTAATATTTGATAATGAATCATGAGAGTTATAGTATGGATATTGAGAAATACCGGACGGCAAATCTTCTTGCAAAGACGTTTGTCCATTCATGTTTGAAAATTGTAAAACAAAAAACAATAACATTATCAATAGTATCGATCGTCTAATAGTATATAGTATTTTATAAATCATTTTTCCTCCATGATGTTTTATCATGAATATGCCTCTTGGTTAAATCCGTAAAACAATTATTGCTTTTTCCAATCAGCTATTGCTAAGTTTTATTAAAACTATTGAGACCGAGGGTTTGGCGGTAATACTATGAAACACTTCTGCCTCTATTGCTATAACTGTTCCGGGTGATAAAGAGACTTGTTTAGAATCTATTCCATTCTCTACAACCAACTGACCATAGCCCGCGATACATTGAATTATTATGGGAACATTTGTTTTATGGCTTTCAATAATTTTATTTTTCCGTAATGTTACTTGCACAATTTTGGCCTTCGGATTTTCGATTAATACGTTTACTTCTTTTTCTTTGCCGTTTTCAATCCGTTTATTAACATTTAATAATTTGTACATTTCCAGCTCTTAAAATTTTGTTTAATCTGTCTATTATCATTTATTATAATTATCTGCTTTATTATTGTTTTTGAACTATCCATCCGCCATGTATAAAGGAAGAATAGAAACGTTTAATTTTTCCATATCCCGACTCAAACAAGAGTTTTTGCAAATCGTACTCATTAATAAAAGCATACTCAATTGCCTGCACCGCTATCTTATTAACCAATTCGGCGGGTGCGCCAGAAAGTTTCATAAAATTTCTCCAGGACTTAAACATAGAATCAAAATGATCTTTGTCAGAATCCGAGTACTGATCAACAATTAGAAGGTGTGCGCCTGGTTTTAACAGTTTAGCGATATTCATGAGGAACATCTTTTTCATATTGTAATTTGCAATAAACCGTAAAACAAAAACCATAGTTGTCACATCATACTTTTCTTTTCCGCTAATGTTTTCAACAAAACCATGTATTAATTTTACTCTATCATTCAAATTGTTTTGATCTATTTTATTCCGGGATATTTTGATCATTTCTTCTGAAGGATCAACTCCGGTTATCGTCCAATTAGGCATATGATTGCCAAAAGTTGTTAATTCCATCCCCGTTCCGCAGCCAACAACCAAAACATTCTTATGTTCATCTTTATCCTCAGCTATAAAAGATAAAACCAGATTAAATAGCTGATCATAACCGAACACTGCCTTCCTTGCATATTTTTCGTAATTGTCAGCTTTTTTCATGTCAAATTTCATCGCGTCCGTTTTCCACAATTTTTATGTTAAGTTATTTATTTTACTCTATTCGTTTACTAAATCTTAACGCACTGAATATCAGAATTGTTATACCCATCCCAAATAAAATTATCGTTTCAAACCAGAGAGAAGAAAAACCGATTCCCTTCAAAACAATACCACGAAGAATCGTGATAAAGTACCTCAGCGGAATTAAGTAGGTGATGTATTGAACAACAGAGGGCATGTTTTCAATAGGGAACGCAAATCCGGAGAGGTAAATCATAGGCATCATAATAGCGAAAACGGAGGCCATCATAGCTTGTTGCTGGGTTTTAGATACAGTTGAAATAAATAACCCGAGTCCTAAATTTGAAAGGACAAAAAGCAATGCGGTAAAGAGAAGAAACAGTTTATTGCCGCGCACTACAATGCCGAACCATTGAGTCATTATCACCATTACAATTACTAACACAACAAATCCAATAAGAGTGAAGGGAATCAGTTTTCCGAGCAGCAGCTGGTAGGGTTTGAGAGGGGTAACAATTAATTGTTCCAAGGTTCCAATCTCTCGTTCTCTTACAATTGCCATAGACATCAAAGAGATCGTTGAAATCATTAGAATAAGCCCTAAAATTCCGGGAACCATATAATTTCGTGTTTTCATTTCGGGGTTATACCAAACGCGCACTTCGGGTGTTAAGGATCCGCTTAATGATATTTTGATTCCAAGTTTATCTTTAACTTCGGTTACAATTCCTTGTGAAAATTTGGTTGTAACCCCTTGAATGTAACCGAGAGCTATTGACGCTTTATTTCCGTCAGAACCTTCAAATAAAGTTTGAATAGGTGCGGTTTCCCGTCTGTTTATTTTTTTTTCAAAATCTTTAGGAATAACAACAGCCACAAGAGTTTTACCTTCATTCAGAAGTTCTGTTACTTCTTCATAATTATTTACGTAGTAGTCTATTTTGAAATAACCGGATTGTTCAAACTGTTTTATAAGATCTCGACTGATTGATGTTTTATCCTGATCCAAAATAGTGGTATGGATTACATTTACATCCATATTGGCTGCGTAACCTAAAAATATTAGTTGCAGTATCGGTGCCATAAAAATTACAGCGAGCATTTTTTTGTCGCGTTTTACTTGCAATAATTCTTTGATAATAAATTGAAGAATCGTTTTCATTTCACTCACTTATTTTTTGATTTTTTATCCACTAATGTTGCCAGCATAATAAAGATTAAACCGAATATTCCCAGATAGACCAATTGATCCCAGAACGCGGAAATTCCCGCTCCTCTTAATAGAATTGCCCGAAGAATTACGATGAAAAATTTTGCCGGAGTAATATTTGTCAATACCTGAATTGCGACCGGCATGCTTTCAATAGGAAAAATAAATCCGGAAAGAATAAGAGAAGGAAGCAGAGATGTAACATTCGCGGCTTGAAACGCAACTTGCTGCGAGTCTGAAATAGTTGATATAAACACCCCTAAACTTAAAGCCGCAAATAAAAACGCGAATGTTCCAAGGAGTAAAAGTAAAATATTCCCCTTAGTAACTATTCCAAACAGTATATAACCTGCTAACAATACAATCCCCGCATTTATCAACGATATAACTATATATGGAACAGTCTTTCCAAGAATAAACTCTATTGATGATAAAGGGGATACATTAATTTGTTCTATAGTTCCTCTTTCTTTTTCACGTACAATCGAAAGAGAAATTGATATAACCGCTGTAATAATTAAAATCATTCCCATTAAACCCGGAATGAGAAATCTTGTCGACTGCAAATCGGGATTAAACCAAAACCGCGGCTGAAGGTCTATAGGCACGTACATGTTTTTTCCGTTAACAGCAAGATATTCTTTTGTTAATTCGATAGAATAGCTGTAGGTGGCGGCGTTAACATAGTTTTGAATTACGCTTGCGGAATTGCCATCCACACCGTCAACTAAAAATTGAATTTTCACTTCTTGTTTTGATAATAATTTTCTCGACAGATCTTTTGGAAATACAACAACCGCTTGAACAATTTTTTCGTCCAATAATTTTTTAATTTCTTTATCATCATCTATGTTTGTAACAAGATCAAAATATTCCGAACTAATTAAGCCGTTTATAAAGTCTCTGGTGTATTCGGAACGATCCTGGTCGTATACAGCTATTTTAATGTGATGTACGTCGAAATTAATTGCGTACCCAAAAATTGCCAACAGCACAACAGGGAAGAAGAATACTATAAATAACATTCTTGTATCACGTTTTAATTGCCGAGTTTCTTTTTTCGCAATTGCAAATATTCTATTGAACATTTTTCTTGCTATCCTTTTCAATTAAATGAATAAATACATCTTCGAGAGTTGGAATTATTTTTTCCACACGTTGTACTTTTATACCATTCTCTTCCGTTAACAGATGGATTATGTTGCCTTCATTTATCTTGTTATCATTAAGAATTACATGTATATAGTTCCCGAAGATTGAAGTTTCCCCGACCCACTTCTCTTTTTCCAGAATTTCCAAACTGTCAACTACTCTTTCACTTTCAATTTCGAGTATCGGGTTTTTTATATAATTGGATTTTAATGCCTTAGCGTTTCCCTGAGCTATAAGTTTTCCCGCATTAATTAAAATTATGTCATTACAAAATTCCGCTTCATCCAGATAGTGAGTTGTAACAAGTATTGTTGTTCCGCCCTCTGATAGTTCGTTTATCAAGTCCCAAAAATTTCTTCTCGATATTGGATCCACTCCGCTTGTTGGTTCGTCAAGAAAAACTATTTTGGGTTCATGAATTACGGCAGTTCCGAGAGCTAAACGCTGCTTAATTCCACCTGGCAGCGAACCCGTTATAACATTTTCCATATGCTCCAAATTGGCGACTTTTAATACCCATTTTTTTCTCTCTTCATATTTTTTTCCGTCTAATCCATAAACGCCCGCAAAGAATCTTATATTTTCGGCGACTGTTAAATCGTTATAGAGCGAAAATTTTTGGGACATATACCCAATGTTTTTTTTCACAAGATCCGGCTCGTTTTTAATGCTGAATCCACCCACAAGCGCATCGCCGAATGTCGGCTCCAATATTCCTATAAGCATTCTAATTGTAGTAGATTTACCAGCACCGTTAGCGCCGAGGAAGCCGAATATTTCACCCTGCTTTACTGTAAATGATACTTTGTCTACGGCAGTAAACTTTCCAAATTTTTTTGTCAGATTATTTACTTCTATTGTGTTCATCAGTAAATTATTCTCCCTAAAGATTTTTCTAATTTCACCTTAGCGATTTGATAATCTACCTCGGCGTTTTTTAGGTTTGTTTGGGCTGTCAATTTGGAGGTCTCCGCGTCAATTAAATCTGTACTTGTGGCCAGTTGTGTATTATATTTTTCTGATGTAACGCGGTAATTTTCAAGAGCCTGTTTTAACGTTTCTTTGCTTACATTTACTTTTTCATCATATTTGTTCATGTTCAAAAAGTTCGAGTAAACTTCCATCTGAATGTTTTCTTTTAACTGATCAACATTAGTTTCAATCTGTATTTTTGTCTGTTCAGCTTGTGAGACCTGCGATGAAGTTAATCCCCAATTCCAAACATCCCAGCTTAGCGTTACCCCTAATTCCCAGTTTGAATTAAATTCATTTTTTGCCGGTTGAAATCTTTGGTTTGGATTGGTGTAGTAATAGTTGCCCGATAAATACAGCGAAGGCATCCAATTAGCTTTTGCTGCGGTTATTCCTTCTTTACTTGCCTCAAGACGATATGATAAAGATTTTAATTCTTTTCTGTTTTTAAGCGCTTCATCTATTATATCCGCCAGTTCATATTTTTCAGTATTTATTGATAGTTCATCGGCTCTTAGTTTTGTTTCTGAAGTTATCTCAACTCCTATTGATTTGTTAAAAGCAATACGGGCAATTTCCACATAGTTATCGGCTTCAATAAGCATTAGCTTTGTATTTGAATATTGCACCTCAAGTTTTAATAGATCATTTTTAGCTACAAGTCCGTTTTCATAAAAGTTTTTTGTATCCTTTAGATGCTCTCCCATTTGTTCAAGCGTTTGAGCTATTACTTTTTGTATTTCCGCGGCTTTGTAATAATTCCAATAGGCGTTATATATATTGAATTTTGTTTCGTTCTCTTCTTTGGAATAATCACTTTCCGAGGCTTCCAGATTTAGTTTGGCCGATTTTTTTAACGATGACAATTTAAAACCTGTAAAAAGAGGTTGATTGAATCCTAATTTAAAAGTGTAATTGTCATATATCGGATCTGAAATACGTATTGGATTAGGGGAGAAAGGCATTGTTTAATTTCTGTTAGTTTGGCATCGGAATAATCTATTTTGGATCTGGATATTTTTAGATCCTTACTGTTTTTTAATCCAATTTCTAAACTTTCTTGCAGAGTTAGAGTTTTTTCCTGCGCGAACAACGAACTCGCTAAAAAGATAATGAATAATAATTTTTTCATTTTTATTTCCTTTTCAATTTATATCAAACTTTACTTGCTCATGTAATGGATAAAAACATTTTCGAGGGAAGGCGTTATTACACGTTTATCAATTTCAGTTATATCGTTCTCTGAAAATATTTTTTTTATTAGAGCATAATCTTTTTCATAATCGGACACAGCTATGTTCAGGCGATCGCCGTACATTTGAACTTCCAATCCGGTTGTTGATTTTATTTTATTATAAGCGATTCTTATTGGACTGCACACTATTTCCAAAATCTGCAAATTCATCGATTCTTTAACATTCTTAGGCGTATCACAGCTTATAATATTTCCTTTATCCATCAGCGCTACTCTGTTACACCTTTCCGCTTCGTCCAGGTAAGGAGTTGACATAAAAATTGTGATTCCTTCTTTTAGCAGATTGGAAAGAATTTTCCAGAAGTCTCTTCTTGAAACCGGATCAACGCCGGTTGTCGGTTCATCAAGAAATATTATTTTAGGTTTATGAATTAAAGTGCAGGCAAGAGCCAGTTTTTGTTTCATCCCGCCTGATAATTTATCCGCCAGTCTGTCTCTGAAAGGAGTGAGTCTGGTAAAGTCGAGAAGTTCATCCCTTCTTTTTTGGAAATTTTTAACTCCGTGTATATCAGCAAAAAATTCTATGTTTTCATCAATTGTTAAGTCGCCGTATAAGGAAAATTTTTGGGATAAATATCCGATTTCGTCTTTTATAAGATTTTTTTGTGATATCAAATCATAGCCAAGAACTTCCGCTGATCCCCCTTGAGGATTTAGAAGTCCCACAAGCATTCTTATTGTTGTTGTTTTACCGGCGCCGTCAGGCCCAACAAGTCCGAACATTTCCCCGCGGTTTACATCATAGCTTACGCCATTGACGGCCAATATGGTATCGTAGCTTTTTTTCAATTCATTTATTTTTATTACAGCTTCCATTTTTTTGGCGCCCTTTATAAAATTATTTTTGCGTCCGCCGGCATACCGGCTTTTAATTCAAAATCTTTGTTTTCAATCTCAATCTTTACTGAAAAGACTAACTTTGTTCTTTCATCCTGTGTCTGAATATTTTTAGGCGTAAACTCAGCTTCAGGTGAGATAAAGGTTATTTTTCCTTTATAAATTTTGTCGGGATAAGTATCCATTGTTATTTCAGCTTTCTGCCCGAGTTTAACTTTTCCTAATTCTACCTCAGATACATAAACGACAAGATTAACCGTTGATAAATTTGAAATTTTAATAAGCGATGACATTGGAGACACAGTTTCGCCAACTTCAACAAACTTTTTAACAATAAAACCGTTTAGCGGTGAGATTATATAACTATCGCTGATATTCTTTTTTAATAAACCGGCCGACGCAATTGTTTTTCTAAGATTAGCTTTGGCTTGATCAATCTCTTCCTGTCGAAATATTTTTTTAACTTTCTCATAATTTTCTTTTGAAGAGGTATATTGTGCCTGGGCAATTTGATAACGGGCAGTTATATCTTCATATTGTTTTTGAGTAATTGATTTGCTCTCCCATAATTTCGAATATCTTTCAAAATCATTTTTTGCTAATTTATAATTGGATTCGTTTTGATTGACCATTTCTTCGGCTTGCTTAATATCTTCCTTTCTGGCCCCCTTAATCATTAAGTTGAGCTGAGCTTCTGCAATTTGAACCGACGCAAGAGCCTGTTCCAGCTGAAAACTTAAAGCTTCATGGTCAATCACAAGAATTGTATCGCCTGCTTTAACCAGTTCACCTTCATCGGCATAAATTGCTTTAAGTTCACCAACGTTTTTAGAACTTATTGTAACGTTTGTCGATTCAATTGTACCGGTGGCCTCAATTGTAGAAGTATTTTCTTCCCCGCTGCAGGCATATAATGAAAGAAGAAGAATTAGTGCGCTAATTATTTTTGTTGTTTTCATTTCTATTCCTTTTATTAATCGCTAATAATTTTTTCCCTTTTTTTGTCATAATTCCATTAAGAAGAATTTCATAAATTGATTGGAAGACATACTGATAAGTGGATTTCTTATTTTTTAAATTGCTTTTTTCTGTCGATATTGTTAAAGATGTGCTGAAAAGTTTTATTATCAATTCGTTATCATAATCAACAATCAAATTGTGTTTTTTTGAATGATTTAGAAAAACATTGATGAGAGGCAATACCCTTTCTTTTCTAAATAAAACTATTTCTTTCCAGAGACTCGGAAATTCTTTTCTTAAGTTATTAAGTGATGTCTCATTAAATAGGCGAATATAATTCTCAATGATTTTCGACAGTTTTTCTATTTTAGTTACAATAGAACTCTTTTCTTGTAATACTTGTATCAAACCGTTATACGCATTATTTAACTCTCCAATAAAAATAGAGCGGGCAAGCTCTTCCTTGGATGAGAATACTTTATATACCGTTTTTTTACTGATTGCGAGGTTTGAAGTAATTTCTTCAAGAGTGATTTTTTTATATCCATCCGACATCAATCTATCGCTAATAAAATCAGTGATTAAGTCTTTATATTCTTCTGTGCTCATCATAATAACAACCGATATATGTTAGTTAACATTCACTAACTTATTTTATAAAAAAAATGATTTATTTGAATAAAAGTTTTTCTATAGTTCCAACCGTTTTTTTACCGCGCTGCGAAAGCTGGAACGAAAACCCGCTCATTCTCCACTCTAAAACCACAAGGCGAATGAATCCAAGGATTAACGTAATCAACTCACCTGTTTCTATATCAATTACTTTTTTATTTTGTTTAGCTTCGTCAATTATACTTCTTATTATTCTTCTTCTTTTTTCAATTATTGTTAACATCTTTTCCCGCAGTATATCGCTCTGATTAAATATTTCTTCCGCGAATACAATGGAGGTCATACCTGGGTTTTTTTCAAGGAAATCGAAGTGATATTGGATAAAACAGTGAATTTTTTCTGTGGGTTTTTCAAATTTTTTCACCTCTTTAAATAGACTCAAATCAAATTCACTAAATCTTCCAAGTATACCCAGCACTATATCCTCTTTATTCAGAAAATGTCTGTAAATCGCAGGTTCGCTTATACCTACTCTTTTTGAAAGTTCCCGGATTGAAAAAGCCTGATAACCCTGTTCATGGATTATTTTAATCGTTTCGTCGATAATTAAAACCTGTCTTTCTTCTGTGCTAATACGAGCCATTTTTTTCTCTGCATTATGTTAGTTAACACTCACTAACAAACATAATACATTGCATCTCATTTGTCAAGTAAAATATTTTATAAATTACAATTTGTGAAAAAATTCTTTAATTACGACCGAAAAAAAAATAAACTGCCCTTAAATTTATTTCCCTTTTTATATATCCCTAGTTGTCAAATATTTCAACGGGAAAATACACATTTGTGATTGTGTGTAAATTGACAGGATACCGTCTCATTTGAAGTAATTCGAAATCTTAACCATAATTACTTTATAATATTCTTTCTTATAAAGGTCTAAACTTCAATATAGATCGTTACTATGATAGACGGGGAATTAAAATTTCATTCAAACAAGTGATAAATTCCCACTCAAAAAAGAGATTGTATAAGTTGTAAGCGCATTTTGATAATACTTCTGACCTATTGAAGATTTAACTCTTGGTGAACTCATCTGCCCGGATGCGTCCATTTGAATCTCCCGTTAAATTTAATGACCAGATTATTTTTCGATAATATATTAATGCTGATATTTGAACTGACTTTTAATCCGAACACTCCAAATCATTTATAAAAAACCCAAGAAAATAAGTGCAAATAATTTTTCTTGAGTTTTTAAGGAGGGAGGCGTTGATAAACATTTTTAATTTATCTAATAATGACTAGTCATCAGCTAATTTTTAATTAAGAATATTTGATATTTATTTTTGTTAGACGATGATACAACTCTTAAGGCAGCAACATTTTTGAATCCAGCAATTCAGTCCATTCATAATTTGGAGTGTAAACCGGAACACCGCTTATACTTCCGCCAAAACCCATAAACCTCACAGTCATTGAACTTATGTTTGTTAAGTCGATTCTTTTTAACGCATCATAATTAATTTTTACCTTAGACCCTGCCGCATATTCAGCTGTTTTTTGGGTTATCTGATTATTTATTTCCTCCAACGCCAATCGTTTTTTTAACTCCCTGAATGAATCCTCATAAGACTTAAAACCCAAAATTTCTTTCGATGTTTTTTTATCTACTATTTTAACGAGAACAGATAACGAATCGAAATCATTAATAAGAAGAATGCCGCCTGCTTCTTGTTCAAGTAATTTCGTTTTGTACTTTCCGCAATCCGAGACGGGGACCCATTTATTTCTATCACTGAAAAAAGCGTTTTCAATTCTAGAACCTTTTTGTTTTACTAAACTATCAAACCCAAAACCACTCATGATTTTTTGATATTCTGATTTTGATGCAGCCGAATCACTAAAACAAGCATAATCGAATTTATAAAAAGTATTCTCGGTTATGCCCTTATATATATTATCATATGCGTTTTTAATTTTCTCTTGGGCTATGTTTACCGTATCGATCATTCCGCCCCTGATAGTTTCAAATGAATAAAACTCGGACCACATTTTAATATATTTTTGAACTGCATGTGAATATTTTATCCCCGATTTTAACCCTTCTTTATACAACACTTCCATCTCGATAAAATTTCTAATATATACATCGAATGTTTTTATTATAACCTCCGCTTCGGGCGAAGGCATTCTTAACCCGTTAAAATATAATGCGCGGATACATTCACCAAACCTAACTGTATCATCAGTGAAAAAAACAAAAGGGCTATTAATCTCATGCTTCGAAAATCTTTTTTGGAGTCCAACAAAATCATCTATAGATAATGTTATAAAAGAGTTTTTTTCTTCGCTAACTTTTTTTGAGGCAAAAGCATTCACTAATTCATTTTTAAGCTTCTCATACAAACTCCTGTTTACATCTGTTTTCACGCCGTTCAAAGTTTTTTTCATAAAACTATCAAACAGCATATTTTCTTTACGTTTCTTAATTATATCTTCAGCTTTTTGAGTCTCTTTTTGTTGATCTTCTGAACCGCCCCATACTTTTTTAATTATATTTTTTAAATTGAATATATAATAGCCGTCGCTGAATTGAATTATCCTTGAAAACGTTCCCGGGATCAGAGAGTACAACTCATCTTCTACAGGTTCTGGATAATCCCCAAATTTAATTTGTACCGGCTCGGGTTGCAATTTAGATTCATCCCTTTCCGCCAATAAAGAATCGAATGAATAGCCGGACTCAAGAAGCTTAAAAAGATTTTGTATCTCGTCTTCCTTTGTAGATAAAATATAATTTACTACCAATGTGCTTTGTTGATTTTTCAGCGCTCGATTTAATTCATCCGGTGTGATCTTAATTCTATTCAGAATTTCCTGCCTGTACAAAGCATCTCGTACATACATTTTTTCTATCTCTTTAATTGCCGTAGAATAAGCGGAAGAAGTGTCAACATTATAGCTGCTATTATTACGATACCAAAGTTTATATGCGATAATTGTATTCAGGAAATTAATCTTTTCGGAAAGAGAATTGTTTTTGTTACCCGTATTTAAATGTGGACTCATTTCCCATAATTCCTGAAACCACGAAGCTGTAATTTTTTCGCCCTCAATTTCGGCAATTGTTTCATCCTGGAAACTGAATTGCGAAAATAGTTTTCCGGGTAATCCGAAGATCAGGCAAATAATAAGCGCTGTTTTAATTTTACTCGCAAACATTTTTATTGTTGCTCTGTCGCTATTGATATGGTAGTTATTTCATTTTTAACATTTTGCTTTATGTATAACATTTTATTTTCAAACGAATAAAAATAATTATCGGAGGAATCCAGGAACTCATTCCAACTCTTTGATTCATTTATAATTTTTCCTGAGCTTTTTACTTCTTTAACCGCCGGAGTTTTAATAATAAAAGATATATTTGTTTTAAAAGGAGGAATTTCTAAAATCACACCGCCATTTTCTGCTGAAACTTTTATTTTTTTCTCATTTTCCTCAACATAATCTTTATAATTATATTCAATTGTTTTATCAGGCATAACTATAAAAGTAAGATTGTTATAAGATTTCAAATCGTTTGTCATATCCGAGGCGAATAAAAATGTTTTATTCAAATTTACAGGAGTAATGCTTCCATTCTTTATAAAAACCGGAAGTTTATCATAAGGGACATCCATGTTGTAAACTGTTTTTCCGGAATATTTTTTTAAAGACCACAGATCGAACCAGTCTCCCTCGGGGAGGTAAATTTCTTTTTTTGTACCTGGTTCAGTTACTGCACAAACCAAAAGATTTCTGCCCAATTTATAATCGGTTTCATATTTTACAACATTTGAGTCAAGAGGATATTCTGTTACCAAAGGGCGCATCAGAGGAAATCCTGTTTCAATTGTAAATTCACATTCCGAATATAAGTATGGTATTATATTGAAGCGCACGTTCGCATATTTTTTGTAAACATCTATACACGACGGATCATTGTACATCCGTGCGATATTCCATGGAGTTCTTTCAAGATTCGGATCACCCGAATAAGCCGAGTGGAATTGCATAACAGGAGAAAACGCTGCTTGCGCCACACTGCGATTATATAACTCCGGCGAGAGATTAGTTTCATCATGGTAACCGGCAATATCATAGCCTATAAACGAAATACCAGAAATCGAAGAGTTTAAGCATGATCTTATAGCTTCCTTAAATGCGGGAAAAGAAGAACATTGATCCCCGTTCCATGCGAGCGGATGTTTTTGAGCTCCGAAAGTTCCCGCCCTATGAAACACCGCCGTTTCCTTATTTACCGATTTAATTAATTTGTAATATGCGTCAACGTAAAGATTAGCATAAACATTTCTCACCTCTTCGCCGCTTCTTCCGTCTGAAAAAATTAAATCTCTTCCCCAAATAAATTCACCACCATCGCATTTAAAACCATCTATCTCCATTTCTTCAACTAAATATTTTCTTTTTTTCATCCACCAATCGGAAGCTTCTTTACTTGTGAAATCAAGATTCAAACTATTGCCGAACCATGTTGGCGGAATTCTAAAGGGTGAGCCGTCCGGATTTTTTACGACGAAATTTTTATCTACAGCATACTTCTCATCATTATCTCTTTGTTCGTTTTCTACCGAACTTGATTTAAGAACCGGGATATTCCACAGCACCAATTTCATGTTATCATTATGAAGATTATTAATCATTTCAACCGGATCAGGCCATCTTCCGGTAAATTTGAAATCTTTTAACGAAAAAGCCTGCTCTCCTAATTTTGGTTCATAAATTGCATCATTAAAAATGTAAAAAGTTTCTTCATCGCTCCAGGCTTCAATAACTACTACCGTATTCGGAATATCATATTTCTTTAACGAATCGATCTGAGCTTCAATTTCAATTTGTTTATCCCATTCGTTTGCTGAAATCCAGGGGCCCAAAGTCCAAGCAGGTATACGGTCGCTTTTGCCTGTCAAATTCGCGAAGCCGGATATTATATTTAATGGTTTTTCATCGGCGAATAAATAATATTGGAATTCTCCCTCATACTTCCTTCCGAAATTCGATATGATTTCGCATCTGTTGGATTTCTCTGTATCAAGATTGAAGCGTGAATAATAAGTTGAATTAAGAAAAAATCCGTAATTTTTATTTGTGAAATAGAACGGTACAGGGATATAGGTGCGCAAACCTTGATCTTTCCACGTATTAACGACATAATTATCAATACCATTTCCTCTCTGATTAATTGAGTTATATCTCTCACCGAATCCGAAAAACATTTCATCATCAGGAGTATAATAACTCTCACTTACTTTTAGTATGCCCGTTTTATTGTTTAGGAAGCTGATTGATGAATGTCCTGGATACAAAAATTGTTTAACTAATTCTTTGTTATTCTTTTTTGAAATTAATTTTAAGTGAAACGGATTATAATTTATTTCAAGGTTCATTCTTGAATTCGACAAGACAGCTTTACTCTCCGATTGCGTAAAAAAACATTTCTCCCCTGAGCCGGCATTTGTTTTTACGGAATTTGAAAATAAAATTCTAAGATCGAGTGACAATTCAGAGTTAAATGAGATTTGAACGATCGGATTAACCGACTCGTTGGTCGATAAGCATGAAAGGATTAAGTTATTGTTAGAAAAGTGTGCAGATTTAACTTCGGTTAAATAATCCCATCCGTATATAATAAAATTATAACCGTTCGATTTAGTGCTTTCATTATCGTTAAAATTTATACGCAAACTGTATCCGACCGAATCGCCTTTTGAAAATTTGCCGATATCAGCCTTCCAGTAACTTTCGCTAGCGTTATTATATTGAAAATCGGCTCTAATAGTTTTTTCAACCAGCGAGTTTATAACAACATCAACAAAACATTCCTGTTTATTAAATATTGGAGAGGTTTTAAAATTTATAATAACGCTTTCATTTTCAACAGGATCGCGCGGTTCCCTTTCACAATTATTAAGAGGAATTTCCAGTTCTCTGTCAGGATAAATGTTTTCATATCCTAAAGGACTATGATATATACTCCCTTGCGCATATAAAAAACTTATTGAACACAAGAAAACCGATAACGTTAATAAATAACTGCTTACTGTCACTGAAAAAGATAAGCGTTTGTTCATTTATAAACCTCTGTAAAAATATGTTATTCGTTGCCGAATCAATTTATTTTTTCAATCTTACACGCAAAGCCGCCGCCGGGGGCAAGGTGTATAGTATACTCCTGATTATTAGATATCTTTTCTTCCGCTATGTTTATAGAATACGGATTATTTATGTAGTGTGCATCTTTGCCGTCTGAATAGGATTTCATTAAATAATTTCCTGGTTCTAAAAAATCGAATTTCACTTTAACTTCTCTTTCATTCTCATCCGATACAGCACCCACATACCACGCATTATCTTTTTCGCGGGCTATTACAACATAATCGCCAATGACTGCCTTAAGAGCAATTGTTGTGTCCCAGTCGGTAGGAACGCATTTTATAAATTCAAACGCCGGATTATCTTTGTAATTCTCTATTAAGTCCGCCGCCATTTGTAATGGACTATAAAGTACAACATAAAGCGCAAGTTGATTGGCTAATGTAGATTTAACGAACTCGTCTATTTTGTATTGATCGTACTTCAAATCAAATATCCCTGGAGTATAATCCATAGGTCCTGATAGACCACGCGTAAAAGGCAATATTGTTACATGCTCGGGCGGATTCCCGATGCTCCATGCATTCCATTCGGTACCACGCATTCCTTCAGCTGTCATAAGATTTGGATAAGTTCTGCACATTCCTGTAGCTTTAATTGGTTCATGAACATCAAGCATAAGATTATATTCGTAAGCTTTTTCCATAACTAGATTATAATGGTCTATCATCATTTGCCCATAATGATATCCGTAGGGTCTAATAGGTCCGGCATAACCCGTTTTTACAATATTAACGCCGTTGTCTTTATAAAATTTAAAAGCGGCATCCAATTGTTTTTCATAATTAATATAATCGCCGCCAGTTTCATGATGGCCGATTAACGAGATGTTTTTCGATTTTGCATACTTTGATATCTCGGTAATATCAAAATCCGGATAACATTCTGTGTAAGAAAAAGCCCCGTTGCCTTTGCCCCACATCTCCCATCCTTTATTCCAACCCTCGGCTAAAACCGCATTAAAATTGTTCTCCGAGGCAAAATCTATATATCGTTTTACATTTTCGGTTGTCGCGCCGTGTTTCGGACCCATTACCCACGATTCCTTATCCAGATGCATAGCCCACCAAACACCCACATATTTACCGGGTTTTATCCAATCAAAATTTTTATCTGCCGGCGGAGGATTAAGATTTAGAATAATATTTGATGATATCAGGTCTTCTGCGCTAGGAGTAATAATTATAACACGCCAGGGAGTATCGAACGGCGCTGTCTGTTTTACTCTTATTCCATCTGGCCACGGAACCAGAACCGATTGAAAGGAATTGGCAGGATATCTATTTCTTTCAAGCGTCATACTTGAATAATTTTTAAGCTGTGCTTCGTGAATCGTTATACAAGTTCCCCTTTCTGTCTGAAGCGTAATAGGTGTGTGAGCTCCAAGTATTTTATCAATAGCAGTATTGCGATACGTATATTCTTCGCTGTCGTAGTCATTAGGAATCCACCAAGCATTAAAATTATCCGCGAAATTAAAAAATGTTAACTCGTCTGTAATTTCAAAATAATTGTTCTCTATCTGCTTATCAAAATGGTATCGGAAAGCAACGCCGTCGTTATAGGCTCTTACAATAAATTGGATTTTTCTGAAGGGAGTGTATTTTTCTTCAAGATTAAGAATTAGCTCATTATACTCGTTCGATATCTTTTTATTTTGACCCCACACCGGTTTCCATACTTCACTGAATTTATTTGTACTATAATCGACACAAGTGAAATTTGAAAGTTCCGGCTGATTCTTAAACCTGAATCCCAATGGAGATGGAGTAACAATAGATTCATCGCCGTAAGTTAATTCATAATGGGCTACCCCATCGTGCAGAGAAAACGTATAAATAATTCTTCCGTCCGGCGAAACAACTTTATGATTATCAGCTGCAGTGCACACTGAAACAAAAAACAAAATTAAAACAAATACATTCGTGAAGTTAAATTTCATCCTTGCCCTTATATATTTAATTAACCGGAATTATTCTTAGATGATCTATTAAAGCTTCATTTTTTTCTTCATTCATATTGCCGTTTATTGGTAAATATTTTAATTCGAACCGAGATAGACCTTTTTTCAAATAACATTTAATTGAATTTGAATATCCCCAGTTGTTCCAAATATTTTCACCCCTTTGCGGTAGAACAATAGTCGATTCCAATTTATCATTTATATATAATGTTCTTATCCCGCATGCATTATACGTATTTATGGGTCCATTGCCATTGGCGTACTTAAAATCAATCCAGTAGTTACCGTCCCTCTCAATTTCCTTTGTGAATAGTATAGCGGCATTATCAGATATTGTTGTTCTTATATATCCCTGACCGGTATAACCTTCGATCTTATTTTCAATTAAACCGCTCGAGGCTTTCACTTCACAATTGTTTTCAATTAAGGTTGTTACTGGCTCAGACATAAACGATTGATACCCATCTTTATCAATCGCTACAACCACATATTCATCCGCATATTTTCCAGGTATAACCGGAAAAGATTCTTCTTTTATCTCCGCAATCATCATACCATTTTGAAATATCTTATAATATTCGGCACCTTCTATTTTTTGCCAGTTTAAACTACCAGTTTTTAGATTAACAATTGGAGTAGAAGGTGCAAAATGGTTTTCAGCGACATTCATTTCGCCCGTAACGCTTATATTATCCAAAAATATTTCAACGGAGTGTTTGCCGGAAATATTTTTCGGGATAGAAACTGTTTGTACTTTTTCACCGTCGATAATTGCTTTAATTATCCTACATCCAAAACCATGAACAGTTATATCAATTGACGCGTTTCTATATTTCATATTTGTTAACTTATTTTCACCTCCGAATTTTTCGGGCACAAATGGAGCAATATCCAAACTATTTTCTGTTAAAGTAATGCCGAACATCACCCTATAAATTGTTGCAAGATTTCCCGCAATACTCCATAACATCCGATCGGAATTTATTTCAGTACCGTCGAAATGTCCGTTATCGGCGACCATGTTTTCTTTATTGGTAAGAAATAAAGACGCGGCGCGATAAATGGCATCCATTCCGAAATTAACAGCGGTTTCGTTTTTTGCTTTTGAAGCGGCCCATGTCCAGTAGCTAACAACAAACGGCCAAATCGCGTTATTATGATATGGCGGGATGTTAGTTATCTGGGGATATATACAAGTGGGTCCGTATTCAACAACAGGCATATTGTCAAATATACTTTTACCTTTCTTTTCATCAGCAATATTAAATAAAACCGAGAGAGCTTCACCGAGAGTTTCAGACTTGGGAGAAACATAGCTGTAATTTCTTCCATAAATAAATTGCGCGTAATAACCTTTATCTTCCATCCATAATTTTTTGTTAATTGCCGCTTTCAAATTTTCGGCCAGTTCTTTATAATCACCCGTATTATAACCGAGTTCATTTTCAATCAAGTTTAATATTTCCAATGTACGGTAATGCAAAGCATTTGTGCCGAGGGAGCATGATTTATAAATATCTTTTGGATCCATCCACGTCGGATATGTTTGTTCACGCCAATCCAGAAAAGAAGATTCGCCAAGTACCAAATTTGTGCTTTTATCAAAGGCATTTATAATATCCGCATCCACGGACTTTTTTATTATTCCGTAAATATGTTTAAGCCATTGGGTATCGCCTGTTACCAGATATATTTCCCACGCGGCAACAGACCAAACAACTCTATCGGTAGAAATAGGCCACGAACCCCCCGTGCCAGTATCCTGAATAATTCTTCCATTACTCACTTTTTTAAGTAAACTTTGTTTTGCAATATCCGGCTGAATTAAAGCGAGAGAAAGAAAAATGCTATAGCTAATGTCCCTTGTCCATACACCGTGCCATTTTGCTCCAGCCATAAAAGTTGAGTCAGTACGAATGTCCAACAAAAACTCCTCGAGCGCCATATTATAAAGTGCTTGTTGAAGAATATTTTGCGATTCATATTTAGGATATTCTGAAATATCATTCTTTAACTCCCAAACGGCATTTCCTTCTGAGTCAATTGAACGATAGTCGTTAGTTTTAAAAACTATTTTACATTCGTAAATTCCATCGCCGTCGGGATCTGTCATTTTATATTGAGGATTCTTTTGTATTTCTCCGAAATTCCAAGACAACGGCTCTGTATCTCCGGCTATAAACAATCCTTCGAAGTTCTCTTTAGTAATTCTGCTGCCATTATAAGTTTCAAAGTATCCTTTTTCATCAAAGGATTTAAGGACATCACTAAAATTAATTCTGAATAAAACCGATACTTCCGAATTTTGGGGAAGGAATTCGTTTTTTATTTTCGAAATTTCTTTTTCACCGCTAAATTCTTTCCCGAATTCGAAAAGGGGTGTAACGTAATTTTTATTCTCAGGTTTTATAAGTATAAAATGGTCTTCTGTCGGTTTGCGTTCGTTATCCAAACCATTTATACTGAATTTAAATTGAATAACTGCACTAGTACTTCTCATAAATCCGTCTCTGTAATTCGACTTTATCTTAACGGGTGATTCAGCGACAGATTTATAATTTTTTTGAATTACCATGTACCTGCCAACGTTAAATGTTTGCTGAGCCAAGAATTCCACATTCAAAATTTCACACAACAGTAGAATTAAAATAAAATTTCCTGTTATTTTTCTTTTCATAATAAAAGTACCGAAGTAATGTGCAAGAATAAAAATTAAACATCAGAGGAGCACCAGACTAATCTCCTCTGATGTACACCAACCACAAATTATTTTACTAGCATCATTTTTCTTGTAATTAAACTGGATCCATTTGATAAACTGTAGAAATAAATTCCGCTTGATAAAGAAGCCGCGTCAAATTTCACTTCATAGGTCCCAGCGGATTGTTGGGTATTTACCAATTCCATTACTTTTTGACCAATTGCATTGTATATACTAATATTTACATCAGCTTGTTTATTGATTTCATATTTAATAGTAGTTGAAGGATTAAACGGATTTGGATAATTTTGTTCCAATTGGAATTTTGAGGGAATTTCATCGTCAAGTTTTCTTACAGAAACTGCCCCGCTTAGGCTTGGCCAAATATCCAATACTTCAAAAACATCACTTCTCTCAAGGATTTCGCAAACTAAGTCTTCACCTGTACCGCCAAATCCATCCATATAATAAGTTGAGCTGATTTGTTCACAGCCGGGGTAATAAACACCGTATTTATAAGATGTTCTGCCGCCAACACTACCCTTCGGGAAAGTAACAATACTCGACCAGATATTATCTCCAGCAATTTTATCTCCTTTTTTACCGCTATCGTTAAGAACGGGAATTCCCGGAGTTATTGTATCCTGCTCTGTCCAAACTCCGCTCCAACTGCCAAGAATTGGATGGCTTCCCCTTACCGTCATAAATTGAATTAAGTTGAGTGGAATAGCTGAACTGTCATATCTATTTGTAGCATTATGATTCATATCTACCTGGAAAAGAATTTTTGAATCATTTACTAATGTAAAGTTCGGAACGATATCGGGTTTGAGAGGTCCTATTTCTACAGTTGTCCCGTTTGGTTGAAATGCAGTAAAACGGCCTATACCATTTTCCCATCCATTGTTAGACCATCTGTTCTCGGGCGTGGCATGGAATTTCCATCTTAAAGAGTCTCCGACAACATATGCCGGATCTAATTCAAGAACCAAAGTAGTTTCAAAAATAACTCCAGGTAATAAAGGATTTTGCTGCATTTTTCTTTCACCGCTAACTACAATAGCCATAGCCTCCCAAGTTAATCCCTCAATAATAATTTGGTCGATTGATGGATCAAAGTAACCTTCACCTGTTCCTACTATATCAGAAACATCAACCATAAAATGCCATGTATTCTGTGGACCCAAACCCGTAACAACATATTGAAAATTTGGCACTACAGGCTCTAGATTTACAACGGCATTATTTTCTTTAACGTAGTATGGTCTTCCATCATAACCCGCGAAGCCGCCTTCCCAGCCGCCGCCTTTAATTTTATCGCTCGGCCATATAAATAATTTCCATCGCAGAGAATCACCGACAACCGCTGTGCCTGCATTGATAATAATTGTAGTAGAATAAATATTTGGATTAGAAACAGAAGGGGCAAGAATTCTGGAGCTTGTAGGATCCAAAGTAACACCAAAACTATCCCAGGTCAATCCTTCGACCTTTATTGAATCCACCATCGGATTAAAGCCCCCTGCGATAAGATTTGACATATCAATATTAAACGTAACAGTGTTTGTTATTTGAGCGAACAATGAGCCCGCAAAAAACATAAAAATTAGAACTGCATTGTAACTTTTTTTCATTTTACTATCTCCTGGTTGTTTATGGATTGTATTAAAATCCTATTGTGATTGAATAACGATTCAAATTACTCCAGTTGCCGAAATCAAGAAACGCATATTCAACCGATAATTTTAATCCCGATAATTCGTATTTTAGCCCGGCGCCCAACGTAAATCCCTCTTCGGCATTTTCTTTTAGAAATGAATTTTTCCCGGCACGAGCGAAGAAAACATCTTTCCACTGCAGTTCTCCTCCCAAGTTTATATATGTATTTTCATTACTTGGAATTACTGCATCGGCGGCAGTTGTTAAATAAAGGTCATCCCACAAACCATACTTCCACGAAAGCCCAACAGCGAAAATCAATGGAAGCTCCCATTTATCCGTTGATATGTTAGATGTTATAGTGGAGTTGTTGTAATTATAGGATTCATCAATATCGACAGCGCGGAGCAAATCTTTTCCGTCGAGTTCCATTCCGGTTCCGAAATTCGAAATAGACATACCCAGGTTTAATCCTTCAACTTGTGTTTTGTATAACAAGCCGATATCCGCAGCAAAGGAACTTGCGCTTTCGTTCCATATTTTTTGCTGTATATATTTTACCGATCCTCCAATTGAAAAACGATCGGTGAGATTTCTACTGTAAGAAAGACTTATTGCGATATCCGAAGCATCCCACTTTTCACCGGTTCCTTCCGGCAAACTAATTGTGGTAACCTCTTCTTCGCCATAATCTAAACTTGTTACGGATAAAACAATGTAATCGTCACTGCTTAATTTAACCCCGAGTCCTATCCAACTGTATTTTGTGTCCACCAGCCATTCGGAATAATTTGTAAGAAATTGATTTTCTGAAATTCTTGATAAACTTCCCGGGTTATAATATGCGGCGGTAATATCATCGGCAACAGATGTAAAGGCCGCTCCCATTCCAAGGGCTTTAGTTCCCACCGGAATAGTTAAAAATTCGGCGGCAGTGGTTCCTACTTTATTCTGTGCTGATGTTATTGAAACAAATAGAAATAAAAGACTGCATATAAACTTTTTCATAAATCTCCACTCACGAAATTATTTTATAAGAGCAATTTTACCGGTTTTTTTTGCACCGCTGGCTGGGTCTTCAACGATATAGAAATAAATTCCGTACGCGACATCAAGTCCTTCCGCCGAGGCCAGATCCCATGTTGCGGAGCCGTCATCGATGTTTCCGTTATGATAAATTTCTTTAACAAGGTTGCCGCGGCTTGTATAAATAGATATTTTACTATTAGCTGGTAAATGAATAAACTTAACTGCTCTGTCTCCACGACCCCTAACGTCACCGGGCAATGGATGTTCAAAAATATTAGATACCACATAAGGATTAGGAACGACTTTTATTCTATTCATTTGGGACACTGCGGAGTTTTCATCAGCGTAAGATTGTTTGGTAACGAACGAGAAAACATCTTTTGATGTGAAAGGTCGGTTTATAGAAATAAAAAGCGTGTCCCCAGCCGTTGGAATTCTTGTAGAATCGCCCGCAAATTCAATAGTCCATGTAAAGGAAGTAGAATCCGCGGTACCCATCATTATACGATCACCTTTGTTAAGAAGTGTATCGAGAGTTACATAAGCGAAAGGCAATTTTACTGGTTCGGATGGATTGGAAATATTAAATATTTCCATATTAGTTTTTTTGGCCGGCAAAGGAAGATTTAAAAGTTTAGCCGTAGATTCTTTGTCGTACTTATCGCCAAAAACAACAGCATATTCTTCTGTTTCCCTAATACCTTTTGGATAACCCGAAAAGTTAAATGGTTGAACTGTAAATCGCAGATTTTTACCAATATTTCTATTCCAGCGACTATTTTCAATATTCGCTTTTACGCTATCCGCACTTTGGTAGCGGGTATCAAAATGTAAGGTTACTCCTTCAAATACATCGTTGTTGCTTTGCTTGAAATACAAATTCTTTTTATAAATTTCTCTTCCTGTTGTAATATTTTTCACCTTGTAGGCATAGGCAATTGGAATACCTGCCTGGACAGAGTCAATAAAACTAACCTGGTATTCGGAAGTTTTAACGTTTACAGGATCGACTATTGAAAAATATGGTGTGGCTTTGGAGTGTCCAGAAACACGCGTTAATTTTTCTCCTTCTTTCGGCGGGACATATCCTGCAACCGGAGCGTTAGGAATTACAATCGCACAGTTTATATTCGGTGAAAAATTGCCGTTTATATCTAATGAAATAATATGAGAATTTTCAGCGGGGAAAATATTCTTCTCGGCTAAACCTCTATCATAAGCGCAAATCGCGTAAAAATATGTGACTCCGTTTTTAACGTCTTCATCTATATAGGTGTTTTGTATGCCTGTATCATCTCCTAAATAAAATGGAACGCCATTTCTTAGCTCCATCAATTCCTGACTAGGTACAAATGTTCCTCTAATGTCATTTTTAAGATCAAACTGTTTTAGCGGCTTGTACCTTTTCGGATTTCCGTCTTTATCGGTTATAGTCATAACATCATTAAAATTCGGATCGGTAGATTTGTAAATAAAGTACCCTTCAAAATCGTTTTCTCTTGAAACGGGATCTATTGAGTTTTCAGCTACTTTATCCCAATAAAGAATAACTTTCCCATCACCTGGTGTGGCTGTTAGAGTAGGCATATTAGGAGGTTTCGGGAAATTGTAATTCGCGTTATAAATTGTTTGAGCGATTTTTTTTGTTTTAATTGTAGCCTTATAATCTTCACCAAAACTGAACGCAAGTGAAAATCGTTCTATCGTATTGGGAAGCAATGGGAAGTAACCGGAGCCATAAATAAAATCACCATCTTCACCTCTTGTAGCGACGTTATTCTGGACTGAAGTCGGCACATCAAATGTTCCCGGCTTAATTCTTCGCCACATATCGTTCTCATTTCCCAGCCTTATATCATTCGACGGTACGAAATAATGGAAGCTTGTTAAACCAATTTGATCTGATTCGTCGACATCCGTTTTATCAAAATTCGGTTCTCCCCAGGTTGGTGTTCCATCATTCTCGCCTTCATCATAAGTTTCTTTCTTGCCGTCTTTTCCAGTGTCATCAAGTAAGTTTCCTTTTTCATCAAATAACATTACGCCAGTGTTAACATCCCGGCTCCAATCATAATCGTTGTCAATTCCATCATCCCTTCCCTCATCAATCATATCGCTTAATTTGTTAAGTCCGGCTAAATAGTTTGTGTGTTTCAGAGCGTTCAGAGTATCTATCAGCACTCTCTTAGTAGTTGTCTCTCGTTTAAATTGTCGATAATGCAATTGGTAATTTTCATCTATTAAACCATCCAGATCATTGTCATATCCATCATAAGCGTTTTTGTTGAGCATTTCTTTTTTATCTAAATTGCCTTCAACAAGTATTGTTGAATCTGGAACAAGACGGAATGTTTTGCCTAATGATTCCACAGTTACCGGATAGTTAGGCATAATAAACTCGGAACGATTATAGTTGTTTTTATCAATCAGAATTAATTTTTGACCGGCACGCAAAATCTGTTCATTAAAATCATCCGCTGTGAAATAAGGATCGTTTCCTTTGCTGTCGCCATCGTTATCGATGCCGTCATATTTATTTCCCGGCGACTCCAGAAAAGAATAAGCAACGTAACCGACTTCGTTTCTAGGTCCCTGCCACAAAGGATTTGCGATTGCGTCTACATAATGATTATAATCCCATGTGTAAGTGATATTTTCCCTTATATTAAAAAATGAAGCATCATCCAGGTATTCATTTCCCGGTAATCCAACGTAAGTACCAACGAGAGCACCGAAAACCGCTTGTTGATAGACTGTAGTTCCAATATTTGTTATCTCATAAAGCCAAAATATCACGTCCTGGGCTAAAAAATCGGACCACTGAAGACCCCTAACAGATACTCGAATCGCTTGACCTTTTCGTGATGGATCGGTTGAATCTGGCAGGAATTTATAATTAGTGTAAAATTTTTCATCGCAGTGATCATCCATCATAAAATAACTTTCCTGATCAGCATTCAGCTGACCACGACCAAAATATCCGTTCCACTCTGCTCTTCCATTTTCGTCGATCCAAGTTGGCTGGTCAGGCCAAAACGAAGGCCATGTTGAAGGTTTATGACTCATAGCGATTCGTTCATTGCAGAAACCTGGAATCGGCTCGAAAGTCCACGGCCGCGAGTTGCCAGGCGCCATATCCCCATCACCATGACCCGTAACATTTGTTGTGATTACGGAATACAGAGTATCAATTTTACCATCCTTGTTATGATCTTTTACAGGTAAGCTAACTCCAACTAAGGGAGAAACATCGCCAACATATTTATTAGTAACATATTTCCAACCGCCGGCGGGGCCCTCTGTGCCGGGCTGAGCAATTACTCCCCAATTACTGAAGACTGTCATAACTCGGTTCCCGTCATGAACATTGCTCTTTTGTTCGGTTGCGCTGCCCTTACCTATTTGTTGGGCTTTTATACCTAGAGCTGCAGTTATTATTATAAAAAAAACTAATTTGCTTTTTTTCATTATATGATCCGCTTGTTTTCTAAAAGAAGAGTGAAATGCCTAATTCCACCCTGCGAGGTTCGGAATAATAGGTCGGGTTACGGAAATATTCGTCTATTGAGTTTATTATTTCAGGACTATTATTTCTATGCCTTATATATTCTTCGATTGTAAAATCCGCAGTGCCGCTGTCGTTGTAAACGTTAAGCTGATTTTCCGTGTCAAAAAGGTTATAAACTCTGGCGAATACCGAAAGTTTTAATGTGTTAAGCAGCATAAGGTCATAATACATTTTCAAATCAACACTTAATGTATAAGGCTTAACTTCACTGTTGCTTAATAACTTTGATAGCTGCATCGATTGGTTGGGTGTGTACGGAAATCCGCTGCCATATTGAAATAAAACACTTCCGCCCCATTGCGCCGGATCGGTATAATTTAAGGAAACATTTAACGTGTGGGTTTGATCCCAGTCCAAAGGAATGAGTTGGACTTCGGGTTGAATGTTTGAAGCGATCAAATTTCTTACTCTATTTGGATCCGATGCGTTTCCTTTAGCGGATTGCAATGTGTAGTCGAGTCTGGCGGACCATGATCCTCCAAAACTTTTATTAACAGAAACAATCATTCCTTTTACAAAACCAAAATCACTATTAACATATTGACTGTATGTGGAGGAATTGCCATAAAAATAAATTTCATCGGCCCTTGTGCCGGTTAAATTCCTTATATCTCTAAAATATGCGGTCACATCAATTACAACATCTTCAGCCAGAGCCTGCTGCAATCCGATTTCTCCGCTAATTGTTTGTTCTGGTTTTAGATCTGGGTTGCCTGCTATTCCAAGGTTACCGGCACCGGTACCGAATTTATATTCCGGATTCGCGTATAGCAGAGAATATTTAGGGATTTGGAAAAAATGACCGTAAGAAAAATGAACTACTCCGGTTGCTGTTATAGGAAATGCAAAACCTATTCGCGGACTGACGGCAATTTTATCGGATGCCTCTTTATACCAATAAGTTCTACGTTCGTCAATAGATTTAAGTATATTTTCGGGTTTCCTTGGACGGTATATATCCGGATCATTCGGGTCGTTGAGTATTACTCCATCAGGGGAAAAATAATCTAGCCTTACTCCAATGTTTATAATCATATCATCAAATTCAATTTTGTCCTGAACATAAGCCGAGAATTCCATCGGAATTGTAGTTATCCTATTGATATTCAAGTTTTCATTTTCGTTATCTACATCAGGCACTCTCATTCTTACATATGGGTCGTTGGAGATTTCAGGATTTTCCATTCCATCTTCTCCCAAATCATAAACTCCATTATCATTCCAGTCTTTCCATTTCAACAATCTCATTTCACTATTGTATAAGCGGTTTCTGTTTAATTCAAAACCAACTTTTAGCTGGTGATTTTTATGAACTTGAGATGTTAGATCAAACTTTAAAGTTAGACTTGAGGTTTCCCTTTGACTTTGGTCGTCGCGGGTGCCGCCAGTTAAAAAACTCGGGGATTCTGAAGGTGATTGTTGAAGCAGCAAATCATTTGTCCACCTGGGATCGTTAACATCTTTATAAACATAATGCTCATAATTTTTGAAATAATAAGAAAGGTTTACTCTATAAAAAGTATTAGTTCCTAAAGTATGTGTAAGACTGAGAATGTTTGTATTCGCCCACTGAAATCGATTTAGATCTCCATCCGGATTATATGAATAAGCATGGGTGTATTCATTAAAATTTTCTTTATTGAACATAGATGTGAGGTTAAGTCTTACTTTGGAAATTGATACTAGCGAGAGTCTTCCGTGCAAACTAACCCTTTCGCTAAAATTCATCGGTTCAAATTCATCATCCCCGCTTTTTTGTATCGAATATCTTTCGGCTCCAATTCCGTCGGGATTAATCATTTTGGTTATATCCCATGGATTATATACGCGTTTTCCATAATAATAACCCTCATCATATATATATCTGGCCGAGGTATAGAAATACAAATTATCTTTTATTATCGGTCCACTCAGACTTCCCTCTACATTTTGTATTGAAAAGGGATTTATTTTATCGATGTGCCTGAAAACATTTGTATTGTTACTTAAATGATCTCCGACGTACGTTGTAATATTGCCGGTTAATTTATTGTTACCCTCTTTAGTTGCAAGATTCACAACTCCCGAAAGAGCTTTACCGTATTCAGCGTTAAATGCTCCGCTAATAAACTGTAACTCCTGAATAGCGCTAGTGTTAATGTCAACTACCATTGAACTATCATAAAGATCGGTTACTGAAACCCCGTCTATTGTATAGAGGACTTCACCGCGTCTGCCGCCCCTTACGCTTTCTCCGACAATTCCCGCCTGTAATTGCAGAACATCTTTAAATTCAGTTACAGGAAGAGCGGCCATATCGCTGCTGTTCATTATCGCTGTGGTTGAGGTCAGATCCTTAGTAACAATATCTTTTTGGGCAATAACAACAATTTCTTTTCCCAACTCTATATCCTTTGAAGCTAACTCAAAATTTAGAATTGTCGTTAAATCGCTTGATACGTTAACTTCCTGATAAATATAATTTTGGTATCCAATTGAGGAAGCCTTTATATTGTACTTGCCGGGCGGTACATTCATAATTATATAGTTACCATCAATATCAGCGGCGGCTCCGATATTTAATCCCTGAATTAAAATATTAACAAACGGCAACCTCTCGCCCGAATTGCTGTCTTTCACAAAGCCTTTAATTTTTCCCGTTTGACCGTATGATGGGAATACCGAATAAAGAACCAATAATATCAGAAAAGGAAATGATTTTTTAATAAGGCGCATTTGTACTCCTAAGAGAATCAGCTATAAAAATTTTATTTTTATGATGCCTGTCGTTTCTCGTATTATTTTCCGGTTTTTGTTTTATAAGTTTCATTTTACCACAACTTCATTCATATATTTTGAGTTATTCAAAAGTTTTATTAACGCGTGGGATCTTTCTATTCTTTCTTGGGCCAATACTGAGTCTTTTTTAGAAACAGGGTTATTGTTCAGTGTTGTTTCTATAGCTGCGTTGTAGTTATTTTTTTCAAAAAAAGTTGTTAGAATTATTTTGGCATAGGCCGAAGCTAATATATTGAGCCCTTCAGAATTCGGGTGAATATAGTCCATGAATAAGTTATTGCCTGGAATATTATTAGGGCTGTTTAGAGTAAATTCGGTGTTTATATCCGCGATGGATATATCGTTTTGTTCTGAAATATTTTTCAAATCCTCAATGAAATTTTCTGGAATACGTAATCTAAAAGCGTCTACATCTTTCGATTTTTTAAATAATCGAACCGCCGTGTTTTGGTTTCCATCCCGTATTAAAGCCATCCGCGCATTATTGTAAATTATATCCGCGCTTATATCATCCTTTCTGTTTAAAACACCGATGGGAGGCAAAAGACAGTTATCGCTTAAAGCTGTTAACGCCAAACGTATATTATTCTCTCTACAGACAGAAATTATTTTTTGAATGTTGGACAAATATTGGTTTTTAATGTTATAGTATTCTTTTTGCAATTCGGTGATGATTTGTTCATCTGCGTTAAAGGGGAGTAAAATTTCAAGATCGTCCCTGTATTTATCATACGTTATTGAATTTAATACTCCTGTTTTTTGGAGAAGTTTCTCCATTAAATCCATTAACACTAAATTTGATTTGCTTCTAATTGTTGTATATCCGTTATAACCGTAAAATTCGTTATGACCGGTGTAGAGCATAATCAAGTCCGGTTTGAATTTCATTAGATTAGGAATAATTTCGCAGGCCAGTGAGGTATTAAACCCGGCAATGCTAATAGTTATTATTTCAATTTTCTCATTCTCTATATAATGCCCGAACAATTTATTTAACTTTCTATCTATCGATTGTTCTTTTGAGTAGGGCCATCCCGAAAGGGAAGATTCGCCGATAAGGAAAACCCTGAAACAATTGTCCGGTTTATCGGACTTAAAAGTTGTTAAATAATTATAAGGAGTTGACGAAAGACCATTGTAGAAGTTTTTAATAACCGAGGAATTAAAAACTTTTTTGCCCAATTCATTTTTGTCGTCGATAAAAAATTCATTATTTCCTGAATTGATCAACGACCCAGTTAGTTCAATTATTATAAAAACAATTATTACAATAGATGTAATCCAGCTTATTTTATTGTAATTAGAAAGTTTTAAAAATTTCTTGATTGGTATTTGGGGAATAAATTTCAAAGTTAATCGCGTAAGTTAATTTTATAAACTCATTTTATGAGTCAATACAATCAACATGCCAGTAATAATGTTTCGTTTATGGCGGATAATTGCACATTATCCGGAAGATGGGCAAGTTATTATATATCAAATTTATATAGGGGTATATAAATTTGATATATTTTTAGAGTTCCAATTCTTTGCATAATCGCGAAAAATTTGGCTGCGCAATACCAAGTTTATCCGCGGCTTGTTTGTCGCTGGGCGAATTCTCTCTTACAAAATTAACGTATTTGGTTCTCGCTAATTTTTCGAAATCTCTTAAATGTATTATTTTCTCGTTATTAAAGTAATGATCTAGAATTTTGTTATCATCCTGAGCCGACACTTGTAGGTTGTTAAGAGACATCCTTACAATTTCGACAGTTATTGGATTAGTATCAATAAATAGAATTCTTTGGGCAAAGCTTTTAAGTTCTCTAACATTTCCCGGCCACGAATAATTTAGAATCTCAGTCATTGCCTCATTTGTAAAAGTAGGTTTATCGAAGCGCAAAGAATCACTGTATTTGATTGTGAAGAAATTCAACAATTCGATTATATCGTCCTTTCTTTCGCGTAAAGGTGGAATCTGGATTGGAATAATATTTAATCTGTAGAATAAATCTTCTCTGAACCTTTTCGCTAAAACTTCATCTTCAAGGTTTTTGTTTGAAGCGGCAACTACACGAACGTCAACGCTAAAAGATTCCGACCGGCCAATTTTTTCGATCTCTCCATCCTGCAGAACGCGTAGTAATTTGGCCTGAGCATTCATTGGCAGATCGGCTATTTCATCCAAAAAAACGGTTCCGTTGTTAGCTATTTCAAACAATCCTTTTTTATTTTTATTTGCGCCGGTGAAGGCAAATTTTTCATAACCGAATAGTTCACTTTCTATTAAATCGGGAGGAATGCTACCGCAATTAATGCGCACAAAGTTTTCAAATTTTCTGGAACTGTTATAATGAATATTATATGCTACAAGTTCTTTACCGGTGCCCGATTCGCCGTATACAAGTATATTAACATCACGGGACGCATATTTTTTTATCATTGAGTTTAACATTAATATCTGTTCCGATGAACCGATGATTCTTTTCGATTCCATTATAATATTAATGTTGCCGCTCATTTTGTTGTCATATTCGAATTTCGCCAGTTCCAAAATTTTTTTCTGGTAAGCGTTATGAATGCTTATCAAAAAATCTGTCGGTTGATATATATACTCCGTTATATGAGTCGGATATTTTGTACAATACCAAAAGGCACCGATTTTCAGCAGCTTATTGGCAAATTCAAATTTATTATCATTGAGCGTAAGTTTTGTTATAACAATTATTTGTATATAAGGGCTTATTTTTTTAATCGCACAGATCAAATCCTCGCCCATCAATCCGCCTGCAATCTGAAAGTCCATAATAACAACATCAAACCGGGCTGGCGCGGACTCAATTAATTCAATAGCGTTTTTACCATCGGATACAATTTCCGATATCTCCAAAAGATCTTCCTGAAGCGATACTGTTTTTTTTACTCTTAGTACGTCGAACTCTTCGTCCTCAATTAATAAAATCTTTATCTTGTTCATAAGCGGCACTATTTAGTTAGTAGGAATTTCGATAACAAACATACAACCTTTAGGTGAAAGATTTTTCACACTCATACTCCATCCGCAGTATTTTACCGCCAATGTGTGAGCGATGTAACAGCCGAATCCATTTTGACCATCGGTTAAATTTTTTGTTGAAACACTTTCTAAAAATACATTTTGTATCCCTTCTGAATTTTTATTCAGCAGCTCCGGCTTTATTCCTTTTCCGTCATCAGAAATTAAAAGAGATATTTTTTTATTTGTCTCATCATATTTTGTAACTATACTGATTTTTATATTTTGCTCAGAGTTATGGCTAATACTATTCTGTAATATCGGTTCAATTACTTCCCAGATTATATATTCGTTTACATTAATAATTGGCAGTTGTGAGTCAAAATCACATTCGAAAGTAAAGGTTTGTGATGATTTATATATACGCAGAAACAGATTATCAATAATAAATTTACACACCTCATTAATGTCTGTTTTAAAAATCGGGTTAATTATACTATGAATAGGAGGATCGTAATATTTCATATCATATATAACACGTCCTATAAAATTTGAGTATTTACCAACTCTTCTTTTAATTTCGTTTACATTTTCACTTTTCAGCAATTCAAGATCCATATTGATAAATCCGATAACTTTCTCCGCCTTATGATAAGCGTGATATATTCTTTTTGTGAAAGTATTTTCTTTCTCTCTGGCAACCCTTTCTTCAACAAACTTTTCATGTTCCATGTATGCAGTTTCCTGCGCTTTTTCTTTTTCTTTCAGCGTGTACGAAAAAACTATATAGATTAAAATCATTCCCGCCGAAACGAGCAGTACGTATATAAGAGCAACGTCATTGTAACTATTAATAAATTCGTTGGAAATAGGATTAAAATCGGGAATCACTTTCATATAAAGCGCGCCGAGAAATTCACCGTTAGGCGCGAAAGGAACAAACACGTAAAACTCTTTTTCGTCTTTAACAATCACATGAAGTTTTTCCGACTCAATTAAATTTCCTTTTACTTGATTAAATAATTTTTGAGCTTCGTAATATTTTTCGGCATTATAATTAATGTGGTTTTCATCGGTTAATATTGAAAAAAGAGCTTCTCCATCGTCAACAGGAATGAACTTATTTTTATAATATACAAAGAGGCATATCTCCTCGGCGTTTTTTTCCATAATATGCTGACTAAAAATTATATCGAAACTTTTAATAACTTTATTCCTTTGTGTTCTGTCTAATTGTTTTTGCGTTATTTGAGTTTCTACGAGCAGTTCAAGAGAAGTTGAAGTCAAATTAGCCATTCTTTTTACAGAATAATTCTGGTACCAATCCTGAGTGTTGAGCAAAAATGAATGGAATGCGTTCTTCGAATAAAATGTTAATACTAGTTGCGCGCCTATTATTATTACAAGCAATAGGAGCACAAGCCGAAAATCGATTTTATATAAATTTTTTCTCATTGTATCATTAATAAATCAGAGTTGATTTTTTCTTCGGCCAATCTAAGTGCTTCGTTAACACTAATTTTTTTTGCGATGGCCATATTAACATAACCCGAAATTATTACGGAAATCTTAGTATAGTTTTTTAAAAACGGGCGGTGAAATCCTTTTGGAATTATTTCTTTAAAAAAAGTAAGCTCGGGATGTTTCTTTATAAACTCCTTATTTTCGTAAAGTCCTTGATTGGCCGGTAAAAAACCTCCCACTTCATACATAATTTTTTGAGATTCTTCACTAGTCCAAAACTTCAAAAATTCGATAGCCTCAGTTTTATTTTGGGAAAATATTGAAACCATAAGATTCCAGCCGCCGAGTATTGATGTTTTTCTTTGACCGGCAAAATGGGGAGGCAAAGTTTTTTTTAGACTCGATATTTTTTTGGACTCCGATTCATCAGGCGTAAAGTGCCATCCAAGATTCGGCCAGCCGCGTAAAAAGAATCCGTCATTTTTAATAAAATAATCGTAACTATGATTTTCTTCGAATTCCAGCACATGAGTAGTTGAAAGTTTATAGTTGTTTACAAGATCAACAAGCAATTGAAGAGCCTTTTTTGCTTCCGGCGTATTCAGTTGAATTTTATTGTTTTTGTATAATGTAATATCCTGAGAGGCCAATAACTCTATAAAACTGCACATTAACCCCTCGTAAGCTTTTCCCTGAAACGTATAGAAAGGTTTGTTGAATTGTTTCAACTCTAAGCCAAGTTTTATAAAATCTTCCCAGGTGATAGAGCTCTCCACTTTTGTTTTTATAACCTGGTAATCCGAATATTTCCTAAGTAGATCGTCCCGATAATACATAAGCGCAATATCAATAAATAGGGGTATGGCAACGAGATGTTGTTCGTCACTGCAGGCTTCCAATCCGGCGGGAACAAAATTTTGTCTTTCTTTATACGAAAAATAATTTTCCAGCGGTTCGCTCCATTTTGCGAAACGCGGAATCCATATCTGGTCTACCAAAAAAATGTCTATTTTATCGCTTTCGCTCCTAAGAAAACGAGCGAACAACTCCTTCTGTTCATCAGTACTAAATTTTTGAAAACTAAGATTCACAGTTTTTATCTGAATCTTATTTTGATGCTGTCTATTGAATTTATCTATTATAATCTGATGTGCTTTTGAAATATGTCCGGCAATTGTAATTGTTTTTACAAAGTTGTCCTTATCGTTTTCACTATTGTCTCTGGAGACGAAAAAGAATATTATCACGGAAAACAGGATAATTCCGCCCACGTAATAATGAAAATTTGGGGATTTTCTATTCATTATAATTCCAAAGCTTTAACTGATGCCTGTATAACTTTCCCAAAAGGAGCCAAAACAAGTATTTGTTTTTATCTTTAAATGTCATCAAAAAAAAAGTCGATATAATAATCTTTAGAAAAATACTTTATTAAAAGTAAGCAACCAAAACTATGATAAACAAAAGTAATTGTTTTGTTAAATTCATTCAAAAACAGATTTGTTATTATATATCTTTTGTTTTAGTGGATAACTCTGCAGAGAGTTTCGAAAAGCCGAACTGTTTGAATCACCAAAAAAGTTATTACCGCTTAAGTGTCGGTTTACCGAGGAGGAAATAATGAGCTCTATATAAACCCAAAATAATTGAACCGGGTTTGTATTCTTATAAAAGAATTAAAGTAAAAACGAGTATTGTTTTCTATAAACATTCAGAAGATAATTATTGGCA
>PGYT01000040.1 GCA_002839805.1 Ignavibacteriae bacterium HGW-Ignavibacteriae-2
CCAAGGGTTTGGCTGTTCGCCAATTAAAGCGGTACGTGAGCTGGGTTCAGAACGTCGTGAGACAGTTCGGTCCCTATCCTCTGCGGGCGTAGGATATTTGAGAAGAGTCGTTTCTAGTACGAGAGGACCGATTCGAACGAACCTCTAGTGTGCCAGTTATCGCGCCAGCGGTATCGCTGGGTAGCTATGTTCGGAATGGATAAGCGCTGAAAGCATCTAAGTGCGAAGCCAACTTCAAGATTAGATATCCCTCCCGGTAACGGGACTAAAGACTCCTTGGAGATGACAAGGTTGATAGGTTGTAGGTGTAATCATAGTAATATGTTTAGCTGAACAATACTAATAAGTCGTGAGGCTTAACCATTAAAATTTTTTAAAGCTGTCTGGCTCTCTCTTCCAAATTTTTTATTTTTAACAGATTTCAAGATCCCCGCTTTGCGTGGACAAAAGTTTTCTGGTGGCTATAGCTAAGGGGAAACACCTCTTCCCATTCCGAACAGAGAAGTTAAGACCTTAAACGCCGATGGTACTGCATGGGCAACTGTGTGGGAGAGTAGGTAGCTGCCAGAATTTATTTTTAACCTCATGTTATTTGAGGTACAAAAGCCCTTTCGATTATCGATAGGGCTTTTTTGTTTTAAATATGTTTTTATGTAAAATTTTTAAAATGAATTACTTAGTTGATTGGGATGAGTAAAAATTATGAATTTGTTAAAATATATATTACAATCCATTTTATTTGGTCTAATAATTATTTCGTGCGATAAAAATGATGTTACTAAAAATGAGTCGAATGAATTGTTTGTTTCTCTTAGAATGGAAGTTCATGTTGTAGACAGCGTTTATAATTTATATTCTAGACCTTTAGCTAAGGTGTACCTTCATTCTTATAAATTAACGGGCGGTTCTAATATTTCGGATGAAAGTTTTTCTGATACAACAACTTGCAAAAACGGTTGGGCCGTAAAAGAATTAAATTATGTTCTTAATAATGTTGATGAAAAAATCTTTTTAGGTGCTACAACTAAATCTATTCCACAAATAAAGTTCAATTATACAGAAGTAACTTACAAAGAGTTAAAAAATATAGCTGACGAAAAAGACTCAGTACGGTTTGTAAAAACTTTCACCATTTATGAATAGAAATAGTTTTATCTATTAATTTCTCTTCCGCCGAGTTCGTTTAGAATAGCATTTATAAGTGAGTTTTCGTCCTGCGATAGATTGGGATCTACGTTCGAAATTACCGAAGATTTATTATCGCTGACAAATTGCGGGCTCGAAAATTTTGAAATAAATGAAAAATTTAGTTTTTGATTAAATATCTGCTCAGAATTTTCCATAAGACAGCTTAAATAACTTCTATTATTCTCTATTATATCCACATCCTCTTTAGAATTTAACTCTACAATAATAGTATTGTCATTACTTTCTAGCGGTTTTGAATTCTGGAGTGAGGCCCCTAGAGCAAACTTTTGCGTATTTATTAATTCTATAAAATTCATCCAGTTGGAGGTTAGAGTATCTAAATTAACGGAGGGTTCATGCACGGTTGCCTCAATATCTTCTTTTGATTTCTCTGGATCACCATATTGAATATTGAGATTGTGTGAGGAGTGTTGAATTAAGTTATTGGATTGTTCTTTTTTTTTTTCTGGCAATTCAGCCTTATTTAATCCTTCAATAAGTTCAGATATTTGAGAAGTTTTCTGAAGTCCGATTAAATGACAAAGTGAAACTTCAATTTTTAGCTTAGGATTTTGAGAAGATCTAATTTCATATTGAACCTTGTTCAAATATCCCAAAATTCTTAATATGTCACCCTCGGAAAAACAATCTAAATAATTCAGAAATTTCTTTTGATGATCTTCAGAGGATTCAATCAGTTTTGAGTCTTTACGAACAATTACAGTCATTAGATTTCTAAAATGTTCAATTAATCCATTTAAAAAATCTATAAAGTTCCAGCCGTTTTCGTATATAGTTGATGTTATATTAAAAGCAGAACCGAAATTTTTAGAATTTATTGCATCAGTTAATTCGAAATAAATATCTTCATCAATAATATTTAGCATTGTAGCAACTTCTTTGGCATTAATATCATTTCCGCAAAAGGAAACTAGTTGATCGAACAAACTCTCAGCGTCACGTAAAGCACCGTCGGCTTTCTTGGCTATTATCGTTAAAGATTGGTCATCAATTTTAATATTTTCCGCGTCTGCAATTTTTTTGATTGTATGCTTCAAAGTCCCAATTTCAATTCGTCGAAAATCAAATCTTTGGCACCGCGAAATTATTGTTGGTGGAACTTTGTGCACATCTGTAGTCGCAAAAATAAATATTGTACGATCTGGTGGTTCCTCAAGAGTCTTTAAAAGTGCGTTAAAAGACTCGGTTGTAAGCATATGAACCTCGTCAATAATGTACACCTTATAATTCCCCTTAGTAGGTGCATATTTTACAGACTCACGCAGTGTACGAATTTCTTCAATTCTTCTGTTAGAGGCACCATCTATTTCAATTACGTCTAAAGACTGCGAATTGTTAAACGAATTACACATTTCGCATTTATTACACGGCTCACCATTAGTTGGATTAAGGCAATTTAAAATCTTTGCGAAAATGCGAGCGGTAGTTGTTTTGCCCACTCCTCGCGGACCGGCAAAAATATAAGCATGCGCAATTCTTTCGTTTATAATGGCATTTTTTATTGTAGTTGATATATGTTCTTGTCCAACTAATTCTTCAAACTTCTGTGGGCGCCATTTTCGTGCTGTTACTAAAAAGCTCATATATTATTATTTTTCTATTATTCTTGGAATTCTAATTATGTAAGATGGAATTTGCAAAAATCTAGTTTCGAAATCAAAATTTTAATTATCTGTTCGAGAAAAAATTTATCGGTTTCATTAAACGCCGTATAAATATAACTGTCCAAATCTAAAACTCCAGCAACGTTGCCATCCAAAATAATTGGGACTACAATTTCCGATTTTGAACCTGAATCGCAGGCAATATGTCCAGGAAATTTTTCAACGTCGGATACAATAATAGTCTCTTTTTTTAATGCTGAAGTGCCGCAAACACCTTTCCCAAATGGGATGATAGTACATGCCACATTACCTTGAAACGGACCCAAACAGAGCTTTTCATCAACTGCTAAATAAAAACCAACCCAACTAATTTTCTTAAAACACTGTTTAAGTGCAGCTGTAACATTTGCCAAATTAGATATAATCGGTTCTTCAACACTAACAATCGAATCAATTTGTGGAATCAGTTGTTCGTAAATTTCAGGATCTGAACCGACGTTATTTATTATAAATTCTTCAGTCATTATTTAACTGTTTTTTTCGCAATTGTTGTTTTAGGATGAGTTTTTTTCACAGGTTTAAGTTTACCGAATACATAAGGAACAGCGTCTTTAATTGTATCTATTGATATAATATTCATACCATCTTTAACTTCTTTTTTCATTTCGATAAGATCTTTTTCGTTACTTTTAGGAATAAGAACAGTTGTTATTCCATTTCTTTTGGCGGCTAATAGTTTTTCATTCAAACCGCCAATGGCAAGCACATTACCCCTTAAAGTAATTTCACCGGTCATCGCTATATCAAATTTTGGCGATTTATTGCTAAACGCAGAGAACATTGCCATAGCCAATGTAATTCCAGCTGAAGGTCCGTCTTTTGGAATTGCGCCCTCGGGAAGATGAATATGAATTTCTTTACCTTTGTGAAAATTTGAAGGAAGACAAAAATCCTTATAATTCGATCTCAGATAACTAAGCGCCGCCTGGGCCGATTCTTTCATCACATTTCCAATTTGACCCGTTATGGTTAATCTTTCGGGACCCGACATAATGGCGACATCAACTTGTAAAATTTCACCGCCAACACTTGTCCAGGCTAAACCTGTAATACTCCCTACAAGAGCTTCTTTTCTTAATTTTTGCGAACGGAATCTTGGAACACCCAAATATTTTTCAACTTTTTCGTCAGTGACCTCTGTAACGTTTATTTTCTTTTTAGTGGTCTTTTTACCAGCTTGCTGAAGCACTATATCGCGTGCGGTTTTTCGCAGTACAGATGCAATTTCTCTTTCAAGATTTCTAACACCGGCCTCACGTGTATAATCAGATATTAGTTTTGCGATCACTTTTTCATCTATTTTTACATTATGATTACCTAGTCCGTGGGCGGTTATCTGCTTTGGAATAATATGTTGTTTAGCGATTTGGATTTTTTCATGTTCAAGATAACCGGGCAATTCAATTATTTCCATTCTGTCCTGCAAAGGCAATGGAATGTTATAACGGACATTTGCAGTTGTTATAAACATAACCTGGGATAGGTCGTAATCAATATCCAGATAGTGGTCGTTAAAAGTATGATTTTGTTCAGGATCAAGAACTTCAAGCATAGCAGAAGAAGGATCACCACGGAAATCCATACTCATTTTATCTATTTCGTCCAATAAAATTACTGGATTAAGTGTACCGGCTTTTTTCATTGACTGAATTATTTTACCGGGCATCGAGCCTATATAGGTTCTTCTATGTCCTCTAATTTCAGCTTCGTCTTTAACACCGCCAAGACTTATGCGTACAAATTTTCTATTTACAGCTCTTGCAATAGATTTCCCCAGCGAAGTTTTACCAACTCCAGGAGGTCCTACAAAACATAAAATTTGACCGCGCATTTGTTTAACAAGGTTCAGAACGGCAATTTGTTCAACTATTCTATCTTTCGGTTTTTCTAGTCCATAATGATCTTCGTCGAGGATTTTTAATACATTATTTATATCAAGATTATCCTTAGTTTTTTTACCCCACGGTACATCAATCAACCAATCAAGATAATTCCTTAACACCGTAGATTCAGGCGAACTCGGTGGAGTTTTTTTTAATTTATTAAACTCTTCAAAAGCCTTTTCCTCTACATTTTTGGGCATTTTCGCTTTTTTAATGCTTTGCTTCAATTTTAAGAATTCTGGCGAAATTTCATCTTCTTCACCCAATTCATCCTGAAGAATCCTGATTTGTTCCTGAATAATAAATTTACGCTGAGTTTTGGATATATTCTCTTGTACTTTATTCTCAATTTCCTTCTCGATTTTCAGTATGTCTACTTCGGAATTGAGAATTTTTATAATTTCATATATCTGATCTTTGAGTGAAAACTTTTTTAAAATATTCTGTTTAATTTCAATAGACTGATTGATATTAGCGGCTACATAATAAAGTTTGCGGTCAATTTCATCAATGTTTTCGTAAGCGCTTATGGCCTCGGCCGGTATTGTTCTATTAATTTTTACATATTCTTTAAATAATGTAGTCATCTGTCTTACTAAAGCATTCATTTCCCTGGGGTCTTCGGATTCTGGGACAACAACTTCAATATCAGCTTCAAAAAACAGGGGATTATCTACAAAATTTTTAATTTTACCCTGAATGATTCCATCAACTAAAATCTTCATTAATCCATTTGGTAATTTTAAAATCTGGATAATTTTTGCTATGGTTCCTTCTTTATATATATCTTCAGTGGTTGGTTCTTCTATATTTGCTTTTTTTTGTGCGGCGAGAAAAATAAATTTTGTTGAGTCCAACGCATAATTGGCCGCTTTAATAGATTGTTCTCGTCCCACCAAAACCGGGAAAATCATGTAAGGGAAAATTACATTATCCCGAAGTGGCAATACAGGCAGTTTTGAAGGAATATCCTCAACAACTGATGTGTCAACCGAATTGTTAGCAATTTCTGACATGTCTGATTTTTACCTTTTAATCATTATTCTAATATAAGAGTGTAAAAATACTAAATATAGCCAGAGCGAACAAATGTGTTCACTTTATTGCACTCTAAGTTTTTTTGTGAATTTATAAAAAGGTAAATTTGTTAAATATATTTCTGAGGATAAAATGATTGAAAATGTACTTGAAGTAACACGTCTGGCTGGTGAAATAGTTCGAACCGGTTTTGGAAAAAATTTTAGCATAGAAACAAAAACAAACGATTCCAATATTGTAACGGATATAGACAAAAAATCGGAAGCAGCAATAATCAACTATATAAACAAAAAATTTCCATCTCATGGAATTTTAGCTGAAGAAAGTGGTGCGGATTTAAAAAACTCCGAATATATCTGGGTAGTTGATCCTATCGATGGAACAACAAATTTTGCGCATGGATTGCCCATTTTTTCAGTATCAATCGGATTAACAAAAAATGGTAAAACCATTTGCGGAGCGGTTTACGATGTGATGCGTGATATGATGTATTCGGCTGAATTAGGTTCGGGATCGTTTGTAAACTGGAAAAAAATTCGAGTTACTGATAATTCGAATATGGCACAAAGTGTTCTAGTAACTGGATTTCCTTATAACATTAAAGATAATCCGGATAATGCCGTCGAGAAGTTTACAGCATTTCTGAACTCTTGCAGGGCAGTGCGTCGTTTAGGTTCAGCAGCTATTGATTTATGTTACCTCGCTCAGGGAATTTTTGACGGTTTTTGGGAAGTTTCTCTGCATCCCTGGGATTTTTGCGCCGGTCAATTAATAGTTGAGGAAGCGGGTGGAAAAGTTACTGATTTTAACAATAATCAGCTGACAATTAATTCCAGCCAACTACTTGCCTCAAATAATCGTATTCACGAAAAAATGTTGCAAATACTGCAGGAAAATTAATCAGTTAATAACCGAATATTATGTTGTTTGAGTATGCCGAAAGTGAAATATCCTCTAATAGTCAATCATGACTGAAAATTTAGATTATATAATATAGTTTATTTCTGATGCATATTTATTTGATTTTATATTTCTTTCATCTCAAAATTAGGTAAATGGTTAAATCCTTGGTTTAGGATAATATATACTAGAGCAATAAAATGATAAATAATCGATAAGTGGTTCCTATGAAATAATTTATAAGAATTATTTTATTGAAACTGCATCCAGTTTTTTTTATCTTTCCTAACTATGTCAAAAATAATTGTTGCAATAGACGGTCCGGCTGCCTCGGGAAAAAGTACCGCAGCCAAAAAATTAGCTGAGCTGCTAGGATATGTTTATCTTGATACAGGAGCTATGTATCGTGCTATCACATATATTGCACTTAAAAACAATATTGTTGATGATATAGATAAAGTAATTAAAGCTGTTAAGGGGCTCGATATCTCACTTAAATTCGAAAACAGTGTTACACGTGTTTTTGTTAACGACGAAGAAGTGACCGATTTTATAAGAACTCCCGAAGTAAGCGAGAAAGTAAGTGAAATAAGCAGAATTCCCGAGGTCCGGACTGAACTTGTTAGACTTCAGAAACAAATGTCCGAAAAAGGAAGCATAGTTGCCGAAGGGCGCGATATAACAACCGTTGTATTCCCCAACGCCGATGTTAAAATTTACATGAACGCATCAGCTGATGTTAGAACAGAACGTAGATATAAAGAATTTATTGAAAAAGGCATGGACGTAAAAATTGATGATGTTCGGGAAAATTTGAAAAAAAGAGATGAAATCGATTCGGGCAGAGAAATAAGCCCATTGCGTAAAACTGAGGAAGCAATTGAAGTTGATACTACCAACTTAACGGTTGAAGAGGAACTAACTAAAATTGTTGCTTTAATAAAAAAAGCGGAATTAAATAGCCATCATAATTCATTAAAGTAAAACTAAACAAATCGCATTAATTTTTAGATGGCAGGAATTAAATGCGAAACAAAGTTATTCAGGAGGATTAATGTCAGACAGGATGAAAGAGACTGGTGGACGGACTCGCGATATGGTTGACGAAAGGAAAGCTCCGGCAAAAAAAATGATATCGAAACCGGCAAAATTTATGAATGCCGATGAATATTCGATTGAAGAATTACAAATGCTTGAAAAATTGTATAATCAATCTTTCAAAGATATCAAAGAAGGCGAGATTGTTAAAGGTAGTGTTGTTGGCATTACTGAAGACAATGTTGTTCTTGACGTAGGCTTTAAATCCGATGGTTCTATTCCGCGTTCGGAATTTGATCCTAATGAAGAATTAAAAATTGGTCAAGAAGTTGAAATCGTTATAGAAAGTGTTGAAGACGATGAAGGTAATCTTGTATTGAGCAAAAAACGTGCTGACTTCTTAAAAGTATGGGCACGAATTATGGGCGCTCACGAAAACGATGAAATTCTTCAAGGTAAAATTCTTAAAAGAATTAAAGGTGGTATGGTTGTCGATTTATTGGGAATGGAAGCATTTCTACCAGGTTCGCAAATTGACATTCGACCGGTTCGTGATTTCGACGCATTTGTTGGACAGACAATGGATTTCAAAATTGTTAAAGTTAACGTACCGACAGAAAATGTTGTAGTATCACATAAAGTATTGATTGAAGAAACTATCGCAGATCAAAGAAAAGAAATTCTTGAAGGACTCGAAAAAGGTCAGATTCTTGAAGGAATTGTTAAAGCGATTACCGACTTCGGTGTGTTTGTGGATTTAGGCGGTGTTGACGGCTTGATTCATATTACAGATCTTAGCTGGGGCAGAATTAATCACCCAAGCGAAGTTGTTAAACTTGACGAAAAAATTAAAGTGGTTGTAACTGATTTCGATACAGAAAGAAGAAGAATTTCTCTCAGCCTAAAACAATTGCTTCCACATCCATGGGAAAATATTCAAGAGAAATATAAAATCGGCGATAAAGTAGCCGGACGTGTAGTTTCTCTTACTGACTACGGTGCATTTATTGAAATTGAAAAAGGTATTGAAGGACTTATTCATATTTCGGAAATGAGCTGGACTCAGCATATAAATCATCCTTCGCAATTTGTATCTATGGGACAGATTATTGAGGCTGTAATTTTAAGTCTTGATAAAGGCGAAAAGAAAATTTCACTTGGTATGAAACAATTGACACCCGATCCGTGGGAAGAGTTGATGAAAAAATATCCTGTTGGCTCTAAACACAATGGAACCGCAAGAAACTTAACTAATTTTGGTGTGTTTGTTGAATTGGAACCCGGAATAGACGGTCTGGTTCATATTTCTGATTTATCATGGACAAAGAAAATTCGTCACCCCGGAGAAGTTGTAAAGAAAGGCGAACAGATAGAAATTGTTGTACTTTCAATTGATACTGATCAAAGAAAAATTTCTCTTGGTCATAAACAAGTAAACAGCAATCCATGGGATACTTTTGAACAAGGGTATGCAGTTGGTACAAACACCGATGGTAAAGTTGTTAGAATAATTGAAAAAGGTTTAATCGCCGAACTGCCATTGGGCGTTGACGGATTTATTCCTGCAACTCAATTGTCTACATCTAAAATTAAAAACTTATCATTCTGTTTCCCTACTGATAATACTTTACCATTAAAAGTTGTGGAATTTGATAAAGAAAACAAGAAAATTGTACTTAGTGCTCTGGCAGCATTAAAAGAAAGTTCGGATGAAGAGATTGACGAATATATAAAAGAACATAAACTTGAAAAAGTTACTGTTCAGGATATATTAAGCGCTGATTTAGGCAAATTCGATTCTTCCGATTTTAACCTTTACGACGATAATAAACCTGTTTCACCAGCTTATTCCGGTTCTAAAAAAGAAGAATCGGTTGAAGATGAAGCAACAGATAATACCGAAGCAAAGGAATAAAAAAGTAGTATAAAAATATTCATTAATTTTGGGGCTGTTTCTGATTGCTTAATTTAATAATTTAGCGATCGTTCAGCCCTTTTTTTATTACAGAAAGGATTTAAGTGGCTTTAAAAGTTGCATTTCATACATTAGGTTGTAAGTTGAATTATTCGGAAACTTCCACTATAGCAAATCAATTTTTAGAAAATGGTTTTAGTATTGTTGATTTTAAGGAAGATGCAGATGTATATGTGTTAAATACATGCACAGTTACCGAAAGTGCCGAAAAAGAATGTCGGCAGCTTGTTAGAAGAGTGCTTCGCCAAAATCCCAACGCTTTTATTGCCGTTACAGGTTGTTATGCTCAACTTCGTCCGGAAGAAATTTCTTCAATCGAAGGCGTAGATGCTGTTTTAGGCAGCCACGAGAAATTTAAAATTTTATCGCTTTTCGATGATTTTAATAAAAAAAATCTTTCTTGCATCTATGTTACCCCAATTGAGAAACTTGAAGAATTTAATTCATCTTTCTCAACCGAAACAATTGGCAGAACACGAGCATATTTTAAAGTGCAGGATGGATGCGATTATAAATGTACATTTTGTACAATTCCTCTAGCACGCGGGAAAAGTCGTAGTATGCAAACAGATAGTGTTGTTGAACAGTTCTCAAATTTTTTAGCCAACGGTTATAAAGAAATAATTTTGACAGGTGTTAATGTAGGTGATTATGGTAAAAATTTAGGAACTGATTTTTATTCGCTGCTAAAAACAATGTTAACTATAGAAGGTGATTATAGAATAAGGATTAGTTCTATAGAACCGAATTTACTTACTGATGATATTTTGAACCTTGTGCAAAAAGAGAAAAGATTGTGCAACCATTTTCATATTCCCTTGCAAAGCGGAAGCCGAGAGGTTTTGAGACTGATGCAAAGAAGATATACAAAGGATTATTATAGAGAACTTATTCTTAAAGTGGTTGATAAAATACCTAATGCTGGAATCGGTGTTGATGTTATTGTTGGATTCCCCGGTGAAACTGAAGAACTTTTTTTGGAAACTTATGATTTTCTTAAAGAATTACCAATTGGTTATCTCCATGTATTTACTTACTCAGAAAGACCGGATACCAAAGCGATTAATATGAGTGGAATTGTTGACGTTGCGGAGAGGAAAAAAAGAAACAATATGCTCAGAATTTTGAGTGAGAAAAAAAAGAATGAGTTTTATAGAAGGAATTTCGGTATAAAAGAGCGAGCTTTATTTGAACACGAGAATCACGATGGATTTATGTTTGGCTGGACTGATAATTACATTCGGGTAAAGGACAGATTTAATAAATTACATACAAATAGTTTTGTGAGTGTACAAATTGACGAATTGGATTCGAATATTTGTAATGTAAAAAACTTTAATAACAAATTAATAAATGCGGCTGGTTGAAATGATTAAAAATATTTTTTATATCCTTCTTTTATTTTGTATAACTCTAACAGCTCAAGAAAATCACAAAAATATTTATGAATTAAAATCCCGGTTGATTAAACCTGTATTTCTGCAAGAGGATGAGGCGCAACTGCAGACATCGTCGGGGAAGAAAAAAAGCGGAGTGGCTATTTTATATTCCATTTTATTGCCCGGCATGGGAGAACTTTACGCAGGAGATTATTCCTTGGGGCAATATTTTACTGCTGCCGATGGCGTTTTATGGGCTGCGCTTTTCGGATTCAATATTTATGGAAATAACATGATGGACAATTATAAAGGATTTGCTGTATCCACCGGCGGCGCCAATGTTAAAGGTAAAAATGACAAATATTTTGCGGATTTAGGCAATTATTTGGATATAGATCAATACAACCGCTTGAAAGAACTTGACAGGAATTTTAGTGAAGTATATTATTCCGATTCTTATTATTGGAAATGGGCTGATCAAGCTGAAAGAAAAGAATATAGAAAAATGTGGAAATCCAGCGAAAATGCTTTTAATAATGTACGTTTTGCAGCTGGGGCATTAATACTGAATAGAATTGTTTCTGCGATAAATGCTGTTAGATTGGTTTCCAGACATAATAGAAATATTGCTGAAGAAACAAGTTGGAATTTGAATTTCGGTTTGGATAAAAAAGAATTTATGCCAACTGAAATGGTAATGAATTTAAAATTTGGGTTTTAAATTTTTGGATGCCGGATATAAACTTTTCCGGCATTTTTGTACCTGCCTGAATAATATTGAATTCTGATAACAATTTGTTTGCTCTGTTATATAGGGTATCAACTTTTTTTATTATTGCTGCTTAGTAATATCGGTCATTAAATTTAACTCCATCTTTAATTAAATCACGGAAATTTGTTAATGAAGAAATTTATTTTATGGGATAACGATGGAGTGCTTGTTGATACCGAAAAGTACTATTATAAAGCAAACAAAAAAATACTAGATGAACTGGGTATTAAATTAAATCTCGATACTTACAGACAGGTATCGCTTAACAAAGGGAAAAGCGTTCTTGAGCTGGCACGTAATATTGGCTTAAATGACGAGCAGATGATAGAATTAAGGGACAGACGCGACGTTATATATGAAGGTTTTATATTTAATCAAAATCTGGCGATAGATGGCGCTGGAGAAACTTTAGAAACTTTATCCGTACATTTTCGAATGGCTGTTGTTACATCCACGAAACGAGATTATTTTGAAAAACTACATGTTATAACAGGATTCAGAAAATATTTTGAGTATGTGATAGCTCGTGAAGATTATAAAACCGCTAAGCCTCATCCGGAAGCATATTTATTAGGAATAAAAAATTCCGGTTATTCTCCTGATGAAATTATTGCTGTTGAGGACACACCACGCGGACTTATTGCTGCTAATCTGGCGGGAATAGATTGTATAGTAATACCGAATAATTTTACTCGAAATGCCAATTTTATAGGTGAAAAATTAAAATTAAATTCAATTAGAGATATTACACAAGACCTTCTGAATAAATTGAACTAACGTTGTAAATCTCCTAAAACCGATTATTTTTAATTTTTTTTAACCTTGCAATAATTATTGGCAATAACAAAATCAGTTAATGTATAAGTGAAACAAGACTGTTAAGGATATTTTATTCTTAGCACGAGAAGATTTACTTGTAACAGGCTCTACTTACTTTTCGATTGCGGAGGCTGTAGTTATAAATACATTTTCAAATTTATTGTGTAAAAACATTTACTAATGTTACGATCTAAATAATAACCCATAAATAATTTGTTTAATTTTTTACCATAATAATCAATAAATCGATTATAAGTGTTCTTAAACGATATTATAAGTTATATTTACACGTAAAATTCCTTCAAATATTATTTTAAATAATGCCCAATTATAAAATTATTGTTCAATATAGAGGAAGTAATTTTGCCGGTTGGCAGATTCAGGATAACGCATTTACTGTTCAGCAGGCTCTTACCGATGGAATTAATAAAATAACCAGGGAAAAAGTAAATTTAATTGGATCCGGTAGAACTGACGCCGGTGTGCATGCATTAGGGCAGACCGCAAATTTTAGAATTGAAAAAGAAATTATTAAAGAAAAATTTTTATATTCGCTTAATTCAGTTATTAGTAAAGATATTTCTGTTATTTCTATTGAAGATGTTGAAGATAGTTTTCATGCCAGATTTGATGCGAAAAAAAGAAGTTATATTTATTTGTTCACGAAAATTAAATCTCCCTTTTATAATGAATTTTCTTATCATGTAAACTGGATAGACGACAAATTTATTGCTGATGCTAATAAACTGAGTAAAACAATATTGGGGATTCACGATTTTACATCTTTTTGCAGAATTAATATGGATGTGAAATCAAAACAGTGTGAAATATTTGATATGCATTGGAAAAACAAAGGAGAATTAGTTTGTTTTTATATTGAAGCGAACAGGTATCTCCATGGAATGGTAAGAACTATTGTGGGTACTGTAATACAAGGGGTTAAACAGAATTGTGAGCAGGATTATCTTTTAAAAATTATAGATTCAAAAAATAGGGAATCGGCTGGAATGGCCGCTCCTGCGCGAGGGTTGTTTTTATACAAAGTTAAGTACTGACTATGGAAATTGATTTTAAAAATAAGGTCGTTTTAGTAACAGGTGGATCACGTGGAATCGGGGCCGCGTGTGTTAAATTGTTCGCGGATTCAGGAGCTCAAATTGCTTTCACTTATAATACTAACGAAGATGCGGCAAACCAGATTATCGCCGGTTATAACTTTGAGTTAAAAATAAAAGCATATAAAGTTAATGCTGCCGATGAAGATAATATTATTGCGTGTGTACGCGCCGTTAAAAATGAGTTTGGCAGAATTGATATTCTTGTTAATAATGCCGGTATCTGGAAGCAAGCTAAAGTTGATGAAATGGATTTGAAAGAGTGGAATGAAACTATTAATGTGAATCTAACAGGTTGTTTTCTGTTCATTAAACATGTTGTCCCTGTAATGAAAGAAAACGGATTCGGTAGAATAATTAACATTGCCTCAACCGCGGGACAACGTGGCGAACCTTATCACTCTCATTACGCCTCTTCAAAGGGGGGAGTAATTTCTTTAACAAAATCACTTGCCGTAGAACTTGCTAAATTTAATATTACTACCAACTGTGTCGCACCTGGTTGGGTTTACACGGACATGTCTAATCCTGTAATTACCCGTGAGGAAAAGGATAAAGAGATAAAAGAATATATTCCTTTAGGCAGAGCCGCTTATCCCGAAGAAGTTGCCGGACCTGTATTCTTCCTGGCCTCTATATTGGCGGATCATATAAACGGGGAGATATTAAATGTGAACGGAGGAAGTGAACTCTGTGGTTAAATGATGAAAAATGGATAATTTTAGTCAATAAATATTAGAAATTTGATATGCAGGATATAGCTGAGTTGCATCCTCTGGTTGTTCATTTTCCAATTGCCATTCTAATATTATATATATTGGTGGAGGTGGTTTCGGTTTTCATAAATAATGAAAAACTAAAATTTACCGCTCAATTTCTTCTTATTGCAGGAGTCATTTCGGCCTTAGCGGCGGTTCTTTCCGGAAATCAAGCTGAACAAATAGCTTCAAAGATCATTGAAAAACATAATTTAACATCCGCTCAAAAAGCACTTGAGGCACATGAAGAGCAGGCAACTTTTTTTTTATGGTATTTTGTTTTCGTATTGGTCATAAGAACAATGTTTATTCTTAAGAAAAAGTTTAACGGTTTCAGAAAAATTTTTGTATCCATTCTTGCTGTTATCGGTCTGTATTTAATAATAAATACTGGAAAATACGGTGGGGAATTGGTTTATAAATATGGTGTTGGAACAAATTCTTTTAACGAAAAAATAAATGAATAAAATGTTGAAAAAATATTATTTAATCTTGTTTCTTCTTTTATCGTCAACTTCCTTTGGACAACTTATTAAATTCGGTGAAGCTAAAGGATTATTTATGTCCGTGGGAACAGGCCCAAGAATACCAGTGGGTGTTTTTGGTGAAAACAGAAATATTGGAATCGGTGCGGACGTCGATTTTTCATACACCGATAACAAATTCCTTCCTGTTTTTATATATGCAAAATTCGGTTATCAGCATTATCCCGGCAAACAAGCGTTATATAAAAAATCAGATTATTCCTCATTTTCGAGCAATGTAATTGTAATTCAACCCGGAGTTCGTTTATATTTACCTCCGCTTTTTAATCAGGATTTTATTCTTTTGCCTGTTGTGGAAGGAGGTTTATCGTGGGCTTATGTTATGGATCAGCATCAATTTAAAATTGACACTGGTATAAAAAATTATGATAACGATTCCAATTATTTGGGATTTCAGATTGGCGCGGGATTCAGTATGTTTCTTATGGATGTCATGGGTTATTATAATATAATGTATGAACATCAATTTCTTTCATTCGACCTAAGAGTAAGAATACCAATTTTTGTGAAAGTTTAGGGGGCAAAAATGAAATATAAGAATATTACATTTAAACATGAAAATGGGATCGGCATTATTACAATTGATAGACCAGATAAAATGAATGCGTTGAACAATGAGACTTTAAATGAATTAAACGAAGTTTTAGATAAGGTAAAAAAAGACCATACGCATGTTCTAATAATAACAGGCAAGGGTGGGAAAGCATTTGTTGCAGGGGCGGATATAGAGGAACTGCACGAGCAAAATAAACAATCGGGATATGAGTTTGCTCTCTTTGGACAAAGTATATTCAGCAAGATTGAAAATTTGGGTAAACCGGTTATTGCGGCCGTAAACGGTTACGCTCTCGGCGGAGGCTGTGAACTGGCTTTAGCTTGCCATATTAGAATCGCTTCACAAAATGCAAAATTCGGTCAACCGGAGGTGAAACTGGGAATTATTCCCGGATATGGCGGAACTCAAAGATTACCAAGAATAATTGGTATTGCGAAAGCTATTGAATATTCTTTAACGGGAGATATTATTGATGCTGTTACCGCGGAAAAACTTGGTCTGGTTAACAAAGTTGTTGATTCTGATGAATTGATGGTGGAAGCGAAATCTATGGCTGGAAAAATTGCCTCGTTCGGGCAGGTAGCGGTTTCAAAAATTTTAAACGCAATTTTACTATCACCTGTGCTTACAATAGAAGAAGGATTAAAAAGGGAAGCAGCATATTTTGCCGATTGCTGTGGAACAGCCGATTTTGTGGAAGGAACCGAGGCTTTTTTAAATAAAAGAGCACCCAAATTTCAGAATAAATAACAATTTAAATATATTTTCAGAATAAGAAATTGAATAAGAAACAGATCATTTACTCCCTTGTTATAATATCGTTTGTCCTGATAATTATTAATATTTATGTTGATTCTAATCCAGGAACGCATATAGTTTATTCTAAACCCTCGACAACCATAAAAAATATCGAAACTAATTTTCTAAAAAGTTTGCACGAACATGGAATAAAAGACGAATGGATTAGTACAAAAAAAATCCGAAAAGTAAAAAATGATTCCTTATTGTACACATATAGTATTGAAATACCCAAAGACCTTACTATAGTTTCATTGATTAGTGATATATCAGTAGATTTTAAGAAGATGGGATTAGAAATAAAAACCGAAGAAGAAAAAAATTATTCTAACAGTATTTTAAAAATATTTGCAGAGGACAAATTAAAACTACAAGCAAATCTTATTCAATCGAAAGATAAATTCAGGGACTTTGCTAAAGTTGTATTTTTAATTGAAGGCGCGGATTTTACAAACCGAGATTTGCCCACAGCACTTAAAACTTTTAAAATTCCCGTTAATTTCCTCTTTATTCCTTCACAGGAGCTAATCGATAGTTCAAAATACATTGCATCTTTAAGACTTTCATATGCGCTTTTACTCAATGATGACATTGAAGGAGCAAAGTTCGAACTGGACAAAAACGCACAAAAAAATATTTTATCCCGCAATATTAAAAATATTGTATCAAGTTTCGGTAAAAATAAATTATATGTAATCGAGGGAAATTCATCCTTGTATAATTCCGTTGCTTTTAATTTTGTGGTGGACGAATTTGAGAAGAGGGGTGTTAAATTAGTTAAGCGCTCAGATTTTATAGAATTAACAGACAAACCTTTTGAACAAATTCTTTCTCTTTTCGAGTTCCATTGCGATAATGGAAAATTAAAGGATGAAAAGGTAATTATAATAGATTATGACGATTTTTTGAAATTGCAACCCGCGATTAAAAAACAAAAAAAAATAGGGGACAAATTTTACAGTTTATAATTAGCCAACCACAAGACCATCTTTATCAATTTCTATAATATCTGAATTGAAAAGTTTTTTTAACTGGGGCTCAATCAGATTCTTGTTGCCATGAACTAAAATTACAGAATTTTCAGGATGGATATATTTTAGGGCTGCATTATTAACATTTTCTATCGAAACCTTCCGCACGTTATCCAGGTATGTATCAAAATAATTTTTCTCCAAATTATGAAGAACACTCATAACAATATTATTTGATATCTGAGAATAAGTTTCAAACAGTGAGGGGAATTTTTTTATTATATAAGCTTTCGCAAACTGCAACTCATCGGATGATACTCCGGATTGTATGCCGGCTAATTCTTTTAAAATTTCTTTAATGGCGTTACTTGTTACTTCGGTTTGAACGGAGGTTGTTACAACAAAAGATCCGGCAAATTTGTTATAATCGAAGTATGATCCAGCACCGTAAGTATATCCTTTATCTTCTCGTAAATTTAAATTTATTCTGCTTGTAAATTGCCCTCCTAATATTGAATTCATTATATGTTTGGCAAAATAGTCGGGACTGTTTCTTTTGCCTCCGATATGACCGATTCGTATTTCAGATTGACCCGCATCTTCAGAATCAATTAAATAGACTCTTTTCTTATCATCAGTATTTGGGTTAATAATTATATTTTTCATTAAATCGCCCTTCCTGCTGAGAACAAGGTGTTTTTGCAGTAGAGAAATTATTTTCTCCTCAGGTTCGCTGCCTACAACAACCAATGTAAGACTTGAATTGGATGAATGGGAGAAATAAAAATCTTTTACATCGCCAATCTCCAAACCGGAAACACTTTTTTCGGACCCGCTTACTGGAGATGAGTATGGTGAATTTTTGTAAATAATAGTGTCAAAAATATTAGATGCCAAAGCGGCGGGATTATCCTTTGTTTGGATTATTCTTGTAAGCAGTTTATTATTTTCTCTGCCAAAATCTTGCACACTAAGGTTCGGTTCCACAACTATTTTAGAGAATAACTCAATTGATCTCTCAATATATTCCGATAAAGAAAGCATTGAAATGTATATGTAGTCTTTATCAGATGATATTGTTAACGAGGAGCCAATTTTTTCAATTTCATTATTTAATTCTAAAGCATTATATTCTGCGGCACCTTCGTCTAATAGCATTGCCGTTAAAAAAGCTAATCCTTCCTTATCCGCGGGCTCATAACAACTGCCGGCATTTAATAGTAACTCCATCTGAACAACTGGAAGGTTGTCTTTCCGGATAAAAATTAGGTTAATCCCATTATCAAGAGTAATGTAACGGACATTTGGAAGTGAAAAATCTATTTCGCCTATTGCAGTTGGTTTGTTTTTTCTGAATTCGTTCATAGTGTTTTTTTTCTTTTAGGGATTACGCTTAATTCCAATTTTGGTTTAGATAAATATTTTTTCGCGATTTTCTGTATTTGTATTACATCCAATGAATTATAACGATCCAAATCGTAGTTAAAGGAATTTGGCTCGTTCAAATAAAAATTATAATTGTTGATCTGATTTGCGAGTTGTTCAATATTCTGCAAGGAATAAATGTACGATGATTTTATGCCATTTTTTGTTCGTAATAATTCATCTTCCGTTACACCTGAATCAATTAACCTGGCTATTTCATCTTCAACATTCTTTTTTAACAACTGCAAATCGCCGTCAGGTTTAGCTGTAATTATTACAAAAAACATTCCCGTTAAATTCGCCGAGTATTGAAAAGCAGATACATCCTGCGCAATTTGTTGTTCATACACCAACGATTTGTATAAACGCGAGTTTTTAGATGAGCCCAGAATATCAGATAATACATCGAGTGCCGGATCATCCAATCCATAAACTTTATCGCTCATCCAGCATAAATAAAGCCGTGGCAATTGCACATTATCCTTGTGAATGAGAATTATATCTTCAGTCAATTCCTTTGGAGTCTTTGTAATTTTCTGTACTTCTCCATTTCCGGGAATCGAACCGAAATATTTTTCAATTGATTTTTTAACAGCTAAATCATCTATATCTCCGGCAATTACAATACTACAATTATTTGGGGCATAATAAGTTTTAAAAAATTCTTTGATGTCGTTTAGATTGAAATTTTTAATATCTTCCATCCAGCCGATAGTGGGCCAATGATATGGAAAATCCGGAGTAAACAGGTTAGAAAATATAATTTCCCAGGCTCTGCCATAAGGTTGATTTTCGTATCGCTGTCTCCGTTCGTTCATTACAACATCTTTCTGATTATCCAGTTTTTCCTGCGTTAATCCTTCAAGCATAAAACCCATCCTATCGGACTCAAGCCAAAGAGCTAAATCAAGATTGTTGCTCGGTAGTGTTTCAAAATAATTTGTACGCTCCAAGGATGTGGATCCATTAAGTGTTCCACCGGCTTCCTGAATGTAACGGAAGTGTTTTTCTTTCCCCACATTTTCAGAACCTTGAAACATCATATGTTCAAACAAATGAGCGAACCCTGTTTTGCCAGGGCGTTCATTAGCCGAGCCTACACGGTACCAAAGGTTTACGGATACAAGGGGAAGCATTCTGTTCTGATACAGAATAACTTCCAATCCATTTTCGAGTTTAAATTTTTCGTATTTAATATCTAATAAATTGCTCATAATGCTCTGTTTTTTAAAATTCAATTAATTTTCTCTAAGAATAAATTCTATTCTTTCTAATTTACCATCGATTAAACTATTCTGTTTAATTCCAAATATTTTACTCAAAAGCGGATAGATATCCACGTTCCATAATGTTCCGGTTTTATAATGTTCTTTAAAAGCAGGACCTTGTGCAATAAAAATACCATGCATATCCGTATGATCTTTTTCGTAACCGTGATTACCTTTAGATAAATATCCCGATCTTTTAAATCCTTCATTATCTTCAAGCGACCACCCCAAATCAGCAATCAAAATAATTGATGATATAAGTGTGTTGTTGGAGTAGTGATAATAGGAAGGAAGATTCTCTTTTTTATATACTCGAAAATTATTAGCGTTCCTTTTTAATATTTGAAAAACTGTATCGATTTCATTTGCTTCGGGTTCAACTCTAACCACAGGTCCGTTATCATAAATTTTACAATTATAATTTTCAATATATTTCTCGATGTTTATAACCTGATCGTTAGGGGTTGGTGTCATTCCATGATCCGATGTAAAAATCACATTCACACTATCAATCATATTAATTTTTTTCAAACAGGTTAATAAATACTGAGCCACAGAATCCAAACGCATTACAGATCGATTAAGTTCATCTGAATCAGGTCCAAATTCATGTCCGAACGAATCTGTATCATGAAAATATATTGTGATAAAATGCGGTCTTACATTTTGCGGGAGCTGAAGCCAGGAGATAACTGAGTCCACTCGTTCAAAATAAGGTTTGTTATGCTCATACTTTTTAAAATATGTGGGGTGTCTTAAAGAATCCGTTTGTTCGCTTCCCGGCCAAAAATAACTTGCGGTTTTAATTCCGTGTTTCTCTGCGGCAGTCCAAAATGGCTCTCCCGTATACCATTTACTTTCGCGAGTGGTGACAGTATCGCTCATGCTGTACCATACATTTGTTAAAGTATCCAGAAAACCGTTTGCAATTATTCCATGATTTTCGGAGTACATCCCGGTAATAATGGAATAATGATTGGGAAATGTTTTAGAAGGGAAGACCGGGCGTAATGATAATGCATGAACTCCTTTAGTCATAACTTCTCTTAGGGATGGTGTTATTTCTCTATTGACATAGTCCCATCGAAAGGCATCGAAAGATACAAGAATTACATAAGGAGTACTCTGAGCAAAATTGATTGTTGCAACGAAAATAACAGACAAAAGTATTTTACAAAATTTATTCAATTATACAGCCTCATAAAAATTGCGATCGAAAATTTATTTTATAATTAAAAAATTATTCAAATTAAAATTTGTTAGAAATCCAAAGTTACACTTAAATTCCACCATCTATTGCGTCCATACCACACTAAAGCAGTATTGGAATTATGATCAATTCCGTCAATCGCATCAATTATATAATTATTATTATCCAAAATATTAAATACGTGTAAGGCTAAAGAAAGATTTTTAAATACATCATTCTGCAAATTAAAACTATATCCCAGGTGTACATCAACTAAAAAATGATCCGGAATTCTCCAGGGGTTTAATCCCTCATCGCTGGGGTTGTTTCTTTGATCTGGGTTATACTGTGCGTAAAACCTTCCGGAAAAATTATAAACGGGATTAAAATAAAATTTTGATCCATTAACTAAATCTATGGAATAATTCATTGCGAGAGAAGCGGAGGTCATAGGAAAACCACCGACGAAAATATCTCCTACATAGGATTTAATTTCTTTTTGTTGAAGCGGATTGGATTCCGGGGCAACAACCGCATTAACGTTGTTTGTCCATTTATTTACAGAATAAGAAATCATTCCTTCCAAAATTAAATTGGGCGATACTGCATATTTGCTTTCAGCCTCAAGTCCAACATGACGCGCGTTTGCTCCTGAAATATTATAGAAATATCTCTTTTCGGTTACAGCATCCTGAACATCGGTTCTGATTGCTTTATCTTTCCATGTGGTGAAATAAGCATTTATTTTTAGAATTAATTCGGAGGTTTGATAACCGTAGCCGGATTCAATATTTAATATTTTCTCGTTTTTAATATTCTGATATTCATTATTGCTGTAGTCATAAACATTTTCAGATAAGGGAGCGCGCGAAAAGTAACCGAGATTTACAAACACACTATTGCTGTTATCTAAGTTGAGATTGTAGCCATGTTTAACAGTAAATCCAATAATATCTTTCCAATCGGTTTCCCTTCGGGGATCATTTGTTGCGTAATTAAAATAATCGAGCCTTTTATAACCGGTGTTGGAAGCGGAAAAGTTGGCATATACTGTAACGGGCTCAATATCATACTCTGCCTGAACGAATCCGCCGAATTGTCTTACAAAACTATCGGCATTATAGTCGGTTATGTCGCCGATACTAATTTTTGTATATGGATCAATATTTATATTTCCGCTGAACAATGTATAATCACCACCCAGCAAATTATCTATTTTCCTATAGTTCTCGGCAGCATAATAACGGGCATCAATTCCCGCTGATAAATCCAAGCTATTTATATTGTACCGGATATTCGAAATTATACCGGACCAGTAATCTTTGTGAACAGTAAACCTAAGTGCGTTTTCGGTGTAAAATAAATTTGGATCTACATCGCTTAATATTGTGGATGTGTTTTTTTCCCATTCTTTCTCAAAATCTACAAGCCCCTCTGCTGTCCTTCTAAATTCTCCCCAGGGAGGTGTAATTCCGCCTCCTTCTCCATAGGTATAATATATTACATTGGACATCACAAGGCTTTTACTGATTTGCCAATTATGGTTTATATTTATTGAAGGTTTATGAAAAACATTATCTCTAATATTAATAGGCCGGTTATATAAATAGCCCCAATCAGTGTTAAAAGATTGACCGTGAGATTTCCAGAATTTTATTGTCTGCATTGTCATTCTCTGTCCGTGATTCTGAGGAGAACCCATCAATTGTAATTCAAAACTATGGTTACCGAAGATTCCACCTAAAGAAAGGAAATAAGTAAATTCGTCGAACCAGGTTCTATCCGCATAACCATCCCAGGATTTTTTTGAAACAAGTGCAGTCATTCCAATTTTACCCGGTATAATTTCCTGAGCAAATGATGCTGTAATTTTCCTAAAGTTTTCTGATCCGAATTCAGTTCTTATTTTGGTAAATTCTTTTCCAGCACCTACTCCATAAGTAACAATATTAACAACACCGCCAATAGCTGAAACCGAATATGGATTCGCGCCAAGTCCTCTTTGAACCTGCATATAATCAACAACGTCACTAATTCCGGCCCAGTTTGTCCAATAGACCTCTCCATTCTCCGGATTATTAACAGGAACTCCGTTTACCATTACCGCAATATTCGTCTGCCCGAAACCGCGCATGTTTAACCGAAGATCCCCCATGCCGCCGCCCTGGGAAGAAATATAGACAGAAGGTGTACTTTCAAGTATATGAACAACATCGCGTGAACCGAGCTTTTTGTCTAAATCGCGGTTATCCAACTGGGCAAAAGCGATAGGAGTTTTTCTGAATTGCGCGCGCGCGGCTTCTACAACGGTTTCTTTTAGTAAAAATGGAACTGGTAAAAGTTTAATGTTAATATTCTCGTTTGTATTTAATTCCACTTGAACTGTTTTGCTCTCATATCCTAAGTAACTGCATGTTAATGAAAAAGTATCAGCCTTAATATTCTTAAATTCGAATGCACCTAAGTTATTTGTTGTTGTTCCAAAATTTAATTCTTTTAAAAAAACATTGGCGCCCACTAACGGTTCACCAGTTTTTGAGTCTGTAACCTGACCTGTTAACTGAAAAGTTTGTGCCGACAGACCTGATATTGTCATAAATAAAATGACGAATATTTTTTTCATTTTTCCCTTTCTGCATAACCTTGCGGATAAAATTTAATTATGGGGGTAAATTTACAGATAATTGACGCGAACAAAAAGAAGATGTTCTAGGATGAAATATTAAAAAAAAGGCCGCCCTAATTGGGCAGCCTTATAAAAAATTGGAATATTAAATATTAGTAAGAAATGCTTATACCAACATTAAATGTTCTTGGTAAACCTGCAAAAACTTCTGCTGCAGATGCGCCATGAGGATCGGCTATTGCATTTCGTTTACCGTCACCTGTTGTATCAATTTTATAAGATACAAATGAACTGTTGTCAGCTGCGTCAACAATATAGAATTCATCCAACACGTTGAAAACATGAGCAAACAACTGCAAATTTACACCTGATAATTGAAGAGGCAGGTCATATGAAAGATGGAAATCTAAAAGACCGTAAGCAGGAATTTTCCAACTTTCCTCTGTGTCCGTAGCTACTGTTCTTCCAAAAGGTGTAAAGTATGCGTAATTATTATCAAAGTACTTATATTCAATTGATGCCACTAAACCATGAATAGGGAAGAATGATGCGGCTACCGCAATTTGAGTTTGAGGCTGGTCGCCAACTTTTAAATCTTTGATGTAATAATTATAATTTAATATTTCTATAGTACCATCGGTTTTATAATTTTCGTATTCACCGCTCACATTGTCTGTATATTTCCAGTTACCGAATGAAGCGCCCATATCAAATCTTACCATATTAACTGGCTGATATGCTACTTCAAGCTCTAGTCCCATATGGTTGGAGCTTATACCATTCAGTGTCAACAAAGCTTCTGAACCGTCAGCTACTCTATAAGGCTGTGATGATGCTCTGTCATTCCATTGTGTCATATAAACGTTACTTTTCAGGTTCAATTTGCCATCTAAACCTTTCCAGTTAGCACCAGCTTCCAAATGAAGGAATTTTTCATTTTTTTGATCTTCAATAAAAATTCCTCTGGCATCATTTATTACCTGATCAAATGTAGGAACTTTGCTTACATAACCAGCGTTGGCGAAAACATCTACAGTTGAAGTTAAACGAACTGACGCGCCGCCTTTAACCTGATATCCACCGATATTATCACTTTCAAGATTCAGTTCATTACCGTCAGGTCCTTTTTTAAAATGATCTGTGTAATTGTAATTAATTACTGAGTATCCTACTGTTCCGTAAGCTGTTACAATTCCTTGCGTATATTCAGCCTGACCGTAACCGCCTATCCAGTTAACGTCATTTGTATTGTTGTAATTGAACTTTCCGCCTAATCCCAATTTTTCTCCTGCAGCATCGGCGAATTGATTATCTTTACTCAACCAGTAATCAGCGCCCAATAAATCAACAACGTCTCTGTAGTGATCAATTGAAGCAGTTCTCCAGTCAATACCGAACGAAGTTTTTAAGTTGTCAGAAATTTTATAGAAAGCTTTTGAGATAGCTCCAATAGTCCATTGATTATTCCTGCTAGCTCTTAAAATACCTTTTGCTGCAATTTTTCCCTCAGAGTCAACATTGGCAACATTATTAGCTATCGTTGCGTCCCAGTCTACTCTACGGCTGCTTGGGAAATCATAATTATATTTCATGCTGCCAAATGTACCTGTACCACCACCGTGACCGCCGGACCAATAAAGTGTTGTATAAAGAGTTAAATCTTTCGACAATATTGAGTACCAGTTAACATTTGCGATTGGTTTGTGGAAATAGTTTACAAGTTCGTTCATAAATGAAGGGTCATGACGATCAACCGCTTCGCCTTCAGAACCGAAAAGAGTTGAATACCATTGTTTGCCTGTATACGATTTGCTTACAGGGAATAGGTTTTGATTGTATGTCTGCCCAGCTTCAGGAAATTGACTAAGAGCGTCATCACTATAACCTTGTTCTTTTGCGAATTCATGGCTATAGGTAGCTATATTTTGTTTATATCTATTTTGACCGTGTAACTGAGGAGCGCCAACCATATAAAACTCAAGTCTGTTACTTTCGTTTATATTGTAAGCTGCACCGAAATAGTAAGCCCATGCATCTGTCCAGGTACCATCCATTACGCCGTCACCTGTTTTTCTTACAATTGAGGCACTTGCGGCCCATTTACCGTCGATAAGACCCGTGTTGGCAGAAAGAGTGGATTTCATGAAAGCTGCATCTCCAAACTCCTGTTTAAATTTCATACCAAAGTTCAATGCGGTAGGATCAGTGATAATATTCATTGTTCCACCGATTGAAGGTGTAGCAAGGTTAACTGCACTTAAACCTCTTTGCATTTGTATAGAGGAAGTTGCATCTCCAAGACCATCCCAGTTCGACCAATATACCCAGCCGTTTTCCATATCATTTACCGGAACACCATTTATCATAATAGCAACGTTTCGTTGGTCAAATCCACGAACGTTTATTCTTGCGTCACCAGAACCGCCACCTTGTGCAGTTGCATAAACAGATGGAGTGGTTGTTAATAGAAGAGGAATATCTCTTGAACCTAATCTTAATTCCATTTCTTTTTTGTCGATATTCGAAAACGCGACGGGGGTTTCGCGTTCTTTAGCTCTGTCGGCTAATACGGTTACGGACAAAGAAAAAGCATAATCTTTTAACGAGAAGTTTAATTCCATATCATTGGTTACTTGAACCGTATTTTCTACAGTTTCAAATCCAATGTAGCTGCAAACAACAGTATTGGAACCGGCGTTAACAGCAATGCTGTACTTGCCGTTTTCATCAGTAGCTGCACCCATTGTGGTTCCTTTAACATAAACATTTGCACCTACTAATTTTTCACCAGTCTGTTTACTGGTTACAACACCCGAAACTTTGTAATTCTGGGCTAGTAGCGTTGAAGCTATTAATAACATCAACACAAAAATTTTGTAAAGTTTTGACATTAGAACATCCCTTTGGTTTGTTAGTGATAGTGATTTAAATCCAGACATATAAGTATAAATACTTCATGTGATTTAACGCAACTTTTTGTGACAGGTTAATGATAATTTAATCTCTGGAATATTTTCTCCAGAATTATTATTTTGTAGGTCAATTTTTATTTATCACCTCCTTCGCATTATTTTTATGAGGTAAGCACCCAAAATTTAATTAAGCCATAGCTTTATTGCAAACTTTTGTTCACTTTAATTGTTGTATTGTTTTCTTTTGAATTATAAACCAATTTGCGAAATTTTCCTTCTATCAAATTATGAATAAAGAATTATCTTACCTGAAAAACATAAAACTAATTATTACAGATGTAGACGGTGTCCTTACTGACGGCAGCCTTTACTACAGCAGAGATAATCTGGAGCTGAAACGTTTTAATATTAAAGACGGTATGGGCGCAATACTTCTGCGCGAAGCCGGAATTAAATGCGGCATTATTACAACAGATAAACCTGACTTTGTTAAAATACGCGCTGAACGAATGAAGCTTGATTTTTATTATACTGAGGTTTGGGATAAAGCGTCCAAACTTGATGAAATCTGCTCTGAATACGGAATTTCCAGAAACGATATTGCTTTTATCGGCGACGACATTAACGATATTGGTATAATTAAGGAAGTTGGTTTTACCGCCGCACCAGCTGATGCAGTCGATAAAGTTTTGAAGCTGGTTGATTATATATGTAAACGTAACGGCGGCCATGGAGCTTTCAGGGAATTGGTGGATTTGATATTGGAATCCCGGGAAATCTAACAACCCCTTTTTCTAATGCAATTTATAAAGTTTTAATAAATGATTTGTAAGAAGTAAGATTTTAAGCTGTCGATTTCAATTTTCATAGAATTCCATATATTCTACTCTTATAATTGTTCGTAATTCGGAATTTGTTTTTAATTGACAAACCCATTTGCTCTCCATTAAATTCTGATAAGTTATTTTTGCTATCTGTGGATTTAATATCAAATCAATTAACAACCCACTTGACTATCAGCGAAATTAATTTAAAATTAGTGTACAACTGTTCACTAATTTATTATGACGCAAACAACCCAAAATAAAGACCTTATTCTGCTTAATATGCAGGATTACAGACTTCCCGAAGCGTTCAATAAACGTTTGGGTATTCCTACAATTCATAAGCCTATTCCAGGTAAAAACAAGAATATAGATTTTGATATCTACGATTATCAAATGTTGTTTAACGACGAAGGCACAAAAAAAATAATTAGGGAGGGCAATACAATAGGTTGTTTTTATATAGAATCCCCCGGAATGCGTTCTCTGCTTAAACGTCTTACCTGCGATACATTCGAAATGCTTACGGCGGCAAGTTCGGTAATTCGACCGGGTGTTGCCGAAAGCGGAATGATGCAGGAGTTTATTGCTCGTCATAAAGATCCCGCGCGCCGTATGTATTTACTGCCCGAAATGGAAACATACCTGGGCGAAACCTACGGTGTTATGATTTATCAGGAAGACGTTATAAAAGTCGCGCATCACGTAGCTGGTTTAACGTTGGAAGAGGCCGATTTGCTGCGCCGCGCGATGAGCGGAAAATTACGCTCGCACAACTCCATGAAACGTATTTCCGACAAATTTTTTGAATCATGTGCTGCAAAAGGTTATAATGATAATATTACCAACGAACTTTGGCGGCAGATAGAGTCCTTTGCCGGCTATGCTTTCTGTAAAGCCCACAGCGCTTCGTTCGCTTTGCTTTCTTTTCAGGTGGCTTATTTAAAGGTTCATTACCCGGCCGAATTTATGGCGAGTGTTTTAAGTAACGGCGGAGGTTATTATTCTGCCGCTGTTTATATACAGGAATGCAAACGAATTGGACTTAAAGTATTGCTGCCAAACGTAAATAAAAGTTTGTCCGAATACGACGGGCGCGGACGTACAATACGTATAGGATTTATGGCGGTAAAAAATATTTCGCGCGCTTCAATAGAAAAAACTATAAAAGAAC
>PGYT01000041.1 GCA_002839805.1 Ignavibacteriae bacterium HGW-Ignavibacteriae-2
AATAAGAAAAAATGAACATGATTTTAAAGGTCTTTTAATTAATATAAATTGTTGTTTTTTTTACGGATTTTCAGAATATTGTTATATCATTTTCAAAATTAAGATAAAGTGATACTATTAAGCTTATTATCCTGTTTTTCTATGGATACAAATTAAAACCTAATATTTTTTTACTCATAAATAATTTGGAGAGATAAGATGAAAAAACTATCAACAATCATACTGGTACTCGCGTTTGTAGTATCAACTTATGGTTTCAACAAAAAAATTGATGACAAAAAATTCGGATATATTGGATCGGCTAAATGTGGAATGTGCCACAAGAAAGATGACGACGGCGCTCAATTAAAAATTTGGGAAGCCAGCGCTCACGCTAAAGCTTACAAAAATATGGTAGCAAAAGATGCCGCTAATGCAAAAAATGAAAGCTGTTTAAAATGTCATGCTACCGGCGCAGGATCGGACCCTAAATTAAACGACGCTAAATTCAGTATTGAAGACGGTGTTCAGTGCGAAGCATGTCACGGCGCAGGAAGTGAATATAAATCAATGAAAGTTATGAAAGATCAAAAAGCTTCTATCGAAGCCGGATTAATAGTTTTTGCCGATGACAAAGCGATTGAGACACAGTGCCTAACTTGTCACGACAATAAGAACAAACCTGAAAAACATGTAAAGGGTGACTTCAAATTTGAAGAGATGTACAAAAAAATTAAACATAATAAACCAGCTAAATAATCCTTAGAAGGTAAAGAATGAAAAAGTATTTAATTGCGCTTCTCATTTTCCCGGCAATAATATTCGCTCAAAATATTAATGGCAGGATTTCTTCTTCGGCTTATTCATTTGAGCGGTTCGATACTCAAAATTCTTCAGAAACTTATATAAGAACTTTTCAGTCCCTTGTGCTTAACGCAAACGAGGGACTTTTTTCTTTAAGGACACGATTGAATTTTGAAACCGATATCGCAAATACATTGGATAACGATCCGAGATTAAGATTATATAATCTTTACCTGGAAGGCAGAAACCTGTTTGACATAGCAAATATTAAAATAGGCAGACAATCGTTAATAAACTCAGTTGCCGGAGGCCTTTACGATGGCGCCAATCTCAGCTTAAAACATAGCGGTTTCGAACTATCCGGTTTTTACGGCGGAAATGTCCCGGCATATCAAAAATTTGAATTAACTGATGATTTTAACAATGATTACGTACTCGGCGGAAAACTTGTAGCTACAGCTTTAGATGATTTTCGTTTTGCTGTAGGTTATATTGATAAAAACTTTAAAGCATATGAATATGAAGCCGTTAGATTGGATGAGGATTTTAATCCGATCAATGTTTTGATTCGCCGTAATTCCAATCAGTATAAATTTATTACAGGCGAAGCTTCATACGTTTTGGAAGATTTACTGGAAATAAACACTTCTTATGAATACGATGTAAATTTCGAGACAACTTCAAAAATTGAATTTGCCGGAAGATACAATGTAATGGATGACCTCGGTGTAAGTTTATATTACAATCATCGAGAGCCCAAAATAAGATACAACTCTATTTTTTCCGTATTTAATTTTGGCAACACACAGGAAATAGAAGGCGGATTTGATTATAAAATTGATCAAAACTTTACCGTTACTGGAAAGTTTGCAAATGTAACCTATGAGGATGATGACGCGCAAAGGTTATCTATTGGACTTAATTCCAATTACGGTTCTGCTACATATCGTAAAACATTCGGGTATGCAGGTGAACTTGACGCTGTTTCATTATATACAGCCCGTACTTTTTTGGATGGTTTAATCACTCCGTCATTAGGTCTCAGTTATACTTCTTATAAGTTATCCCCAGAAGAAGAAACAAATAATCTTGCAAGTGTATTATTAGGCGTTAATGTTAGACCCTGGAAGATGTTATCTTTTGATATGCAGGGTCAGTATATGGATAATAAAATCTACAACAACGACTTAAGATTATTATTAAAGATAAATTATTGGTTTAACACTAACTTAAGCGTATTATAATATGAAAACTAAATTCTTATATACAATTGTAATCGCGGTAATATCCTCAATTTGGATTTTCTATCCCAATAATTCTGGAGCGGACGAAAAACCAATTAATAAGGATATAATCAAATTTTCGCATCAGCTTCATAAAGCGGCCGATGTAAGCTGCGCCGATTGTCATAGCGGTGTTTCCGAAAGCACATCTTTAACCGATAGACTGCTTCCTGTAAAAGATGTTTGCGCAAGCTGTCACGATGTTGATGACGATACTGCATGCCAAACATGCCATTACGAAGAAAAATTTGAACCACTAATTCAAAGTACTTCCGAATTGGTATTTAATCATAAATTCCATGTTATTGAACAGAAAACGGATTGCGAAAGTTGCCACATTGGATTGACAGAAGTTGATTACAGTTCTGAGTTAAAAACTTCTAACCCTTCAATGATGTCTTGTTATCAGTGTCATAACGATAAATCTGTAGCTGCAAATGTGTGCGAGTCTTGTCACATTTCAACTGTAAACTTAATCCCACAGTCGCATAAATCGGTAGACTTTTTCAAAAATCACAAATTCAGCGCCAATCATCCTAAAGCGGATTGCGCAATGTGTCATGATAACAATTTCTGCGAATCATGCCACGTTTCCACAAATGGAATTAGTTCCGCGAATACTGCTACGGATTTTTACACGCCGTATTCACCTCATCGTTATACTGACAACGTCAAGCAGCAGCAGATAACAAGAGTTCATGACTTAAATTACAGATTTTCGCATGGCATGGACGCGAGAGGCAAAAATTCTGAATGTTCTACATGTCACCAAACTGAAACATTTTGTGCCGAGTGCCATAGCTCTATGGGCGGTGATTATGCTTCTGGCGGTTTTGTGCCAAAATCACACAGCGATCCAAACTTTGTAACAATTGGTGTCGGAACAGGTGGCGGAGTTCACGCTATTTCAGCTAAAAGAGATATTGAAAGCTGCGCGGCTTGTCACGATACACAGGGCGCCGATCCTAATTGTATTTTGTGCCACACAGATGCCGACGGTATTAAAGGGACTAATCCCAGGACTCACGCGGCTGGATTTATGAAAAATATTAACGGCGACTGGCATGGTGATTTTGGTGCAGTTTGTTATGATTGTCACACCGATCCGTTCGCAATTTCTCAAACAGCTGGTAAAGGTTTTTGCGGCTATTGTCATAATTAAAGATGGTATAGAAAATGAAATTAAAACTAATTTATATAATTTCTTCAATCCTGATTATTACAGGAATGGCTTGTAGTGAAATCAATGAAGATATTGCCGAACCGGTCACCGTTTCAGTTCATAAAAGCGGTATAGCAAGTCCATCTTCAGCAAATTTTCATGGAAAAATTCTACAGCAACAAAACTGGAATTTAAAAGAGTGCGCGGTTTGTCACGGTGCAAATTATGCTGGTGGTGTTACAAACAGCGAAAAAGGCAACTGTTTAACCTGCCACACACAATCTGCCGGACCGGAGGCCTGTAATACATGTCACGGTGATTTTGCTGATCCTACTCGCATCGCCCCGCCAACCGATTTAGCCGGTAATTCGGGATCATCCGCGAAAGGTGTGGGCGCGCACACTTCTCATATTTATGAGATGGAAATTTCAGAACCGCTCGGTTGTTTCGATTGTCACGCGAACAATTCGGTTCAAGGTGAAAAATATGTGTATTCACATTTGGGTTCTCTGCCAGCTGATATGGCATTGGCCGATGGAAGTTACGATGCTAACACGTTTAAATGCTCCAACACTTACTGCCACGGCAATTTTTCTTTCAGCAAAGCTGAATCAGCAAATAAATGGGCTTATACCGCCGATCAAATGACAGGCGGAAATTTCTCACCGCAATGGAATAAAGTGGACGGAACGCAGGCTGCCTGTGGAACTTGTCATGGTTCCATTGACGCTAGTGGAACTTTAATATCAGCTTTACCCAACGGACATACAGGAACATTTAAGATAACCGATTGTGTTCTTTGTCATCCGGCGGTAGTTGATAAAGCCGGTAAAATAATTGACCCGGTAAAACATATTAACGGAATGGCAAATCTTACAAACTGAGTAAATGCTAATTTTATTTAAAACCGCCTTTTACAGGCGGTTTTTTTTTATTTATTCGTAATAATAAGTTATTTTAGTGTATAAAAATTATTGAATTGGATACATGGCAATAAACGATAAGTTAAAAGATCATATTCTGGAATCAATTGGAGAAGGTGTTTTTACAGTTGATAAAAATTTCAAAATTAATTTTTTCAATAAAGCCGCCGAAAACATTACGGGTTACAGTAGAGAAGAGGTATTAGGTAGATTTTGTAAACATATTTTCCGTTCGGAACTATGTTACACCGATTGCCCAATAGCAATATCATTAAAATCAAAAAAAACAATCTACGATTACGAATCCAAAATTCAGACGAAATCCGGTATCGCCAAACCTATTAAACTTAATTCAGCTGTGCTTTACAACGAAGAAGAACAACCTACAGGCGGCATAATTTCATTTAGGGATAACTCCGAGCTTGTTGTGCTAAAAAACAGTCTTGAAAAGGAAAATACATTTAAAGGGATCGTTGGTCACAGCAAACAAATGCAGGAAATTTTTGATTTAATAAAGGAGATTTCGGAATCCGCTGCGCCTGTATTTATTCATGGTGAATCTGGTACCGGTAAAGAAATGGTAGCTAACGCCATCCAGGCAACATGCGCTAGAAATAACAATCCGTTCATTAAGGTTAATTGTTCCGTTTTTCCGTCAACTTTATTGGCGAGTGAATTGTTCGGCCATGTAAAAGGCGCTTTTACAGACGCATTTAAAGACCGTCCCGGCAGATTTGAACTTGCTGACAGCGGCACTTTGTTTTTGGATGAGGTTGCCGAAATGCCTCTGCAGATGCAGCTTCAATTGTTAAGAGTTTTACAAGAGGGATCCTTCGAACGTGTAGGTGAATCAATTACTCGTAAGGTTGATGTCCGTGTAATTTCCGCGACCAATATTAATATTAAAGACGCTCTTAAAAAAGGAATTTTAAGGGAAGATCTGTTTTACAGATTAAGTGTAATTCCTATTGAAATTCCGCCATTGCGCGAAAGGATGGACGATCTTTTTCCACTAGTTCAACATTTTCTTAAAAAGTTTTCAATTTTATATAAAAAACAGATTTTAGATATAGATGATAAAGCGCTCGATTATCTGTTAAAATATAAATGGCCCGGAAATATTCGTGAACTTGAGAATGTAATTGAGTACGCTTTTGTTCGAACAACCAATTCAGACATAATTGAGTTCGCAAAGTTGCCGGCTACAATAAGAGAAAATTCTCAAAAATCATTTAGTATTACAGATAAACATTCTTTTGCCGAAAACGGCGGCGAAATAACCAAAATGTTAGCTCTTCTTGAAAAACATCACTGGAATAAACAAAAGGTAGCCGATGAATTAAAAATCGGGCGAACCACTCTTTGGCGCAAATTAAAAAAACTGGGATTCGAAACATAATTGTTTCACATGTTTCATAATTGAACGATTTGTTTCAACTATCCCAATTTTTGTTTTAATAAATCATTTCTACAGTTACCATTATCTATATATCTTCAGACCGAAACAATTTGTTTCACCCTTTGATATTGAATTCTTCCAAAACGAATGTTAAACCTATTGGCACTCTAATTGCCTCTAAAGGTAAATTATTTATTAATTAATATTGAGTTTCTAATGATTAACAAATCTAAAATTCTATTCATCTTATTGAGCCTTTTTTTATTTGTTTTAATCGGATGTACGGATGATAAAATCGAACAAAGTCCTATGACTCCGGAAACTTTAGCAAAAGTAAATTCCTGTGAGGGATGTCACACAAATCTTGACCACCTTAAAGAAGTTTACACTCCCGATCCCCCTTCAACCGGCGGTGCCGGCTGCGGAGGCGATGTGCCTCATTATGAACCGTATGAAAGAGTTTATATGGGCGGCGACGGATATGCTAATTTTAAAGCGGGAATTCATGGCAAAATAAGCTGTGTTACCTGCCACGACGGAGTTGACGGTACATCGGATAAAAATATCGCTCATTCGGGTGATTTTATTAAACATCCATCAACTAAAGCAAAAGAAAAATGCGGCAGCTGCCATCCCAACATAGTTAACAGAACAACAAATAGTATTCACGAAAAGGGTTGGGGCCAGAAAAGAATGGTCGTTCAGAGATCGGGAATCGGGACAAGTCCCACAGAATTCGATAAATTGAGCGAGCATATGAAAGAAGGGTATACAGTCAATTGTGGTAAATGTCACGCGACTTGCGGCGATTGCCATATTACAAGACCAATACAAGGCGGCGGTGGTTTATATAAAGGACACGATTTCCGTAAAACTCCTGATATGCTTGATAACTGCGTTACATGCCATGTAAGCCGCGGCGGACACGCTTATCTTGGTCAGGGAATTGGCACAGTACCCGATGTACATTTGACCAAAGCGGGATTTAAATGTATCGATTGTCACACCGCAAATGAAATTCACGGTGACGGAAATATTTACAATACAAGATATGAAATGCCTTTGCTGCCAAAATGCGAAGACTGCCATGGAAATTTAAAAACAAAGAATCTTTATCATCAGATGCATTACGATAAATTAAACTGCTATACCTGCCATTCGCAGGACTATAACAATTGCGGAAGCTGCCACATACATGGTGAAGGCGCTCGTGTACCATCTCATATGAAATTCAAAATCGGCATGAATCCTCAGCCTGAATTAAGATCATATAAAATGGTTACAGTGAGACAATCTCTTTCCGCACCTGACAGTTGGAAAGAATATGGAATTGAAAATTTAGAGAATTTTGATGTAGCGCCGACTTATAAATATACAACGCCTCATAACATATTAAAATGGACGTCAAGAACTCAGGTCGCACAAGGCAAAGCATGTTTCGACGCGTGCCATATTGTTAAAGAAGGCAGCACTTACAGAAATAAAGAATTATACCTGTTTAATTCCGACTTGGAAGAGTGGGAAAAGAACGCGACTAAAAATGTAGTTGTAGACGGTAAATTACCTGCGTCTTGGGGTGTAAATTAATATAAATATATAATCACTAATTATTAGGAGTTACAAAATGAATCTACGCAAATTATATTTTCTGATGTTGATACTGCCGATTATGTTCTTTAATCAGGCTTGTAGTGACGACGATAATACAACCGAACCTGTGGAAGTTATTAATGAAGCTCAGCTTGCCGCCGAATATGTTGAGATGAATGTTACAATCCAAAAAATGATGACTGCTGACGCTGTTAACAGCCTTATTCTTACTTCTCCGGAAAAAGTATATGTAATGGATATTCGTTCTGCAACCGACTATGCTAATGGTCATATAAAAGACGCTGTTAATGTTGCGTTAAAAGATATTGTTACTCATTATAAAACAAATAATCTCCAGAATAAAGAAAACGTAGTTATAGCTTGTTACACTGGTCAAACAGCCGGTTACGCAACCGCAATGTTAAGAATGTTGGGTTATTCTAACGTTGCTGACCTTAAATGGGGTATGTGCAGCTGGAACGAAGCTACTGCAACAGGCTGGAAATCTGCAACTAACGTAAATAACAACTATGTAACACAATTAGTAACAACAGTTACAGCAAAAAACGCCGCAGGTGAATTACCTAAATTAGAAACTGGCAAAAAAGTTGGCGCTGAAGTAATTGAAGCCCGCGTTAACGCTTTATTAGCTACAGCAGATCCATTTGGTGACGCGAAAGTCGGCGTATCTACTGTTTGGGGAAATTTAACAGGATATTACATTGTAAACTACTGGAGCGCAGCTGATTACGCTTGGGGACATATTCCTGGTGCAATTCAATATTCACCAAGTCCATCGGACTTCTTTTATTCAACAGCTTTAAAAACTTTACCTACTAACAAAACTATAGCTGTATATTGCTATACAGGTCAAACTTCAGCTCATATGGCAGCTTATTTAAGAGTTTTAGGTTATGACGCAAAAAGCGTTCTTTTTGGCGTAAACGGAATGGCACACGATACAATGCCTGCTAATAAATGGGCAGATACAGAAATAAAAGGTTTTGAACTATATAAATAATAATTCAGGCCCCGGAGATTAAATTCGGGGCCATAATTTTATTTTACTGAAAGTCAATTGAGTAAATTATGAGTGAAATGTTAGGCAATCAATATTTTATGGCGCGCAAGTACACCGATGCTCTGGCGGAACTTGAACCATGCCTGGCTGAAGACCCCCAAAATAAATCAATTAAACGTAAACTTGTTATCTGCTACACTCAAACCGGTAAGAATCAGAAAGCGATGGATTTGTTTATTGAACTGGTTGATGAGGATATAGAGTTTATACTTACCGCTGACCCGATTAAAGATGATTGCCCATGTAACGAACTGGTCGAGAATCTCGAGAAACAAAACCTCCCTGAAAATGGCGAATTTTACACACTCTCAGGAATACTTTGGCTTTACTGCGATCTTCAAAGTTCCATTGATGTATTTGAGAAAGCATTAACCTTCGATTTGGAGAACAAAACATTACAGTATCTGATTAAAAAACTTAATTTCTATAAAGATCAAAAATCTCTGAAGTTGTCCAGTTAAAATCGTCCCCTTTTAAGTCAATTCCATTTATTAATTTTTATATCCGTACCTTTTTCCCCCTTCTAAATTCCTTTGATAATTAAAAATATTATTACACTATTAACCATCAATAATTTGATAACGAGTAATCAACTGATACTCCAGTGTTTTTCATAATAGATTTTTTTATGATTTCTTTTACCATTATTTTAAAATTTGAGCATAACAATCCAATTAACTAAGTTAATAGACATTATTAAATTACCGTAACATTTTAATATGATTATAAATTATTTTTTGAGCAAAATTATTAAAAATTTTAATCTGAACAGCTATATTGCTTTTTTACTCATTCTTTTTATTTCGGGATATAGCACCGCACAATTAAATTCCTTTTCTTTCGAACGTTATACAATCAATGAAGGGCTTTCCAACAATTCTATCAATAACGTAATTCAAACAGCTGAAGGATATTTATGGATAGCTACCAAAGACGGATTAAACCGGTACGACGGACATTCTTTTAAAATATTTAAAAACAGCGTAAATGATTCGTTATCTCTGCCTCAAAATTATATAATGAAATTGTATGAAAGCAGATTTAAAACTCTTTGGGTTGGAACTTGGGGGGGCGGAATTTGCAGATTTAATAGAAGGAAAGAAGTATTTGAAAGATATGACTTACCGGGTGTTGAGGATGATTATATACAAACAATTTGTGAAGATTATAAAGGCAATATTTGGTTCGGTACAACTACAGGGGGAGTATATTTCATCGATGTAATATCTTTAACTAACGATACTCAGCCTATTATCCCCCAAAAACTTAAAAATTGCCCAGCGGAAGATGTTACATCAATAATTGAGGATAAAAGTCAGCAACTATGGTTTTCATCTATCGGAGAAGGATTGATAAAATTTGATCCTCATAATAAATCATTTATTCAGTATAAAAATAATCCTCAAGATCCGGCTTCTATTCTCAATAATTCTATTTGGAATATATTCAATGACTCGAACAGATTTTTATTTTTAAGTACAAACTCCGGTATTGATCTGTTTGATTTAGAATCACAAAAATTTATTCATCATCCCTACGTTCCATCCGATCAACTGGAAAATTTTAATACTACTATCAGACAAACTATTAAAGATAGCAAAGGGAGAATCTGGAGCGGTACATATGATTTTAGGGGTTTGTTTTTATTCGAAAACACAAAATCAAATTCTAAAAAATTGGTTCATCTGCTCAGGGAAGATGATAATCCTAATTCCTTAATTTCCAATCGAATCAGATGTATCTATGAAGATTCCAAAAAAAATCTATGGTTCGGAACTGAGGATGGATTAAACAAATTAGCGAAAGCACAGCCTTTTAATCAATACAGATACATGCCTTTAAGGGAATCGAGCCTTGGGGGGAGGGTAGTTAGCTCTATCTATGAGGGTAAAGGTAATCAACTGTATGTTGGATTTGGAGAGGGCGGATTTGACCAGATCGATTTAAGAACACAAAAAATAATTCACCACAAACCGGCACAAAATAATTCAAACAGGATAAGTGAAAGTGAAGTTGTAACAATCTATGAAGACAGTGAGGGAATTTTATGGATTGGAACAGGGCGTGAAGGCTTGAACCGTTTTGATCCGAAAACCGGCAAATTTAAACTCTACAGAAACAATCCTGATAATCCCTCCAGTATCAAATCAAATTGGGTTCAGCAAATATTAGAAACAAGAAAAGGATTATTTTTAGTTGGTACAAACGAAGCTCTTCAAGTCTTCGATCGCAAACACGAAATATTTTATCCTTTTAATCCGGAACTGACCAAAGATTCAAAAAATTTTCCGGAAGAAAATCAGGTGAATTCTTTATTTGAAGACAGCGAGGGGAATTTATGGATTGGCACTTGGCTGGATGGACTGCTTTGTTACGTCCCCACAGAAAAACATTTATATCAATATTTACCTGACGCGGCTGATCCGTTTAGTCTAAGTTCAAGCAAAATAACCACAATAATTGAGGACTCCAAAGGTTATATCTGGGTCGGAACGCACAGTGGAGGATTTAATAAATTTGATAAGTCAACAGGTAAATTTTATAAATATACAACTCAAAATGGTCTTCCTAATGATGTAGTATTCGGAATTCTTGAGGATGTTAAGGGGTATTTCTGGATAAGCACAATGAAAGGATTGGCAAAATTCGATCCGAAAACTCAATCGGTAAGGGTTTATGATGTTGCCGATGGGTTAGTACATAACCAGTTCAACTGGCGTTCCAGCTTTAAGAGTAAATCAGGACTGATGTATTTCGGAGGCATAAACGGTTTTATCTCTTTCAACCCTGATTCAATTAAAATTGATTTAACTCCACCGCCAATTGTATTAACATCTTTCAAAATTTTTGATAAAGAAGCATTGCTCGATCAATCTATAGGATCAACTGCAGAAATAGTTCTCGATTACGATGAAAATTTTTTCAGAATTGAATTTGCTGCTTTGGATATCGCCCCGAAAGACAAACATAAATTTGAGTATATGCTTGAAGGAATTGATAAACAGTGGGTCTCCTCGGGCAGTAATTCTACCGCTTCTTATACGGACATTCGTTCGGGATATTACCGTTTTTTGGTTAAAGCCAGTAACGCCGACGGAATTTGGAGCAACCCTATTACTTTAGGGATAAAAATTTTACCTCCCTGGTGGATGACTTGGTGGTTCAGGCTGATTCTGATTTTTACATTAATAAGCATGGTTTTCGGGATTTACAAATACAGGGTAAAACAATTATTGGAAATCTATAGAATTCGGTTTAATATAGCCAGCGATTTGCACGATGAAATTGGAAGTAATCTAAGCAGCATCAGTGTGGAAAGCCAAATGCTCCTTAACGGTAAAAGTTTTAATGAAATTGAACGCGAACAGCTCTTCGATATAAACAAAACATCCCGTGAAACAATGGAAGCCATGAGGGATATAATTTGGTTTATAAATCCGAAAAACAATTCATCTAGTGACGCAATTTTTAAAATGCGTGAAACCGCTTCCCGACTTCTCGCCGGGCTCGATTGGTCTTTTGAAAGCTCACCCCAGGTAAGTTTTGAATCTTTTAATCTTGAAGTTGGGCGTCATATATTTCTAATATATAAAGAAACACTAACTAATATTGTTAAACACGCAAATGCTGACAATTGTAAAATAAATTTAACTGTTAATCCCCATCACATTCAGATATCCATAAAAGATAATGGGAAAGGATTTAATTTAAAAGAAATAAAAGGCAATAACGGTTTGAATAATATGCGGCAAAGAGCCGTAAAAATTAACGCTGAATTACTAATTAAAACCGAAGAAGGCAGTGGAACAGAAGTTACTCTTAAAATTCCATTGAAAAGACAAATTCTCAGAAGAAATAATTTATTCACTATCCCCCGGACTTTTAAAAAATCAGTTCAGTAGAATTTTCTTTAGAAATGAATTATTGAAAGAATTGATGAAATAATAAATAATTATTATACCACAATCGTGGTATTGGCAATTAAAAAGAAGTAGTCTATATTTTGAAAAAGAAGAGAACAAAACCAAAGGCTGAAATTATTCCTGATTCTAAGAATAAAATAAATATATGGCTGGTAGAAGATAATATCAGTTATCGAAAAACTTTAACTGGGTTAATCAACAGATCACCCGGGTTATACTGTCCTCAGGCATTTGCCACATGCGAAGAAACCATTTTAATGCTTCAGACAGAACCATTTCCAAATGTAATTCTACTTGATATCGGTTTGCCGGGGATGAGCGGAATTGAGGGAATAGAAAAATTCAAAGAGATTACGCCAAATACACATGTGCTTATTCTTACTGTTTACGATGATAATGACAAAGTATTCAATGCCATTTGCGCGGGCGCCTCGGGATATTTGTTAAAAGATTCTTCACCCGAAAAAATTGTTTCTTCCATAGAAGAAGTGCTTGCTGGCGGTGCACCTATGAACATGCAAATAGCTCGGAAAGTTTTAAAAATGTTTTCACGTTTTACGCCCAAGAAAAAAGATTATGGTTTAACCGAAAGAGAAAAAGAAATATTGCAGTTTTTACTTACAGGACTAACCAAACAACAAATAGCCGAAAAACTTTTTATTAGTTTTCATACAGTTAACACGCATTTAAAAAATATTTATAATAAATTGCATGTAAATACAAGATCGGGCGCAATTTCAAAGGTTTTCCGCGAAAATATTATTTAAATTTTATTCATTCAGTTATCTTCCATTGTTAATATCCTCAATTCCACAAAATACCACGTTCGTGCGATTGTTAACCGGTTTTTATCATACTATTTTGTTACCATTAAAATCTATTTAGGCTTTTGTTCCTTTATAATAATTGAAATTTTCTGAACTATACATCCTATAATTACCATTTTAAATTTGATGGAGAAATTTTAGATGCATATAATTTTTACCGAATGCTTGGGAAATAGTAAAAGAATATTCAACCAATCTTTGTCCACACCAACTAATAAAAAAACATATTTAAAAGCTTGTATTAACAGGAGGAGAAATGAAAATTAGATTTATTGTTTATCTAAGTTTATTGTTCTTATACACGAGTAGTATTTTTGCAGGTTCAACGAAAATTATTGCTCATCGTGGAGCCTCATCGGTAGCTCCCGAAAACACTCTATCGGCATTTTCGAAAGCGATAGAATTTGGCGCAGATTACATTGAATGTGATGTGCAGGTCTCCAAAGAGGATTCGTTGATGATTATGCATGATGCAACCGTGGATAGAACAACTAATAGTTTGGGAGCCGTAAACTCATTAAGTTATAATGTGCTTCGTGTTCTCGACGCAGGATCCTGGTTTTCGCCTCAATTTGCAGGAGAAAAAATACCGACATTAAAAGAGGTTTTAAACTTAGCCGCCAACGCTAATTATAATGTAGGTGTTGTAATTGAGATTAAAGCCAATACTCCTACTATTGTTGCTAAAGTTGTAGCGCTGGTTCAAAAACTTAATTTGAGAAACAGGGTAATTATAAGCAGTTTTTCTTTTGATCAGATTTCAGCTGCAAAAGCAATTGACCCTACAATTCCCGTACAACTTTTTGCAGGTGCCATCACAAATACCAATATTACACAGGTTGCCGGCATTGGGGGCGAATGGGTCGGCAGTGGCGGAACTATAACAACGGCTCTGCTTGAATCCGCTCATGCAAATAATGTTTTGCTAAATAAGTGGACGGTTAACAGTGCACCCGAAATGCAGGTTCTAATAGCCCAAGGTGTCGACGCTATTACTACAAATTTTCCACAAACGGCAAAAGCACTTATGGATGAAACACCACCATCCGACGTTCAGTTAAATGATGCAATTGTAAAAAGCACAAAGGTAAAACTGAGCTGGAATGCTTCAGTAGATCTTGAAAGCGGCATAGCCGGTTATGAAATTTACAGGGACACTACAGCAAATGCCCAAACATTATTGATTTCTGTAGATGATACAACAAATTATATTGATGAGACTCGTACAGAGTCAACCAAGTTTTATTATAGAATTAAAGCTAAGAATTTGGCAGGACTTACAAGTGCCAATTTTAGTAACGAGATAATAGCGGAGACCGAAAAAGACAACGAGGCTCCCAAAGTAGGATTTATATCTTCACATGGTCCTGACAATCAAATTATAGTTGAATTTAATGAATTGATTGACAGTTCTTCAGCAGTAGATGTAGCGAATTACATAATCAGCGAGGGCGTAACTGTAAACTCAATTAAACTTGGCGTTAATTCAAAAACTGTATTTTTAACGACATCAACATTATCAGAAAACGTTAGTTATATATTAACAGTAAAAGGAGTTAAAGATCTTGCTGTTAATCCCAATATTATAATTGAACCCCTCACTGTTGAATTCACTCATTCAAATTTTCTTCCTGGATTGGTTGCATTCTGGAATTACGACGAAGGTGATGGTGAAACAAGTAACGATATTTCAGGGAATTCAAATAACGGGACATTAAAAAACGGATTGTTCTGGTCTGAAGGATATACTGGCAACGGTTTAACTTTTGATGGAGTGGATGATTTTGTAAATATCCCGGCTTCCAGCTCTCTCGATATAAACACAAATGCCGTCTCAGTTTCAATATGGACGAAATTAGGGCAATTACCAAATGAAATAGTAGCTGCTTTTGGACCTCTATTTGACTCGGAAACAGATAATTATGTGTTGTATGAGGACAAAGGGAATAACGAGTTACGCTTTAAAGTAACAACATCAAACAGCGCTGAAAGACCGGGTATACCGGCGGCGGATTTGGTGAAAAACAAATGGATTCATGTTGTCGGAGTTTACGATGGCACAAAAGCAATGATTTACTTAAATGGCGTAATGAAAGATTATCATATTTTAACAGGTACTGTTAAACCTGGTCAAGTCGCAAATATCGGATTAAACGGAACGGCATATTTTAAAGGATCCATGGATGACGTTCAAATATTTAATAGAGCTTTATCAGAAAGCGAAGTTAATTTCCTTTATAAAGGTGTTAAACAAGCAATAGTTGATATCGAGGCTCCTGTGTTAACCAGTGTAAGCGCCATAGGTTCTGATCAAAAAATTATAGTTGAATTTAATGAGCAAGTTGATCAAAACTCCGCAGTAAATAAAAATAATTACACTATTGATAACGGTATTGTTATAAATTCAATTCAGCCGGTTGTGGGAGATAAGTCTGTAATTTTATTTACATCTCCCCTTTCAACAGGTGTTTTATATACTTTAACTGTTAGCAATATTTCTGATCAGGCGGATGAGCCTAATACGCTAAGTTCGGATTCTAAACATTTTTCTCATAAAAAACTGCTTTCTGGGCTTGTGAGCTACTGGAGTATGGACGAAGGCGCCGACACAACAGTTTATGACGCTTCTGCGAATGGCAACAACATTTCACTAGAAAATGGAGTTCAATGGTCAGCCGGAAGGTCGGGCAACGGACTTAATTTTGACGGTGTGGATGATATTGCCAGAGTTCCTAATTCTACAAGTCTGGATATTGATACTACGGGCGTTACACTATCACTATGGGTGAACTTAGACTACCTCCCTACTGAAATGCCTTCTAATGTGGGCCCTATTTACGACTCTCCAACAGATAATTACGTACTTTATGAAGATAAAGGCAATAAAGAATTACGATTTAAAGTTACAACCACAAGTGGAGCTGAACGACCGGGAATACCCGTGGCCGATCTTGTAGTTGGCGAATGGATTCATGTTGCGGGAGTATATGACGGAAACAGCGCTAAAATATATATGAACGGCGAATTAAAAGATACTCATCTGAATTTAACCGGTAATGTTAAACCTGGACAGATTGCAACCTTGGGCAGAGACGGAAGTTGGAAATTCAGCGGTGGTATTGACGAAATTCAAGTTTATCGTCGTGGATTATCGGAACAGGAAATTAAATATTTGTATTCCGGAATCAGCATTCCGAAGTTGAGTTTAAATGAGGTTGAAGAAACAACAGTAAAATTAAAATGGCAATATGAAGTTGATCCTGCAATTGGTATTTCCGGCTTCAATATTTACAGAGACACAACCTCGGCTCCATCAATATTAATTGCTTCAGTTGCGGATACTAATGAGTATAATGATTTTACTAAAGCAGAATTGACAGGTTATTATTATAGAATAAAAGCTATTGATGGCAGCGGTGTTGAAAGCGATTACTTTAGTAATGATGTGTATGTTGAAACAAAAACCGATGTTACCTCACCAACATTAATTTATGTGACTACTACTGGTGAACAAGGGAAAGTGTTAGTTAAGTTTTCCGAAGAAATTACGGAATCATCAGCAACGACAGTTTCCAATTATTCGCTGGATAAAAGCGCTAAAGTTGATTCAGCTAAAATCACATTTGATTTTAGTGGTGTAATATTAAATGTTTCCGGATTAAGTAAAAACGAAACATACACATTAACAATGAACAACATCATTGATAGAGCTATAACTCCAAACTCTATTGTTTCGGACACAAAAGGAAACTTTAAAAATTATGCATTCCTTCCAAATCTGATTGCTTATCTACCTTTAGATGAAGGCAGGGATACAGTTGCTTATGATGTTTCGGGTTACGCGAATCATGGCTCTATCGCCAATCAACCCACATGGGTCGGCGGTAAATACGGAAACGCTCTGCGGTTTGACGGAATTGATGATTATGTTGAAATTCCAAATTCACCTAGCTTAAATATAGATACTAACGGTGTTTCCATTTCGATATTCGTTAAACTTGATTATCTGCCTCAGGAAATGCCTACAGGCGTTGGTCCTATTTATGACTCTGGTCTTGATAGGTATGTTATTTATGTTGACAAAGGAAACAAGGAGTTACGTTTCAAAGTAACAACAGCAAGCGGTGCTGAAAGACCGGGAATACCTGAAAACATGCTTGTGAAAAATGAATGGATGCATATTGTTGGTGTCTATGACGGAAGCATGGCGATGATTTACATGAACGGCGAGTTAATGGATACACACTCAAATATTACTGGAAATGTAAAACCAGATCAGGTTGCTCGACTTGGACAGGACGGTACTAATTATTTCAAAGGTGAGTTGGACAACGTGCAAATTTATAACAGAGGCCTGAGTGCCGATGAAGTTAAAGCGCTGTACACCGGAGACCTGGTTGTTACCTCGGTTGAAGAAAATATCGTTCTTCCACTGGAGTACAGCTTATCTCAGAACTATCCTAATCCATTTAATCCGAGTACTGTTATAAATTATTCGGTGGTTGAAAAAGGAAATGTAAAACTTGTTGTATATGACTTATTAGGAAGAAAAATAACTGAACTTATAAATGATTATCAAAATCCAGGCAAATATACTGTAACCTGGAATGGATTGAATAATTATGGAGCTTCAGTTGCCAGCGGAATATACTTTTATCAAATAACCGCGGGTAAATTTGTTGATACTAAAAAGATGATGCTGGTACGTTAAATACCTCTTATCTGGTTGATGGTTGATATAAAATAAAAGGGCGCGAAAGCGTCCTTTTATTTTTATAACTCCTCGATAATCCGGTTTAATCTTCCTTTGCACCGATCATACCTTGAGTAATTTCCAATTATTCTTTTTATCGTTTTGAGCAAACCATTTTTTTTGATTGATATTTATTGGTCAAATCACTAAAAAACAAAAATCCGACATAACAGCTAATTTTACCTCTCTTTTTTCCCAGAATTTCAATATTTTTATAAGTTAAAAATCATATTAAGTTTTGCGAATGGAATTATGCTAAATATCATCCACATATTAAATCTTCTGCTCCCGGTTCTTTATTTAATTACCGTTTCGGCTTATTATGTAGATTTTATTCGTAAAACTGCAAAACTGCAGAATTTAAAAAGATATTCACTTCTTATAACTGTAGCATTGCATCTTATATATCTTCTATTAAGAACAATAGAATTCGATCATCTGCCGATGACCAATAAGTTTGAGGTCTTTTCTTTACTTGCATTAAACATAGCTTTATGTTATGTAATTTTGGAAATTTGGTCGGATGTTCGGGAAACAGGTTTATTTATTCTTACTATCCCTGTAATTTTTCAGTTTCTTTCCTCAGCATTTATTAAAGATCTTGTGGATGTGCCCACAGTTCTAAACAACAAATTGTTGGGTATTCACGTAATAAGTGCCTTGTTAGGTTACTCCGGATTTGCGGTATCGGCTGTTTATGGTGTACTTTACTATATTTTATATAAAGAATTAAAATTGAACAAATTCGGACTGGTATTTAATAGGCTGCCCAGTTTGGAACATCTTGAGAAACTGAGTTATTATTCAGTTATTTGCGGATTCATTTTTTTAACATTCGCAATGATTATTGGCATTGTTTGGCTCCCGCAAGCGTTCCCAAATTTTAGTTATTTGGACCCAAAACTAATTTCCACAACAGTTTTCTGGATTATCTTCGGAGTTGGAATTATGGCTAAAGCTGTTGGAAATTGGTATGGCAAAAAAGTTATTAAATTTTACCTGATTGGATTTGTTGTAGCTATGTTGTCGATGTTTTTTGCTAACGTACTCGTAAAAAGTTTTCATGTGTTTTATTAATTGTTAAGATCTTGTTGAAAGAGTTGGAAAGCCAGTAAAATGAATTTAATCGGTATCTCGATCAATCATAGAACCGCTCCTATAGAGTTAAGGGAAGCATTATATTTAAGCCGTGATGAGATTACAGAGCTTGTTGCTTATCTGAAAGAAAATGTTCTTTCCTGCGGATTTATTCTATCTACCTGTAATAGAACCGAGTTATTCGGAATCCATAAATATGGGAAAATCGACTTTAATTTGATTTTGGATGCGTTAATTAATTTCAAAAAAGTTGACGGAATTTCAGCAAAAAATTTCGAAAAATATTTTGCCTGCAGCGCGGTAAATCATATCTTTCAGGTAGCCACCGGAATAGATTCTCTCATTATTGGTGATAGCCAGATATTAGGTCAGGCCAAGGAAGCTTTTCAGCTCTCGGAAGATCTTAATTTTATGGATTCTATTTTAAGAAGAGTATATGATACATCGCTTAAAGTTGGCAAACGCGCAATTAAAGAGACTAAAATTGGGGAAGGCGCTGTTACAATTAGTTTTGCCGCAGTACAAGTAGTTGAAAAAATATTTTCGAGTTTGGAAGAAAAATCTGCTCTTGTAATTGGCGCTGGAGAAACCGGACAGCTGGCAGCGCTCCATCTTAGGGATCTTGGAATTGGAAAACTGGCCGTTTCAAACAGAACTATTGAGCGTGCCCGCAATGTAGCCGAAAAATTAGATGCGGAAATAATTCCTTTCGAAAATCTAAAAGATGATTTGCATCGATTTGATATAATTTTCTCCGCAACAAGCGCCGAAGGATTATTAATTCAGTTTGATGATATTAAAAATGTAATGAAAAAACGAAAAGGCAATCCCGTTTGTTTAATGGACATTGCATTGCCCCGCGATATTGACCCAACAGTTAGAAAACTGGATAATGTCTTTTACAATGATATCGATTCTCTGAAAGTAGTTGTTGATCAGAATCTTAAAAAAAGGCAAGAGGAAATACCTCTCGTAAAAAATATTATAATGGAAGAGATGATTAATTTTTACGGCTGGTATAATACACTTGATGTTGTGCCAACTATTAAAACTATGCGCGAGTTTTTCGAATCAATTGCGAATGACGAATTGGAAAAGATAAAGAACAAGGTCGGAACTGAAGAATACGAGAAAATCAATGATATGACTCGAAGATTATTAGGCCGTTTACTTCACAACCCTACTATGAAATTAAGAGAAATTGCTGAAAAAGGAGTAAATTCCGAAGAAGTAGCACGCCAATCTTTACTTGTAAAAAGTTTATTCAACCTTAATGGCAATGACAGCTATGAGAATGAGATTAACGAAGAAATAAATCGTCAATTATAATAACAAATAGAATGAATTAATTTTATGGCAAAAGAAATTTTAATAATCGGTACCCGTTCAAGCGAATTAGCTTTGTGGCAGGCTAATTTTGTTAAAAAGGAATTGGAAAAAATAAATAAAAATATAAAAGTTGAACTGCACCTTGTAAAAACCAAAGGTGATAAAATATTAGATGTTGCTCTCTCAAAAATCGGTGATAAGGGATTGTTCACGAAAGAATTGGAAATAGCCTTATTGAGCGGAGAAATTGATATAGCAGTTCATAGTTTAAAAGACTTACAAACTGATATCCCTAAAGGATTAAAACTTGCTGCCGTCTCCAAACGACACGAAGTGGAAGACGTTTTAATTGCTCGTAAAAAAGGTATGACTATAGAGAAACTTCCCGAAGGCGCTACTGTTGCAACAGGATCACTAAGAAGAAGAAGCCAATTGAAACATTTACGTCCGGATTTGAATATAGTTGAACTGCGGGGCAATGTTCCCACTCGTATAAAGAAGTTTCTGGAATCGGATTGGGACGCGATTATTTTAGCCCGTGCCGGCATTGAACGGCTTAAACTAAAAAAACATATTTCTTCAGTAATAGATAAATCATTAATGTTGCCGGCAGTGGGGCAAGGGGCTTTAGGAATAGAAATTAAAAGTGACAATAAATTTGCTGAAGAAGTCGTAAAAACACTTCACGATGATCACTCTTATTACGCAGTACTTGCCGAAAGAGCTCTGCTAAAATCTCTGGAAGGCGGATGTCAAGTACCAATAGGAGCTTATGCCGAAGTGAGATCAAACGGTTTGTATCTGGAAGGAATTGTTGGATCTGTAGACGGTACAATTACTTTCAGAAAACAAGTCAGAGGTAAAAAAACTGATGCGGAAAAACTTGGCAGGTCGCTTGCCAGCGATTTGAAGAAAGCTGGAGCTAAAAAAATTCTCGATGAAATTTATTTATCTGCGGGAAGAACTAAATAACAAATGTGTGTATTAAAAAACAAAATAGTGTTAATCACAAGAAGCGGAAATCAATCTCCGAAAGAAATACAAATGCTCAGAAAGCAGGGCGCTTTTGTAATACCCTTCCCCACAATTGAGGCTACGCCCATTGAAGATTTTAGCGAAATAGATGAGGAAATAAACAGACTAGCAGAATTTGATTATTTGATTTTTACTTCAATAAACTCAGTGGAATATTTTTTAGATCGACTGAAGTTCTTAAAATCCTTTATCCCGGATAAAGTGAATGTGATATGTGTCGGTTCAAAAACTTTAAATTATTGCCGGAGTGAAAATATTACTGTATCCATGGTACCTGAGGAGTTTAGTGCCAAAGGAATTCTTGATTCATTTATAAAAACCGATTTGGTGAATAAAAGTATTCTAATTCCCGGTTCGGCAATTTCGCGGGATGAATTGAGCAAGGGATTAAAAGCTGCGGGAGCATCTGTTACTTCTATTCCTGTTTATAATATTGCTATTCCTGATGGAGATAGTATAGTAGATGAAATTAATTTTATTAAAGAAAATCATCCGCATATTTTTATTTTTACGAGCCCATCCTCGTTTCGTAATTATTTGTTGTTAATGCGGATTGATAATGTTTCTGAATACTTTAAAAATTCTTTGACTATACCGATAGGTTATACCACGAAAGATGAATTAAATAATTACTTTGTAAAAAGTGATTTAATACCTGATGAATTTACTGTTGAAGGATGTGTGAAAATCCTGATTCAGTCGTATTCAAATTCCGTTAATTGAATTAGGAGAATATATTTTGAGCCCAATAAAAAACGATCTTTTTCTGCGCGCTTGCAGAAGAGAAAGAACCGAGAGAACACCTATTTGGATGATGAGACAAGCGGGTAGATATTTACCTGAATACAGAGAAGTAAGAAAAAATTCAGATTTTATAACCATGTGTAAAACGCCTGAATTAGCCGCGGAAGTAACTGTACAGCCGGTTGATTTAATTGGTGTGGATGCGGCAATTTTGTTCTCGGATATTCTTGTGATTCCAATGGCTATGGGAATGGATTTGCAAATGATTGAATCGAAAGGTCCTGTATTTCCTAAACCAATTAGAAACGAGGCAGATGCCAAAGAGTTGAAAAAAGTTGATGTGCAAAAAGACCTAAAATATGTTCTTGATGCAATTGAAGTAACAAAAAAAGCTCTTGATAACCGTGTGCCTTTAATCGGTTTCAGCGGTGCGCCATGGACATTGCTAACATATATGGTTGAGGGTAAAGGGAGTAAAAATTTTGCCGAAGTAAAAAAGCTGATTTACAATAATCCGAAACTCGCTCATGAATTGCTCGATCAGATTTCCGATGTTGTTATAGATTACCTTAATGCCAAAATTGAAGCCGGTTGCAACGCTGTTCAAATTTTTGACACCTGGGGAGGAATTTTATCGCAAAGTGAATTTTTTGAATTCTCCCATCATTATATAACAAAAATAATTGCCGGATTAAAAAGAACAGATGAACCTGTAATAGTTTTTGCTAAAGGTGTATTCTATAAATTAAAAAGAGTTATCAGTTGCGGCTGCGATGTACTAGGGCTCGATTGGACTATGGATATTGGGCGTGTTAGAACACGTGTAGGCGACAGAGTTGCCCTGCAAGGGAATTTAGATCCTTCCGTGTTATATGCCGATAAAAAAATAATTGCCGAAAAAGCTTTGTCCGTAATGCAATCTTATGGAGAAGGGACAGGACATATATTCAATCTGGGACATGGTATTTTACCGGATGTTCCCCCGGAGAACGCTAAATTTCTTGTGGACTTTATTAAAGAAGCAAGTTACGATCTCCATAGATAAGTATATAATCGAATAGAACGTGTTAAAATAAATTTATTGACGGATAATCTGATGGATTAAAAATCCAATTTCGGCATTCCCAAATTAGTTGATGCATTTTATCGTGATGAGCTAAATTTTTAGATGTTTTTTTTCAGCGATATTGCGATTTAATAAATTGAGGTATTTATGTTTGATGTAAATTTAGATTTAGTAAAAAAATACGACAGACCAGGTCCAAGGTATACAAGTTATCCTACCGCTCCGCAATTTAATGAATCGTTTACTCCCGATATGTATATGGATGAAATGATTAAAACAAATAATGCGGTAAACCCCCCTGATCTTTCTTTGTATTTCCATATTCCATTCTGCGATACCCTTTGCTTCTTCTGCGGATGTAATATGTTAATCTCACGAAACAGAGATAGAATTATAAAATATACGAACTACGTAAAAAAAGAAATTGATCTTTTACGATCGTTTATCAAATCCGATAGGCAGGTAGCACAATTGCATTGGGGAGGCGGAACACCAACTCACTTAAAGCCCGATGAAATAAGGGATCTTAGTTCGTACATACAAAACTTATTTCCATTTAAATCTGATTCTGAAAATGGCTGCGAAATTGATCCGCGCGAACTTACAAGAGATCACCTCGTTGCATTAAAAGAGGCAGGATTTAACAGAATTAGTATGGGTGTGCAGGATTTTAACGAAAAAGTACAAAAAGCTGTAAACAGAATTCAACCTGAATCTATTACCGTTCAGGCGGTTGACTGGGTACGCGAATTAGGATTCAATAGTATTAATCTCGATCTGATGTACGGATTACCATTCCAAACATTATCGGAGTTCGAAAAAACAGTAGATAAAATAATTGGAATTTCTCCGGATAGAATTGCGTTATTTAATTACGCGCATGTTCCCTGGATGAAAAAACATATGACTCTTATTAAGCCGGAAGATCTCCCGGCTCCGGAAATTAAATTGGAAATACTAAAAATGTCCGTAGCAAAATTAACGGAAGCAGGCTATACTTTTATTGGTATGGATCACTTTGCAAAACCGGAGGATGATTTATCCATTGCTTTGAATGAAAAACGACTTTATAGAAATTTTCAAGGATACAGCACCAATGCCGGTGCTGATTTATATGCTATGGGTATTACAAGCATTAGTCAATTTGGTGATGTTTACACCCAAAACTGGAAAACCGAAAAGGAATATTATGAAGCTCTGGACAGCAATATTGTTCCGATTTCCAAAGGTTATCAAATGACCGAAGACGATAAACTTCGTAAATACGTTATTACAAAAGTTATGTGCGATTTTGAATTGGACTTTGCGGATGTTGAAAATAAATTTAGCATTAACTTCGATAAATATTTTGCCTGGGGATTGTCAAATTTGCCGGAGCTTATTGATGACGGTTTGATAAGTTTAGAGAATAGAAAATTAAAAGTACATGAAATGGGAAGATTATTAATACGTAATGTTGCTATGAACTTTGACGGTTTTATTGAACGGAAGGAAGATACCGCTAAATATTCACGAACAGTATAATTATAAAATTTGAATTAGTAAGAAAGGGTCAAAAATGAGTAAAACTGCAGTTGTTCTTCTAAACCTGGGTGGTCCTGATTCATTGGAAGCGATTCAACCTTTTCTTTATAACTTATTCAGGGATCCTGATATTTTTAAAATTCCATTCGGACAAAAATTTTTCGCCAAAATCATTTCAGAAAGAAGAGCTCCAAAAGTTCAAGAAGAATACAAATTGATTGGCGGTAAATCTCCAATAAATGAATGGACTGAAAAACAAAGATCGCTCCTGGAAGATTCTTTAAGAAAAGACGGTATGGAAGTAAGTGTAATGGTTGCAATGCGTTATTGGAAACCATTAACAGAGGATACAATTGAATGTTTAAATCAGGGCAATTATAAAAAAATTATCCTTCTGCCGTTATACCCTCATTACTCAATTTCTACAATAGGCTCATCATTTAACGAATGGAAAAGACATTATAAAGGTGATAAGAATAAACTTGTATTTATTAATGAATACCCTAAGCAACCGACATATATAAAAGCTATCAGCGAACGTATTGATAGAACGGTTAACAGGTTTCCTGAAAACGTAAGAAACGACATTCAACTAGTTTTTTCTGCGCACGGTACACCTATGAGTATGGTTCGTAAAGGCGATCCTTATAGCCATCATATTAAAGAAACCATGGAAGCTGTAATGAAATTACGCGATTATTCGCACGAATATCATCTTTGTTTTCAAAGCAAGGTGGGTCCGGTTAAATGGTTGGAACCCTCTACAGATGACATGATACGTGAACTTTCGGCTAAAGGAAAAAAACACCTGCTTATTATTCCAATTAGTTTTGTTTCCGACCATGTTGAAACTTCTTTTGAACTCGATATAGAATACAGGCATGTAGCCGACGAAGCTAAAATTGAAAATTACATTGTTATGGAAGGATTAAATGATAGTCCGATTTTTATACAAGCACTAAAAGAATTACTAATTGATCATTTAAAATAGAGTGAAAATTTACATGGGTAAAAAGATTACAATAATTGGGGCTGGAATTTCAGGATTAGCCACCGCATATTGGCTTCATAAAGACGGCTATGACGTAACCGTTTTAGAAGCCGGTAATCAACCCGGCGGAGCCATGCAAACGGTAAAAGAAGACGATTATATAATAGATTTTGGACCAAACAGCGGATTGGAAACAACACCATTGATTTCATTGCTGGCCGAAGAAGTTGGTCTAAAAAATGAAATGATTTATGCTAGTTCTATTTCAAATAAAAGATATATTTTAAAGAATAACCATTTACACGCCTTGCCAATGTCTGCCGGCGGAATGATAAAAACAAAACTTTTTACAACTAAAGGAAAACTTAGGGTTCTGAAGGAACCATTCGTAGGCAAATCCGAGGATGGATATTATCAAAGCATAGCAGATTTTGTAACAAGAAGATTGGGACATGAATTTTTAGACTATGCGATAGATCCCTTTGTATCCGGAGTATTCGCCGGTAATCCCCACAAATTAAGCGTAAAATCGGCTTTCCCTAAGTTGTACCGGCTTGAAGAATTATACGGCGGACTTGTTAAAGGAATGATTAAAGGAGCAAAAGAAAGAAAAAGAAGCAAGGAAGAATCTAAACAAAGCGCCAAAATGTTCTCCTTTGTAAATGGAATGCAGTCTTTCCCAACAGCTATCGCGGCCAACCTTAAAGATGTAAGATACAACTACAATGTGAGAGAAATAATAAAAGAAAACAACAGCTATAAAATTATTAGTGATAATAATGAAGATATTATTTCGGACATTGTTCTTTCTACAGTCCCGGCGTATACTCTCGCGGGAATAACAACAAATTTAGATATGGAGTTGGGCAAACATCTTACCGATGTTTATTATCCGCCTGTTATGGTATTATATGTTGGAATTGAAAAGAGTAAAATTTTGCAACCATTGGATGGATTCGGATATCTGATACCTACAAAAGAAAAAAAGAATTTTTTAGGCGCTATTTGGAGCTCGGTTATTTTTCCAAATAGATCTAATGACACCCATGCAGCATTCACAATTTTTGTCGGCGGAGCAAAATCACCTGAAATTTTTAACGGTGATGAAGATCAGCTTGTTAATGAAGTAATTAAATCTTTCAGTTCGATTATGAAAGTTAACGGTGAACCTGAAATAGTACGTAAACGATTATGGCATAAAGCTATACCTCAATACAATATAGGGTATATTGAACACGAAAAATATTTTGAACAGTTCGAGAAAAATAATCCTGGATTTTTTATCAGCGGGAATTTTCGCGGAGGTATTTCTGTCGGCGATTGTGTTAAAAATTCGGATCTTGTTGCTAATAGAATCAAAGTTTTGATTGATAATTAATTATATAGAATGTTCAGTTTGGAATTTATTCACTTCCATTTTGACATTTAAGAAGTAATATAATTACTAATTACTTGAATAGACTAACTAAAGAAAATTTATAAACAAGTATTCATTGTAAAATATATTTTATTGATTTTGGAGTAAAAATGGCTAATTATCCTACAAAAAGATTAAGAAGATTAAGATATAATCCTATTGTGCGTAACCTGATACAAGAAACAGTTTTGACTAAAAATGATCTGATTTATCCTCTGTTTGTTGTTCCAGGTGAAAACATAATGAATGAAATAAAATCGATGCCCAATGTTTTTCAAATGTCTATAGATGTGCTTGTTAAGGAATGTAAAGAATTAGTTGAACTCGGTGTGCCGGCAGTGATTTTATTTGGTATACCCGAAAACAAGGATGAGCAAGGAAGTGAAGCTTATTCATCAAACGGGATTATTCAAAGAGCGATTAGAGCGATTAAAGCCGAAATTAAAGATTTACTTGTCATCACAGATGTTTGTTTGTGCGAGTATACTTCTCACGGACATTGCGGCTTGTTAAAAGGTGAAGAGATTTTAAATGACGAAACTGTATCGCTGCTGGCAAAAGAAGCTGTTTCGCATTGTGAAGCCGGAGCTGATATGATTGCACCATCGGACATGATGGATGGACGAGTCGCGTCAATACGTAAAGCACTTGATTACAAAGGCTTTGCAAATATTCCAATTATGAGTTATGCCGTTAAATATGCTTCAGGTTATTACGGACCATTTAGGGATGCCGCCGACTCTGCACCCGCATTTGGTGACAGGAAATCACATCAGATGGATATAACAAACTCTGAAGAAGGTTTGCGTGAAGCTGAATCCGATGTTGAAGAAGGCGCCGATATAATAATGGTAAAACCCGCCGGTGCTTATCTTGATATCATTTGGCGCGTAAAAGAGAAACTTCAGATGCCTACGGCTGCCTATCAGGTTAGTGGAGAGTATTCGATGATTAAGGCCGCGGGAAAAATGGGCTGGATTGACGAAGAGCGAGTTATGATTGAATCTTTGATAGCGATTAAACGTGCCGGTGCCGATATGATTTTAACTTACTTCGCTAAGGAAGTGGCTCTATATCTAAATAAAAATAAATGAGTTAATGCGGTTTAATGTAAACTTTTTCCAATATATTCAATGAAGTTCAAAAATAATTTTAATGCATAAATCAATCGATGATCCTGATATTCCGCGGTTGTTGATTCCTCCAGAAGATGGAAGTATCAAAAGGTTCCTGCCGCATTTTAAGGGTAAATATAGTCTTAAAGATACTTTTGCCGCGCTTAATCACCAAAATTACAAATTATGGTTCTGGGGACAAATGGTCTCCTTGTTCGGTTCCTGGATGCAGGCGACCGCTCTGGCTTATTTTATTTACGAACTAACACATTCCCCAGCATTTTTAGGTTATGTCGGATTCGCCAGCGGAATTCCTGCATGGATATTCACATTTTATGCCGGCGCGGTCGCCGACAGGTTCGAAAGGAGAAAAATTCTCATTTTCACCCAAAGTGGTATGATGTT
>PGYT01000042.1 GCA_002839805.1 Ignavibacteriae bacterium HGW-Ignavibacteriae-2
TTTTGTAAGAATTATAGCATTTTTCCGATATGATTTTTTTATAATCGGAATTGCGGTTTTGCTTTATCTATTTCTCAAAATATATTCATTTTAATTTTTCCCCGGGTTGGATAAGCTTTATGAAGTTTCATTGATTAGAATTATTGTTTATTCATCCCCCGAAAATCAGGCTCATCCCTCAAATTTACCCTTTCGTCTCCTTTTATTTTAAAACATTTCTTTTCTCCTATAAGTTACGCCCAGAAAATAAAATTGATTTACCATTAACTTAAAAGGAGATATAAAATGAAAAGAGTAATTTTAACAGTCGCCGCTTTTTTAACTTTCTTTACCTTCAATCAAATCGAAGCACAGTCACAAGATAACTGGAGCCTTGAATTCAGACCCGGAATTGATTTCGCCACAAAGGATATAGCTGACGCAAATCTTGGAACAGGATTTGGTTATGAAGCTACAGTGGCATATCGTTTTATGCCCCATCTTTCAGCTTATGCAGGATGGAGCTGGAATCATTTTGCTGTTGACCAATCTTTTGCCGGATCTGACGCTGGTTTCGAGGAAACGGGCTACACCTTTGGATTTCAATTTAGACATCCAATTGACGAATTAGACCTTAATTATCTTATAAGATTGGGCGCCACTTACAACCACATCGAAATAGAAAATAACGATGGCGATATAATAATCGACTCCAAACATGGGCTCGGCTGGCAGGCTGAAGCCGGCTTAGATATTCCGTTAAGTGAAAAATTCTCCTTACTGCCCAGTGTTAGATACCGCTCTCTATCCAGAGATATTAAAATTGATAATACAAACACTTCAGTTGAGTTAAACTACGTTTCAGTTGGAGTTGGTTTTTCCTGGTCTTTCTAAAAACATTTAATGCGGAGAGTGAAACTGCTCTCCGATTATTTTTTTCAATCGATCAAAATAATAGTCTCTAAACATTTATAGAAACAAAATGACAACAGATTTAACAAATAATGAAGTCTTATCTGAATTTTATTGTAACACTGGGAGCATCAATTTTATCAGCCCTTTTAAAATCGGAATTGAACCAATGAAGCATTTCTTTGTTGTCGATGTTCAGAATTGTTTTGACTTTGAAATGCATGAGCCGCAAATATTATTGAAGTACTAATTTTGATTGTAAATTCGGGTCGCAACGGATTATTTGGAAAAATAAATTTAATAAGAGCTTTGAATGAAACACAAAAAATCTTTAGAACCATTAGCGATAACTTTTTTCTTTAGTGGGCTTTGGGACACAATAGCCGCTGTTCTGTATTTCTTAATTATTGGTTCCGGTCGTCTTATTGATACGCCTCCAATTGATCCGTTTTTTTCGATCTTCCTTGGTTCATTCTTTGTTTGTTTTGCCTATTTACAGTTTTTATCGGCCTTCAATATTAAAAGATATGCGTTTAATGTCGGATGTCTCATCATTGGCCGGTCGTTTTATGTTATCCAACTTTATACTTATATGCTTTTTGTGCAGAACTTTCCTTCAACATTTTGGTTTACGGGTATTATTGATGGTCTATTTATTATTCTGTATTTAGTATTTGCGGTTCGAGGCGGATTGAGTTGCCGTAATTTATTTCTTCCCAAAACGGAAACCGTATAACTAGAAAATATGTTCTATAGAAGTTTATTCGAAAGGCTCAACTATAAACATTTTCAGATAATCTTATTGTTTATGAAAAACAACAAATATTAAACGATGTTCTTTAATAATTTGAAAATCTCTGAAATAAAAATATGCCGGAAGTAGTACTCCCGGCATATCAAATAGGATTAGGGAGAGAAGTTACTTGACCAAATTCATTCTTACAGTATTCATATGATTGTTATCCATAAGCAGTTGAACAAAATAAACACCGCTGGATAAATTATTGCCGAACATATCCTTTCCGTTAAATTCAATTTCCTGCCAGCCGGAACTTAAATTTGTTATATCTATTACCGCAACAAGCTGTCCGAGAGAATTATAAATCCTCAGCATTTTAATTTTTGCCATATCGCTTGTATTAATAAAAATCCTGATTTTTGTTGTCGGATTAAAAGGATTTGGATAGTTACCTGAAATATAAGAATCGGGGATTAATAACATTTTATTCGTCGACTCATCAACCGAAGTAGTGGCCGGAGTTTCGTAATCGGCTATATAAGCTGTATATCTGCAGCGTATATTATACGTTAAACTAATATCTATAAGCTGCTGCTTCTTATCGGGAGATTCGCCGTAAATTTCAATTTCCCACTCGAGTGCGTCTATCATCATTTTTGCCCAAAGTGGAGCCGCAAATTTATTAGTACTCATATTATCCGAAAATTCCAGGTTAAAATTGTAGGCTGTCATTCCGTTTATATTTTTGCCGGCAATCGCTAATCCGGAGTTTCCGGGATTTTTATAACGCCCTGTAATGTAGGACATACTACCCGCGTAAGTTGAAGGATATTTTGTTGGCATTATGCTGTTTACATTTGCCTGTCCAATTTCCACAGCCACTTCTTTTAATAACGGTTTTCCAGTTAAAGAAAATAATCTCGTAACTTTTTCATAAAGGTTGTCATTATCACCAATATAGGTAACAAACCCGTAATTCAAAGCTGCGGTCATTTCCAACTGCGCGCGGTACAAATCATCACCAATGCCAACAGGGAATATCCCTGTAAAATATTTATTGCTTGTTTCAATGGTTTTAGGATTTATGGAAGCTCGTCCGTCAGTAAATATGTAAATTAAATTGTTGAAGTTGCCGTCCGGCACTTGTCCTAATGCGTCAACAATGGCTGTCTGTAAATACGCGCCGCTCGTTGTGGGTGTACCTTCAAGAAAACTTTTTGCCGATTGAATATTTTCAGCAGTGGCAGCGACTGGCGAAGACTTCCATTTATTCAGCCCATAGTTATATACAACAACATTAAATATATCTTTATCGCTCAATTGATCCAGAGAGTATTTGATTGCACTTACACTTTGTTTCAGCTTGTAACCAAACATGCTGGAATTATTCGACAGCAGAAAAATAATTCTTTTAGCATGAACACTATCGGATGAAGCTGATATTTGGGGTCGGACAAACAAAGCGAAGTGCCCGTCAGTTGTATCCCCGGCAACTGAATAAAAATCAACTCCCATCTCTATCGGATCTATTTCATAATTAAACTCAAAATCTTTATTCAAATAAGATTTTGATTCTACAAGGTGAAGTTTTAATTCGTTTTCAGTAGACATTAAAGTGCTGAAATTATTGTGTGTAGGAATATCAGAAGAATAAATTTTTGAGTTCGAGTTCACATTAATTTTAAACTCAAGATTATCCAACGTATGCTGAACAAAGTCCTGAGTATTCAATGGAAATTTGTATGTTACTTTTCCCTCATAATATTCGCATACGCTTATATATCTGAGTTCCGTTTTTTGTACTTGTCCGGCTTTAATTCCTTTAAGAAATATTTTAATCCCGTTGCGCCCTATATATTTATTAACAAGAGCCGCTACTCCACCTTCGCCGGTACCCGGATTAGTAGCCTGTTCTTTTACCTTCAGCACAGCTGTGTAGGCTTTGTCGTTATACCAATACACAAATTCAGTTGCACGCGCGTCCGGAGGAAGAGGAAAAGAAAATACCGCGTCGGTGCTGTCGTACCATTCGTTTTTAAATTCCTGATATACGAATGTTTCGGCAATTAATCCGTGGATATTTACTGTAACGTTTGTAACAGTATTCCTTAAAAAGTCCTTTGGATAATTTTCTTCTGTAGGCATCATTAAACCATTGGCAACAATAGAAACGTTTAATGAGAATATTATGAATATTAAAAAATATTTATATCGTAACACGGTTCACCCCCTTATTTCAAATAAAGAATTTTTGCGGTTTCTGTATAGCGGTTATTATTGTTATCGAGTAATGAAAGCTGAACGAGATAGAATCCCGTACTTACCAATTGCCCGAAATTATTTACCGCGTTCCACGCTACCGTGTTGTTCGACGTGCTGGTTAAATTATATTCTTTAACAAGCTGACCGAGAATATTGTAAATATTTAGTGTTCCCGACTGGTACTCCTTTATATTCACATTAAATGTTATTGTCGGGTTAAACGGATTTGGGAAAAATGAAAGTCTTTTTTCAGATTGTGCAAGAGGGTTTGATTTTGAATAACTATAATTTGATTGCCCGCCCAATCCCGCGTATCTAATTTCTAATTTAACATTATAATCTTCTGTTGTATTACGACTTTTATAGGAGAGTTTATAAAGATCCTGCGAACCCTGATTTGAAATATCAATAAGAATATCTTTAAAATTCCCGTTTATATCATAAAAATTTCCACCTGTCGGAATTAGTATCGGATTAAACCAATCTGTTTGCAGACTCAACAACCCTAAACCGTTAACAGTGATTCCTTTCTCAAGCATTCTATCAACAACCTGCTGCTTTGTATATTGGTCTTCGGGATAAGGTTCGTCCGTAATCCAAATAATTGTCCTGCGACTGCCTTGTCTAAACGACAACTCACTCGCGCGGAATAGAGCGGAAGGTGAGTCTTCAACTCCGCCCCACAACCTTATGCTAGCTAGGTTGTTTTTAACTTGTTCTAAATCTGAGGTAAAATCCCAAATATGATCTACAGTGGTACTAAACGTTACAACACCTATCTTAAAATCAAGATTGTTTTCCGACAGACTAATACCAAAATCATTTAAATTGTTTTTTACAGCTGCTATCTCGTCTCCCATGCTTCCGCTCACATCAAGAACAAATACAACATCAACAAGATTGGATAATCCACCGGTGTGTTTGTTTATTTCAAAATCATCTATTCGTATTCCATTTTCGTATAGGAAAATATTTTCTTCTGATAGATTTCTTACAAGGACACCGGTATTTTCATTTTCTACACTGAATATTAAATTTACATCCGGGTGAGTTGAGTAATCTAGTGAATCGTTAATTATTTTTAATCCTTCCGTAGATACCGGCGTTTGCGGCATAAAAACGGATCGATTAATCAAATCGAGTTTTTCCGAATTATTATTGAACCATAATGCAATATCCGCGATTACAGGTTCATAAATTATTCTTGAGTCTATTTTAACCGCAGCGTAAGAATAAGAATTCGGCTCTATTATTAAATTTTGTGTTACGGGAGTTACAGATAAAAACTTAGGCGCCTCGCTGTTTATACTATTAACAGTTAGGATATTACTTGTTGTGTTGTAAATTTCGGCTATCGCATTAAAATCATTAGGGAAAACAACTCCCTCGTCAATTGTAAAAAATTGGGGTGTGTCCCATCGTGTAAATAATGCTGAGGAAAAATCGGGTTCAATTAAATCGAGAGAAAAAGTGTGTTCTAACTTTTGTCCGGAACTAAGAGTTGTAGAGTTGGCGACACACATCAAAACCAAATCATAAATTTTTTGTGCTTCATAATAGACAAGAGCAAAAGGATTAAATACTCGCGAGAGTTCCCAATTAAGAGCAAACATCTCGTAATTATTATCGGCGGGAACATTAAATTTAAGACCTATTCCTGCGGCGCCGGTATTTCTTTCCCACAATTCCGCGTTTTTAATCCGGCTTTCCTGGACCTGGCCCGGAGAATTAATTATAAATGTTCCGTCAACTTTTAAATAACCATCGCCCCATTTCCCCAATGCAGGATCGAACACAATACCTGCGTTGTAAATATGATTTGTGTTATCGAGGTTTTCGCAAAGGAGCAAAAAATCCGCTTTTCCATCGTTTTCATCCAATATAATTTTAAATGACGCCTCTATGGTTGAGTTAGTCCCGCTGAATTTTATAGTATCACCATTAATTACAGGCCCTTGCGTTTCTTCGGGCGCGAACAGATCCTCAAACTTATACGGAACTGCATCAATAAAAATTACCGGATATGACGTTTTAGCGTACGGATGACCGAATGTAATCTGGCAGTTATCGTCTAGTTTACTGGCCGATATTCCGTTTTTCGTACCCAGGGTAAAATATCCGCCGTCGAGCATTGTCGCTTCAAGCATATTATTTGAAATACTTTGAGCGCTTTTTATAGTTGAACCGGCAATACTTTTACTAAGTGATTTTTCATTAATATCGTATTCGCTTTTATATTGAGCGAATAGAACAAAAGGTAAAATCAAAAATAGAACAGTAAATATTTTTCGCATAAACCCTCCCGTTTAGCTTCTCTGTAAATAATCTATCTAACAAGCATCATTTTTTTACTTACCCGCGTGTTTCCTGCTTCCAGACTGTAAAAATATATACCGCTCGGCACATCAAATCCTTTCATATCTTTACCGTCCCACACAACGGAATATAATCCGGCGGGTTTTTCGGTATTTACAAGTACTCTAACAAGCTCACCCAAAGCGTTGTAGATTTTTAATACTACGCTATATGTATTTTTCCCCGCCGGCAATTGGTACACAATAGTTGTGCTTGGATTAAATGGATTAGGATAATTCTGCATCAAGTTAAATGAGTTTACCAGTTGTTTTTCATCTGACACTTTCGTTGGTGTAGGGTCGGAATAAAAAGCAGTATAAGGCGTAAGTATCTGAAACATTAAACTCAGATTAATTATCTGACCAACCAATTCGGGAGTTTCTCCGTAAACCTCAATTAGCTCAAGTATATCGTTAATTTTTTCTCGAGCCCATAAGCGAGGCACAAATTTGTGTCCTCCTATAGTATCGGGGAAATTTATATTATCGGAAAAATTGAACTCGCCGCCGCTTATTTTACCATTTAAGCCTATTTTATATGTGCCGGAGCCTTTGTATTTGCCAAGGTATAATATCTGGCTTCCCCAGAAAAGATCGGTAACGTTTTTAGGATAGAAATCCCAGGAATCTAATCCGCCCAAATCAACAGTAATGTCTGTTAACACCGGTTTGGAAATTCTTTTAAACAAATTATTTACTACAAGCGCAATACTGTCTTCGTTTGTAATAAATGTAGCATATGCGCGGTTTTCAAAAGAGACATTGTTCAGCAGATTTTTACTTATTTTTTCCCCCACCCCAAATGAAAATATTCTAACTCCCATAACATTATTTGCTTTTGTGTGGTTAACTATGGAGTCTTGATTTAACACGCCCCATGTGGGTTCGCCGTCGGTTAAAAATATTAAACTGTTGTGAGTCTGGCTATTAAATGACTGGCTAAGAGAAGTTGTTAAAGCATCATCGATATTGGTTAATCCGAGCGCGTATAATTTTTGAACGTAACTCTTAGCAAGTTGTTTATTCGTTTCGCTTGCCTCTATTAAATCGGGTTTAAATTTTTCTACAAACGTTCCGAACGTAATAATATTAAAACTATCCTGCGGATTTAGCAGATCTATAAAGTTGTTCATCGCTTCTTTTACCTGCTGTAGTCGTTTTCCTTCCATGCTTGAGGATACATCGGCAGTAAAAACAATATTCTGAGGAATTATTTTGCTGTCGTCTATAATATCGGGGGAAGTAATCCATAGAGCATAAAAACTATCATCGCCGATAGAATCCTGCACAGATGGCGTATAAGTCAATATTTTATATTCAACATCCTTACGTTCAGTTTCATATTCAACGAACAAATCTTTATCCGGGTAAAAGTTTTCGTCGCCATAAAAAAGCGTGTAGTTGTTGTCATTAATTTTATTAATTTTTAACGCAGTAGAAGAGACATGCGAAGGCGACTTAAAAGATTTGTAGGGATATTTAGAACTCGCGTTTAATTGCACTGTAACTTTCTCCAGGGATTTGGAGGAGAGTCCCAATGTATTCAACTGGAATTTGTAATCTACTTTTCCGAAATCGTATTTAAGCGGTTCTATGTATGTGATTTCTGTACGCACCTCACTCAAAGCGTTTATGGGTACTATCGATAATCTGAATAGATTATCACCCAAATATTCGAGCAGTGCCGGATCGAGCCATTGGCGCAATTTTTCATTATATGCGTTAACCGCCTGCTGACGTTCACGTATTTCAGCGATAAACCTTTGCCCGTTTACCCAATAAACAAGCTCTGTAATTGTGGCGTTTTCGGGTAAAGGAAAAATAAAAATAGCTTCCACAGAAGTGTTTAACTCGTTAAAGAATACCTGGTCCAAATGAGTGACTGCAATTTGTTCTGTTATGTCGATATCGGTGTTAATGCTTTTTATCCACATTTTCTGATATACCTGCTGGCTAAAACGTGGACGTGAGAATAAAGCACCGACGGCATAAACGTTACTTACTTCTAAAAAGAGGAATAATGTTAATAGAGGAAATAATAAAATGGTATGTTGTTTTTTCATGATTTAAGTCCATTTTATTTTTAATAGATATAGTATGGGTGCAAGTAATATGCCACAAAATGAACTCAAATATTTAGAATTATAAGCATAATAAGATCATGATAGTACGAAAAGAACGTCGGGGTATGAATTATTTTCGCACTTCTCTGCTCGTTTTTTGTGTTTTTAGCTTTTTTAAATAAACGAGTCCTATTAAAATTAATTATCAAATTTAAGATTGATATACCGATATTCTGGTACAAAGCAATTGTTGATTTAAGCGGAATTAAGATTAAAAAATGATCAAACAAACAATGATAACAGAATAGTAGTAAAATATACTGGTAGAAAAAGATATTCATATGGTGGACGTGGATTATTTATATACAATATTGTTTTAACTACCCAAAAGAATTATTTTAAGATGACAATTCTTTATTGTTTTTCGTTTCTGGAAACGATGGATTACATTTTTTTACTAATTAGCAGAACATTGCGATAAATCAGTCGCAAAATATTTTGATTGAATTCTTGAATTTGAATAAAGTATTGTGAAAAAAAGAAATTTCCGTTTAGTATCGATATTCATAATAATTATTCTGTCGGTAGTTAGTCTTGAGAGTGCGGCTACCGAGACACAATCCAATATTATTTCATCTTTGAGTGAATCGATTCAATTAAAGCATTGGCAAATAGCAATAGATGCGGAACCCCAAAACACTCCCCAATTTCCCGCTGATTCATTATGGCAACTGGTTGGTCCTTCTTTAGATATTGACGAATATAATGAAGGAAACTGGATCTTAAGAACCAATATCGTTATTAGCGATTCATTGAATAGTAATTTTATTTTGGGAATCTTTCCAATAAATTTTGTAACTGCTTATGAAATCTATTGGGATGGAGTAAAGATAGCTCAAAATGGAGAACTCGGGATCAATAAAACAGATGAAAAAGCAGGCCGATATGATTTTAACATCGCATTGCCTCCTGATCTAGAAACGCGAGGCGAACATACTCTAATTCTAAGAATATCAAATCATAATAATTACTCATCCTGGAAATGGCTCTATGGCGATATAATTATTGGCAATTATAATTTTTTGCTAAAAAAAATATTTCGGTTTTATTATCAAGCGTTTTTTGTAATAGGCATTTTATTTATTCCATTTCTTTTTAATCTTTTTCTGTACATTGGAAGGAAGCGAAAAACAGAGCATCTTTTATTCAGCTTAATATGTTTCATCGTGATTTTGGATTCTGCAACATTTCTTGTTCCAACATTAATAGATACTGGTACCACTTTTGTGTACTGGGAATATTTTACTTATCGGCTAATTACTATTTTATTTACAATCCTATTTCCCGCATTTTTCATTTACTTATTTTCTTTTCCTAAAATAATTATTGGGCTTATTTTAGCAATAAATCTTATCATCTATATATTCTTTGCGAATCCAGGAAACGTATTTAATTTAATGACGGTAACTGTACTTATTATTAGCACTATGATTACCATTTGGGCACTGTATAAACGACAAGAAGAAAGTATAATTATTTTTATTGGATTAATAGCAGCATGGGCAGCATATTTTTTCAGTATTGCTTTTGCGGGATTGGCAACGACCATGGTTATCTGCACCAGCTTTTCGATAGCTAGGCAATTTGCAAAAAAGGAACAAACTGAAAAGGATGCACAACTTAAATCTGCCAACTTAGAAAATGACTTGTTAAGGAAGAATATTAATCCCCATTTCATTTTAAATACGTTAACCTCAGTAATTGTATGGTTAAGAAAAGATCCAAACTCTGCGATAAAACTTATCGAAGCGTTAGCGGAAGAATTTAGGATGATTAATCAAATCTCTGCCCTCAAGCAGATTTCTATCCAGCAGGAAATCGATTTATGTAAAACGCATCTTAAAATTATGAGTTATCGCAAAGGAGCCGATTATAAAATGGAAACTCTAGATGTTGATGTGCAGGACACTATACCGCCGATGATATTTCATACTCTTGTTGAAAACGGATTAACTCATGGATATGAAAATAAAACCTCTGGTACATTTAAATTGCGGAGAATTAAGAATTCAGATTATATACAATATATATTATCAAATGATGGAGACTTTAACTCTGACGAATCTAAAGGCTCAACCGGTTTTGGCGCAAAATATATCAAAGGAAGGTTAGAAGAAAGTTACCCAAACAGATGGAAATTTATTTCTAACAAATTACCACAGGGATGGGAATCTTTTATTGAAATAAGGAATGCATAATGCGAATATTAATTGTTGAAGATGAAAGGCCTACTGCTGAGGATATAAAATTTCTTGTTGAACAAATTCTTGATAAAGATATTACATCTATTCACATTGAGACTACATTGGACAACGCAATGTTTTATCTTAAAGAAAAGCCTATAGATGTTCTACTATTAGATTTGAATCTTAATGCGAAGGATGGCTTTAATCTATTAAAACAAGCGGTAAGTCAGTCATTCCATACAATCGTTATCTCTGCGAACATCAACAGGGCAATAGAAGCGTTTGAATATGGAGTGTTGGATTTTATTCCCAAGCCATACAATATAGAAAGATTGAAAGCAGCTTTTATAAGGTTAAAATCAAATCACGCTTTAAATGGTCACGCAATTAAATATCTTTCAATAAAAAAGGGTTTGGAAATTAAGGTTATTCCTATTGAAGAAGTAAGTTATTTTAAATCTGCAAATATTTACGCAGAACTACATCTTAAAGATGAACGTATAGTTATTTACGACAAACCCCTAATAAAGCTTTTTCCTTTATTACCATCAAATTATTGCCGTATTCACAAATCATATATTATAAATCTTGAAAAGATCGATTCAATTCAAACACTTGGCGGTGGAAAATACCGTGCTCTTCTAAAAAGTGGTGAATCTATTCCAATTAGCCGAAATAGAATTAAATTGCTGAAAAATATTGGTATTTAGATTTTTTAAATTAAATCATAAATTTTTTCTAAAAAGCATTTTCCCTTTCTTGTAGTTTTTGATTTTCCTTTTCTAAGTGCATTTCACAATGTCCCGGTGCAGTTCACAAGTTATTTCCTTACCCACATGTTATCATCAATTATTTTTCCACGGTGTTTAATAATAATTCTTATTGATAAGAAATCAATAATTGCTTAACAACTAATTACTTAGAAAGAGAACAATATGAAAAATTTATTTAGCATATTTTTATTAGCATCAGTTATCTCTTCCCTATCTTTATTTGCACAGGAGATTCCAACTGATAGTTTATATTTGGGACAAACACCTCCCCACAATACTCCAAAAATATTTAATTTGCCTTTAACAAGCGGGCATCGAGCTTGTGAAAGAATAGCTATTACCTCTGATGGCAAAGAAATATACTTTGGTGAACTAAACACCTATCCACCAACCAGCTACAGAGTTAAAAGTCTAAAATATTTTGATGATAAATGGCAAGGGCCTTTTAATCTTTTTGAGGGATTTACGGCACCTAAATTATCTGTTAACGACAGTGTTCTCTTTTTGCAAAACAATTTATTTTATACTTACTATTCTAAAAGAACAAGTACTGGGTGGAGTGTGCCGGTCCGGCTTCTATCGAAAAACATGCGTACACATTATTTTCAGCAGACAAATCCAGATAACTCTTATGCTTCGTCTTACTATGAAGGGTCCCCTAGAGACGGAAATTTATGCAAGCTAATAACTGTTAACCAGGATACTATTTTACAAAGCTTGGGTATTCCTTTAAACAGTTCAATACAGGAAAATGACTTCTTCATCGCGGCTGATGAATCTTATGTGTTTTTTAGCAGGAATGCTACCGGCGGTGCAGGTGATATCTATTTAAGTTTTAAAAAAGATAGCGGCGGATGGACAAATCCCAAAAATCTTGGTGCGCCAATTAATAAGCCAGGTAATAGCTGGGAGTATGGACAATTCGTCTCTAATGATAATAAGTATTTATTTTTTACTAGTGGAGGACTTAGTATGGGTTCATATTATACTTATTGGGTTAAAATTGATAACCTTATCGACAGCCTGCGACACACGAATTTCGTTCCTTATTTAAACTATAAAATACCCGATCAAATTGATTCAGTTGGTTACGCATATAACTATACATTCCCCGATACAACATTTGTTGACGATGATGGAAATAACACGTTAACATATTCTTCAACTTTAAGTAACGGCAATCCGCTGCCATCCTGGTTAAATTTTGATTCCTCAACCAGAACATTTACTGGAACATCGGTAACAGTTGATAACTATTTTATAAAAGTGACTGCAACAGATACTGCAAATGCCAAAGCTTTCTGCACATTCAATCTTAAAATTGAAAACCCCGTAACTGATATTACTAAGGATCATCAAAGTTTAAAGGAATATAGGCTTTATCAGAATTATCCAAACCCGTTTAATCCAACTACCACAATTGAGTTTGCTATTCCGAAATCAGGAAGATATTCCCTCGGATTGTACAATACACTTGGTCAACTTATAAAGGTAATTGCGAAAAAGGAATATGAAACTGGATATTACAAAGAAACTTTAGATGCAACAGGGTTATCTAGTGGAATGTACATATATCGGCTATCAGGTAATGATGCCAACCTTTTACGCAAATTGGTTGTTCTTCGATAAGGCTATTTCTAAAAATAATTTTAATAGAAAGATATCTAAAATGAAAAATATTATAAAACTTTTTATTGTCATTGTAGTGTTAGTTATGTCATCATTGGCAATATATGCTCAAGCTATTCCAGAAGACAGTTTATATTTAGGGCAAACACCTCCCGGGAATACTCCAATTGTTTTTAATTTGCCTGTAACAACCGGACTTCGTCCTTGTGAAAGGATAGCTATCACTTCTGATGGTAAGGAAATATATTATGGTGAGCTAAATACCTATCCGCCTACCATCCAAAAAACAAAATGTTTAAAATATTTAGATAATCATTGGCAAGGACCATTTAGTGTTTTTGACAGGTACCAATCTCCAAGACTTTCAGCCAATGATAGTGTGATGTATGTTGAAATTAACAATAGTGGTTTCGCTACCACATATTACTCAAAAAGGATTATTACGGGTTGGAGTACCCCTGTCAAACTTCTTTCCACTAACCTGCAATCACATTATTTTCAGACGACAGGTCTGAATAATTCTTATTTGTCATCCAAGTTACCCAGTTCTCCATCTCAACGCGATATATGCAAATTGATTATAAATAACTCTGATACGCTCATGCAAGGGTTAGGAATACCAATTAGTACAACTTACGATGAAAATGATTTCTTTGTATCCGATGATGAATCGTATCTGATATTTAGTAGGACTAATTCTACTGCTAGCGATATGTGGATAAGTTTTAAAAAAAATAATGGCAATTGGACAAATCCTAAAAAGTTTGGTGAACCAATAAATAAACCTGGCTATAACTATGAATATGGGCAATTTATTTCTAAGGATGGTAAATATTTGTTTTTTACCAATGGCGGTCTCAATATGAATTCATACTATACATATTGGGTTAAAATAGATAATATCATCGACGGCCTACGACACACGAATTTCCTCCCTTATCTCTACAATCAGATTCCTGCTCAATCGTTTCAAAGCGGACAGTTATGCAGCTATACTTTACCAGATAGCACTTTTATTGATGATGATGGGAATAATACATTAACATATTCTGCAACTTTAAGTAATGGAAATCCATTGCCAGCATGGTTGTATTTTAATCCTGTTACAAAAACTTTTTCCGGCACACCAACAGAGGCTATTAACACAAACGTAAAAGTGACAGCAACTGATAGTGCCAATGTAAGTGTTGCGTGTACATTCGCAATCAATATAACAATTACCGGAATAGAAGAAACCAGGTTACAAATTCCTGAGAGTATCAATCTCTATCAAAATTATCCAAATCCGTTTAACCCTACTACGACAATTGAATTCGCAATTCCAAAAACAGGTAGATATACACTGGGTTTGTATGATACACTCGGCAAACTTGTAAAGGAAATTGCGGATAAGGAATATGACGCTGGATACTACAAAGAAACACTCAACGCAACAGGTTTATCAAGTGGAATGTACGTGTATCGGTTGACGGGTAACGAAACAAACATTGTACGTAAGATGGTGCTGCTTCGTTAGGTCTTCTTTTTAAACTCAATACTATTTAAAACTACTAGAAAACATTTGGAGAATTAATAACAACAATGAAAACGATCACTTTAACATCACTGATAATAGTAATGTTTACAACGCTTGCTTTTAGTCAAAAACTAACACAAACTGTAAGAGGTACCATCATTGATACTGATACAAAATTGCCTCTCATAGGAACCAATATCTTAATAGTCGGCACTGACCCGGCAATTGGTACGACGACAGATATAAATGGTTCATTTAAAATTGAGGGTGTACCAATCGGCAGAATTATATTACGCATATCTTATCTGGGGTATGAAACCAAAACTATTCCAGACATTGTTGTAAATTCCGGGAAAGAGGTTGTCTTAGATCTCGACATGCAGGAATCTGTAATTAAATTGGATGAAGTAGTTGTAATACACAACGAGAATAAAGGTGAAGCTCTTAACGACATGGCATTATTAAGTGCCCGTTCAATTTCAACCGAAGAAACAAAACGCTTCGCAGGAACCTGGGACGACCCTTCAATGATACTGAATAATTTTGCCGGAGTAGCATCTTCAGGAATGTACTTCGATATAATTATCAGAGGTAATTCACCAAAATACAACCAATGGCGTTTGGAAGGAGTGGACATTACAGCCCCTAACCATCAGGCAGATCAAAATGCAACTATTGGAGGATTCAGTTGCTTAAACAATAAATTATTAGCTGCATCTGATTTCTATACCGGTGCATTTTCACCCGAATATGGTGGTGTTTTATCGGGTGTTTACGATCTAAAACTTCGGGCAGGGAATAATGAAAAATTTGAAGCTATGGCAGGTGTTGGTTTGTTGGGCACTGATTTTACAGTGGAAGGTCCAATTAAAAATGGCTACACCGGTTCGTATCTTATAAATTATAGATTTTCCAATATAGGCTTGATTCAAAAACTTAAATTAATTGGTGATATAGACGGGGTTTCCACAACATTCCAGGATGCAAATTTTAAAATTGTACTGCCCACTGAAAAGATGGGTACATTTTCTTTCTTTGGAGTAGGAGGTCTGGATAATTTACTGGTTAAAGACGTTACACCTAATATTTGGATAACTCCCGGTAACAATGGAATGAAGCCGGACATTACTCAGGATTTTGATAAAGGTAATTATCTAGCAAACTTTGGAGTGAGCCAGACCTTTATAATTAATAATAACAGCTATACTAAAACCGCCCTTACTTATTCAGGAATGGGCTTGAAAGATGATGTGTATGAATCAACAAAGATTGATAGTAATAGGATTGATAGAATATTAAACTACGGCAGCAGGATAAATACTTCAACTTATAAAGGGTCTATATCGTATAATAGTAAAATCGATGCTAAAAATATATTACATATCGGTACTGAATATTCTCTGATAGATGAAAATAATAATCAAAGTCAACTAGCAAATGATTCATCAAAATCCAGGTTTGATTTAATAGACTACAAAGGAAACATTACTACTCTGCAAAATTATATATCCTGGAAACACAATTTTAGTGATGATTTGACTCTTGTTACCGGCTTACATAATATGAATGTTTTGTTGAATAATAAAAGTACTCTCGAACCCAGGATTGCAATAAACTGGAGACTTAATAATACAAGTTCATTACACACCGGATATGGCAAACACAGCACTATGGAAAACATTCACAATTACTTTTCAAGAGTTCAGCAGCAAGATGGAAGTATAATCGAGCCGAACAAAAACCTTGATTTATTAAAAGCAGATCATTTTGTGTTGGGATACGATAAAAGCATTACTGAGAATGTGAAAGCCAAGGTAGAAGTGTACTATCAGTACCTTTATAATTTACCTGCAGAAAATGATTATGCAAGTTATTATGCAACCATTAACGAAGGCTCTGATTATAAATATGTTCCTTTAGTAAACCAGGGTTCCGGAAAGAACTACGGTATTGAAGCTACAGTAGAACGATATTTCAGCAATCATTATTATTTCTTGATTAATGGCTCTTTGTTTAATTCAAAGTACAAATCGTTAGACGGTGTTGATCGGAACACAAAATTCAATAATAATTTCTTATTTAATTTATTGTGCGGAAAGGAATTTGTGTTTGGAGAAAAGCAAAACAAAACACTTACTGTAAATTTAAAAATATTTTATAGCGGCGGGCAAAGGTATATTCCATTATTGCGGGATGCCAATGGCAGTTTAGCTGTTGACCATGCAAATAACAAGTTCTGGGATTATAGTAAAGCATATGATTCTAAGTTTGAAGATATTTTCCAATTAAATTTATCTGTAAGCTATAAATTTAATTTGCTCAATATTACACACGAAATATTTCTTGATTTACCGAATATTACCAATCAACGAAGTAGATTATATGAATATTACGATGCAAGTAAACCTGACAAAGTCGGCTATGTTACTCAAGCAGCCTGTCTTCCTAACTTAATGTACCGAGTGTATTTTTAATCAAATATATAAAAATAATTGTTTCAAAAGGGTGTAATGAATGATTTTAGCTTTACAGCTGATTCTAAAAGGATTCAATTATTTTATACAACCAACAAAAATAATATGCGTCTTAATTAGTATCAAAAAAGGAATATAAAATGAATAAAGTAATAAAATTTGGAGAAGAGGTTGAAGTATATAATATCCCGGTATTGAACGAGCGAGAAATTCGAGCTGCCGCAGGAATACTGTTTTTGTCCACCTTCTCCTCATTGATGTTCATTATCTTTCAAGAAAATTTTGTTCCGATAAAGTATGTAATAACTTTTTTTTTAACTGATTTTCTGATTCGGGTTTTTATAAATCCCAAATTCTCGCCTACACTAATTTTTGCACAATTGATCGTTCGAAATCAATCCCTTGAATATGTTGGGGCGGTTCAAAAAAAAATTGCCTGGATTATTGGTGTAGTATTGGCGGCTATAATGTTCTACTCTTTTATAATCGTTAATGCCTATATCCCCATCACGGGTATTATCTGTCTTATTTGTCTAGTGTTCTTATTCTTTGAATCAGCCTATGGAATCTGTTTGGGATGTAAGTTTTATCCACTATTTTTTAAAAATAAAGTACAATATTGCCCGGGCGAAGTTTGTGATATAAAATCAAAACAAGAAATTCAAAAAACCTCTGTAAGTCAAATCCCTGTTTTGCAGGCCTTTATTGCATTCATATTTTTAACTATCCTTTTAATAAATGAAAAATTTAGTGAAAGACCTTACGATTTGTTGGGAAATAACAACATTGAGCAAACCAAATAAAGAATGGAACGAACACAAATGAAAGCAGTAATATGCACAAAATATGGACCACCTGAGGTACTTCAAATAACTGAAGTACAAAAACCTTATCCCAAGGACAATGAAGTATTGATAAAAGTAAATGCAACGACTGTACACATTGGGGATACCAAGATACGGCGTTTTGCGCCTGGTTTAGGCTCGGTAAAAGATTTTTTTTTCAAGCCCTTGATGCGAATCATAGTCGGCTTCAAGGGACCAAGAAAAAAAATACTCGGAATGGAGCTGTCCGGAGAAATTGAAGTAATAGGCAAAGATGTTACGCTATTTAAAGTAGGCGATCCCATTTTTGCATCCACAGAATTTAGATTTGGTACATATGCACAGTACTGCTGTATAGCTGAAGATGGGATTCTGGCGATAAAACCAACCAATATGAGCTATGAGGAGGCCGCTCCGGTTTCTAATGCTGGATTAACCGCCTTGATTAATCTTAGAAAAGCAAATACCTTGAAAGGTCAAACTGTATTAATTTATGGAGCTTCTGGGAGCGTTGGTACTTATGCAGTTCAGATTGCCAAGCACTTTGGATCAGAAGTTACAGGGGTGTGCAGTACTGCGAATTTGGAAATGGTGAAATCTCTTGGAGCGGATAAAGTTATCGACTATACTCAAGAAGATTTCACACAAAGAAATGAAGCTTATAATGTTATTTTTGATGCAGTAGGCAAGATAACTTTTTCAAAACGTAAAAAATCTTTAACAAAGTCAGGAATATATCTAAGTGCTCTTGCTTTGTCTGGCAATATTAAGCTAAAGGTTGAAGACTTGATCTTTCTCAAAGAACTCTGTGAGGCAGGGAAGCTAAGATCAGTTATTGATAAACTCTACCCTATGGAGCAAATTGTTGAAGCACATAGATATGTAGAGCTGGGACATAAAAAAGGAAATGTTGTAATAACTGTTAACACATAACCCGAATAAACCAATCCTCCGGACGCCTTACCAGGGGGTAAACTGTTTTCGTATTTGGCATTTTATAAATTATGGGTTAGTAATTCCCCGATTGTAATTTTTTTTACCACACTCAAATTTTGGTACGTTCGTGTAAATGGTTAACTTTGCCCCTTATAAATTATGGATTAACGATTACTGATATGAATGCATTTAAATATTTACTTCTGCTATTAATTACGCTTTTACTAATATCTTGTAATACATCAAAAGAGACTAAATCTTTAGAATCTGACATAATAATTGATGATATGGGCTATAAATTTACATTCGGCAAAACTCCGCAAAAGATAGTTGTACTCGCCCCCAACCTTACTGAAATTGTATATGAGCTTGGGCTTCAGAATAAATTAATCGGCAACACAACATACTGCAACTACCCTGAGGAAGCCAAAAACATTGAGAAAATCGGCGACATGTTATCAATTGATCATGAAAAATTATTAACTCTTCAGCCCGATTTAATATTTATAACCGTCGAAGGCAACACGAAAGAAACATTCGACAAATTAAAATCACTTGGACTTTCATTGTTTATATCAAATCCACGGGATTATAATGGAATTAAAAAAACATTCCGCGATTTCGGTAAAATATTTCGTGTATCGAAACTGGTAGAAAATAAAATTTCTGGTTGGGATAAAACAGTTGACTCAATTAAAATAGTTTCACGTAAACATCCAAAATATGTAACTATGTTCCTCGTAAGTTTTCAGCCTGTTATGGCCGCGGGTAAAAATACCTATATAAATCAGTATCTAACTTTCTGCAATCTGGAAAATATTACCGGGGATATAGAAACCAACTATCCGTTTTTGAGCAGGGAGGAAGTTCTTAAACGCAACCCTGAAATCATTTTACATACGCAGCACAGTTACGACACTAGAAACAATGTACTTGATTTATATAAAGAGTGGAAAGATTTAAAAGCGGTTAATAATAATAAAGTTTTTTATTTGAATCCGGATATATATTTCAGGCCGGGACCGCGCTTTGTAGTAGCGCTCAAAGATTTAAGTTCTCTTATTACTTCTCAATAAGTTAATCGGGATTTTCGTTTATAATAAATAATTTCGAGCAAATTTCACCTTTAAATTTTCCGATTTTTTTACAATGCTCGAAATTCAATTTTACGTCGTCAACTTCGTACGACCCATCCTCTAATCCGAAAAGGTCCAGGCTTTCACCGCATTCTGTACAGTAAATTACGTCCTGGTTTTTTAATTCTTCTTTTTCGATGTCAGTAAGAATTAGTTTCTTCTTCATAATAAGATTCCTTAAGCTCCCAGTGAACACCTTCGCACGGTAAAGTTTCAACTGTGGGATGTTTATCATGTTTCATACACAAAACTGCGGATTTATCGAAATGTTTGCAAGATGAACATAAAGTATTATTAATAATTTCTTTATTTTTTTCCATAAAAAGATTGTACTGAATAATAGCTGGATGAACAATAACCCCATACACCGAAACAACTCCGATAATCCACCACAATTGACTATCGACCCAATCGTAAAGAAGAAACAACGAGGGTATTAATATGGCAGTCCTAATTATTGTCCAGTAAACTATCGAGCCCATTTTATATCTTTTGCTTTTTATATAATCTAAATAAAGTGATTTCTTTTTTCAATAACTTAATCCGGAACTGAATAATCCTTTTTTATTTTTCTTTTACTAAATCAAAACAAAAAAATAAATTTTTTAGTTCGAAAAATAATTACTGAAGCCATTTTTTACCTAAAACCATTGTTGCCAATAATATCAATAAGGTTTTCATTAATACATAAATTAAAGATATTAGCTTCATGTAAATTGATTTTCGAACGATATTGATTTAATTTTAGAATTACTATTACTAAATTATGTTTTAATTTGCGCTAAAAGCGGTTTATTTAGAAAAATGAATATTTTAATTTACTTTACGAATTGAAATGTTCATTTTGTCTTTTTTAATAGATATCAATTTTATTTAACACAAGAATTGGTGGTATAATTTGAGCGAAGAAACTCCTAAGGGAAATGATCAGCAAAAACCAAGAAGAAAGTATTACCCTCGCAACAGGTATTACAAAAAGAAATCAGGAAACAGAGAACAGCAGAATACTCATCAAAATAAAATAAATTTTTCTTTCAAGAAAATTTCAGTTGTTATACCTCTTTTTAACGAGGAGGAATCGTTAAATCCTTTATACATTGAAATTAAGAAATCTTTAAATCTGATAAATTGTGATTACGAAATTTTATTTATTGACGATGGCAGCACTGATAATTCTTTAAAAACCATCAAGGGGATTCAGCAGAATGATAATCGTGTCCACTTCATAAGTTTCAAAAAAAATTACGGAAAATCCGCCGCTCTTCAACTCGGTTTTAAAACTGCAAAAGGCGACGCGATAATTACAATGGATTCTGATTTGCAGGACGACCCCGCTGAAATTCCTAACCTGTTGAAAAAATTAGATGACGGTTTTGATCTTGTTTCGGGTTGGAAAAAACAGCGACACGATCCCTTTATAAAAAAACACACATCCAAATTATTTAATTATTTTACTCGATTGTTCAGCGGAATTAAAATCCATGATTTTAACTGTGGATTAAAAGCTTACAGGGCCGAAGCAGTTAAAAATATAAATGTTTATGGCGAATTACACCGATATGTTCCCGTGCTGGCAAACTGGGAGGGTTTTTCGGTTACTGAAATTCCTGTAAAACATCATGCTCGCAGATATGGTAAAACAAAGTTCGGTATTTCACGTTTCTTTAAAGGATTTGTGGATTTAATTACTGTAGTATTTACCACAAGATATATTAAACGACCTATGCATCTATTCGGTTTTTTGGGCGCGTTATCTTTTATGTTTGGCGTGATTGTAAATGTATATTTAACTTATGAGTGGTTTAGAGGAATTCCTTTAAAAGACAGACCAATTCTATTGCTCGGAATATTGTTGATAATAGTCGGCGTTCAGTTTTTTGCCGTGGGATTATTGGGCGAACTTATCGCTCATAATTTTCAAAACGATAACGAGTATAATGTGAAGGAAAAAAGATAATAGCTAATAATTTATCGCAAATGTTTGTTTACCAATATTTGTTTACCGTAATAGTTCCAACTTTTAACAGAAGGGACGAAGTTAAAGAACTGCTCGATTCATTATCGCGGCAAACAATCCCGAAAAATGAATTCGAAATTATTATTGTTGATGACGGATCCACAGACGATACAGAACTTGTTGTTAAAGATTTTCTAAGGATCGAATCCTTAAATATTAAGCTTCTTAAACAAGATCATAAAGGTCCGGGCGAAGCCAGAAACCTGGGAATGGAAAATGCGCTGGGCGAGTATCATTTATTTATAGACAGCGATTGTTTAGCCGATAAAAATTGGCTTACCGCATATAAAAATATCCTTATAGATTCAAAACCGGCAGGGTTCGGCGGACCCGATCATGTGCTACCTAATTTTTCACCTGTTCAAAAAGCAATCGATTATTCAATGACCTCTTTTATTACAACCGGTGGAATTAGAGGACATTCTAAGAAAAAAATATCGAAATATTACCCCCGCAGTTTTAACATGGGAGTCCGCGCCGATGTAGTGAAAAAAATCGGCGGCATGAACAAACTGCGTCATGGTCAGGATATTGAATTTAGTCATCGTATTATCCAAACGGGTGAGCCCGTTGTAAAAGTACACGACGCCATTGTATATCATAAAAGGCGAATATCCATAAAAAAATTTTTCAAACAGGTATTTAATTGGGGTGTTGCAAGGATAAATTTGTATAAAATAGATTCAAAAATGCTTGAACCAGTTCATTTTTTACCCGCGTTTGGCACCCTCTTTTCCTTTTTTCTTATTATTCTAACAATATTGTATCCAGCAATTTTCAGCTGGTTTGTTCTTGCGGGTGTGTTTGTTTTATTGTTAATGGGTCTGCATGGAATTATAAAGTATAAAGATCCGAGGGTTTTTGTTTATATACCTATAATTGTCCCAACACAGATTTGGGGATACGGCACAGGATTTATATACGCGTTCATAAAACGAATTATTCTCGGCAAAAAAGAGTTTACGGGATTCGTAAAAAAATACTATAAATAGAATGTATGATGAACAATTTACAATGCTTTAAAAGTTATTGTGCATTTTTCATTGTACATTTTTCATTATTATGAAGAAAATCCTGATTATAACATATTATTGGCCTCCCTCCGGCGGGCCGGGAGTTCAACGAGTACTTAAACTTGTTAAATATCTTCCGGACTTTGGCTGGCAGCCTATTGTACTTACCGTAGAGAACGGAAATTATCCATCAATAGACAATACTTTGCTTAAAGAAATACCCATTGGGTGTAATGTTTATAAAACTAAATCATTCGAACCATTCGAGTTGTATAAAACATTTACAGGGAAAAAGAGTAATGAAAAAATTCCAACTTTTGTTTTGAATAAAGGTGAAAATGAAAATTTCACAGAAAAAGTATCTAAATGGCTTCGCGCGAATATTTTTGTGCCCGATGCGAAAATCGGTTGGATAAATGGAATTGTGAGAGATGGATTAAGAATTGTTGAAAACGAAAAACCGGATTTAATTTTCAGCTCTTCTCCTCCCCACTCTTTACAGATTGGCGCTATGAGACTCGCAAAAAAAACTGGTTTAAAGTGGATAGCTGATTTTCGCGATCCGTGGAGCAATGCTTTCTGGCAAAAAGACATCAATAGGATGTCTATTGCGGCTAAACGAGATCTTAAATTTGAGCATAGAGTGTTATCTGCCGCCGATCATATTACAACTGTAAGCAACAGTGTTGTAAATTTGTTCAAGGGAATTGTAAATAATAATTATTCCGTGTTGTATAATGGTTTCGACGAATCAGATTTTATTCAAAAGAAACAGAAGAAAGATAAATTCGTAATCAGTTACACAGGCACACTTGGGCAATCGCAAACAATTGATAATTTTATTAAGGCTGTATCCGAATTAAATTATGAGATAAAACAAAAAATTGAAATTAATTTCTACGGCTCTTTTCATCCCTCTGTTAAGTTTTTACTGGACTCCGTAAAAGAAATTAACATTTACCCGAATGTTCCTCACGAAAAAGCAGTTGAAATAATGTTGAACTCAGATATTCTTCTTCTTGTGATTCCTAATTCAAGCAACAACAAAGGCATTGTAACAGGAAAAATATTTGAATATATGGCGACTAAAAATTTTATACTCGGTATTGGTCCTGATGACGGTGACGCTTCCGAAATCTTGCATCGAACGAACACAGGCAAAATGTTCAGTTACAAACATGACCTTAAACCAATTATAACCGAACAATTTTACAGGTGGCTAAACGACGAGGAATTAATAATTAATCAGATTGAACTGAGCAAATTTTCACGTAAAAAAACGGCGGAACAATTTGCCGGCATATTTGAGGAGTTGGCGTGAAAGTTAATAAAATAATTTTTATGGCTTCCAAATTATACCATGATATTACAAACAAGGGCGCTCCTTATATAATTTCTGACGATTTGTTTTCCTCAACGCTTGGTGAGTATTATTTTCTATTTGAAGAAAATCCGGCAAAACTAAACAGACTAATAACCGGATTTGATGATAACGGTATTCCTGTAAATTCAGCTTATATTGACGTCGAGAATGCCAGTCAGCATTATTACCCAATATCCATTGGACAATACGCTCTGGCCGTATTTAACACTTATATACAATCCAAATCGGAGGAAAAGCTTAAGCATTTTTTACGAATTGCAGATTGGTTTTATTCGAATAAAATTGATGATGAACGGCTTGGTGTTTTTTGGCTTACTGAAATTCCTAAGCCCGAGTATAATATTTCTGCTCCGTGGAAATCGGCGTTTACACAGAGCCGCGCCATTTCAGTTCTTCTGCGTGCCTGGCAGTCAACCGGCGAAACAAAGTACTTATCGGCAGCCACAAGCTCTCTTATTCCATTTAAGTATGATATAACAGACGGCGGTGTATCCGCTTTTACAAAAAATGGAAAATTTTACGAAGAGTATGTCGCTTCTCAACCTACAATGGTTTTGGATGGACATTTGTTTTCGTTGCTGGGATTATATGATTTTTACCGCGCCGTTAATTCAGATATTGATGAACAAAACAATATATTGGCTGAAGATTTATTTAATCAGGGGGTAGAGTCTGTTCTTAAATGGCTGGATGAATACGACATGGGTTATTGGCTGAGATTTAACATGTGTGAAATGGAACATTACCCAAAAGTTGATCCTTGCACTATAGGTTATCTGCGACTGATAATAATCCAGTTAAAGTTGCTTTATAAAATTACCGGAAAAAATGATTTCGCTAAATATGTCCAAAAATTTTCAGACTATGATAAATTATTAAATATAGTTAGAATGTATCCGGTCAAGTTCAAAGCGTTAAAAAAATTGAAAAGGATATAATATGTGCGGTATTGCAGGAATTGTTGAAAAAGGGACTGATTCCAGAGATTTAATGAACCGCATGTTATCGGTTATTGCCCACCGGGGACCGGACGCCAGCTCACAGTATACTCACGGAAATATTACTCTGGGTCACAGAAGACTGTCGATAATAGATTTATTTACCGGTGACCAGCCGATGTTTAATGAGGACAAATCTTTATGCGTTATTTTTAACGGCGAAATTTATAATTATCAAGATCTTAAATCTGAACTTCTTAAAAAAGGGCACCGCTTTACAACCAATGCCGATACTGAAGTATTGCTCCATGGCTATGAAGAATACGGCACCGGATTGTTCGCCAAATTAAACGGCATATTTGCTTTTGTTATACTGCAGTTGAATGATAATAAATTAATTCTTGTTCGGGATAACTTTGGAATTAAACCTTTGCATTATTATGCCAAAGAAGATCTGTTTATATTTTCTTCAGAACAAAAAGCTATTTTATTACACGAGAAAGTTGAAAGAAAATTTAATTTTAATTCGCTTCATTCACACATCAATCTCAGATATACTCAACGAGATGAAACTCTGTTCGATGGAATTAAACGCCTGCCACCAGCACATTTTTTGGTTTATAACGAGGGACAGATTTCATTAGAAAAATATTGGAGCCTGCAACCTCAAATTAATTATGACATTAAAGAAGATGATGCGGTTGATGGAATAAATCATTACATCAAACAAGCTGTTGAAAGGCAATTGATGAGTGATGTACCATTAGGAGTTTATTTATCGGGGGGAATGGACTCATCCACAATAGTTCAGAAAATGAGCGAACTTGGCGTTGGAAAAATTAATACTTTTACAATGGGGTTTAATGAACCCACCGACGAGTTTCCCGATTCCGAATTAATTGCTCGTACATTTAATACCAATCATAAAACATTAAGTCTATCCATGGAGCCGCTGCTTAATTTGCCTGAAGTAATTTGGCACGCAGAAGAACCCAAAATAAATCTGCTCCAGGGTTTTAACATGTCAAAATTTGTAAGCTCAGACATTAAGGTCGTTCTAGGGGGATTAGGGGGCGATGAACTGTTTGCCGGTTACGACATTCATAAGTTTATTTATCCATTCAATAAATGGCATAATAACATTCCGGACTGGTTAAAGACTCTAATGACCTGGAAGTCGGATTTTATTTTTACTTTTCAAAATTCTACTAAGACATTAAAGCTCGACGAATACCGACGGGGCGCGCAAATGCTTTTATCAATAGGCCAGATTGAAAAATTCTATCTGATCCTTAGAAATGTTTGGGATTTTGACAATGGCTTCTATAAAAATATCTACCATCCTTCGTTTTATAATATTATGCTGACTGAGACTCAAAAGGTTAAAGAACAGTTTCTTCCATACTTTGAAAAAAGCAAAAGCTTATCTGATTTGGATAAAGTTCTTTATACCGAGTTCCACACAAAAATGGTAAACGATTATTTGTTGGTTGAGGACAGAATGTCAATGTCACATTCCGTGGAAGAGCGTGTTCCTTTTCTGGACAAAGATTTGGTTGAATTTGCTTTTTCAATTCCGGTGCATCTCAAAATAAAAAACAATCAGAGCAAGTATCTTTTCAGAAAAGCTTTACAAGGGAAACTGCCCGATAAAATTCTTAACAAAAAGAAATGGGGCTTTACAGTAAATCCTTATCTTCAATTCAAAAAGGATTTGAAAAAAAATGCCGAAAATATTTTAACAAAAGAATTTTTGGACAGACAGGGAATTTTTAATCACGATTATATAAAACAAATACTGAACTACCCGCCAAGCCCCCGCCTGCGCTGGCACTATAACTATTTATGGGTAGTGATGGGAATGGCTATTCTCGAAAAAATGTTTATCTCATCCAGTAAAATGGAAGAAAGACGGTTTGATTTGCAGGAATACCTTAATTGACAGATGTTATAATCAATTTAAATTTCCGCCCGCTCTACATCTAATATTTTTATAAAATTTATTATTACAACGATACTAATTATTGCGATTATAAATAATACTTCTTATCTTATTTGCGCTTTTAAATTCTTACCCATTGCTGATAATTCCAAAATTGTAAACTGTCGACAAAAGAATTTAAAGCCGCTGAATTATTATCAAGTTTTTAGTTCCACAAATTTTATAGGAGGGCACATTGTTAAATTCCAAATACATTCCATACTTTTTTATCCTTTCTGTTTTTTTAATCACACTCGTTATTTCCTCTTGTTCGCATCCCGAGGAAACAACCGCCAAACAATTGACACAGGCGGAACTTATAAAACGTGGCGCATATTTAGTTGAATTTGGTGGGTGCAACGATTGTCACTCCACTAAAATTATGACTGAAACGGGTCCTCTGCCTGATCCTGCACAGCTACTTTCGGGTCATCCGGTGGATGAGCCTCTTGCGGAATATAAAAAAGAGGATGTCGTTAAGGGGAAATGGGTCCTATTTAATCAAAGTTCTACTGTCGCAATCGGGCCCTGGGGAATCTCTTACGCCGCTAATCTAACCCCTGATTTGGAAACCGGCATCGGTGGCTGGAACGAAGAAGTATTTAAAAACGCGCTGCGTACAGGTAAACATATGGGCGCAGGAAGACCTATACTTCCGCCTATGCCTTGGCAGGGCATATCCCAACTTACCGACGAAGATATTAAATCAATCTATTCTTATTTACAGTCAATTAAACCCGTTAAAAACAAAGTCCCAGATCCCGTCCTGTTTTAAATGACTTAAAACATTCGGAGGCGTTCTCTAGAACGTCTCCACAATATTATTAAATATTAATTATGCCCCTCTCCGTATATTTTTTCACCGGCTTCAATTGATACTTTAAGCATATTTTGTCTGGGAGGTAACGGACATGTGGCATACTTAGTAAAGGCGCATGGCGGATTATAAGCTTTATTAAAATCAATATATGTTTTACCGGTTGAATCCGGTTTTTCAACTGTTAAAAATCTTCCCGCTCCGTAGGTCTCCTCACCGTTTGTTTTATCAGCAAATACTATAAAATATTTTTCGCCTCCGTTTAATACGTCAAGAGTAAATTCTTCAGAACCAATTTTAAATGACAATTTTCCCGGTGACCCTTCCTCCTCCGCAATTCCAATTACATTGGG
>PGYT01000043.1 GCA_002839805.1 Ignavibacteriae bacterium HGW-Ignavibacteriae-2
TCTTTTTCTTTTGATAACAAACCGGGATCCGGCTGCTGCCCAAATACAATGTTTACATTCGATCTTTTAGCCAAATCAAAAGCTTCAGGCGTAAGGATAGCAATATTTTTATCCACGTAAATTGTATCTCCTTTTTTGCATCCTCTTATTGTACTCGCTGATATTAACTTTTTCATATTAATCCCGTATCTTTTTAAAACTTATTTAAGCAACATTTTTATTTTGTTCGTTCTGCTCACAGAGATAATTTCTCAAATCTGCTATCGACTCTTCATCTAAAATAGACACTTCAAAAATCTTATTCTTAATTCCGTAATCACGCAACAATTCTATTACTTCATCAATATTAGCATCCGGCAAATCTACTTTAGAGATAACACCTATAATGTTTTTAGGTTCATATATATTAAATAATCCATGAGGTAATTTCCGCTCTATGTTATTACATTGATGTACATACACAATCGTATCGATATCCATCATTGAACAAATTATCGCGGAATAAAATCGCGGATTATCAAAAAATTCTCCTGGTGTATCCACAGTACTTTCATTATGATATACCATCGCCTGAGTTTTATTAGCTTCTCCTTTTATTCCGAGAAGAGAATTGAACAAGGAAGTTTTACCAACACCCACACCACCGATCAAAATAAAATTTTTCAATTTTTCCATAATTAAGTAACCGTTATTTGTGCAGGTGCATATGACAATATTCTTTCTAATTTATCATTAACCGTTTTTAATGATTCTTCGACAGCTCCAACTGTTCCATAAATAACAAGAGCTCCTGTAAATCTGTCTAAGAAACCGATTTGTACATTCGCGGCCTTAAGAGCAATATCGCCTGCTATTATAGCCGTTTCACCAGGAGTTAAAGTCATAATTCCAATTGCGTCCACAGCGGGTACACCAATTTTTTTACAAAGGTCTTCACCAGGATGAGCGATTAAATGCGCCAATGTAACCTGTTTACCCGGAACGTATTCTTGTATTATTCGTTCTTTATTCTTATTTATATTATCTGAATCGTTCATATGTCAATTTATTTTATTTAATAATTCTATTGCTAATCTTTTATAGTCTTCCGCTCCTTTTGAAGAAGAAGCATACTGGTAAATCGTTTCCTGCTCATTAAACGCTTCAATCAATTTGCTGTTAACGCCGATAGTACTTTTCAAAACCTTATCGCCAAAACGTTCATTAAGAATATTAACTACTCGTTCTGTAACTTTTATTCTACGATCATAAAAAGTAGCAAAGAAGCCGAGTATTTTCAAATTTTTATTAAAATGACGATTTACTTTGTCAATAACATCCAAAGTAATATTCAATCCGGCAACCGAGCTGTATTGAGCTTGAACCGGGATGAGTACGAAATCAGCTATTGAAAGAGCATTAAGAGCAAGACTTCCGGTATTAGGAGGACAATCGAATAAAACTATATCGTAATTGTTTTCTATATCTTCTCTTTTTATTAAAAATTCTACGTCCTCCTCTGCTTGAATTTCCTGGTAATACTCGGCCAACAAAAATTCTGAGGGTAGAACAAAATAATTTTCAGAATAACAACTAACAAAATTTTCAAGTGGTCTGTCCCTATCAATTAAATAATCGCAGAGAGTGGGGAACTGAATTTTTGTTTTTTCAAACCCCAAATGTACTGACGCCGAAGCTGAAGGATCAAGATCAACCAACAAGGTTTTCTTACCTAAAGAAGAAAAACATGATGCCAAATTAACTACACTTGTAGTTTTCCCAACTCCGCCTTTATTATTTATAACCACAATCAGTTTCATTTTTTCACGAAATATTTTGTGCCAACTTTTTCTATTTTATTTTCATCAAGCAGCTTTTTTAAAGCCAATCTAATTTCGGTTTTGTTTTCGCCTGTTTTATCGATAAGTGACAACAAACCGGTTCCACCGGCTTTTTTAATCTGATCAAGAATTTTTTCATTAATCGAAACGAAACCCGTATCTAATGTTTTTATCAGCTCTTCATTAACTTTATTTTTTTTAACTATTATTTTATCATTAGCTTCAGTTTCTTTAATACCTTTGTTAACATTTTTTTCAGGAGCAACTATTTCTTTTACAGCGCGCTTAGTACTTTTCCCGGATATTAAAGAACCTACAAGGAATTCAGTATCATAAATCGGTCTTGCAATTACGTGTGAAGTTATTAATTCCCCGACTCGTTCAGCGGCAACAGCACCGGCGTCAACGGCCGCCTGACATGCGGCAAGATCACCTTTAACAAATACTGTAACATAAGCGGCACCAATCATAAAATTGTTTATCAATTCAACTTTGGCAGTTTTCACCATAGCGTCAGCCGCTTCAACCGCACCAATAAAAGATTTCGTTTCAACAAATCCGAACGACATTCCCAATGGATTATTAAAATTATTCAACATTCAGTCCTTTTAGAATTATCTTACGCTTAATCCAAAACGAATTGGATCTGCGGCAACTTCCAGAACACCTTCCTGAAATGCCTCGCACGCAGCTTTACAAGCCGCTTGTGTACCTGTTAATAATCCGCCCGAATAGTTTGTTTCGGAAGGAGGGGCGAACCAGCTGGCCATTTTAACATCGGCTCTTTTCATTGCAAGATCCAATGCGTAATTTGCTTCTAGTGGAGGAGCGATAAGGTAAGCCAGCGGTTCGCCGGGAACTATATTTGCTACTTTAGATAAATAAGATCCTGTTCTTGATATTAAGTGAGGAAAAAACGTAATTGAATTTTCTTCATTAGCAAAATACCAAATAGCGTCATTCTGAATATAATTTATAGCGGCGTTTAAACCTGCTTCTACTTCACCGGGCGTAGGCCCAGATAACATGGCAATTATTTCACCGGAAAGTTTTCCGGATGCGTGCGCGGAGCCTGCGTAAAATGATTTAGCGTAAATTACTTCAACGTCCGCCATTTTTGTAGCCTCATCTATAGCTACGTAACAAGCATCATCTATATCGCAAGTCATCAATCCTAAACTATGATGCCCTTCGGGTATTGATAATTGTTTAGCAAAGCCGGCATCAACCGAAGAAATTAATCTTACTGCCAGCACATTAGCTTTTATGGGATCAAGAGTTGCCATATTACATTCCTTATCTTAAGAGTTATTAGCCAGTTTAATACCGCTGGCTTTATTTGCAATCATTTTTTTAACAACATCAACTATAACTGCAGATGCTTCTACAGGAGGAGTTCCACGTTTATGAATGTTGGAAATAACAGTTCTATCCGATTCCACTGTATTTGCTACCGAAGGTCTGTAAACCATATAAGAGCTCATACTTTCGGATTGTCCTAAACCTGGTCTTTCGCCTATCAATAATACAACAACGTCCGCATCTAAAATCTCACCAATTTCATCTTCAACTTTTACCCTTCCGTATTTCACAAAGAAAGGCGTTCCAACATTTATGCCCGCTGATTCGAAACCTTTCACAAGAGGGGGTAATATTTCGTCGAAATTCATAGTCAATGCGTCCGTGCTCAATCCGTCGGAGAGAACAATCTGAACAGTAGGACTTTTCTTACATTTTTCAATTATAGTTTTTCTGCTTTCTTCCAAAAGCTTTCTTCCCAAATCCGGTCTTGTTAAATATTCATCTTTATCCGTAGCCTGCGTTTGAACTATAAACAATCCTGTTTTCTCAACCCATTCTTCAGGGACTTCTTTAAAAACCGTATCGCGCGATAGAGAATGGTCGGCAAGGAACTTTAATAAAGTTAACGTTCTGGGTCTTGTTCCGGAACGTCCTACACCTATTCTCGCTTCGGTTGATTTACGAATTTCTTTTAACATATCGGAATTTTTTGGAGATTTTACCCCTATCCAATTCTTAATTGATTCATCGGCCAAGTCATTTAATTCTATATCGGAATTATTTTGTGAAACAACATTTTTTACAGCCGATTGCACATCAGATGCTTTAGCACCGATAATTTTTCTATTTTCAAGTTCGTTTAGAACTACTTTAACTAATGATTCCAATTGCTGGTTGTCCATCTTATACTCCAAGTCTTATGAAAAGATTGATGGATCACCGGCTTTAGCCGTTAAAATTCCATCTGCCATTAAACCCATTTTCTCCAGCCATTTCTCAAATTCAGGAGCAGGACGAAGATTTAGGAGTTGTCTAATTGTTGCCGTATCGTGAAAACTTGTAGTCTGATAATTTAACATAATATCATCACCCATAGCGAAACCCATAACATAATTACAACCCGCCGCCGCAAGAAGGACTGTTAAATTTTCAATTGTATTTTGATCCGCGTCAGCGTGGTTGGTATAGCAGGCGTCCGCACCCATAGGAATTCCGGTTAACTTGCCCATAAAGTGATCTTCAAGTCCGGCACGTGTAATTTGTTTCCCGTCATACAAATATTCGGGACCAATAAATCCAACTACAGTATTAACAAGAAATGGTTTGTAACGTTTCGCAAGTCCATAACAACGAGCTTCGAGAGTAACTTGATCTGCTCCGAAATGAGCATCCGCCGAAAGTTCACTACCCTGCCCAGTTTCAAAATACATCATGCTTGAACCCGCTATATTACAGTATTGTTTTCCTAATGCATATGCTTCGTCAAGAATACTTAAACTTATACCGAATTCGTTATTACCTTTCTGTGAACCGGCTATGCTCTGAAAAATTAATCCGGCAGGAGCTTTTTCCTGAATAGCTTTCATTTGATTGGTAACATGAGCCAAAATACAATTCTGAGTAGGTATCTGGTATTTGTCAATAATATCTTGAGTAGTATGCAGTAATTTTTTAATGTTTTCCGGAGAATCAATAACCGGATTAATTCCTATAACAACATCACCGCAACCATAGGATAATCCTTCAAAAATCTGAGCTGTAATACTTTTGGAATCGTCGCGGGGATCATTAGGTTGCAAACGGTTACCGAAAGTTCCCGGCAGACCAACGGTTGAATTAGCTTTAGCAATAACTTTTATTTTTTTCGCACCATAAATCAAATCCATATTCGACATCAACTTGGCGCAAGCAGCTATCATTTCAGACGTAAGTCCGCGTCTTAATCTTTCAATATCTTCACTGGTAGTGGAATTGGCAAGAACGTATTCTCTTAATTCACCAACAGTCCAGTTTTTAATTTTTTCATAAAAAGTTTCGTTCACAGCATCCTGAATTACGCGTGTAATTTCATCATCTTCGTAAGGAATTACAGGATTATTACGAAGATCTTCCAACTTCATATTGCTCAGTATATATTTAGCCGCAACTCTTTCCTGAGAAGATTCCGCAGCTATACCGGCAAGCACGTCACCAGAACGCAGTTCATTTGCTTTTGCCAGAACCTCTTTTATACTTTTGAAGTTGTAAGATTTACCAAACAACTGAACATTTAATCTCATCTATACCTCATAATCTTTATGGAAAAGCGAGCGATTTAACAGTTAACGGCACAATTTCGCCGCCGAAATAACTTTTACCTATATCAATATAATCCCCATCATAGGTCAGGACTTCATCAATTATTGCCAGGGGACGATGCAATAATCTTGGGGCCAATTCCATACCCAAAACTTTTCCAATATCGTTATAGGTTAAAACTATAGCGGGTTTATTATCACCGCTTCTAAATGTATTAAAAATTTTCGTTAATTCTTCAGCACCGGTTGTTACTGCTTTATATGTTACCGGCATATCTTTTTCAAGGTAGATTGCGTAATCATCTGCGGATAAATCTATGTCCATTCTCTGCGCAGCTTTTACAATTTCATCTGATAGACAACTGTCTTCATCTTTCCAGTTGTAATAGGGATGAATAACTGGAAGATTTCGAATCGGCAATTGATCGGCACTTAACCATATAGTACTTCCGCTAAGGGATAAAGTATATGCGCCGGCACCAATTACGGTAGCTCTAATTGTCTGATTTGGTCTAAAAATATTGTATTCATTTAACTTACTGTTTTTTTTCAATGCTTCGGCAAACATTACGCCTAAATCACCGAATTTATATTTGTCATTCTCATAATTTTCATAATTATAATAACATTCCCCCACACCTCCTGAAATAAATAGCGCGTCACACTTATAATCATTTTTCAATTTATCGGTCATAAGTAGTTCTTTTAGTAATGGGGAGGATTCTTTAGTATCTAAACATTCAGCTATAAGATCGGCCATTGTATCGCAAAAAAGGCGCAGATCTTTAATTGTCAAATTAGTATAGTTTTCTTTATAATCCGGCATAATTGCTTTTAATATTATTTTAGCCGGAGGTAATATTTTAACAACTTTACCGTCTTCATCCAATTGAATAAGACGTCCACCAACATTAACACAGCTTGTATCTATCACCCTTCCGTTTTTAAAACATACATAATTGGATGTGCCGCCGCCAATATCAATATTAATAACGGTTGTAGTATTATCTTCTGAATAAGAGGCGCTTCCGGATCCTCTTCCCGCTATAACGGATTCGAGATGAGGTCCTGCAGTCGCCACAACAAAATCGCCAAGATCATTAGCCAAATTCATTAAAGTAGATTTGGCATTTTTAGCTTTCGAAGTTTCGCCTGTAATTATTATTGCACCGGTTTCAACTTCTTTAATATCGAACCCTGCTTTTTTATATTCATCAATTACTAATGCAGATAACGACTCATGGTTTATTGACCCATCATCATTAAGAGGAGTAAAAGAGACAGAACTTTCGTAAAGAATTTTTCTGTTAACAAATTCGTATCTGGGCACTTGAGTAGGAGCTGCGGTATTTAAAAGTTCTAAAGAGGAAAAAATAACCTGCGATGTGGTTGTCCCTATATCTATACCTACGCTATTAATAACTTTGCTACTCATTTATTTTTACCATATTTCTAAAAATAATACAGGGGGATTTTGTCCCCCCGTATATCAGGAATTATCACTATTTAACCAGCTGAGGAGAAGTTTTGCCAATTAAAATTGATTCGGATGCCGGAATTGCCATACCATAATTTTCATCTCTTCCCTGGAGAATAAATCTTGGAGCTGTTTCGTTAGCTTGTTCAACAGCTTTTTTGGATATACTTCCAATATTACCGCCTTTTACTCTATTCCAGATTAATGTTAATTTCATTCCCGGAAATTGAGTTGACATTTCAAAGTCACCATCACTGTCAGCAGCTGAGAATATAGGATCATAATTCTTTCCTAATTCTTTTTTGATTTTCATATTTACTGCTTCAACTTTACCTTGTTCCTGAGTTTGAACCCAGCCTTCTTTGTAATGTGGTTGAATCAAGCCGTCTTTAACAGCTAATTCCATTCCTATTACATGATCTGAAGGAACGTTATAACCGAAATTATCAACACCTGAAAATACTTCAACAACATGTTTGTAACTAGCTGTAACTAAAAAAACTTCAATACCGTTATTTGTAAAAGCGGCGATTAAATTTTGCATTTCAGGAAGTACACGTAAACCTGTTTTATAAGAATAGCTAATAGATCCGGCTTTAGTTTCGAATCCTTCAGGAGTATTCCATTTTTGTTTACTTATCTTGTTCCCTAATTCGTACTTAATAGCTTCTTTAGCTAAATCTTTAACTTCATCAATAGTCATATCAGCAAAAAGATAAAGAACCCAAGGATAACCATAAGCTGCTCCGATACCGCTTGTTGAGCAATAGCCATCATACAAGAAAGCTACTTTAGCAATAAAGTCGTTGTATTGAGGAGTTTTTTGGATTTCTTCCAAAGTCATTTTACCTTTTAGACCAACATAGTTATTATATAAAAAAGTATATTCAGTAACTAAATCTTCATTAATATCTTTCAAAGCTATATTGTTGTATTCTTCATTTAATTTAGTTACACCATTTATTTCGTCTTTCAATAATCCTTTGAAATGATCTATACTCATTTTAAAACGAAGATTAACTAGTTGATAACGCATAGTAGCTTCTTCGCAATCGAAATGGGCGCATGTTTGATCCCAATCGAGAAGAACATAAGGTTTTTGATCGGCGTTATAAAATTTTCCGCCTATACCGTAATCATTTACAAAGTTATTTAATACAGTGTAATTTTTTTCTGACCAGTTCAATTTATTTATTTTTTTGGCATTATCACCCGCTAAGGTGAAAGACCAACTAAATAATAACGAAATCATCAATAATAAAATGTAATATTTTTTGTTTTTCATTGCTTACCTCTTTGTTAGAAATTAATTAACAGCTGTAAGTTATATCTCATATTGTTTTGGGATTCACCAGCAACATCAAAACCTTCATTAATAACGTTAAACATGAGGTGAGTGTCACCAATTATCTGATAATTTAAACCGCCAAGAATCATAACTATTTCGTCGTCGTCTACATCGGTGTTGTTATCCATTTGACCAATTTGACCGACTAACATTAATTCTGGTAACACATTATAATTAACGTAACCCATAAAAGTAGAACCTTTTATTTCAGTTACTGAGTTTTCCATAAAGTTAGCTTCAACGCCCACATCAAGAGTTTTCCCCATTGCGTATTCAGCGCCGCCGCCAAAAATAGTGTTTTTAGCTTCGTTATCTGATGCAGCATAATAATCCATCATTGTCCATCCAAATACAGAGATGCCTGTTCCCGGAGGAGTAACCCAAACGTCAGAAATTATGTTTTTAGCTTTATTATCATCACCAGCATATCCGTAACCGTTCATATTAGCTACAGCCAAGCGAGCATATCCCCATTTTGAAGGGAAATTATAAGTTAACATAGCGCCTGTAACAGCTGAGCTATAACCATATGCATAATAACGGTCTAACCAGCAGTTTTCAATAGTGTTATGGTAACTTTGTGGTCCAGGTTGTTCATAATTTCCGAATACAGCGTCAACGCCTTCAATACCTAAGAAATCACTGAACTGTAAATAAGCGTATTTAATTCTTGCTCTTGTACCGTCGTTAGCTAGAACTGTACTTCCTGAAGTACTCTTTAATGCAACTCTGTTCTTATGATCAAAGTCCAAAGATAAACGAGCTTTAATTTTATCATTGAAAGAATATTTCATAGTTACATAAGCACGCTGAAAATAAAAATAATTTGATGTTTGTTTTGTGTAAGGTTCTTCAACCATATAACGGAATCTTAAAGTTGATGATAAACTAAAGTTATCGGAAACTTTAGCAGGACTTGCTGTTGGAACATTTGAAGAGCCCATATCCCCATCATCACCTGGGTTAGATGCAAAACTAACAGATGTTAGGAGTAATGCAAAAAGCATAGTTCCTAGAATTTTCTTTACCATAAGTATTTCTCCAAAAAATAAGTTGTAAGGATTATTAATTAACTGGTGTTTCATTTGTGACCTGATAACTATCATTTGTTTTCATATTTTTTACAATTAGCATAGCTATTAAAATGGCTGTAATACCTCCGGTTAATTTCCCGACTATTACTGGGAAAATCATATCGGGTTTAACCGCAGCGGTAAATCCGAGGTGGTCGCCCAAGGTAAAAGCTGCGCTGACGGCAAATGCAATATTTAATACTTTACCGCGGTCGTCCATTTTATTAAGTATTTTAAACATTGGGATACAATTTGCGAGTGTGGCTATAAATCCGATTGCAGATATTTCGCTAACTCCTAATTTTGTTCCTAATTTTGTTAAAGGTTTTTTAAACCAACGGGATACAAGAAAAACCATCGGATAAGCGCCGGCTAATACAAGAGCTATTCTTCCTATCACTTCCAAAGCTCTTATATCAATTGTAGGGATATCACCCGGGATCGGCAGTATTGGGTCTAAACCGGGAATGAGCGCCATACCTGTTAATGATTCCCAGACTATTGCGACTAAACCAACAGTGATTAACGCAACTAAAATTTTTGCGAAAACCATGAAACCCTTTATCATTAAATCAGGGATTTTCCAAAGTCCTAAAGAGATGATTGCCGAAAATATTATGATCGGAATAAGATTTTTAAATACAATTCCGTATGTAAAAATTATAGGGGCACCTTCAGGAGTTAAAATTGTGGAATTTACAGCAACCAATCCTCCGGCTATACACCCCAAAGGAATTGCTACGATACCTGCCAGTATTCCTAAGGCTAAAACAGGTCTGTCCTTTAAATCAATTATTCCTAATCCAACCGGTATTGTAAAAACAATTGTGGGCCCCATCATACTGCCAAGAATCAATCCGGCATACATCCAGGAAGCATAATCGGTTACAACTCCGTTCTGAGTAACTAATTCTTTCGCCAGAAAATATCCGCCCATATCGTTTGCTAAAATAGATGTAGCAAACATTGCAGGACTTGCGCCCAGCGCCGAAAAAACAGGGACAATAATTGGGCTGAGAATGTAAGCGAGAACAGGGGCAAGGGCAATAACACCAACCATAGCCAGGGATAAAGCGCCCCAAGAATTAAACCCTTCTTCAAATTCTTTTCCAACACCTTCAATTGATTTACCAAAAAAACCTAATTTAATTTTACTTAATACAGAAACTGAACCACCGAACTGATCCAGAATTCTGTCCAATCCGCCTATGAGCATAAAAACCATCATAGCGAAAACTATAATTTCATTAATTATTTCCATTGTGCTTCCTTATAAACAATATCGGGAATTAGTGTTTTTTGAAAACTTGATATATTAAGATTATTAAATAGTGATTTGGTGTTTGTAATAAATGAAAGGATTGAATAGAGAGCAAAAGATTTAGCTGAATAAATAAACATCGATTCCACATTAAGATTTGATTGCCGTTTCATCACAAAATTTGAAACCATAAAAAATCCATTGATAGTGTATTCAAGTTGTTTATTAAAATCACATTTTATCAATATTATTTTCAATCTATTCAACATTATAGTAATCAATAATTCACTTGTGAACTTCTTCAAACAATTGTAACTAACAAAAGAAAATGTAATAAGCTTAGCTTATTTTGTAATAAAGCTCAATTGAGAGTAATGGTTAAACGGTGCAAAAAATAGAATAGTATGCGTTTTTTTAGCGGAAAAGTTTTTTTCTTATAGCGCCACTGTATTTATGGCTGCTGGGGAGTGAATCTTCATATTTATCCATATAAATAGTAAATGTTCCATTCTGGCATTTATCAATATTTTTAATATGAGATAAATTTATTATGGCATTTCTATGAATCCTCATAAACTGACTTGGCGGAAGTATTTCCATCCATTCTTTAATTATTTTTCTTATTAAACATTTTTTTAATTCAACGTCGTGCAGGTATGTATAAACACCAGCTGAAGTTATACAAACTATATCTTTTAATTTAATTGATCTTACTTTACTTTCTACAGTTATTAGTATTGAGTCTTCAGGACTTAAATTTTGCGATGTGTTTTCATGTGCTTCCACTGTTTTACCCGACAGTAGTATTTTCTTATCGAGTCTCTTCCTGATTACTTTTAATATCTCGTTTGTTTTTAGCGGTTTTAATAAATAGTCGTCCGCACCCATCGTCATTCCCTTCCTTAAACTTTCCATCTCCGCTCTGGCCGTTAGAAAAATAAAAGGGATTGTATTTGTTTTATCCGACTTCGACAATTTATCAAGAATAGTATAACCGTCAATATCAGGAAGCATTATATCGCATATAATCAAATCCGGGAGAAGCTTATCGGCGAGCTCTAATCCCATAATTCCATTTTCGGCCAATATCGGATAATAATTGTTTAATGATAACAGCTTGCCAAGATTTTTTCTTACCGCTTGATCATCTTCTATAAATAAAATTGTTTCCATAATTTTTTATATAATAAATTTTATCATGTATTATTAATTTTTAAATCTACAACTGATTCCAGAGGAATTTTAACAACAAACACACTTCCAACTCCCTCCCTACTTTGGAAAAATATTGCGCCACCTAATGTTTCAATGGATCGTTTAGTAATGGCAAGCCCTAATCCGGTACCATGAATTTTTGCCACGTTATTACCTCTGGCAAACGGTTCGAACAAATTTGCTTTATCCGACTCCGGAATTCCTATTCCTTCATCTTTAACTTCAATAATTAATAATCCCTCATCTTTAGAAATATGAAAATATACTTTTTTATCTTCCGGAGTATATTTATGAGCATTTATCAATAGATTTGAAATTATTTGTTTTATTTCTTTTTTATCGGAGTCAATTTCAAAAGAATCTTTAATAGAAGAAAAAATAATTTTAGGAGATTTATCAAATCGTAAAAGAACTTCTTCGAGAATAGATTTTCCAAAATCCACTATATCGAAACGTTCGTACTTCAAATTAATTTTACCTATCTCAGCCCTATTAATAGAAATAACATCATTCAAAAGTTCAACTATTTCGTCAACAGCGCATTCTATTTGTTTGAACTGATGCTTTTTTTCCTCTTCATCAATTTGTTTTTCGTATAACTGAAGTATCTCTACCGATGATGATATTGTGTAAAGAGGAGTTCTTAACTCGTGCGAGATCATGGAGATAAATCTGGATTTTAATTCAGTTAATTCTTTGGCCTCAATTAATACTTCCTTCGTGCGCTCATCAACTTTTTCCTCCAGGGATTTGGTGTATTCATCAACTCTTTGTTTCGAAACCCATAATTCCTGATAAGCCTCTTTCAATTCACCAATTCTATGCCTAAGCTCTTCCCTCATAAAAATGAAAGCCTTGTTGAGATTTCCGATTTCGTCGTTAGAGCCAATTTGAGGCAGCTCTATATCCAACTCACCTTTAGCAAAATGAGTTGTAGCTATAGCAAGTTCTGTTAGAGGTTTTGTCATAGATTTGGTGATAATTGTAATAGCGATAAGCAGAATTGAAAGACTGACAACAAGTAATATAAGTAAGGATCTGCTTAAAGAATTCATTTCAGCGGTCAATTCTTCCAATGGGTACACAACGGCCAAAGACCACCCATTATTCGGAATGGAAGTGTAATAAACCCAGCTGAGTTTGCCGTTGGAAATATCGAAATAACTAATCTTAGCCATCCCCGATTTTCCGAGAAGCATATCATAACCGATTTGTTTTAACTGGGGCGATTTTATATCATCGGCTAACCCGAAAATCGATTCATTCATTATTTTTTCTTTTACGGGATGTGTAAGTATTACACCTTCTCTTGAAACAAGAAACCCATAACCGGATTGATAAATTTTTATTGAAGAAACTATATTGTTAAGCCATTGAAGTGATATGTCGGCTGTAATTATACCAACAAATTTTCTGATTCCGTTAATATTACTATACAACGGTACTGAATATGTCGACATAATTGTATTACCGCCGCCCTCGTCAAAATAGGGTTCGCTCCAGACTGCTTTCCCTTGCTTTTTGGGAATTGAGTACCAATCGGAATTTAAATAATTGTAGGATTCGTTTCCAAGTGATGTTTTTACAAAAGCCCCTTTGTCTTTATAAATGTAAGGCGCCATATACTTCTGATTTGGATTCTGTGTATATGGTTCTAAAGCAATAGTGGCTCCAAATATTGCCGAATTACTTTCGAGCATTGAGACCAAAATATCTGATAAATACTTATCTGTAAATTTAACGTCCGTATTTTCCAGTAATCTTGCTATACTTTCAGGTATTTTTTCGACTGAGATTAATACTTTCTCCAATTCGTTAATTTTATTGTAAGCAAGATTTTGAGCATTTTCTTCTATTTTTTTTTCAATGATATTTGAAGTTATGTTGTAATTGAACACGAACACTGCCAAAAAGATCAAAGCTATTCCAGTGAATATAAAAAGAGATAATTTTGACGCCAAACCTATTGATTTCATATTATTATTCAGAGTACTATTTTTATCTTTTAATTCAGAAAGAGTTCAACCAAACTCTCCGCCGCTTTATCCAGTGCGATTTTAACATCATCTCTTCCAAATGATTCTTGCAGCAGACCGCTTTTTGCAGTTACACCGCTAACACTCCCAGACATCATTACTTTGTTCATTTTTACACTGTACAACGCGTAATCCAAAGTGGCTTTAATTCCGCGAACTATTAAGTCTTCTGTTTTAAAATGTTTGTCAATGTTATCAATTGTTTCAAGCTTTACTGCGGTAGGTATTAATATAAAATCCGTTTGTTCTTTAAACGCTTCTGGTAAGGCTGTTGTCGAATCAATTTTTATTTGATACCTGCCGTTTTTCAAAAAGACAGGAAATAAAACTTTAGTCATATTATTATTTTCGACAATAAATTTTTGTTCAAAATATTTTGTGGAAAAATGATCTAAATAAGACTGAAATTTTGAACCGATTAAATATTGAACATCAGTATCAATTCTTCTAAAATCAGTGTTGGTTTTTTCCTCTACAATCACAAGTGTTTTTTCTTCAATAAGTTTATTAAAAACAGCTTGCACCGGAATTATTCTAACAATCTTATCTTTTAAATCAAGTTGAGAGAAATTAGGATCGACATAATTTTGCGTAATATTTGAAGTTCCGCAAGAAACAAGAACAAAAGTTATAATAAAGAAAAAACAAAATGAAAAGATGCTATAAATGGATTTCATAGTATTACCTAAAATTTAATAGGAGCAGAAAACATTAAAAAAAACAGTCCAAATTAGTCTTTTTTGAATAAATGCACAAACTTGTCCTTTTAATTCAGAAGTTATAATAGAAAAAAGGAAGTATTAATTGTGTGCAGAGAGCAGCCTTAATTGAGTTCAAAAACTATTATAATAATTTAATTAACATTTAGGCTGGGCCGTTAATTTTTTTAATAATTAAGGAGAAAGAGCTCGGGTAAGGAGTAAAAATTTTTAATTATGTTTAATGACCAAAGCGCGGATGTTAATAAAAATAATTTTACATCCGCATGCTTTGGTTTATTATTTAATTTTAAGTTACATATCCTTGGTGAGTTACTTTAAATAATCTTTATGTATACTAGAAACTGGATCTAAAAGAAAATCCAGCCCCGATAAAAAAATCAGGCGTGTAGTCATTGAGTCCTTTGCCGGCATACAAATCCAATTGAATATCAGAATTAATTAAATAAGTAAATCCGAAATCAAGAATAGGCATCCATACTTCGTTCTGAGGAATATTTACATATGTTTCTACAAATGCGCTCAGCTTATCCACAATGCCTATTCCCATTGAAGCGGAAGCAAGCGAAAGTATTTCTCTGTTGCCTGCATTATCTACTGAAATTGCCCCTACATTCATACCTAATCCGATAAAGTCATTTATACTAAAAGCGGCGGCAATTTTTAATCCCACTTCGGCTTCATTGGAGGATACTTCCTCATCTCCGGTTGGCAGTTTAGAAACTAGTAAAACTGAGACCGGAATTTTCGCGTCAGTATCTGTTATTTGATATTTGGCTTCCAAAATAAAATCATTGAAATAATTTTCCGATTTGTTATCTATTGTAACATTTGTCCAACCTAAAATCCCGAGACGTACTTCAAGATTTTGCCCCAAGCCTATTCTGGCTAGAGCTTTTGGATATGATAATTCTTCGGAAGTTTTATAATCTACGTATTCTAAACCACTCTCAATCTGTAATATTTTACCCGAAACAACTACAGCACTTTCAGTAAAATCTGGTCGATCGGTAATAATATTTTGAGCGTTTATTGCCGTTAACACATATAAAAATAAAAACATAAAAGCGGCGATTTTGAGTTTCATATATTCTCCATAATGTAGAAAAATTATTTAATGATTTAAAATATTATACAAATACAACTCAAATATATTACTTAGAATACAATATTTGTGTCTTTTAAACCACGGCATTAAATTAAAAATTTTATTTATCACCTTACTAAATTGGATTATCACATTTTTCTTGAATCATAAGCCCAATGAAGTAATGCTTGTCTTTGTTTTATTCTACAATTAAGATCGCCCGGAGGACAATTTGTTCTTATCTGAGCTATATGTCTGCGCATAGCCCGCCACCGTTTTATCTGTCTGTCATCGTCCGGACACCGCCTGCCCATAAAATATCTACAGTACCATTGAAACCATCCACGCGGATCTTCTTCGTAAATCCACCCCTTTTCCCGCCAAACTTTTAATGGCTGAGAGGCATTTATACCGAAACAATTTAAAGCCGGATCATGAAATTCGGAACAAAGACGGGCGTTTTTATACCAGTTCGAAGGGAATTCATCTCTACAATCTGTCATATATTTTCCACCAAACACGCCCAGCTTTAGCATTTCCTTAGGTGTAAGCTCGGGAGAAAAATCCGGATGGAAGTTAGCACCCATGGGTTCTGTGAGTAAATAAACGTAATCCGTCTGCATAAGATCATTTACAACTACTCTTTTTTTATTCATACAACTCAGACTCCTCAAAATATTTTTCCGACAATCTTTATCACTCCAGGAGAAAAATTATGTCGCCACCTTTATTATCAAAATCGTTTACCTCGAGTAATTTATTTAATGAAACCTCAATACTCAAGTGTTTTTACAAACAGATCGAATAAAAATATTTTTATATCTAACTAGGTTTTATTCGGCTTCAATTTTGTCCGCTATCTAAGTATCTATTATTTTTTAGCTTCATCTTCTTTTCTTTTTTTATTCATTCCAACAATAAAAAATAATCCTCCTATGGCAATAAAAACAGTTCCAATTGCACTATTTACATCCTTAAGTATTGTAGAGAATATCACACCGAGTGCGATTAAAACTATACCGAAAAATATTGTGCGCCTGTATCCGTTCAAAATTTTCCTCCATGGTAAAATCTATTGAAATTATTATAAGGTCTTTTTTATTGAACTACAACAAGTAGGATGGAACCTGAGAAAGGATGGTATTTATAAACTGTTTATATTAGTTCGATTTTTATAAAATTATTATGACTATAGTTCAGAATATTATGCCGGCACAACGTAGTAATACACGGAAATAAAATGACAGAAACTGCCGGCTAAAACAAACACATGGAAAATGGCGTGATTGAATTTTATTTTTTTTATACTGTATAAAATTGCTCCGGTCGTATAAGAGAGTCCGCCAGCAAAAAGCCAGAATAGTCCTTCGGACGATAAATTATTAATTAATGGACTTATAGCAAAAACAATAAGCCAGCCCATTAATACGTAAGCGATTGTTGAAATTACTTTAAATCTGCCGGTAAAGAAAAGTTTGAGGATTATCCCAATTATTGCTAATCCCCAGGAAATACAAAATATTATCCAGCCTGTAGAACCATTTAGTGTAACCAGACAAAAAGGAGTATAAGTTCCGGCTATCAGCACATAAATTGACGAGTGATCTATAATTTTTAGTTTATATCTTAGCTCAATATTTTTAGCGCTATGGTATAATGTAGATGAACCATAGAGAACGATTAAACTGAATCCAAAAATTGAAAAACTGACGGTAATCCATAATTCTCCAAAATTTATAACGCGGAGTATTAACGGAATAAATACGCCAATACTTAATAAGAACCCGAGCGCGTGCGTGAAGATGTTGATTTTTTCTTCTGCCTGTGAGTATAATTCAATATTTTTCATTTAATTGAAGCGTTTATTCTCAGTTTATTTTGGAATGTGAAAAATTATTAAAAAAGCCGCACTAATACTTTGCCCGGCTCTAACATTTACAATTCTTTTACTTAAGCCTATAACTATAGCGGCTATTTAACTGCATTTTTAATTAATCATTCTTTGTTTTCAATTACATCTTCAATATAAATCTTTGCCCCATATATTTGTTTAAAATATAAATAGAATATTCATTTACGAAGATGATTTTTTAATTCATTAAGCTAAGTAACGAGAATATTTTATTCAGACAAGGCTACATTGTTGCAGAATAATCCATTTGGGGAAAACTACATGCTAAGAGCGGATGGATAAACTCTCTGTTTTTAATAACCAATTGAGCTGAGAATTCTGCTTTCGGTTTTGAAAGATATTCCCTGTTGAGAAGAAGTAGATATCATAACTGCCTCCACAATCGGCTTAATAATCTGTTTTTCAGAAACCCATTGGATTATAAATTTTGCTGCCGTGCCTCCGCTTATATCAGTTTCTTTTATTATAAATTGTTTTGAACCCAGCGGATTTAACTCAACTTTTTCTTTAATAAAATTTTCTACTAGATTTCCGTCCGAATCGTAATAATCTATTTTGATTATTATAAGTTGAGAATGTAGATCAGTATTATGAATACTTAAAGTAGCCGCAAGATCAAATGTTCTTTCGCTTTGATGATAAATGCTCGAGTATACGGGCACAAATAAAACTTCGCCAAAGGCAATTTTATCATCGTAATTCCTCCAGTTATACTCTTCGGAAAGAGGTATATTTTTTTCCGCAATAGGCGTTTGTTTTTCAGGAGAGGAGTCTTCGTTTTTACAATTGATTAGTGCAAACGCCAGAATTATTACAAACAAATGAATAACTTTCATAGTGTTCTCAATTTACTTTTTTATATAAAATAAATAATAATGCAATTTACGTTTATATTCATCAAGTGTTTATTAACTTTAGAATCATAATATTTTATACGTAAGGTAATAAATTTTTGCTGCGAATGAGAAGATTTATATAAATTATAAAAAGTAAAAATATACTGGTTTTCCAGAATATTTTAATACTATTTATATATCAGCAAATTAATTTGATAGATAATTATAATTTCCTGATGTTTTTATTCCTTTAAAAAATAAAATAAGTCGTAAAATATTAAGAATGCAGCTTCGTTCCAGGAAATAGGATAAAAAATTTGAAGCCGATTAAATTGACTATGCAAATTCTTTCAATTGAAGAACTGGAGATAGAATGTTCACTCTCAGATGGAAAGGAAAACATCCCAATTACTTATTTGCTGGCTTCGGATCATGCCGTTATTTCTACAAATTCCTTTCTGGCAGAAATAATTCGCAATCTCCAACTTCAGGTAGTTAAAGTGATTAAGTCAGCTATTAAAGGGAATTTAGTAGCAGGTCAAACCATAAACTGTGTTTTTATTGAAGGTTTTAATTTTTTAAAAGAATCAGATTATCAAAAATATATTCGCATCGACAGGCGTAAAGAAGGGCTGGATATAACTACAAGCGAAACTAAAATGAAGGACATTCATAAAATATATGCTGATGGTTCCTATGCAGATGAAACAAAACAATCGGGTTATAGCGGCTTTATAGAAAATCCTGATGGCACACAACAAATATTTCACCGCTCTTTTATTAATGGCAATAGTAATTTAATGGAGTTGTTAGCCGTTCTGGATGGTTTGCAGCGTTTGCAGTCTGTAGAAAAAATACAAGTGAATACCGACAGCCGTTTTGTGATAAGAGGATTGGTACAATGGGTTCACTTCTGGAAATTTAACAACTGGCAAACGGCATATGGACGTGAGGTAAAATTTGCAAAATACTGGCAACAAATTGAGCCGCTTTGCGAAGGAAAACTGATAGAGTTTAAATGGATAAAAGGACATTCGGGAAATGAGAAACAAGACTTTTGCCATCAAATGGCCGGTGAGTGCGCCAGAAATTCCGATGGAGATTTTACAACTATATAAAAATCGATCGTTCTAATAAAACCAAACACTTACTCTCGCTGGTTTTAAAGCATTTTGAGTTGTTATACTTCGACCAGCAAAAGCGTCTGATAATACTGCGAAAAAATCCTTACACATATTCAATTTTAAAACGCATTCCGCATTACCACATCGATTTTTTCAATAAAATAATTAATAAAAAAGCTTTCAGCAGTTAGTAATATTTTTTCTCTCAATTTTTTGATATAATTATTTTTTCTATAACCGCCTTTTGGAACTTCCATTCCAGCAATAACCTCTTCTCCTTTTTCTTATATGAAATAATTTTCACCATCCGGATCAGTAATTCTTTTTAAATCCATAATTATTCCACGAAAAAATTAACCGTGGTACAAATATGGTGGGATTGCCTTTTGCATAACCGGCCAAGCTGACCCCTCAGATTTACCCGCCATCTTTTGAATAGGATTATTAAGCTTTAATATTCTTTACAAATTTTAGTTGAATAAGGTTTATTTTTCAAGTTAAACAGAGCGGTTGAAAAGGATTTTATTTACGTGCGAGCCAGATTTCGGGGTTCTGGTAATTACGTTCATTCCAAACTTCAAAATGAAGTATATTGCCTTCCAGTGTTTCATTAACTTTGCCGATTACATCACCGGGTCTTACTTTTTCATTTTCACTTACTTCTATATCAGCTATATGTCCGTATACTGTTCTGTATTTGCCTTTATGCGTAACAATAACAACACTGCCGTAACCTGGTATCCATTCAATCGCAGATATTATACCTTCGGCAACGCAATGCACTAAAGTGCTTTTGTTTGTTTTTATATCCACGCCGTAATTAAGCGTAACGGTGTTAAGACGGTTATTTTTATTTTCTCCGAAAGCTCTTATAATTGTGCCGTTGCTGACTGGCCAGTTGAGTCTGCCTTTAAGTTCCGCGAAGCTCTGGAAACCTGAATAATTAAATGCCGGCACGCTCGGTTGATCAACACCTTTAAGTTTTTGTTCGTGCCGTTTTTGTTCACGGCTGCGTTCTTCTTCCTCAAGACGGGCTATTAAATTTTTAATAGCAATTTCAGCGTTACGTTTTTCGTCAATTTCGCGGGCAATATTGGTTTCATTTCGCCCAAGCTGTTTAATTAAATCTTCTTTTTCTTTTTTTCTGCTCAATAATTTTTGGGCTTCAACATTTTTTTGTTTAATTAGTCCGTTTTTATAAGCTATATCACCCTTTATTTTAGTACGCAGGTTTAGGATTTTTTCTCTTGATAATTTTAATCGCCCGCTAGTTTTTTCGCTTCTATCGGAAACGTAATTAAAATATTTATAACGCAGAACGGCCTGATTAAAAGAAGCCGATCCGAATAAAATTTTCAACTCCGATTCTTTTCCGTACATATATAACCAGCGGATATAGGCGCCGAATTCTTTTTCGAGCTGATGAATTTTGTCGTCCAATAATTTAAGACTGTCGTTCATCGCTTCAATTTCTCTCGTTTTAATTTTTTCCTGGTGCTTCAGATTATTTATGGCTCTGTTGAGCAGCAGATTTTCCTGATCGTATTTTTGCAGAACCGACCTGGAATTACTTTCAAGTTTTTTGATTTTTGAAAGATCAGTTTCCAGTTTATCGATGGAGTTACGAAGTGATTTTAGTTCGTTATTCTTTTTATCAACAGCGGAACCCGTTTGTGAAAAAAGAGATCCGAAACACAGAAATAATATTATCAGTGTTTTTTTTACCATTGAATTATGTTCGCGTCCTTAGGAATTTTTATGCTAAGCCGCTGTATCTCTTTGTTAACTTCAATTTTTCTGTATTCGAGCGATAGCTTCTGATTATCTTTTGTAAGTTTAACGTCGGTTTTATATGGAATAGGAACATCATCAAAAAGTTTTACATCCCTGTACCTGCTTTCAATTATAGTGTTGTTTTTTTCGTCGAGTGTTTTGAAGTTTAACAACGCCAGATTATCTACACCGATAGCGTAAACGCTTTTGGTTTTAGTTTTTTCGTTTATATATGTCATTATATAATCGTCATCATTCTGTTTGTAATAATCAGGTTCGCGTGTAAGTTTATCTGTAAGGTTAATCGAGCCTGAAAAAGCGTCTACCAAATCGTTAAATGAAAGATCAATTTTAAATATTTCTCTAAGTATTTCTGCGCTGCTGTTACCCTTGTACAAATTGTTTTTCATTACGTCGTAAAACTCGAAAGAATTTTTTGTTACAAGTCCGTGTGCAAGGTCTATTCCGAAAGGTCCGTAGATCGAGATTTTTATGGAGTCGGGTTTTTTAAGCGCAATTTCAAAACTGGCGTTCCCAGTAAATTTTGGGCTTTCTATGTTAATAATTCCGTTACCGACAAAAGTTTTAACTTTTCTTCTATTGCCCTCAATTTTTTTAATTAATCTGTCGGCCGGAAGAAGTCTTTCTTCGGAATCGGGTTTTGAAGGGATACAATTTTGCATCAAAATTATCATCAAAAAAAGCGCTGTTATTCTTAAAATATTAGTCTGTTTCACATGGATTCCTGAGCTAGTTTTTGTTTTACTTTTTCGAGACTGCCGTTCAACTGAAGCGCTTTCCGCCACAATTCCACCGCTTTCTTTTTATCACCCATCTTAAAATAAATATCCGCCAGATGATCTACCAGAGTGGCGTTATCGGATTCTTTATCAATCGCTTTTTGAACGTAAAGGATAGCGTTAGTATAGTCGCCAAGTTTATACAGTATCCAGCCGTAAGTGTCAAGGTAAGAGGAATTTTCAGGATCTTTATCTAGAGCCGTCTGCGACATCTTTTTGGCTTTTTGTAACTCAATATCTCTTTCGGATAAAGAGTAAGCGTAGTTATTAAGAATAAGCGCGTTGGTACTATCGATACTTAATGCCAGAAGATACAGACTATCGCTTTTCTGGAAAACTTTATCGGATTCGTAAATTAAACCGAGTGTTCCCATTATTTGTACATTCTGTCCATCGAGAATTAAGGCTCTTTCCAAATACTTAATGGCTTCAGTGTTTTTTTTGAGCTGATTTAAAGTATAACCGTAGGCGTGCAGACCGGTTAAGTCTGTCGGGTTAATATCAATAGCTTTCTTTAAAGGTATTTCGGCTTCTTCATGTCTATTCTGCTGGGCGAGTGAAAGTCCTAAAATAATATTTACAACAAAACTGTTAGGGAATTTTACAACAGCTTTGCCCATCTCCTCAATCGCCATTTCATATTTTTGATTATCGAACAAAAGAATGCCAAGACGTTCCGATACCTGAACGTTCCATTCGGCGTTTTCGGCAGAGGCTTTAAAATATTTTAATGCTGTAGAATCGTCATTTTCTTTAATAGCTATTTCGCCAAGAAACGCTTTTATCTGCCAATCTGTGGAATCCGCATCAATTTGTTTTAATATTTTTTTTGCAATCGGAGTTAATGTTGAGTCCTTGTTGGCCTCATTAAGGAAAGCGGTAGCAATTTTAACTCTTGAAACAAAAGGAATACGTTTATCTTTGGTAAGTTTAATATATTCCTCCGAACCTTCTTCCCACCTTTTCATTTCGATTAATGCTTTACCCCGATATTCGATAAGCGAAATATCATCCGGAAAAAGAGGAATAATGTCGTCGATTAAGACAAGGGCCTCCTCATTTTTGCCCGATTTAATGTACGAATCTATAAGTAATTTTTGCAGTTGAATATTGGAAGGATCCAGATTAAGCAAATCTTCCACAGTGGAAATTGTTTTATCCACGTTGCCGAGTCTTTCATTTAAGTCGGCAACTCTTAACAATACATTCCATTCGGGTCCGGTTTCCTTTAAAAGACGTTCGTAAATTGTAAGCGCTTTACGCGGTTTTGCGGCCTCGTATAACTGGCCCAAATAAAAATACGCCTGATAATTTGTAGAATCCAGACCTATAATTTTTTCATATACGCGCGAGGAGGAATCGGCAAGGTTGGCGTCCGAATAAACTTCGGCGAGCATCATCAGATAATCGGCGTTTGTGGAATCGAGTTTAACAGCTCTGCGCGAGTGTTCCAATGCTTTAGGCAGTTTATCTATAGCCAGATAACTCTTCGCTAAAGCGTTATGTATGCCGGAAGATTCTTTTATATTTAACGCTTCCTGATATTCAATAATCGCTTCGGCAAAATTGCCTTTCATCTCAAGAACGTTTCCTTTAATAAAAGCGTCGGCAGCTTTATTAAAAGCGTTTAACGAATCGGCGTATGAGTTATCGATTACCAATTTTTCCGAAACTGTTTTACTTGTAGTGCATCCGATCAATAATCCGAGCACAAAAATATTTATTATTAAATTTCGCATAATACCCGTAATATAAAAGTCAAAAAATATTATTATGTGTAATGAATAACAAGTTTATATTAAACTATAATATATAGTATAATTGTTCAGTCATTTTCCACAAGGGATTCTTTATGGAATTTTACGATTTAGCAATTGCATATAAATGGATATACGACAGGGAGTTAACTGAATTAATTGAGAAAATGTTCCAAAAAAATGGATTAAAAACATTTATAATTGGTGTGCATAATCTCAATGAAATAATAGAAAAAGTAAAAAATGATGAACTCTCTTTTACAGCGATACTGGATAGGGCTTCGGACGAAGACGAAAGTTTTGTAGAGCTGGCAAAACTTATTACCAAAAAAAACACTTACATAATTAATGAATACGAAAAAATTGAAACGGCCATCGATAAAGCTAAAATGCATATTAAGCTTGAAAAAGAGAATTTCCCGCTGCCTTTTACAATTATCGCTCCCAAATACGAAATAACTCCGAAGCTGAGCATCAGCAAAAGAAATATGCAAAAACTTAAAATCCCTTTTGTTATTAAACCGGCTTATTACTCCGGCGGCGGCGATGGTGTTGTTACCGACGCTACGACTATGCAGGAAATAGAACATTCGCGCAAAATAAATTATGACGATAGATACCTAATTCAGAAAAAAATTTACCCTAAAAATATTAACGGGCGCAGAGTATGGTTAAGAGTTTTCTGGTTTTTCAACGAAGTTTTTCCAGTATGGTGGAGTGACGAAACACATATATATGAAGAAATTTCTGATGAAGAGACTCTTTCGCAGAATCTGATTAAAATGAAAGATTATACAACGAAGCTCGCTGAAATAACAGGGCTGGATTATTTTTCATCGGAATTTACACTTGATGAAAAGGATAATTTGTTTCTTATAGACTATGTGAATGATCAGTGTGATTTAAGAATGAAATCAGTCCACCACGATGGTGTTCCAGATAATATTGTTGTCAAATTTGTGGAGAAGATGTTCGAAAAAGTAAATTCGCTTAAAAGTTAATATCTTCTTCTATAGTATCAAGCATATTTAAATAACTTTCATATCTTTCAAGCGAGATCAATTCATTTTCAACTGCGTCAATAACCGCGCAGCCTGGTTCGTGAAAATGAGTGCAAGTATTAAATCTGCAATCGTTTAGATACAAACTGAATTCTTTTAGGTAATGAGCAAGGTCTTCCTTTTTAATTCCATAAGGTTCGATTTCTCGTATTCCCGGGGTATCAACAATGTAAGTATCCTCTGCGACTTTTTTTAATAATACAGTAACTGTCGTGTGTGTTCCCTTTTTGCTCGAGCTGCTTATTTCCCCAACTCTTAGATCGAGTTCGGGAAACAATTTATTTAACAAACTGCTTTTCCCGACACCTGAAGCGCCCCAGAAAACATTTACTTTGCCTTTTATTTCCTCGGCTAATTCTTTAATTCCCTGCCCAGTAACAACGCTCGTTACAAAAACTTTATAACCAATTTGAGTGTACAACTCAGCCCAATAATCCAATTCATCTTTAACAAGATCAATTTTATTAATTACAATTATAGGATTAATATGAGAGCTTTCGGCAATTACAATAAGCCTGTCCAATGCTTTGTTGTTGAACATGGGTAAAACGGCGCTTGTAACAATAATCATGTCGTCCACATTGGAGGCTATTTTTTGTTCGAGGCGTTCGCCCCTGAAAGCGGCTCCTTTAATTCGAGGCGCTTTTCTTGAAATGCAGTTTTTCCTTTCGTGTATAAAATGGATTGATCCGGTGCCGTCTTCATTCATTTCAATATCAACAAAATCACCCACGACAGCTACATCAAGTATATATTGTTTGTCCTTTTTTAGCTCAAATTGTTTTTTAAATTTGCCCCTTAAATTACACCGGATAATGTTTCCATTCTCAGATTCAACGTAATAATCTTTACTCTCAATTTTTATAACTTGCGCGGTAATTTTTAAATCTCCTAAAATAAAAAAAGCATCTTATCACTAAAATAAGACGCTTTTTTTTTCCTTACAACCTGTAAAAATCAAAATTTTTATTTAGATGCCGTAGGTGAACGAAATAATTATATTATCCCGTGTTATATCCTGGTTAGTTCTTGATTCATCAAACCCGTAATTGTCGCCTATAGATTTCCACCATCCGTGCGCGTAAACAAAATCGATTGCTAATACATTCGCCGCCACAATACCTAATCCGGCGGTTATATATTTTTTATCGTAATCCGATGGATCACCTTCGTAAGCTGAAGGTTTCATCATAAAACCGGCTCGAAGATTTATTCCAGCGAAAGGCACTTTGTATTCGGCTCCTAAATTATAAGCGAGCACGCTTCTAAAATTATCTTTAATAGTTCTGTTATTGCTGCTGCGTAAACTTGCGGTCAACCCGTCGGAAAATTCCATTTGAGTATAATCAATGAGGGTTAATTGAGCGCCTAAACTCACTCCGGCTATTGCGTACGAAAAACCGCCTGTTAATTCAAATGGAGTAGTTATATCATATTCAATTCTTGAATCGTATGGATCAATTTCGTAAGATTTCGTCGCGAAATCGCTATACGCTTCAACATAATATTTTTCATTAATCGTATAATAAGTAGGCAATTTAATTGAAGCTCCAAATTGGGCGAATCTGTTCATTTTATACAATAATCCGAATTTCATATCCCAAGCCGAAAGGTCCCATTCCAGAGATTCAATAAATGTAAACGATTGAAAATCTTCGGTCGGGTATCTTGGATTGGTGGGTTGGGTATAATTATTATCCACATCGTCTTCAAAATATTCTCTGTCGCGTTGGAAACTGCCGGAATAAATATTAAATGAAGCGCCAACAAAAAGGTTTTTGGCTATTTCAACAGCACCCGAAAAATTCCAATTATCAATTCCGCCCTTATCGATAATTGAACCACTCTGATTTAATTTGCCGTTAATAATCGTTTCATCGTATAACCAGTTTTCACCTTCAAAAACTCCGGTGCTCAGTTTTAAATCGTATGCTATATCATCGTTTGCCCATGTTAAATCTTGTATCATGGAATTATTGCCGGGATTAAAACCATCGAATTTAACCGATGAATTAAAATCTTTAATACGAGTATAACCCGCTGCGAGAACCATACTCCCCCTTTGTGTAGGAAGCGGAACTACCAGACCAAATTGGGAAAGATGGTTAGAACTATTAGAATAATCGGATTTTTGTCCGAAAAAAGTTACGTTATTAGAAAAATTATTATAAAAAAAACCGCCTGTAAAACTGGATTTTTTATAAAGAGCGAAATTGGCCGGATTTATTAACCCCGAACCGAAATCAACCCCCATAGCAAGACCTGCGTTTCCAACTCCCAAAGTTTTCGCGCTGGATAATATCCCCGGCTCCGATAATCTTAGAGCGTCGTTTGGATTTTGCGAAAAGATATCGACCGCAAAAATCATAATTATTAAAAAAGAGAGTTTAAGAATATTTTTCATCTGTGTTTCCTCTTTTGAAAGTTTCTGTCGCTGCCACTATTATTTCTTGTGTTATTTTCATCATCCTTGGGTTTTTCAGGATCTTTTTTATTTACCGAATCAGGCTTTTTTTCTGGACCGGGATTCGGAGCTATTAAAACCGGAGGCGCAATATAAACCGGTGGAGGAACTTCTATTATAATGATATCAGGCTCCTGTTCGGCCTCGTATTCGGTTTCTTCATCATAATACTCAGCATCACCGGAATTAGAATTTAACAACTGCGTATAACATCCCTGCAATAATGAGAGAATTAATAGCCCGGTTAATATTCGTATAATTTTCATGTTAAATATTACCTTCTGCTTTTGCCGCTTCTACTACTGCTGCTGCTTGAACTTCTACTTCCGCTGCTGCTTGAACTGCTTTTGGAAGAACTGCTGCTCGGACTGTATGAAGATCTTGAAGAAGAAGAAGAA
>PGYT01000044.1:0-43607 GCA_002839805.1 Ignavibacteriae bacterium HGW-Ignavibacteriae-2
GTTTTCCGCAATCACCAATCGTTAACAAGATCTTTTATAAACAGTTTTGCAAAAAATAATTCTTCCGAATTAATAAAATTTTTGGAAGACGGATTTTACGGGACAGTAAATTACGATTACGCTATTACTGGTTTATCCGTTGTTAACAATACAATCTATAATTTAGAACTTGCCAGGTATGGAAGCGGAGTATCTTCATCAAGGATCTATTTGTACACTGAAAAAGATACTCTTACGGCAGAATGGGACGGCAAGAACAAAAAACAAATAATTCAATTTGTTACAGCAAATAGGGTAATAGCCGCAGAAATTAAACCTCAATTCTCGATTCTAATGGATTATAATTACTCTAATAATTCGTATACGGTTGATCAAAAATACTGGGGTTCTTTGTCTATTGCCATAAGATCTTTTTTCTGGTTTCAGAATGCTCTAATGATTTTTGGAAGTATAGGATGACTTTACAAAATGTTATTTCACAGGGATTTAATCTAGTCCGTAAAAACTTAAAACTACTCGTTTTGCTCTGGTGCACAAATGCCGCTATGTCAATTATTTTATCAATTCCTATTTATTCTATGTTATTCGATAACTTAAATCATTCTCTTCTTAGTGACGAACTATCTCAGGGAGTAAACTATTTATGGTTCGCTCAGTTTATGAATATATACAAAGGTACAATCGCTCAAATGCCATTAATTACTTACGGAGTTGTGGGATTGTACGCTGTTATTCAGACTTTTTATTTCGGCGGACTGATAGCAGTTTTTAATAATCCAGGAAAAAATCATATCTCAGATTTCTTTTATGGCGGAGTACGGCTATGGTATAGGTTTATGAAAATTTTGTTGATTTCGTTATTCTTTTTTACGGCTGCCTTTAAAATAAATGATCTGTTGGGCAACATATTAACATGGCTTTTCAGCGATTATGGTTATTACTTAACGGATTTTATTCTTAGATCTATGCGTTATATTCTTCTTATTATATTGATTGGACTTGTTACTTTGATTTCGGATTATACAAAAGTTGGAATGGGGGTTGAGGATAAAAACGATATTTTTAAAAGCATTTTAAAAACATTACTGTTTGTTAAACAAAATTATAGAATTGTCTTTGTTGTTTTTTTACTTGTAGCATCCTTCGGTGCCATTGGAGCAATAATTTATAATCTTATAGATACATTAGTTCCGCGAAGTCCATTTTATTTTTTACTACTAACCTTTATTCTTCAGCAAATGTTAATTATTTTTAGACTTACTATTAGAATGTTATTTTGTTCAACGGAAGTTTTAATTTATTCGGACAGTATTGCCGAATATGTAAAATCCGAAGTCAAAGAATCAACAGTTGGAGTTAAGTGATATGGCGATAATACCAATTACTATTTACGGCGATAAAATATTAAGAGAGAAGACAAAAAAAGTTAAGCAGGTAGATGACGAAGTAATTCAAAATATACGTGATATGTTCGAAACTATGCGAGCTGCACATGGAATAGGCCTCGCGGCCAATCAGGTTGGATTGAATAAATCAATATTTGTAATTGATCTTACCCCCGTGGAAGGATATGAGGAAAGCAGTCCATTGGTGATGATAAATCCCGTTATTACCGCTGAATCAGACGACAGCGTTATTTATGAGGAAGGCTGTCTGAGTTTACCAAATCTAAGGGCAGATGTAGAACGCGCAGAAGCAATTGAAATTAAATATCTGGATACTGACGAGAAAGAACAGATTATTGAAGCCGATGACTGGATGGCGCGAGTTATATTGCACGAGTACGATCATTTAATAGGTAAAATGATTCCGGATAGAGTTGCCCAGGATATAAAGAAAAGACTGAAAGGAGAGTTGACAGACATTATGAACAGAAATATGGATGTCGATTATCCGATAACCGACTAATTGCCAATTATCCCATGGAAAATTATGCAGATTGTTTTTTTCGGCACTCCGGATTTTGCTGTGCCCTCACTCGATAGAATTTACAAAAGTGAACATAATATCGCGGCTGTTGTAACAGCACCTGATAAAGAAAGGGGAAGAGGAAGAAAAGTTTCCTGCACGCCCGTCAAACAATTTGCGATTGATAACAATATAAAATGTTTACAGCCCGAGAGTTTAAAAAATTCAGGGTTTATTTCTGAATTAAAAGAATTAAAACCGGATGTATTCGTTGTAATCGCTTTCCGTATTTTACCCAGTGAAGTTTATACAATTCCTCAAAAGGGATCGTTCAATTTACATGGATCACTGCTGCCAAAATACCGGGGTGCAGCACCAATTCAATGGGCGCTGATTAACGGTGAAAAACTAACGGGAGTAACCACATTTTTTCTGCAGGATAAAGTTGATACTGGTAATATAATTATTAAAGAATCTGTCGGTATCGGTGCGGAAGACAATCTTGGTACCTTACACGACAAAATGAGTTTGCTGGGCGCTGATGTTATAATGAAAACTCTCGATCTTATTGAAAGCGGCAACGTGGAAGTGAAAGAACAGGACGATACAATAGCTACTCCCGCTCCGAAAATTACAAAAGAACTATGTGAAATTAACTGGGATAATTCGGCGGAAAATATTCATAATCTTATAAGGGGTTTGTCCCCATTCCCAGCAGCATTTTTTGAGTACACCGGAAAACGATATAAAATTTACACATCCAAATATTCTACTGAAGAAAAACAGGAAATTGGAAAAATTACTGCCGATAAAAAACATATATTCGTCGGATGCAAAACCGGCGTTTTGGAAATTCTTGAAATTCAGCCTGAGGGAAGAAAGAAGATGAGCGCGGAAGAATTTCTAAGAGGATATCAGTTTTAAGAATATTAAATTTTCCACTGAACTACATATAATAAATGCTAAAAAAATTCATTCTCACTTTAAGTTTTATTTTCGTACTAATCATTTGTACAGTGATTGTTATTTCTATAGCCGATAATATTTTTAACTCGAGCGTTCATGAGGAAATCGGCGAACTATATTCAGCTCCTAATAACAGTTATCAATCTGTCGATGAAGTTCACTTAGAATCACTGCCGAATCCGGTAAAAAAATGGTTAAAGTCTTCGGGTATTCCGGGGAAGGTTAAATCCAACTCAGTTAGATTAAAACAAAAAGGATTTATGCTTCCTAAAAGAGAGAACGATTGGATGCCATTTGAAGCTTATCAATACTACAGAATTGATAAACCGGGTTTTATTTGGCAAGCCAGGGCAAACGCTGGCTGGCCTTTATATATAAGTGCCCGGGATAAATATTATGAAGGTAAAGGCAATATGCTCATTAAATTATTTTCTCTGTTCACAATAGCAGATTCGAAAGGGGAGAAAATGGATCAGGGAACTATGCTGCGTTATCTTGCAGAAATTTGCTGGTTCCCGTCCGCCGCCCTCAGTGATTATATTGAATGGCAGTCAATAGATTCAACTTCGGCTCGGGCGGTTATGAACTATAAAGATAGAACAGTTGCGGGAACATTCTTTTTTAAGGATAACGGGGATATTTCAGGTTTCGAGGCGATGAGATACGGTGAATTTGAAGGGAAGTTTTCTCTTGAAAAATGGCACGTTAGTATGAATGATTATTCCACTTTTCAGGGTATCAGAATTCCGGTTAAAGGAAGTATTACGTGGAAATTAAAAACGGGTGATTTTAAATGGTTGAATTGGGAAATATATGAACTCGATTACAATAATCAATTGCCGTATTAATTAAAAAATTTTCGGAGATAAAATGGGTTTTGCAACCGACGCGATTCACGCGGGACAAATTCCAGATCCTACTACAGGAGCTGTAATGACCCCGATTTATATGACAACAACTTACGCTCAGGAGGGTCTCCACGAGCACAAAGGTTACGAATACGGTAGAACACATAATTTTACTCGCGCGGCAATGGAAAAGAACATAGCTAAACTGGAAAATGGAAAATTCGGCATAGCTTTTTCTTCGGGAGTAGCGGCTATTCAAGCTTTGCTTGGTCTTGTAAAAGCAGGGGATCATGTAATAGTTTCCGATAATGTTTATGGCGGCACTTATCGTCTGTTTGAAAAAATTTGGACCGATTATGGTATTAAATTCTCATGGGTTGATATGAGCGACGTAAACAATATTACTGACGCAATATCGGAGAATACAAAATTAGTCTATATTGAAACTCCTACCAATCCAATGTTAAACATTACAGACATACGCTCGGCAGCTAAAATTGCCTCCGATAATAAGTTGGTTTCCATTGTTGATAATACCTTTATGACTCCTTATTTCCAGCGCCCTTTAGAATTGGGAGCAGATATTGTTGTTCACAGTTCCACAAAATATTTAAACGGGCATAGCGATGTAATTGGCGGAATTGTTGTAACAAACAATGATAAAATAAATGAGCGGGTAAGGTACATACAAAACGCCGCAGGAGCGGTGCCTTCGCCATTCGATTGCTGGCTTATAATGCGTTCCACTAAAACTCTTCACGTTCGCATGAAACAACATAACGAAAACGCCCTTGTACTTGCGAACTATCTGAAGAATAAAGAATTTGTAAAAAAAATATTCTATCCGGGTCTGATTTCACACCCTCAGCACGAATTGGCAAAAAAACAAATGTTTGGTTTCGGTGGAATGCTTTCGATTGATCTTGGTGATTTTAAATTGACAAAACATTTTCTTAAAAGCACAAAAATATTTACGCTCGCAGAAAGTTTAGGGGGCGTGGAAAGTTTAGTTTGCCATCCAGCCAGTATGACTCACGCCTCGCTTCCTCCCGAAGAAAGAGAACGTATAGGGATAACAGATTCCCTTGTTAGGCTCTCAGTAGGTATTGAAGATGTTGATGATTTAATAGAGGATATTGAGCAGGCGATTTTGCAACTGGTAAAATGAAATAATGCTTGATGGCAATGACTATAATTTGAAATATTAATTTGTCAATCAGCCTTCAGCATAAAATGCTAGCTAAATAATACGATTTAAATCAATATGAATAAAAACAACTTAAATGTTTTCTATAATTTTGTAAAATGTTTGCCTGCAATTATCTCTTTTGTGCTGCCACTTAACATTATGGCTCAAACACCAGAACTTATCGGTCCTCCAGGGGACTTCCCATATGCGCTTTTTATCCATCCAACCGATCACAGCAAAATCTATGGATCAAATTATTATGGAGGTTTGTTTTATTCCATTGATGGGAGTCAGTCGGAGATAATTGAGAATGGTAATATGAAAGTTAATCAGATATACGTTTCTCCTCTAACTGGTGATATGTTTGTATATACACGTTCCTTATTTGCAAGAAAAAAATATTTAACTGATCAATGGGAATTAATTTATGATGACAATGGTTATCCACCAATTATAAGCCAATTCTGCGTAAATCCAGTTAACTCAGAGATAATGTATATGCACAGATACGGCAGTGAGATATGGCGTAGTAACGATGGCGGCGATAGCTGGCATTTTATTCATAAGTTTGAAGGCAATTTTGAGAAAATGGCTATCGCTCCGTCTGACACTTCAGTATTGTATGCCGCAGCGGGAGCAAATTTGTATAAAACGAAAGATTCCGGCAATAACTGGTTTAAGCTTCTTGCCGATTCGATTCGAATATCATTTGATCAAATAGTAATAAATCCCCGAAATTCGAATACGCTTTTCATTAAAGGAAACAATCGTCTTTATAGAGTTCGAAATTCTGTAATAGATACAGCTGGGATTTACGATCCTGTAAATTTCATTATCGATCCTGTTGACACTACTATTATGTATGCGTCCAAAAATGATAGCTTATTCGGCACAGGAGAAGGCTTATACAAAAGTGTTGATGCGGGAGATACATGGAGTCATTATCCGACTGAAGGGCTGCCTTATCAGGGTGCTACAATTAATGTGTCAATTATTAATCCATCTGATCCAAAAATTATCTACGGAACTGTCCCTCGTTTTGGTGTATTCAAAACTACTAATGGCGGTTCTAACTGGGAAGTTACCAATATAGTTTGTGAAGGGAGTAATTCTTTAGGTTACGAAATAATAAATGGAAATCGTGGCGAAGTTATTTGTGTCAGTGATGGCTGGAATATAATTAAAACAAAGGATATGGGAAAAACCTGGTATAAGCCAAAAGTTGAACCCCAGGAAAGTAAGAGTTTTCATTATTATTTTAGTACACTGTCCTTTAACCCCGAAGATAAAAATGAAGGACTGTTTATTGACGGTACACGATTATATAAAACTACTGATGCAGGTGATAGTTGGTATGAAACGGAGAGATTTAATAATTGTACAGGGGTCAAATATCATGATTTTAATCCAAATATTATTTATGTATCGTCAATTGAAGAAGGATATATAGCAAAACATATCACTTTTGATGGTGGAATAAGCTGGTCTATTAAGCCCTCCTACTCCCCACACCTCTTTAGTTCTATTGAGGAAAATATTGGCTACACCTACCAACCCGGTCATGTACTGAAAACTACTGATTTTGGGCAAACCTGGGCAACAAAGGATTCAGGCCTAAAAATTCAAACGGATAGGAAAGTAGCGTACATTAAAGATTTGGCAATTTCCGAGAGTAATCCAAATGTGCTATATTCATGTCAGTATAATTTGTTTAACTTAACGGAATTGATAAAAGCAGTTTCAAAAAGTACGGATGGAGGGGAAAACTGGTTTAGTATAGATTCCTCATTATATTTAGTTGATCCTAATTTTAGGCCGAAGAGTTTGATGGTTGATCCGGAAAATCCGGATCGGTTATTCCTTGGGTTAGAACAAAACGGTATTTTCTATGAGGATGATTATAGTCCCGGTGGTTTATACCTAACAGAAAATGGGGGTAAGGACTGGAAAAAATTATTTAGTGGAACTGTTAACAGAATAAAATTGGATGACTCATCACCGAAGAACATTTATTTTCATACTAATTACGGAATTATACGCCTGCCCGACACAGCAAAAGTAACCGGCATTATCCGAACTTCCCAATTTCCGCAAGAGTTTTACTTAAGCCAGAATTACCCAAACCCGTTTAATCCAAGCACCATAATTGAATATAACATTCCTTCAGCAAGTCAAGCTGGCAACTTGAATAACAACATTACTTTAAAAGTTTATAACATAGTCGGGAGAGAGGTTGCAACGATTGTAAATAAATCCCAGAAACCGGGAAATTACAAAGTAAAATTCAACGGAGCGGGATTAGCCTCAGGTATATATTATTACAGGCTCGTAAGCGGAGAAAAGTATGTTTCAACAAAAAAAATGATTTATTTAAAATGATTAAAATTCGGGAAAAAATATTTTCTCTTTCCTTTGTTTTTTTTATTAAAATATTTGTTTTATCCTACAAAATCTTAATAATCTGTTAAATCAGAGTCGTATTATATTATGATTCCATTTTGTCGTTTCCTAACATCATCTAATTCCATATTTTTAATTCATTAAAAGAATATTTTAGGGGAAATTAGAATGAGTACCGATAATAAAAATAAACCACCAGTAAATACTGATGACGATAGTAAATATTCAATGGATACCCATATTATTTATGGGAAAAATGTTTCAGCCAAGTGGGATTATTCTCATCATGTAACCGCGCCTATATCTTCTTCCACTACTTTCAGGCTCGACTCGGTTGATAGGGGCGCGCAGGGTTTTCAGCGTTTTGCCAATACAAAAGATTTCGGAGGTGAAGCGCCAATTTTTATTTACGACAGGCTGGGCGAACCCAATAAAGACATGCTCGAGGAAAATCTGGCGTATGTTGAAAAAGGTGAAACAGCAGTTACATTTACAACTGGCATGGGAGCTATTTCAGCCGTATTAGGTATTTTGGTAAGCACTGGTGAGGAGATAATAGCTCATAGTACGCTTTACGGCTGTACTATTTCATTATTTAATAATTGGTATCCGAGATATGGAATTAACGTTTTATATACGGATCTGACAAAATTGGAAAATTTAAAAGAAAAAATTACAGTAAATACAAAAGCCATATATTTTGAATCGCCCGCAAACCCGAATCTGGATATTATTGATATCAAAAAAATTAGAAAAATTGCAGATGAAATTAACGCGGATAGAGAAGAAACAGATCATTTACAAATAATAATCGATAATACTTTTGCTACCCCTTATTGTCAGAGACCACTGGAGCTGGGTGCCGATTTTGTTGTCCACTCATTAACAAAAGGAATAGGCGGATTCGGAACGGATATGGGCGGAGTTGTAATCGGTAAAAATAAATACCGCGATTTACTACTTTTATTCCGAAAGGATTTCGGTGCGGTGCTTAATACAAAAAGCGCCTGGGCAATTTTAACATACGGATTACCTACAGTCGGTTTGAGACAAAAGCAACAGATTAGTACCGCTCTGAAGGTTGCAAAGTTTCTCGAAGCCCATCCTAAGATTTCTTATGTTAATTATCCGGGACTGGAATCATACAAGTATTATAATTTGGCTAAAGAACAAATGCTTGATTTTGAGGGTAATTTTGCTCCCGGAAGTATGATATATTTTTCCTTGAAAGGAAATACTGCAGCGGAATGTAAATCCAATGGTATAAAGTTTATGGATTACGCCGCTGATAATGCCTACACCATGACATTAGCCGTCAGTTTAGGACATACACGCACACTTATTGAACACCCTGCTTCTATGACACATTCTGTAGTGCCGCCCGAAAAATTAGAGGAAAAAGGGATTGATCCCGGCGGAGTTCGTTTAGCTATCGGATTGGAAAAAGCAGAGGATATAATTCGTGATCTTGAAGATTCGCTCAATTCCATTTTATGATTTGTTACTTATGCGCGTTATAATAGATTGAGTTTAAAGTTTTACTAGTTGTTTAAGGCACGAGGAAAGAAATATAAATCAGCCTGAATGATAATAATTTTACGCTGATCGGAGTAAAATCAACAAAAATATTATAAAACTTAAACCCTTTCGATAATCTGATTCATGTCGATTGGGTTTTTTCTTTATTCGGAATTCTAAATGATTGTAATAGAAAGTTCACTACTTGGCAGATTTAAGGACGTCAAATTCGGGTTTAGCACAAAAATTGGTTTAGGGAGAAACGGACAATTTGATTTCAACCTTTCATATTCAGTTGGTGATGATCCCGGAATTGTTACTGAAAACAGAAAAATGTTTATAGAATCTCTGGGATTGAGTAACAATAACATTGCCTTCCAAAAACAAATTCATTCGGATATTATTACCATTGTAGATAAACCCGGTGTAGTGGGAGAAAGTGATGGACTTATTACAAATAAATCCGGGATCGGTCTTGCGGTAACCTCCGCGGATTGTACGCCTATTTTTATTTATGACAGAAAAAACAAAGTGATTGCTGCGGTTCATTCCGGCTGGCGCGGTACGGAAAAACAAATATTGTTTAAAACACTAGAAAAAATGAAATCAGAATTTGGATCGGAACCAGAAAATCTTTTCGCGTATATCGGTCCTTCAATAAGCAAAGCTAATTACGAAGTAGGCGCCGAAGTTGCGACTTTATTCGATGATAAGTTTTTAACGGCGAATAAATCATCATTCCATCTCGATGTATCTTCCGTTAATCTGGATTATTTACTTAAATTTGGATTGCCGAAACAAAACATCCAACATTCTCGAATATGTTCATATGGAGCGCGTCATTTACTTCACTCATACAGAAGAGACGGCGCGGCGTCCGGCAGAGCATTGGGAATTATCGCTTTAATGGAGAATTAATGTTTTCTGAAAATACAAAAATATTTGCGGGCTATGCTCTTATATGTCTTTTATGGGGGTCCACCTGGCTTGCAATTAGAGTTGGACTTGATTCTTTAACTCCCATTTTGGCCGCTGGCATAAGGTTCTCTTTAGCGGCGGTTCTGTTTTATACGCTGATGAAATACAAAAAAATCCGTGTTCAAAGGGATCCGCTTTCAATAAAGCTGTACTTTATTATGGGAATTTTTTCTTTTGTTATTCCATTCGGCTTGGTTTACTGGGCGGAACAATTTATCGCTACAGGTTTAACCTCAGTATTATTCGCCATATTTCCTTTTATAGTTATTATGTTTTCCCGTATTCTTATCCCTAATGAAACTATTGGGCCATTCAAGATAATTGGAAGCGTAATTGCTTTTATAGGAATATATTTTATTTTTTCCGATGATCTGTCGATGGACGTATCTACGGATATTTGGGGAATGGCAGCTGTTCTTGTCAGTGCCACTATGCAGGGGATTGTTGCGGTTATAATTAAAAAACACGGACAGGAACTTAATCCGCTTACAATGAATCTTTTCCCCGTACTAATCGCCGGAATTATAATGATTCCTTTGGGCATTTTTACCGAAGACATGAGCCGCGTTGTAATAGACTACGGAGCGATATTCTCAGTTTCATATCTTGCGTTATTTGGGACGGTATTAACATTTACAACTTACTATTGGTTGATGAAAAGAATGAATCTTGTTATTCTCTCACTCAATTCTCTTATAACCCCAATTATAGCCGTCCTGTTGGGATGGTTTATTCTTAATGAAAGTTTATCGATGCATGATTTGTTAGGTACTGTAATGGTTCTTATCGGATTGGTTTTGGCTAATATTGCGGGTATTATAAAATATTATAGGATAAAAACGGTTTAAATAATGAAAAACACCATAAGAATTAAAAACGCTACATTTTACGCTTATCACGGCGCGTTACAGGAAGAACAGATAATCGGCGGTAAATTTGAAGTTGATATCGATATGGAAACGGATTTTAGTAAAGCGGCGTATTCCGATGATTTAAGTCATACTATAAATTACGATCATGTATATAAATTTATCGGCAAACTAGTGTTCTCTAAAAAGTATTATCTTATTGAGACTTTATCTATGATTATAGCCGATGAACTATTGCAAAAATTTCCAGTAATAAAAAAAATAATTGTAAAAGTTAGAAAACGAAGTGTGCCTATTGGCGGTGTAATAGATTTTGTTGAAGCGGAAGTTGAAAAAAGCAATGCTGAATAAAATTTTTATTGGGCTGGGTTCCAATGTCGGCAACAGTTTGAGTAATATAAAAAATGCGGTAAATCATATTAATAATGACAAAAACTGCCTAATTGTAAACTATTCCTCAATTTACGAAACAAAACCATATGGCAATGTTGAACAAAGTAAATTTTTGAATTGTGTCATTGAAATATCATCTCTATATTCTGCGAAGGAACTTCTCGATTTTATTAAATCCTTGGAAATAAAACTCGGAAGGATAAAGCGAGAAAAATGGGGTCCTCGCGAAATTGATTTGGATATTCTGTTTTATAACGATCATGTTATTGAATCCGATAATCTGCAAATCCCTCATCCCGAATTAATTAAGAGAGATTTTGTTCTTGTTCCTATGTTGGAAATAGAACCTTTTTTTGAGCATCCGATATCTAAAAAATTTTTGAAGGAATATTTAGATTCTATCTCGGAAAATCATATTTTAAATAAGCTAAAAATTGATCTATTGAATTAGCGGAGAATTGTTTTGAGCGAGATTAAATATATTTCTATTGAAGGCGTAATTGGCGCCGGGAAAACCTCACTTGCGCAAAAACTTGCAAAAAAATTGGACGCAAACCTTGTACTCGAAGAGTTTGAAGCCAATCCTTTCCTCGAGGCCTTTTACGACGATAGAAATCGTTTTGCTTTTCAAACTCAAATGTTTTTTCTTATCAATAGATATAAGCAGCAGCAGAAATTAAATCAGGAAGAACTTTTCTCAAACTTTATTGTCTCGGATTATATTTTTGAAAAAGATCAGATATTTGCTTACTTAAACCTTTCCACCGAAGAATTAAAATTGTACGAAAATATATTCCCGCTATTACAAAGGGATCTTAGGAAACCGGATTTGATAATATTTTTACAATCGAGTGTAGATAGACTTATTTCCAATATCCGAAAACGTAGCAGAAGAATTGAAAAAAATATGTCCAGAAGTTATATACGTGAATTAAGTGAAGCTTATAATAATTTTTTCTTCAAATACAACGAATCTCCTCTATTGATTGTTAACACTACTGAAATAGATTTTGTTAACAGACAGGAAGATTTTGAAGAACTCTGCAATCAGGTTTTTAGAGAAGACAGAGGATTTATAGAATATTTTAACCCCGTTACGAGCAAATTATGAGTATAATACGAATTATTTTTATTGGGATCGTTTTTTATTTTTTCTTTAAACTTTTTAGGGCGATTTTTAAGCTTTTTGAAAATAAGCAGGAAAAACAAAACTCATTCAATAGCATGAATACCAACTATAAAAAAAATGTTCGATCCAGAATTGACAAAAAAGACATAATTGAAGCCGACTTTGAAGAAATTGATAAAAAATAAAATCCCGTATTTTACCAAAAAAATATCTCATTCTATTTAATGTTAACCCAAAATTTAGCCGCCATAGACATAGGTACTAATTCATTTCACCTTATAATTGTTCGCCCCGACGAAGAGGGTAATTTTGAAATAATTGGCCGCGAACGCGAAGTAATTAGATTAAGTGAAGGAAATACAAATGATATTAAAATTCTGAATCCATCGGCCATCGAACGGGGGATTCGGGCACTTTCTACTTTTAAAGGAATCGCTAATACTTATAACGCTCAAATAAGAGCCGTAGCTACAAGCGCCGTAAGAGAAGCCGAAAACAGGGAAGATTTTATTCAAAGAGTTTTAATTGAGACGGGTATAAATATAAATGTTGTAAGCGGATTCGAAGAAGCACGTTTGATTTATCTTGGAATTCTTAAAGCTGTTCCCCTTTTTAACGAAAGAATACTCTGCATCGATATAGGGGGAGGAAGTACTGAATTTGTTGTCGGTGAAAAAGGCGATATTATTTATTCCAATAGTTTAAAACTTGGCGCTGTTAGATTAACTCAAAAATTTTTCCCGGATGGCAAAGTAACAAAAGAAAGAATTGCGGATTGTTCAAGATGGGTTGAAGGCGAAATATATCCGGTTATAAAAAGTGTTGAACATCTAGATTATAAACATGTCGTCGGATCTTCAGGTACTATTCAGGCATGTACTTCAATATGTATTGGACTTAAAAGCGGAAGAGCAGCCGAGCCATCTATAATTAATAACCAGATCTTCAGCTTAAAAGAATTGATTGTTGTTAAAGAAAAAATTTTATCAGGTAAAACAACTGAGTCGAGGAAAAAAATTCCAGGACTAGAATCTAAAAGAGCCGATATTATTCCGGCAGGCGTTATTATACTATCAACAATTTTGGAAAAACTGGGGGCCGATAAAATTACAGTCTCGGGATATGCCTTAAGAGAGGGAATTATAATCGATTCCATGTATAAATCACTCGGCGGCAGTTTTACAGATTACCTTCACAACATTCGAGCGAAAAGCATCGAACAGTTAGCGCAGAGTTCAGAATATGACCGTAATCATTGCAAACATGTCGCAGATTTAGCTTTACAACTCTTCGATAAATTAAAACAACTTCACAATCTTAACGGAGAATATAAAGAATATTTGTTTGCAGCTTCTCTCCTTCATGATATCGGCTATCATATTTCACACGATAAACATCACAAACATAGTTTTTATATTATCAGACACAGTAAACTTCTTGGTTTTACCGATCCGGAAATCTTATTGATAGCAAATATTGCCAGATATCATAGAAAAAGTCACCCAAAAAAAAGGCATGACGATTTTACAATTCAAAACGAAGTATTTCAAGATGTAACAAAAAAATTATCCGCTATTTTACGAGTTGCCGATGCACTTGACAGAACTCATTCAGGGAATGTGAAATATATAGAAACTCATGTTTCCGATAAATCAGTAAAACTATATATAGATTCCGGCAAACAGCCAATTGATATAGAACTTTGGAGTCTTGAACGTCGTAAGGAATTATTTGAAGAATTGTTCGGAAAAAAGTTACGTGTTGAACTAATTTGACCCAATATCCATTTTTATCTGTCATAATCCCATCATTATAAAATAATTTCGTATTAATTTTAATCTGAATGGAAAACCCTACGGCAGGCTCAGAATGCTCCTTCAGATTACAGATTTTAGCTCGACACTATAAAGTCCTTCTCAATCGGTTTGCTTAGCGGAGTCTCACACCGAGCTTGCAGAGGTATCGAAAGTGTTGAACAGTGACGGCGTTTAAGTATGTGGCATAACAGCATATAATTTTATAATCTTTTAACATCTTTCGTCTTAGCTTTGGACTATTCGTTAATGTTTACGCCGATATTTAACCTTGTATATTCTATTATTCTGTATGGATTATTATATTTGTTAAGCTATAGCAAAGGTTCAGAAGCCGCATTTTAAATTACTTTTTTATGATTTTTAAGTGCCATAGTCTATATATTTGGGACTAATTTTGAAACAAATTCTAAAGACCTATGAGACCAAACATTTACATCAAAGATCTGCCGAATCATATCGGTGAAGAAGTAACATTAAAAGGCTGGTTATTTAATCAAAGATCCAGTGGAAAAGTAAAATTTTTAATTCTGCGTGATGGTACAGGATACATACAATGTATAGTATTCAAAGGAAACGTTAGCGAAGAAGTTTTTGAAAACGCTGGAAAGCTAACACAAGAATCTTCCTTTGAGATTACCGGAAAAGTTAAAAAAGAAGACAGAGCCCTTGGGGGTGTTGAACTTGACGCAACTGACGTGAAAATCGTATCAATCGCAGAGGAATATCCGATAACTAAAAAAGAACACGGTACGGAATTTTTAATTGATAACAGACATCTGTGGCTTCGTTCCAAAAAACAGGTAGCAATTATGCGTATAAGACATAGAGTGGTAAAAGCTATACGCGATTTTTTTGACGACCGTGGATTTACGCTATTTGATCCGCCAATAATCACACCGAACGCATGCGAAGGCACATCAACATTGTTCGAGTTCGATTATTTCGATTTAGGTAAAGCTTATTTAACTCAATCGGGACAATTATATGCCGAAGCCGGAGCGATGGCTCTCGGTAAGGTTTATACTTTCGGTCCAACTTTCAGAGCTGAAAAATCTAAAACACGCAGGCATTTAACTGAGTTCTGGATGGTCGAACCGGAAATGGCATATTTTAATCTGGATGACGATATGGATTTAGCCGAAGAGTTTTTGGAATATATCGTTCAGACTGTTTTGTCCGAGAGGAAAGAGGATCTAGAAATACTTGAAAGAGATGTCACAAAGCTCGAAACAGTGAAACGTCCTTTTCCACGTATAAGCTACGACGAAGCTGTAGAAATTCTTAAAAAGAACGGTGTAGATTTTGAATGGGGAAATGATTTGGGAGCTACTGATGAAACCATTATTTCCAGCCAATACGACAGGCCTGTAATGGTTCACCGATATCCATCGGAAGTTAAAGCGTTCTACATGAAACGTGATCCCGAAAACCCTAAAGTAGCTTTGGCAGTTGACGTACTAGCACCCGAAGGTTACGGAGAAATTATAGGCGGCAGTCAGAGGGAAGATGATATTGAATTGCTTATCTCCAGAATTAAAGAACATAATCTTCCTCAATCATTTTTCGAATGGTATCTTGACCTAAGAAGATTCGGTTCCGTGCCGCATTCCGGATTTGGATTAGGTCTGGAGAGAACAGTATCGTGGATTTGCGGAATTGATCATTTACGTGAAGCTATTCCATTTCCTCGAATGATATACAGAAATACACCATAATTGATTTTAATTAAAGTGGTTAAAATGAAAAAAATTACAATGACTCTATTTTTGTTAATATTGATGTTAATCAATTCCAATTTATTTGCGAATGATGGATTAACCGTTTCCAATCAGGTTGAACAGGCCAGTGAAGTTGTAACGCACGCACTTCCGCCGGCATATATGGTTATACCATTTGTTCTACTGCTGCTCGCTATCGCGACTGGACCGATTTTTTATCATCACTTCTGGGAAAAAAATTATCCAAAAATTGCAATAGCATTGGGTGCGATTACTGTGTTATATTATCTTGTAGTTTTACATGATACTCACAGTTTGCTGCATACTTTGGCGGAGTATTTATCTTTTATTGCCTTATTGGCGAGTTTATTTATTGCTTCCGGCGGTATACTTATTAAAGTCGACCGCAAAGCAACGCCAATGTTAAATGTTGTTATACTCGCAATCGGAGCGGTAATCGCAAATGTTATAGGCACTACAGGCGCTTCCATGCTTTTGATCAGACCATTTATGAAAATAAATAAAGATCGAATTAAACCCTATCATATTATCTTTTTTATATTCGTTGTAAGCAATATAGGCGGAGCTCTAACGCCGATTGGCGATCCCCCTTTGTTTTTGGGCTTTTTAAGGGGAATAGAATTTTTCTGGTTTATAAAAAATGTAACTCATGTTTGGTTCCCAACGGTTTTACTTGTCATATTGATTTTCTATTTTATTGATTTAAGAAATAAGGACGGAGAAAGTTCTCAAACTTATTCGAATAAAATTGAATTCAAGGGTTTGAAAAATGTTGGTTATTTAATTGTTATTCTTATTTCTGTATTTATTGATCCGGGTGTAATGAGCTGGGTGCCCAGTTTATCCCCACTGCCATTTGGAATAAGAGAAATAATTATGTTTTCAGTCTGTTATCTTGCATATAAAGGATCCGATGAAAAAATTCTTAAAGCTAACGAATTCGATTTTGAACCAATTAAAGAAGTGGCGTATTTATTTATTGGAATATTTGCTACAATGATCCCCGCATTACAATTAATTGCTCACGAAGCAAAAATTTTGGGTGATCAAATTAGTGTCAGCAGTTTCTATTGGGCTACTGGTATACTCTCGGGATTCCTTGATAATGCGCCAACATATTTGAACTTTTTAAGCGCGGAACTCGGTAAATTCGGTTTTGATGTAAATGTAAAGGATCAGGTACATCAGTTCTCATTAGAATATCCAATTTATCTTGAGGCTATTTCAGTTGCAGCGGTATTTTTCGGCGCAATGACTTATATCGGTAACGGACCGAATTTTATGGTAAAATCTATCAGCGAAAGAGCCGGAGTTAAAATGCCCAGTTTCTTCGCTTATTTAATTAAATATTCTATTCCTGTTCTAATACCTATATTTACAATTGTTTGGTTAGTATTCTATTATGGGAAGGGTTGATATGAGAAAATTAGAAGAAGTAATTTCAAAAAAAATTAATCCGCTTTATTACGGTAATCGCGTTTTATTGCCATTTATGTGCGATATTTTAAAAATCGTTATCGAAAAGGATATTATTACAGATTTTAGCAGTTCTAAAAAGGGTGCTGAATATTATAAAAGGGAAACCTATACTGAAATTTATTTCCATGACTATGACGATTTGGAAGATTATGTGACTAAGTACGAAACAATAAAAATGATTATTGTTGAAGCGGGGCAGGATGTTTTCGACTTTTCGAACCATATTAAAATAGCGTTTCATGTTAAAGAAAAGCATATTTTGGAAATGGAACTTTTAAATGATAATTATCTTTTCATAGAATAATTTTTGTCAAATAAAATGGTAATAAAATGATACCGTTGTTTTCGGTTTCACAGGTTAGAGCTGCGGATGAATTCGCTATAAATACTTTAGGACTAAGCGGGACTGTTTTAATGGAAAACGCAGCCAGAAGTTTATACGAGGAAATTCTGCAGAATTTTGAATCGATAAATAAATTTTTACCTGTTGGGATTGTTTGTGGAAAAGGAAACAACGGAGGCGATGGATTTGCTCTCGCCCGCCAGTTTTTAATTAATGGCTACAATGTAATTACAATATCTCTGGCTGATAATACCAAATTAGAGGGCGATGCTCTAATAAATTTTAATGTTCTTAAAAAACTTTTAAATTATTATAAAGAATCCAAGCTTATAAAATATTCATCGTTAAGGGATTTAAAGAAATTAGACGGATGTCAGGTGATTGTTGATGCCTTATTAGGCACAGGCACAATGGGTCAATTAAAACCGCCTTACGCAAGTATAATAGAAAAAATGAACGAATTAAAAGCTTATAAAGTTGCCGTTGATATACCAAGCGGTTTGGATTTGAATAATTCCACCGGCCAAATAGTGTTTCAGGCCGATCTAACTGTAAGTCTCGCCGAATTTAAAACGGGATTATTTTATGGTAAAGGTTACAAATGTTCCGGAAAAGTTGTAAAAGGCTCAATTGGTATTGGGGGGGAGTATTTCAATCAATTAGAAATACAAAATTATTTATCGGAGCCGGAAGACGCGTTAAATGGTGTCCCTGTGCGGGATAAAGATGCGCACAAATATTCAGCTGGTAAAGTTTTGGTTATTGCCGGTTCTGGAAAGATGCCGGGCGCGGCTTTATTAGCAGCGAACTCAACTATTAATTCCGGAGCGGGCGCTGTTGTATTGGCATTCCCGGAAACAATAAAACACATTGCTTATCAGAAATTGAATGAAGTTATTGTGCTTGCCTATAACGATGAGGGCAGGGAATATCTTACATCAGCCAATTTAGAAGAATTATCCGAAAAAATTGAATGGGCAGACGCTCTTGTTATAGGCCCGGGTTTATCAAAAAATCCAGAAACTCTCCAAACTTGTTTGCAGATTATAAAAAAATATAAGAATAAAAAAATTATATTGGATGCGGACGCGATTCAATGTTTGTCCGGAGGGCTATTTAAGAAAGTTGCACTGAACAATGTTATATTTACACCTCACCATGGTGAGTTTGCTGGTCTGCTTGGAATTACCACGGAAGAACTTCAAGAAGATATACTTAACTATGGAAAAGATTTCTGTAAGAAAACGAATGCACATCTTGTATTAAAAGGTGCGCCCACAATTACTTTTACTCCGGCGGGGGAGGCTTTAATTAACAGCACCGGAAACGCTAGTCTGGCCAAGTTCGGATCAGGAGACGTTCTTTCGGGAATGATTGGAGGTTTTGTTGGGGCCAATAAAGAAATAGAAAATTCAGTTATATCCGCCGTTTATATTCACGGTTTAATTTCCGATTTGTTAATAGAACAAAAAAGTGAATTGTCTGTATCAGCATCAGATTTAATTCAAAATATTACTAATGGCATCAAATTCGTTTCTAACTCGATTATATAAATATTTGGGTAGCAATACTACCGCCATCTATATTGCTCTAACTCTTTATTGGGTCATACTATTTGTTTTAACCTCAATTCCGGCCAAAAATATGCCGTCACTTGAAATATCGGATAAATTGGAGCATTTCGGGGCTTATTTGTTGTTAGCGTTTTTACTGCGCTTAGCTTTACATTTTCAAAAAAAATATTTATTTACTTATAAACAAATTATAGTTATTACTTCGGTTATTGGAGTTGTATACGGATTTTTCGACGAGTTGCATCAATTTTTAATTCCAGGCAGATTTTTTGACTGGTATGATCTTCTGGCCAATACAATCGGTATAATTTTAGGGCTGATATTGTCAGAAATATTTATTAAATATGGTCGGTAAACACAGGTTTAAGATTAAATGGAACATTAGGGTCATTAATGTGTAAAAAAACTATATAGTTTGATTGACAAAAGAGTAATCATTTTATAAGTTTCACAAGCTTATTTGTGGAAATAGGAGAATTAAAGTGGCTTTAAAAAAGAATCCCAAAGTAGATCTCAAAAGAAAATACAAACGTGTTTTTGAGACAAGTTTAATAGTGTCACTCGTGGTTTTAATTGCAGCTTTTAAATTTTTCCCGAAATTTGAGGATGAAAATTTAAAACTGGATGGACCGCAGGAATTAATTCAAGTAACAGATGTTGAAGCTACAAAACAGGAAGCTGCTCCACCGCCTCCGCCAAAACCTCCAATTCCTATAGAAGCACCTTCGGATGACGTATTGGAAGATATTGAAATATCTGAAACTGAGCTTGATATTGACGCCGTCGTGGATGCTCCTCCACCTCCTCAAGCTAAAGAGGAAGTGGAAGAAGTTGAACCGGTTTTCTTTGTTGCCGTGGAAGAAATGCCTGACCCAATAGGCGGCATTGAAGGCATTCAAAAGAAAATTGTATATCCTGAAATTGCCAAAAGAGCAGGTGTTCAGGGAAGAGTATTTGTAAAAGCATTTGTTGATGAGAATGGAAATGTAAACAAAGTTGAATTGATTAAAGGTATCGGCGCGGGATGCGACGAAGCTGCTATGGCAGCAGTTCAACAGACTAAATTTAAACCCGGTAAACAACGCGGCAAACCTGTAAAAGTGCAGGTTACTGTCCCCGTCCTGTTCAAACTTCAATAAAAAATTTAGCGCCTCTTAAAAAGAGGCGCTTTTTTTCATGTCTGTAAATTATTTCTCCATCAAATAATTATGTAAATTTGAAACGGCAATTTATTTGTTATGTAAGTAGTAAAAAATGTTTTTAATGAATTAGTACTTTTTGAAATTGTAAAAAATGTGATGTTTATTTGATGTTGCGAGCCGCAAATTTAATATTTAGCTATAATTATAAAGACGGGCAAAATAAATTTTCTCTCCAAGATATAAATTTAAATATTTCGGATGGCGATTTTGTGGGAATATTTGGTCCAAATGGTTGCGGAAAATCCACTCTGCTAAAATTACTTTCCGGCGTGCTTAATCCAAAATCGGGGCAAGTGTTGCTGCATAATAAGAATATGAGGGCGATAAACCGCAAAGAGATTGCAAAAAAAATTGCATTTGTTCCACAGTCGGCTCCGTCCATATTTTCTTACACTATTTACGAAATCGTGGCCATGGGTCGCACTCCTTATTTTGGGGTTTTCGGCTTTGAAAGTGAAGAAGACCGAACTATAATAAATGAAAGTTTAGAAATTCTCGAATTGGATTTAATGTCTGATAAATGTATAAATGAGGTATCCGGTGGAGAAGCGCAGCGCGCATATATTGCCAGAGCACTAGCACAGAAGCCCGAAATACTTTTATTGGACGAACCGAATTCGCATCTGGATTTGAAACATCAGGTGCTTATTTATGATTTGCTTCAAAAACTTAATGTTGAACAGAGAATTTCAATTGTTACTGTATCGCATGATCTTAATTTGTCAGCCAACTACTGTAAACGTGCTGTACTTATGAATGAAGGGTTAGTATATTGCTACGGAAGTATTTCGGATGTTTTAACTGAAGAACATATAAAAAATATTTTTGATTTAGATTCAAGGGTAAATTTTAATTATTCGGAAGATGATATATCAATTGTTATTAAGCCTAAAAAGCAAACCAACTAGATGAAAAAAAAATCTTCAAAAATATTATTATATTTTTTAATTGTAATAGCTCTTGCCGAATTTATTTTGAGTTCCTTTTACAAATACAATGTAAATAATCTTAGTTTATCCGAATTTGTAATTGTATATCCCGGTAATTTGATAAGTATTATACTATCTCTTCTTTTGTTAAGTGGAGTAGTTATTCATTTATTTTCGGCGGAAATAAATACCGATAGTTTCAAATATACATTTATAATAATATCTGCGGCTGTTATTTTACCGTATCCTTTGATTTACTTATTACCTCAACTTAAATTTAATTTATTCGGCAATTATATATTAGGATTTCCCGCACAAAAATTAATCCTCGGTTTGTTTCTATTTATAAGTAAAAGTGCATTATTATATTTAATCGGATTGTTTTGGCTCCCTGTTTTTTACAATAAAATATTATTACGTACCCGAAGTTTGTTGTTCACTGCTGGAATAATTTCGCTATTGCTGGTTTTCTCGTTTTTATATTCTTTGCATTATAAAACCAACTCCATAGTTGAACAAAAAAATAATTTAGGTATAGTGTTTGGCGCTGCTGTTTGGAGTGGTAATAAACCAAGTCCATTATTTAAGGGCAGAATTGAAAAAGCATATAAACTCTTGAAGAATTCTCAAATAGTAAATATCCAGGTAACAGGCGGAAATGCTCCTGGTGAACTGAGCGAGGCAAAAACTGCGATGAACCACCTCGTTGAAAAGGGAGTAAAAGAAGATTTTATAATTTTCGAAGATCAAACTTCAAGCACTTCAGAACAGATCAATTATATTTATAAGCATAGGCAGGAGTTCATTCAAAAATATAATGGAATAATTTTAATTTCGGACTCATTTCATCTGCCTAGAATTATGGAAATTTGTAAGTTTTTTAAAATTAAGGCCACTCCAATATCTTCGGATTATAAATTAAAACTAGAAAAGTTGTTATATTACCGTTTCAGAGAAAGCATCGCTTTGTTGATTTTTTGGATTTTCGGCATTTGATGTGAAAACACTACTTAATGGAGTATTAAAAATGGAAACTTTTGATATTTTAGAAGAGACCGGACATGAGCAGGTCGTGTTTTGTAATAATAAAGAATCTGGTCTACGATGTATAATCGCTATCCATGATACTACTTTGGGCCCCGCTCTGGGCGGCACTCGTATGTGGAATTACAAGAATACAGAAGAAGCCTTAAAAGACGCTCTTCGTTTATCGAAAGCTATGACCTATAAATCCGCAATTGCCGGATTAAATTTCGGAGGCGGCAAAGCCGTAATTATTGGCGACGCGGCCACTCAAAAGTCTGAAATGCTTTTTAGAACTTTCGGCAAATTTATTGATGGAATGGGCGGCAGGTTTATTGCAGCTGAAGATGTGGGCACCGATGTAAAAGATATGGAATTCGCCCGTATGGAATCCAAATACGTAACAGGTATATCAAAAGCCATAGGCGGTTCGGGCGATCCTACACCGGTAACCGCTTATGGTGTTTATGTCGGTATGAAGGCTTGCGCACACGAACGATGGGGGAGTGATTCGCTTCGCGGACGCAGAATAGCTGTTCAGGGAGCCGGTCAGGTTTCAAGACATCTTTGCGAATATCTTTACAATGAAGGAGCGGAAATTTTTATAACAGATATAAATGAAGAAAAAACAAAAATTATTCTGGAAACTATTAAAGCTCAGTCGGTTAAACCAAATGAAATTTACGAAATAGATGCCGAGATATTCTCCCCATGCGCGCTTGGCTCTGTTGTAAACGACGATACTCTTCCAAAATTCAAATTTGAAATTATTGCCGGCGGAGCTAACAATCAACTGGAAGATGAAGTTAAGCATGGTAAAATAATTTTGGAAAAAGGCATTTTATACGCTCCCGATTATGTGATTAACTCCGGCGGGCTTATAAATGTGGCCAACGAGTTGGAGGGCTACAGGCAAGACAGAGCGATGAAACAAGCAGAAGGAATTTACACTATAGTTAAAAAAGTTCTAAAGACTTCGAAAGTTGAAAAAATTCCGACTAACGAGGCGTCTAAAAAACTTGCCGAAGAGAGATTATCCAGCGTTAGCAGAATTAGAAATATTTATTCCGGTGTGTCGGCTTTCAGCGGTAGATTGGGTGAATTAACAAGAAAATAAACTATTTTCTAAAATTTTTTATTATTTAACTTAAGTGATTTGGATTTGATGATACAGGTAAAGAAATCTAACAGACGTGTGGCCAGAGAAAGAGTGCTGCAGGCTTTATACGCACATAAAATGAACGGGGAAGGTATTGACGTACTACTTCATTCCATTCTGGCGGATATAGATAGCGAGAACGATAGAGAGTTTGCCAAAAAATTAGTTTATAAAATTTTGGCTAATGCTCAAATGTTGGAGGATATAATCAGCGATAGAGTGGCAAATTGGGAAATGGACCGTATCGCTGTTATCGATAAATTATTGCTTCAAATTGGTATTTGCGAAATTGTATTTTTTACTGATATTCCGCCAAAAGTTTCAATAAATGAAGCTATTGAAATTGCTAAGGAGTACAGCACTTCTAACAGCGGAAAGTTTATTAATGGTATATTGGATGCAATTCTTTCGGATATGAAAAAAGATGGTAAACTTAAAAAAGCCGGCAGAGGACTGATTGAAGAAAGCATCCCAAAACAACAGTCCAAATAAACCAAATAAAGAAAAATCAAAAATATTTGTCTGGACTTTGTTCGATTTTGCGAACACTTCATATTCCATTGTAATAGTCACTTTTTTATTCGCTGTTTATTTTAAGGACACAATCTGCAGTGGAAAATCAGTAGGCGATTTATACTGGAGTTTTGGTGTCAGTATATCCATGATTATAACCGCTCTAATTTCACCAATACTGGGCGCCATTGCCGATCACTCCGCCGGTAAAAAAAGATTCCTCTTATTCTTTACACTGTTATGTATTATTAGCTGCGCCGCATTATACTTTACAGGCGAAGGTACTATTTTGTTGGCGCTTATTCTTTTTGTGCTTGCCAACATTGGTTTTGAAGCTGGACTTGTATTTTACGATTCCTACCTTCCCGAACTTACATCACCAAAAAATTATGGTCGTGTTAGCGGATATGGATTCGCCATGGGATACGCGGGCGCTCTTATAACACTTGCTATCGCTTTCCCATTTATTCAAGTTGGAATGATAAAAATAACTTTTCCAATTTCTGCTCTTTTTTTCTTCGTTTTCGCGATTCCATTATTCGTTGTTTTAGGCGACACCCGAAAGTCGATCTCAATATCCGAACCCTATTTTAAAGTTGGTTTCAAGAGAGTAGTCTACACCTTTACTCATTTAAAACAATATAAAAATCTTAGCTGGTTTTTACTCGCTTTCTTCTTTTATATTGAAGGCGTTAATACTGTAATATTTTTTTCGGGAAACTACGCCAAATCAACTTTAAATTTTACATTCCAGGAATTGGCATTGTTTTTTGTTATCGTACAAACAACAGCTATACTCGGTGCCACAGGATTTGGCATTATGGCGGATGCAATAGGACAGAAGAGAACTATTATAATCTCTTTATTGATATGGATAGGCACAATGATATTAGCTTATGCCACCAGCAATAAAGATTATGTACTCATCAAATATTTTAGCGATTTAATTCACTCTGAGCTGGCGGATGCCCAAAGATACAGCTTTTATATAGTTGGATTATTAGCCGGCAGCGTAATGGGCGCTACGCAGTCAACAAGCAGGAGTTTAATGTCAAAGTTAACTCCTCCCGATAAAAAAACGGAGTTTTTCGGATTCTATTCTTTCTTCGGAAAAAGTTCGGCTATAATAGGTCCTTTAGTTTTCGGTTATGTCAGTTTTCTAACGGATAGTCAGCCAACGGCAATTCTTTCCATAAGTCTGTTTTTTGTGATTGGTCTTACAATTCTAATGAAAGTTAAAGATCCTAAAATAGTTAACATCAACTAACTTGTTTAAATCCTTTATTATAGCCGTATCTAATTAAAAGAAATATTGCACCGCTGGTAATAAACATCCAGAATAATCCCCACACCAAAGCTGGTAAGCCTGTAGCGTCCGCTATTAATTGCGCGTCGGAGAGCTGCAATCTGTCTGTTATAAGATCCTCTTTAATATCTATAAAAACATAAATAATACTAATTGAGGCTAGGATTTTTAAAAAGTAACTATTTACAACGGGATTAAAATATCGGGGGGAAAGATACAGAAGTATAGTGTATATAATTGATAATGTTATACCTAATCCGCCTTGCAAAAAATTTGCGGAAAATAGCAAAAGAATAACACTTATAATTGTGCAACTCCAAACCGCCATTCTTTTATTATAAGCTGATAAAAAAAGCAGGGAGCCAAAAATGAGACTGCCCATATATCCTGAACTTGCAATTAATAATTCGTTTCCTCCTTTACTCAAACATTCGCCACCTAAATATTCATTTATCTCAATGGCAAATACAGTTCCTCCGGAAATTATTACAGCCAATCCATGCGAGATTTCATGTGTTAGTACCACAAATAATTTTACAGGATATACAACAGGAGTATTCCAGAGGAAGAAAACCATTAAGCCCAGAACGGCTAAAATTCCAAGCTCTAAAAATTGATTTTTACGATTATTCGATTTGTTCATTTTCTCAAAAATTTTCAGGCAAATTTAAGCATTAACCAGCATAATGACTCAAAAAAAATTGGTGAAATATTAAATTCATTTCAGTAATTTTAATGTATAAGATCAGTAATATTTTTTTGCGGGTGTAACTCAGTGGTAGAGTGTTAGCTTCCCAAGCTGAAAGTCGCGGGTTCGAATCCCGTCACCCGCTCAATTAAAAATCAATTTATTTAGCTGCTATCAGAATCTGTTTATAGACAAAATGTGTTTCATTTAGGTTAGAAAAATTAGGGATATAATTCGAATAAAAATGCACTGATTGCTGATTTTTATAAATTTGCTCTTGCATCAAAGAAATAAATACTATAAATTTTCATTCTTGATTTTTGACAGTATGTAGTTGTTAAAAGGGAGCATAGCTCAGTTGGTTTAGAGCACCTGCCTTACAAGCAGGGGGTCGTAGGTTCGAATCCTTCTGCTCCCACACTCAAGCCGCATTTATTGCGGCTTTTTTTTTGCCTTCTCGGATTGTAAGATATAACCTATGATAATATCCTATTCAAAAAAACAGTTTATAAATATCACTTATTTCTTTAAAAGTTATAAACAATTTGGATTTTTTGCGGTTATTATAAATTATATTAAAAATGGTGATGAAAGCTGACTTTCCGAAATTATCTCTGCTGAAAGGTTTATCGAATGCGCACATAGTGCAAAGATGCTATTAGCGTCGAATATTTTTCAGTTGCAAAACTTAAAATAATCAATTTCCATTTTATAGTTTTCATCTCCTATAAATTTCAAATAAATGTCCTTAACGCCTTTAATATTTTCAATTTTGCAGGAAACTATCCTGTGTAAGGGAGAATTATTTGCAACATTTATAGAAACAGCTCCTAAGTGCAGTCCGGAAAGGCTATCGGCTATTATTTCAATTGTCCCTTTGCCTCCCGTGCAATTTATTGAGCTCACAAATTTTTCATTTATACCTTCAAAATTTACGTTGGCAAATTTTATCCAGCTGCCATTTTTTATCCCGGTTAGTACAAATCCATTTTCTCGTGAACCTTTCTTTTTTATACCTGAAGAAATTTCATAATACCATTCTGCTTCAATTTTATGCCATGAAGAATTATATTGCCCAACTCCCGTGTAAAAATGTTTATCCAAAAAATCAGTGTCCGTTACTATATTTCCATTATTATCGAAATGACAATATGTGATAATGGACTCGCGATATTTATATCCCGGTCTAATATAATAGCACCAGATATGATAAAACTGTCCCTTCCACCAAAAGAAACTACCGTGAGCGAACTCGTTTAAATGATGTCCATTTCCAACAGCGCCGACACAATAATATGGTCCATAAATATTTTTAGATACGGCATAGTCTCTGCCCCAGCTCAAATAGTAAGTGTTGTTGTGTTTAAATAGATAATACTTATCCATCCAATTAGGTGCTTTCTCCCATTCTTCGCCTTTAATACTTATTGGTTTGGGTGACTCAGCAATTGAAATCATATCGTCATTTAATCTAGCAATAAAATAAGAGTCTGATTTTTCGCCATAAAGAATATATGGCGTTTTGTTAATGTCATCATCAATTAAAATAGTTGGATCGTGCAAAGGTGAGACGAGAGGTTTATTTATTGCGTCCTTAAAAGGTCCGGCGGGGGAATAGGACTCCATTACACCTATCCCTCTTCTTCTATCCGAGAAATAAAAATAATACTTTCCATTTCTGGTTGCCGCGTCTCCTGCCCAGCAGTCTGAGCTGCTATCGCCCATGTAATTATCCTTAATCTTTCATAATCCAAGTCTTGTCGTCCGGAGAAGAATCGTGACCGCTATAAAGGTAGAGCTTATCATTAAATACACGTATATGAGGATCGGAAACACCCATATCCCTTAGAATAGGATTCTGTCCAAAACTTATTCCTCCAAATAGACATATTACAAACAGGAAGGAAAAAGCTCTGAAACGTAGTTTCCGAATTTTAAATGCTATTGAAGGTACTTTCATAAACTATGACCAATTAGTATAGTAAGTTATTGCTCGTAATCTTTGTATGAGAGCATGTTCAAATAACCAATAAGAATTGTAAATATAAATAAATTAAAAATTATATTTATTTAGATAAAGAAATCATCTGAAGGTAAACGAAGTAAGCTTTAAAACACATACCATTCTAAATTCTATCCAGCCCTATAAATTCCTGCACAGCATTATTAATATACTTATGTAGCGGAACTTTATCCCGCAGTTGTTTAGCTGGAAATTTGTGCTTATAAAAATGGTTGATACAACAATTTTATATTACTTAACTCAAAAAATTATTTGGGGAAATATATAACTCCGGCGATATATATAGATTAGATAGAAAAACTGTATCTTAAGAGATCGGAGCAGCAACGGTTGAGAAAATTGAGGTCCAAAAATAAATTGTATTTGAACAGTTCACAAATCTGATTTAAAATCGGTACGAAATGATGTTGATGTACAAGTAAACTTAATGTATTGAGAAAAATATGAACGAGGGAAATAAAAGCGTTTATTCGAATACCACTGCTAAAGTCCGAAGGATTTTTCAATTATTGCTTGGCGTGTTTCTCTTGCTTGCGGGCATCTCACATCTCACCTGGTCTCGGGTCGAATTTTTGGCTCAAGTGCCGAAGTGGTTACCATTGAATGGTAATTTTGTAGTTATTCTTTCCGGTATAACGGAAATATTATTAGGCGGAGCCTTAATATTTCTTACAAATCAACGTGTAAAAGTTGGATGGATTGTAGCTGTATTTTTCGTATTAATTTTTCCGGGAAATATTTCTCAATATTTAAATGGTATAGACGCGTTTGGATTAGAAACGGACAATGCTCGCTTTATTAGACTGTTCTTTCAACCCGTTCTTGTATTCTGGGCTCTATGGTCAACCGGTGCCTTTAAAGCTTGCATGGGGGCTAAAAATCAAAATCTTAATAAATAAAAATAAATTTCAAAAATTATATTAGGCAATAACTACGAAAAAATCGAATTAAAAAATTTCTTCAAGAAAAGAAACCTACAATATATCAAACTAAAAATCGGCAATTAATTATTCATTCCTTCTTTTTTTAGGTGTTTTTTTTCCATTAAATTTTTCCTCCGGTTTTTTATTTTTTTTATTGAGTATTTCTTTATTAGGGTTTACAAGAACCCCGCCCTCATTATCGTTTAATTCTACCATGCTGTTGGCAATTATAAAACCAGTTCCATCATCGTTGACTTTAGCGACGCCATCAAATTCCATAAATAATTTAGGCTGATAATTATTTTGAACGGTTTTACTATAAGTCGCACCCATAAAACCGGTGGTTTCAATATTTTTCAGATTATCTTCATCAACTATTGAAGTAACAATTAACCAACCTTTATTTGACCTATCAATCTTTACCGGATTCATCAATTCCCACTCTTTATAAAAAGTATCTGTATACTTTAACTGTAACTCTATAAAATCCGGCAGAGTGCTGAATGAATTACCGGCGAAACACATGAAACCAAAATCTTCATAAGTCGCAAATTCATATTCGTAGACCGCAATTAATTTATTCCCTTCAATTTTTGCTTCTTTAAAACACAGTATGGGGTGTCCGCCTCTTTCAATACTGTAGTCGTTATAAATTCGTTGAGTGAACTCGAATTCCAAGTGACTCGGACAGATAATTTCCATTCTACTAGATTCTTGTTCAATATTTTTTATTTGAGCCGACAGAGTTGATAATAAAATAATCGAGATAAAAATTACGCCAGCTAATTTCATGGCACCTCCCGTTATTTAGTTATTAAATATTTTTGAGGGAGTAGGAGGGAATAAATTTAATATAAAAATAAATGCGCAAAATTATAACTAAAAATGAAACATTGGAGTATCTTTTGTGCGTAAGATTAAAAAGCGGGATTAATATCTGCGCTATCCGCCAGATGTTTTTTACACTTTGTTAGTTTTTCGTTGTTCATTTATCTATTTATTCTTCTTTCAATTTTATCCTACTTTTTAGTCTGCCGTGTGTTGGAGCAAAAGTAAATGTGCCATTGTTTGTCGGTTTTCTAGTCTTGTCAATGGTTCTTTTTTCTGTCCTTTCACAATGGTTTAATTTTCAATTTATTTTTGTAGGTTTCTGTCTTTTTTACTTGGTTGTAACCTATGAGTAAATGCAATTGTTCATATCTTTCCGAATCAGCGATTTAGGCGATATTGTTTATATTTATCTTTTAGAAGTTTACTAATTTTGTTCAAAATAAATTTTTAATAGGATTTCTGTTTTAAGTTTTTGTCAAAGAAAACAACATAAAAATTTTATAAAATTTTAATCCTCATTTAACCTTAACTGAACGCAAATTTGAATACAAGATGCTTTATAATTAGATCGATATAATAACTATAAAATTTAAAATATAACATAACGGGTAGGACCGGGTTGTGTGCAAATTGGAATCATGGTAGAATTTGATTCATCATCACATCAAAATTGCCGGTTCTTTCTAATTTACTATTCCACTAATACCATAGCTTTTGTTTGTCTATTATAATCAGTTACAAGGCTGTAATAATATATACCTGAAGAGAGCGAGCTGCCATTAAATTTTACCTGATAATTACCGGCAACTTTATACTCATCAATTAATGTATTGATCTCTCTTCCTAATATGTCATAAACTATAATTTTAACCATACCTGGTATGCCCAGAGCATACTCAATAGTTGTAGTTGGATTAAAAGGATTGGGATAATTTTGACTCAACACGAATGAATTTGGAAATTCCTTTGCATCTTCCATATACGTTGTTGTTGCTGTAGGCAGTCTGTAAATCGAATATGAAATAACGCCGCCAGTGGATTTCCAATATTCCGCGAAAAAATATGAGCTGTTTGCCGTAACTGCGTAATTGGAAAGAATACTGTTGCTTAATCCTATTACATCAGTTGTAAGTTCCGTCCAGCTTTCACCATTGTTGTATGAAGAGTAATATTTCCTGTTACCGGTTAAAAAGTCACCAAAAGTGGAAATTAAATTATTTCCATTTGCTCCAATACTTATAGGCAAATTAAATGAACCTGGTGTATAGTTATTTTCCCACGAATTAGTTGATAAATTAAATTTATAGATTCCGGAAAATCCGGCCGTTCCCCACACATCATTATTAAGCTTATAAATAACTCCGATGCTGGAGGTGCCGTTTTTTAAAGTCCAGTTTAATCCGGCATCTGTTGATACAACACAGCCGACTCCTTCCAATACAGCGAAATAGGTGTTGCCGGAAACCGCAAAACTTAAGATTCCCGATGTACCAGAGTAATTAATAATAATTTCTGTCCATGTAGATCCGCCGTCAACCGATTTGTAGATAGATCTTCTATTTGAGACACAGAACAGATTATTTCCATCAGATGCCATACTAAGAATGGCCCCGTTTCCGGAACCTCTAACGATATTAGACTTTTCTGCCCAGGTTAATCCCTCATCCGTTGACGCGTAAAACGAATATTGTGTAGTTCCCAGAGTAGTAGTTACGGCAAAAACAGTGTTTCCATAACTTAATATAAAGTAAACAGTGTACGGAAATGATGACGATATGTCCGTCCATGTTGTTCCATTGTCACCCGATCTTAAAGTTTGATTTGTATTATTGCCGTAGCCTGTCTGAAATAAAACATTTTTATGTGTGTATAAAGAAGCTCCATTAGCCCATGTGCTATTCGAGTAAACTTTTTCCCATTGTGCATTTAAGTTGTATGAAACTGCAAATAGAATTAATAATAATATTTTCTTTTTCATTTCATCTCCATTATAAATATTATTTAAGTAAAATTAATTTGATTGAATTTTTCCCAATGGTTTGATATAAAATTCCTTAACGGATAGTGCATATGTTAAAGCACGATTCATGATTACCATTTGCTTAATTTCTGACGGAAAAATATAATAGGACTCCCTGCCCGCTTCAATACGTCAGATGGCGTATTTTACTCTTATCGGTTAAGGATAGTTTGGATCGGGTCAAATAATGTTATGCTTCTGGGCTTTTTGAACAGCTTGAATTTTATTGTGGACTTCCAGTTTTTTATAAATATTTTCTATGTGCTTCCTTACTGTAGCGGGCGAAATAAAAAGTTTATTAGAAATTTTTACGTAATCTTCACCCTTGCTTAAAAGTTCGAGTACTTCCACCTCTCTCTTGGATAATGAAAAGTCCTCAGCGAGAATGTTCGGAATTACAATCTCCGATTTTCTTAAAAGAGAGAGTGTTTTTACCGCGATAACCGGGGACATCGGAGCTCCGCCGTCCATTATCATTTCAATCCCCTCAACTATTTTATCGGGCGGTTCGTCTTTTAGTAAATAACCGTTGGCGCCCGCCTGAATTGATCTGAAGATTTTATCCTCATCATCAAAAACAGTGAGCATTATAACTTTTATTTCAGAATACTTATTTTTTATAAAATTTGTGGTCTCTATACCATCCATTACAGGCATTTCAATGTCCATAAGCACCGCATCTACATCACCAACGGTTTCAAGTTTCCTGATCATCTCTCCGCCGTTTTTTGCGCGGAATTTAAATTCGATCCTGTCTGAGAACAATTCCAACTTTTCTTTAATAGATCCGGCAAGCTTATCGTTATCTTCCGCCAGGGCGACCTTAATTTTCATAAATTACTTTCAGTTAATTATATTTTGAAGATAAATTGAATAGTTGATTTTGACAATACGCTATATGTACTATTTTACCTTAAAGGCGCATGTTATTAAAGTGCCGCCTGGTCCGCTTTCAATTTTTGACTGTCCCGATGCTTCGTTGCATCTATGTCTAATATTATCGAGCCCGCTGCCTTCATAAATCTCATTTACATCAAATCCTTTTCCGTTGTCTTTTATAGTTATAATTAATTCATCTATTCCCGACTTAAATTCTATTATTATCTCAGATGCTTCCGAGTGTTTCAGCGCATTTTGAATCGCTTCCTGGATAATTCTATAACTGTTGAGTAGCTGTGTTGAAGTTAAATTATATTCCTGATCTGTTTGATTATTGAAAGATATGGTTGGCGTCATCAAATTCATTTTATAAATAAGGTCATTGATTTTATAAATTATCTGGGATAAGTCTCCCTCTTTCTTCCTGATTGCCCAGATAGTATTCCGCAAATCTTCGAGTGTTTCTCTGCCGGATAATGCCAGCGATTTAAGTTTTTCAGTAAATGGATTGTTTTTTTCGACATAAATAATATTGTCGAGTGAACTGATTACAAATGTAAGTTGTGATCCTATGTTATCATGAAGCTCACGCGAGATTCTAAGTTTTTCATCGCCCATCTTTTTCTCCATCTCAGCGCTCATAAGTTTGCCTCTGTACTCAAGCTCTATTCTCTCTTTCTCCCTCTTCTTTTTCTGATATTTGTAAGTGGCAAAAAAAGCTGTTCCGAGCACTGACGCAAGGGCGGTGAGAAGATAGAGTAGTGAATTTTTTTTACTTAACTCAAGTTTGGCAACAGCTATATCGTGGTCTTTTTTTTCCGATTCATAATTTATTTCAAGCTGGGCAATATTTAGATTTACCTCCTTATTCAGCACGCTGTCCTTGTGAAGACTAAGCATTTCAAGATTTTTGTATGCTTCACGATAATCACCCTTTTTTTTATACAGATCTGTTAACTGTTCATAACTGTATCTTATTAAAAAATTAATACCGTTTTTCCCGGAAAGAGAAAGACATCTTTTAAAACTAATAATCGCACTGTCAATTAAGTTCATTCGTTTATAAACGTCACCGTAAGCAGCATAATTTTCAGCCCGTCCAAAATCTCCAATTTCCTTTTTCCTGAAAACATCCGAGCGTTTTAAATAATCCAGCGCAGCAATAAAATTATATTTCATCGACTCAATACCCGCAAGCTTATTTAAACTGTATGGAATTCCAATCGTATCTTTCATATTCTCTTTTGATGAAAGCGATTTTTTATAAAAATAATCGGCACTGTCTAATTTATTTTCCATCTCTTTTAAAACGCCGTAATTATCATATAAAGAGACAATCAAAGAATCATACTTATTTTTTTCTGCGAGATGAAGTCCCTTCCTCATAAATAAATTTGCCCTGACCATATCCCTTCTTTTTAGCTGATATCCAAATTCCCCGTAAGCATCCACCAATCCCTTTTCATCATTTAATTCTTCAAACAGGTTAATGGATTTGATATAGTTGAGAGCGCTCGCATCATATTTTCCATTCAGATAAAATGCTTTTCCTAATTGCGAATATGATTTTGCCGCGCCTAATTTATACCCAATTCGTTCCGCTTCCTTAGCGTTAAGAGAAAATATCTCTATAGATTTGTAAATGTTTGATACGATATATTCATAAGGAATAGAGTTTACAGAATCTATTTTGGCTTTATGTTCCTGCCCGCTTATGAGCAGGGAAGAGAATAAGAGCAAAAATGCTGTTAAAAACTTATTTTTCATCTTTTATTTTCTTAAAGATTTGATTTGCCAACGGCGTTTAGCGTTAATTAAAAAATAGCACATAATTTAACAATTAGGATTACCCCGCAGCAAGATATTTTGGATGTATTTGTGCGTTTCACCCGGTTTTATTAAAATTAATCTGTAATTTTTTTCCATTTGACATCTTGAGAGATATTTAGGGCTAACCACCTGGCTGGCAGCAGATAAATACTTTACTTGTGGAATTAGTTGTTCTATCATCGCGCTCATTTGCTATAGATTTCTACCATTTTTACGATTCGTTTTGCTGCCGCAACTGCCGCATCGTGATCCTGTGAAAAATTAAGACGTATACTATCAATGCAAGCCGGATCAAATTCTGTTCCTGGCGTTACAATTACGTTTGCCTGATAACGAAGCAAGCCTACGAATGTAATCAAATCGACTTTTAGCGGTGGAAGTTGCGGAAATAGATAACTTCCGGCCTGTGGACATGCTGTTTCCAGATTGGCAGCTCTGAAGACTTTCAGTATTTCATCCCTGATTGTTTCATGCTCACAAATTCGATTTTCCAACCAGCCTAAAGGTTCCTGAAACCAGGTATTTAGAACCGCTTGATTATATCCCGCCGCCCGAAGAGAAACGATTGCCTGAAGACGCTCCATTCTATCAATCAATTTGGTTGTGCCAAATGCAACTCCTAGACGGAATCCGCTGAGCGACTCAGTTTTTGATGGTCCTATAATAGTAATAAGATTTTCCGGCAAAACATTAAGGGAGCAAAGATGAGTATAATCTTCGCCGCTATACAGCATTCTTGAATAAAGTTCATCAACGATTAACGTAACATTATAATTGCTTGCGAGCGCTGCAATTTTCGTGATTACGGCTCTAGAATAGACAAGACCTGTTGGATTGTTAGGTGTTGAAAAAACAAAAACATTTGTTCCACTTTCAAACGCGTTTTCAAGCAGGTGAAGATCTATTCCTTTTTCAGATTGAGAATCCTTATAATACAGAGGAATTGGAACAACTTCACCGCCAAGGAAGACTACAAGTTTGCGATTGGCGAAATAGTCAGGAGCCACAACAGCAACTTTAGTTCCCACAGTAACAGTAACACCCAATGCCAGAAATAATGCACCTTGAGTTCCGGGAGCTATAATCAATTCTTTTTCTGCTGAAATTGAAGTGCCGATAAATTTGCTGAGGCGATCAGCCAGACTATTTCGTATTTCTGCCGCACCGCGGTACTCAGTGTAGGCCTGCTTCGCTCCTTTGCCGAAATCATCTTTCCAAGCTACATCAGAACCGGGCGTAGGCGGAAAGGCATCCACATCCCCGTGCGAGAAATCAACAACAGCTCCATCAAGTTTCTCGCCAAGCATAATAACCTTAACATCTCTTAGATCTTGTCTAACTTCCTGACCAGGTGCATTTTCTGCCTCAAGTGCTCTAAATTTTTCATCTAGTGTAATCATATCGTATTAAATTAAAATTTATTTTGTCTAACAAATAATGAGAAACAACTCATAAGTATATTCATCGCTCTTATCCTTCCAAATTAGAGGTATAAGCACAATCATTTATAAATTTTTTTTCTGATTCTTTTCAAACAAATCTTCAAAAGGATTACCGATCAGAATTTATGCCCAACAAAAACGCTTAAACTAAGTCTATAATTTTAACCCTCATTGAAACTTAACTGAACGCATTTTTAAATACAAGATGGTTTATAATATGATCGATTTAAAAGTTATAAAATATAACATATAAAATATAACATATAATATATAACATATTGGCAGTAGCCGGGTTGCCTGCCAGAGGGTTATGTTCATAACTACGTTCCAATCCTACACGGTAATCTTTGGCATATCCCAACTTGCCTCCGGACACACTCCCGTCCGGCGAAGCTCGTTTTCTGAGCGAAGACGGAAAACTTCCACTCGGATACTTTTTTACTTCAGGGGGACACACTCCCGTCCGGCGAAGCTCGTTTTCTGAGCGAAGACGGAAAAGACGGAAAATTTCCGCAGGGATACTTTTTTTCTTCAGGCGGACACACTCCCGTCCGGCGAAGCTCGTTTTTTGAGTGAAGACGGAAACGTCCACGCGGATACTTTTTTTCTTCAGGCGGACACACTCCCGTCCGGCGAAGCTCGTTTTTTGAGTGAAGACGGAAACTTCCACGCGGATATTTTTTTTCTGCCTCCGGACACACTCCCGTCCGGCGAAGCTCGTTTTTTGAGCGAAGACGGAAACTTTTTACATTACATCGGGAGTTTAATTTGCAGTATTATTGCGGTGATTGATTTATTTTTCAGATGAATCGAAAAATGTACCAACCTTAAATATATTTTGATATATTGTTGGAAAAATTTTAAGATCAATAATTTTTTATAATATTATATCATTTTATTTGCAAAGAAAAATAACAGAATAACTTGAAACGAATATTATTACGAAAGTATTTTTTCAAATGTACAATTATATAAATGAGCGAATTTAGAGAAATAGTTGAAACCTATCAGGTTAAAGTACGCAATATTTGTTTCCGTTATGTGAACAATGTTGATGACGCTGATGATATTGCTCAGGAAGTGTTTATACAGGTATTTGAGTCAATTTCACATTTTAGGGAGGAAGCACAAATTTCAACATGGGTTTACAGAATTGCTGTAAACAAATCACTCGATTTTATAAGAAGAAAAAATCGTAAAAAAAGATTTGCTCAACTTACATCTATATTTAAAGCGGGGGAAGAAGAGCAAATAATTGAAATCCCTTCTTATAACACTCCGGATAAAGATTTGGACGACAAAGAAAGAAAAGAAGTACTTGATATGGCTCTAAGTAAAATCCCTGAAAATCAAAAAACTGCAATAGTTTTGAGCAAATATGAAGGATTTAGCAATAATGAGATTGCGAAAATAATGAATTTATCATTATCTGCAGTAGAAGCATTGATACATCGTGCGAAAAAAAATTTACATAAGGAATTGTATAATTATTTTGAAAAAAATTAAAAAACGTACAAGTTTTTAAATAAAATAACGTTTAAAATATTATGGTTAGTCAAATGAAAAATAAAGAGAAAATTGAAGAAGAAATAAGAAAAACACTGGACATGTTTGAACAAAAAGAATCTTTACCACCGAACCCTTATTTCTATACAAGGGTGCAGCAAAGATTAAATGAAAAATCTGAAAATAAATCTATTGTTGCGGGATATTTAAAACCGGTATTTTTATCAATCCTGTTATTTATAAATGTAGCAACTTTCGTTTGGTACTTTGATAGTTCAGCAAATTATACTGCAGCTAATAACCAGGAGGAATTAATTGAATATCTTTCAAGTGATTTAAATCTGAACACTAATCAGAGTAATATATTTTTAGCGGAGTAGATAAAACTATGGATATTTTTAAACAAAAACGCTATTTGATATTATTAGTAGTTCTTCTTATCATTTTTAATTTAGCAACGCTCATTATGATTTGGCTGAATAAACCGCAGCGGCCCATAATGGATAGACAGCATCAGGGACCAGGACAGGAAACTACACATATTAAGCAGCTTCTAAAAGATGAACTGGGCTTTGATGAAACACAGATCAAACAGTATTTAAAGATGCAGGCTGAACAACGGAAAAAAGTTTTACAATTACAAAATGAAATTCAGCAAATTAAAAAACAAATGTTTGATGAGGTTTTGAAGGACAGCCCAGAGCCAACACTTTCTGATTCTCTGCTAACTTTAACGCAGGAAAAAATGGTTGTGCTCGAACAGCTTACCTACAGTTATTTATTAGAACTTAAAAATCTGTGTAAACCGGAACAACGCGATAAACTTAAATTTCTGATAGGCGAATTTTTCCGCCAGAATCCACCGGGGGGGATAAATAGTGATAGACCTCCACCACCACCTCCTTTTGGAGCTGAACAGCCGCCGCATAAAAATTAATCTATCGTTTGTTAATACCAGCCCTTTGTCTTTAGTGAATGAAGGGCTTTTGTAAATCATTCCAAAATCTTTCATCAAAAAAGACAACTCAAAACAAGTTATTTATCAATTCAACTTCATAAGTAAGTGAGAATAAAAAACGGAAGTAATAATATTAATTAATACTATGCACAAGTTTTTTTCTCTTTTAACGTCAAAATAAACAGAGAGTAAAAGTTCTACATCGTCAATTAACTGATTGGAGTGCTGAAATGAAAAATATAGAAAAAAAAGATAGGACAAAAAAGACTGAAGATGAGAAATACTTCAAAAGTAGATTGTTATCATTAAATAAAAATTATTCCTCACAGATTCAATTTATTGTTCCATGGGTTCAATTAGAAGAATATGGTTTAGAAAATAATAAAAACTTATTAGAAAACAGGAAAATTTAATTCTTATGAAAATGAATTTTGACGAAAAAAATAACAGCAACAATTATGGATCGTAAGTAAAATGAAAAATAGAAAAAGAACAATAGTAATAGCAGCAGCAATTATTCTAATTATCACAAGTGCTGTATTTGTGCTCAATGCAAATGGAAAAGTTGAATATGTTTTTGACACCGTTAAAGTTGAGAAAGGATCAATTAGTAATATTGTTACAGCAACTGGAACGCTGGAAGCAACAAATACAGTTGTGGTAGGTACTCAGGTTTCCGGCGTAATTGAAAAGTTATACGTTGACTTTAATTCGAAAGTTAAAAAAGGTCAACTTATTGCAGAACTTGACAAATCTACGTTACAATCTAATCTGGAAAATGCTGAGGCTGATCTTTCGAACGCTGAAGCAGAATTTGAATATCAGAAATCAAACTTCGAAAGAGATAAGCAACTTTTTGAAAAAAAAATGATCTCAGAAAGTGGTTATGATTTAAGTAAATACAATTATAAAAAGAGTGAAGGTGCACTCAAATCGGCAAAGGCAAATTTAAATAAAGCCAAACAAAATTTGAGTTATGCAAAAATTTATGCCCCGATTGATGGTATTGTTACTAACAGAGCTGTTGAAGAAGGGCAAACTGTCGCTGCAAGTATGAGCACTCCGGAACTCTTCACTATTGTAAATGATCTTACCGAAATGCAGGTTGAAGCTGATGTTGATGAGGCGGATATTGGAGTGGTAACTGAAGGACAAAGAGTGGAATTTACAGTTGATGCATTTCCGGATGAAACTTTTACCGGAAAAATCACTCAGGTCAGGCTGCAGCCAAAAGAGTCTTCTAATGTTATAACTTATACTGTGATTGTAACAGTTGCTAATCCGGATCTGAAGTTAAGGCCGGGAATGACTGCAAGCATAACTGATTATGTACAGGAAGTAAATGATGTTCTTGTTGTATCCGGAAAAGCAATTCGTTTTACACCAGATAGAGAAATAATGATGGATTATTTTGACTCACTTCCGGAAGATAAAAGACCACAACGTAATATGGGACCAAAGCAGGATGGTAAAGAAGATGTTAATGATGAAGGAAAAAGAGAAGAATTGTCGGAAAATATGAAATTAGTATGGATCAAAAACGGGGATATAATTAAGCCGATGATGGTTGAAACCGGAATGACAGATGGAACAAATTTAGAAATCCTATCCGGTCTTAATGAGGGTGATGAAATAGTAACTTCTATGGGAATCGGAACCGGTTCCTCAGTTGAAAATGAAAATGATAAAGAAACACAAAAAAGTCCATTTATTCAGGAACGACCAGGTAAATCTGAAGGTGGTCCGGGAAGATAAAAATGAAATCAAATAGTATTATAGAATTAAAGAGTCTTAGTAAAAATTATGCTGTTGGCACTGAAACCGTAAAAGCTTTGCGGGATGTTAATCTTATAATTGAAGCGGGTGAATTTATAGCAATTATGGGAGCAAGTGGATCCGGCAAGTCAACACTACTAAATATTTTAGGGTGTTTAGATAAACCCACTGGCGGCGAATATTGGCTTGATGGAACAAATGTTAATTCATTAAAACGAAATCAACTTGCAAATATCCGGAACACAAAAATTGGGTTCGTTTTTCAGTCTTATAATCTTTTGCCACGTACTACTGCCTTAGAAAATGTGGAGTTGCCCTTGTTGTATAATTCCGGTGTAAGTAACAAACTCCGCAGAGAAAAAGCAGAAAATGCTTTGGAAGCAGTTGGACTTGCAGACAGAATGAAACATCTTTCAAATCAAATGTCCGGTGGGCAACAGCAGCGTGTAGCAATAGCCCGCTCATTAGTAAATGATCCGGTGATAATTTTAGCCGATGAAGCTACGGGGAATTTGGATACTAAAACTTCTTTTGAGATTATGAGTTTATTCCAGGAATTAAACCAAAATGGAATAACAATCGGGTTTGTAACTCATGAACCTGACATAGCCGCGTTTACAAAGAGAAATATTGTTTTCCGTGATGGAAGGTTAATTAAAGACAATGGAGTAAAAAATATATCCAGTGCCCAAATAGCCCTCGAACAATTAAAAGAAGAGGAAAATTTACAAGAGAAATTAGAATTGGCTTATGCGGGATAAACCATTATTCATAATAAGCTTGCTTTATGGTTGGCAGGCATAGCCAAATATCTAAATTATTAATAAATCAAGTAGATAAAATGAACACATTAAATTTAATCAAAGTAGCTATATCAGCAATCAAGAGAAATAAAACACGGTCGTTCCTAACAATGCTGGGCATAATAATCGGAGTTGCCTCAGTAATTTCCATGCTTGCAATTGGAGAAGGATCAAATGCAAGCATTAAAGAACAAATATCTACAATGGGTACAAATCTTATTCACATCCAACCTGCCAGTAGAAGCAGGGGTGGTGTTCAGCAAGGCAGAGAAATGTCTCAAACACTTGAGGTGCAGGATGCTGATTTCATAAGAGAAAACTGCGATAAGATTAAGGCAGTATCTCCGGAAGTTGATGGTTCAGGCCAGGTAATTTTTGGCTCAAATAATTGGCCGACACAAATTATAAGCGGGAATGAAGAATATACTTATATCAAAAAGTATGATGTTGCCAGCGGCAGAATTTATAACTCACAAGAGATAAAAAGTGCTGCAAAGGTTTGTTTACTTGGACAAACTGTTGTTGACAATCTGTTTGAAGATGGTGTTAATCCAATTGGGCAGACTGTACGATTTAACAAAATACCATTTAAAGTAATTGGTGTGCTGGCCGAAAAAGGGGATAACACTTTTGGTCAGGATCAGGATGATATAATTCTAGCCCCCTACACAACAGTTATGAAACGAATAACGCGCCAAACTTATCTGCGTGCAATTGTTATGTCTGCCGTATCAGAAGATGAAATTGATACAGCAAGTGCTCAAATAGAAGGAGCAATGAGGATTTCACATAAGTTGAAAGATACCGATGAAAATGATTTTGAAATTAGAACACAGCAGGAGTTAATGAGTACATTCGGATCAATATCAGAAATGATGCTTGTACTGCTTGGCTCTATCTCTGCAATTTCGCTGATTGTGGGGGGTATTGGAATTATGAACATAATGTATGTTTCCGTTACAGAACGTACCCGGGAGATAGGTCTAAGATTAGCAATTGGTGGTAAAGGCAATGATATCTTAATGCAGTTCCTAATAGAAGCTATTTTACTAAGTGTAATCGGAGGGATTATAGGAGTTGGACTCGGCATCTTTGCTTCAAATACTGTTGAAAATATAATGGGTTGGCCAATACTTATTACAAGCGATGCCATACTCTTATCTTTTCTTTTCTGCTCTTTTATTGGGGTGTTTTTCGGCTGGTATCCGGCAAAAAAAGCTTCTGCATTAGACCCAATTGAAGCTCTGAGGCATGAATAATTAATTTAGAAGTTCATGTACAGAATTGAAAGTTTTTTTTATCCTTTATTAAAACAACACACAAATTCTTTATCTATACTATAGCCTGATACATAGGAATCATATCTATTTCCGGAAAGTGAAAAGGGATTAATCAGAAAATATATTCCACAATAATTGTTTACAGAATCGTTATAACCATGTAACTGAATTTCTTCCAAATTTGTCCTTCTTCATAAATTCTTAAACACCATGCGCATGTTTTTCATCTTAATGACGTCTTAATAAGAGTGACAATTAAATTGGAGTTCCGAATGTCAATTAAAAGTATAAATGGATGCATTGGCTGTGAAACTTGTATAAAATCGTGCCCAACTGATGTAATCCGTTTAGATCCAAATACAAAGAAAGCAATAATAAAGTATCCGGAAGATTGCCAGATCTGTCATTTATGTCGTATGAATTGTCCGGTGGATGCTATTACTATTGCACCTGAAAAGTATATTCCAGTTATAGTTTCGTGGGGTTAGGAAATGAATAAAAATTCAAAAATAGACTATCTTATACCTGCAACCGGAATCTTTATCGGCCTGCCGCTGCTTTTCTGGGCATTAGGCGATTTCCCGCGCCGAACCGTTCTCAAAGAATCGATTTCAATTCTGTTCATTCTATCTTTCAGCCTTATGCTCGGACAGTTTTTTCTTGGCCGGGGTAACAGGAGCATTGTAAAAAGATTCAAAATGGGTACAGTTCTCAGATATCATAAGGTAATTGCTTATTCCATAGTTGGTGTATTCCTGGTTCATCCCTTTCTTATTGTGGTTCCCAGATATTTTGAATCAGGAGTAACGCCAATGGAGGCATTCATTACCATCATTACAACTTTTGACAGTTTGGGTGTTGTGCTCGGGCTAATTGCATGGACCCTGATGCTTCTTTTGGGAATAACATCTTTCATCCGTAAGCGGCTTCCGTTAAAATACATAACCTGGAGATACTTTCACGGTATTTTCTCCATACTGTTTATATCATTTGCTACTTTTCATGTGATTGACCTTGGCCGTCACACAAATCTGGCTATGTCCGTTTATATGATTATTCTTGCTGTAAGCGGCGTTGTACTGCTTTTAATAACCTATAGTAAAGTGCCTGATAAATTAGAAAGGAGGGCAAATGACTAATTTAAATGAAAATAACGGAATGTCCCGTCGTCATTTTATTACATTGGCCGGAGGAACGGCAGGTATGGCAGCCCTTGTTGCAATGGGTGTCCCGGCAGGGTGGGCAAAAAATGAATCAGATGTTAATTTAGAGACGATGAACATAAAAGAAAATAAATCAGACGTATTGGTTATCGGCGGAGGAATGGCAGGATTATTCGCAGCAGTTAAAGCTCATGACGCGGGAT
>PGYT01000044.1:43622-56848 GCA_002839805.1 Ignavibacteriae bacterium HGW-Ignavibacteriae-2
AAACTAAGCATTGATGAATTTGTTGATACTGTATCGCGCTCTGCCTTGGGAACTAATAATCCTATTTATACCAGACAAATGGCTGAGAATTCGTTGGCGCGTGTAAATGAGCTGAGAGAATGGGGCTTTTTTGATTCACCTCTCTACAATAATTCCTTTAGCAAACCGATTGCCGAGAGAAATATCCCGGTAATGGAAAGAATTGTAATTACCAATCTCATTAAAGAAGAGGGAAGGATTGCAGGTGCTGCAGGTTTTAGTCTTGATGAATCTAAAATACATATTTTTAATGCGAAGAGTGTTATTCTGTGTACGGGTGCAGGCGGTTTTAAACCTAATGGTTTTCCCATATGTGACCTAACCCACGATGGAACCATTATGGCCTACAACATTGGAGCAAAAGTCACCGGTAAGGAATGGAACGACGGTCATCCGGGCAGAGCAACTAACGCTGCGGATTGTTACGGCGGTTGGCATGGCATGTTTGAAAGAAAGCCAGGCCTAACAGGAGTTGAGGTTCACCACGATTTGGGCGTTGATCTGAATTATAAGGCATATATTGCCGGAAACCCAATTAAAATGGGACGTCCCGGTCAGGATGAAAATCAGGTGCAGGGCGGCCCTTATGTCCCGGCAGAATTTAAACGAAGCGGATCACCGGGCGGTGGTGATGGTCAAAAAGAAAGACGTCCACCTGATAATGGAGACGGTCCGCCTGAAGGTGGTGCACCTCCCGGAATGGGAGGAGTACAAGTTGGTGGCTCATCGGCGGGAATGTCTATACATAAATCGGAAGGTATTGTACCTATAAATGACAAATGCGAATCCAGTATTCCGGGCTTATACGCTGCTGGTGATGCATTGGGCTCCTATATGGCAGGAGCTATTTATACCCAGGGAGGGTCTTCATTAGCCGGCTCTGCGGTTCAGGGTGCTATAGCGGCAGAAGCTGCGGCAGAATATTGTAAAAAAACTGAAGCACCAAATATTTCAGCTTCTAAAATCAATAAAATAGAAGAAGAGATACTTGCTCCGTTAAAAAGAGAAGCCGGTTATAGCCCTGCCTGGGTAACTCAAACATTACAAGGGATAATGATTCCTAACTTTGTTCTTTACATTAAAAAGGAGAATATGCTCAAAGCAGCATTAGCCTACATCGAAGAGTTAAGGGATCACCATATGCCTTTGCTGAGAGCATCCGATATGCACGAGCTAAGATTAGCCCATGAAACAAAAAACATGATTATTAGCGCTGAAATGAAATTGAAAGCTTCAATTATGCGCAAAGAAAGCCGCTGCAGTCATTACCGCTTGGATTATCCTGAAATGGATAATGAAAAATGGCGCGCGTGGATCAACATTTATAAAGGAGCTGATGGTAGTATGCAATTTGAAACCCAAGCATTTGACAGCTGGCCGAATGGTAAAAAATATTAAACACAATTATGGCATAACCACATAAGCAAAAAAAGTTCTTGCGGTTGACATACTATACGGGGTTAGGGTCATCATTAAACTTATATTCTTTAGAAGCTGTCAAATAATTTTATAGGCTCCGATAAAAAGTTTAACTCCAGAGGTTATTGATAAAAAATTATGGCTGAAATATCTCAGTATTTTATGGCTACCGAGCACTGAGAATAAAACAAATATGAATTTGGAAATAAGCTTTTTGTTTTAAGTACAATGATTTGTTAAAAATGAAAATTTTATCGAAAAATAATTTGAACCGGAGCATTAACTATGATGAGTTTTATTAAAGAATTAAAAAGACAAAGAAACATTTCGGACAAGGAATTAATGTTCGTCTTTTCTTTCGTTTTCCTGTTTTTTCTTTATCCTCTTTCTATGACTGCCCAGAATAAAACTCAAGGCACCAAAATCAAAAATGAAGTTAAGGGATATATTGTGGATGCCCAAACAGGCGAGCCGCTTGTTTTTGCCAATGCAGTTATTAAAAACACGTTAATTGGGGCAGCTACAAACAAACGCGGATTTTTTGTTATTCTTGACGCCCCGGCTGGTAAAAATATTTTAGTAGTTTCCTATATTGGCTATAGAACTAAAGAAATTGAAATTGAGATTAAAGATGGTAAAGATGAAGAGCTTAAGATTAAACTCGAATCTCAGGATATTCAATCAAAAGAAATTAATGTTGTTGCCGATCATTATAAATTTTGGAAAACTGCGGATGAAGTAAGCCAGATTACAATATCCCCAATAACTCTGTCTAAACTTCCTAATCTTGGTGAAAAAGATATCTTTCGTTCACTTCAGCTGCTGCCTGGAATAAGTTCTTTAAACGATGGTTCGTCCGGACTTTATGTAAGAGGAGGAACTCCGGATCAGAATCTGATTTTGCTTGATGGAATTACAGTATATCATGTGGACCACTTCTTCGGTTTTTTCAGTGCATTTAATTCCGATGCAATTAAAGATGTTCAGCTTTACAAGGGAGGTTTTGACGCAAGATTCGGAGGAAGAGTATCAAGTGTAGTTGATCTGACCGGAAAAACCGGAGATATGGAAAAGTTTAGGTTGAGTCTGGGAGCAAATTTATTAAGTGTAAATGGTGTTGTGGAAATTCCTTTATTTGAAAAAGGAAGTGTTTTAATTTCTGCCCGGCGTTCATATGCAGATATAATCAACAGCGGTTTTTATGATCAGATTTATGGATTTCTTACAGGAGGAGAAACCACACAATCCAACGTAACTCAACGCGGGCCCGGCAGATTTGGCGAACAAGAAAACATGGTAACTCCATCATTTTACTTCTATGATCTTAATGTTAAAGCATCTTATAAACTGGCAGATAAAGATTTTTTGTCTTTCAGCATTTATAATGGAAAAGACTATCTCGATCAATCACAGAATTCTCAACAGGTAACATTAAGAAATAATTCTACAAGTGCCACGAGAACGAATAAAGACTTAACCGATTGGGGTAATCTTGGAGGAAGCCTTAAATGGACTCGACAGTGGTCAGATTTATGGTTCTCCGATTTAACAATGTCATATTCCAATTATCTCAGTAAAAATGAAACCGGCAGTCAGTTTGATCAAAATGTTCAAAATACGGGTGCCGCAGCAGTTGGAAGCTCAACGAACTCCGTTCAGAATAATGAAGTGAAAGACATGACAATTAAATTTGACAATGAGTTCCTTCTTTCGAAAGATCATAATACAAGTTTTGGTTTATGGTTTTCGGATCTTTCAACAAACTATATATTCACAGTTAATGATACGCTCTCAATATTGAATCGTTCTCAGAAAGGATTTCAATTTGCCGGTTACCTACAAGATAAATGGAAAATTTCTGAACTGCTGGAATTTAAGTTCGGTTTACGTCAGACTTATTTCAGTCCTACAAAAAAAATTTATCTTGAACCCCGCACCTCATTCCAGTATAAACTTTCGGATTTAATAAAAATAAAAGGAGCGTGGGGTATTTACAATCAGTATATAAATCAAATAACACATGAAAATGTTTTGGAAGGAAGCCGTGATTTCTGGCTCATATCAAGCGATGAATTAAAACCGATTTCTTCAACACATTATATACTTGGAGCCGAGTTTGAAACATCCGATTATCTTTTCAGTATAGAGGGTTATTACAAAAAACTTGATAATCTTTTAGAATATTCTCAGAGAATTGTAAGAAGTCAAGGGAATCGGTTGATAAGTTCAAGCAACTATGAATCAAATTTTTATCAGGGGGAAGGATTTTCTGAAGGATTGGAATTTCTAATTCAGAAAAAATTTGGAAATTTTAACGGGTGGATTTGTTATACTCTCGGCAAAGTTGAGTATACTTTCCCTGATTTTGATGATGGAAATCCATTCCCGGCAAAACAAGACAAAACAAACGAAGTTAAGGTAATCGGATCATATGAAACAAGCGATTGGAATTTTTCCGCATCCTGGGTTTACTCCACGGGTCTGCCATACACCGCACCTGAAAGCCAGTATTTTATAACACTGCTGAATGGAGAGACTCAAAGTTACATTCACGTAAGTGATAAAAACATCTATAGATTTCCGGATTATCACAGACTCGACGTTAGTGCTTCCTACAAATTCAGAAATAGATCTTTTGATGGTGAATTAGGACTATCAGTTTTTAATCTTTATAACAGAAACAACATATGGTATAAAAAATACGATTTAACAGTATCGCCAATTGAAGTTACCAATGTATCGATGCTGGGAATTATTCCTACAATATTTTTTAAAGTCAATTTTTAAGAGAGTATAAAATAATTTAATAACGATTAATGGTTTAAAAATATGAAAAACGCAATTTGGTATTTATTTCTTGCAGTTTCTCTCATTTTACACGGTTGTACAAACGACAGCCCTACAGAGAGCACAAATCAGAACACTCTGGTAGTGGAAGCGTTTTTATATGCTGAAGAGCCAATAAACTCCATAAAACTTACCAAATCAATTGGTCTTGGTTCAAATGATACAATCGCTCCTACGGTCGATGATGCAAGCATTTCATTAATCAGGAATGGCAAGAGTTATCAATTGATAAATGATCAATCCAGAAGCGGGTATTATATTTATGATGGTACGGATATTTCTGTTAATCCGGGAGACAATTTTTCTCTCCTGATTAATTATCAGGGAAAACAAGTCACCGGTTCAACATCTGTTCCGTCTAAACCTGAAAATGTACAACTTTCAAAAGCCACCCTCACATTGGCAACTCTGAGCGGTTTTCCCGGCCCAGGAGGCGGAGGTGGAGCTGAAGACACAAATTCGATTTATCTGAAATGGAGCAATCCGGATTCATCTCTTTATTATGTTGTTATTGAAAACCTTGAAACAAATCCTACGGAAATATCAACAGGAAATCTACCCCCGGGTGCGCAAATAATCAGAAGAATGACATTCCCCCCGATTTCGGCTAGCGAATTCGTAATTGGAAGAAGGAATCTGACTTATTATGGTAATCATAAAGCAATAGTTTATAAAGTAAATCAAGAATATGCCGATCTCTATGAATCACGAAATCAGGATTCCAGAAATCTGAATGAGCCTTTAACAAATATTAAAAATGGCTTAGGCGTCTTCAGTGCTTTTGCAAGCGAGGTCGTGTATTTTAATGTAAAATAAATGATTTAAAAGATTGTTTGAAATATATTAATCCGGCTTAAGAACCATTCAGGTACAATTGTAGTAATTGATATTGACTACCCAGCTAAAATTATAAATTTTTAAAAATTGGAATTCTATTCCTTTCTGCTAAAATAATAAGCTGCAGCTTAATGTTTATTAATTCATTCATCATCTAGCTGGAACCTACCAAAGAATAATTTTTTCCATTACGCGTTTAGATTTCTAAAATCAGATGCCCGACTATTTGAAAAAACATTTTTGTTTTATTAAGCAGATCTATTTATAAATGGATGGATAAATGTTTGTAAAAATCTACTGCGATAATGTGAGTAAGGTTATAAGCTGCAGACATCTTTTGAATGATGGTTTTCTTTGCATATTTAGAATCAAGTAGTTTAAGACTTTAAGAATCATAATCATTAATTATGTCCATAAAAAACCTCCAAAATAATAATTGACAATTATTCTCCAGCGTCCATTAAGCACAAACGTCGAATAATTTTTGCAAAATTTATACCCTGTTCAGAGAGTTTTATTTTTTTTGAATGGAGGTCTATTATTATTAAAATTTTTTTTGTAACTGCGCAAGTTATTTTCCAAAAAATCGTCTTAAATAAGAGAACATAAAATAATTTATTTAAACGAAAGGAAAATGAAATGAACAAACAAAAAAGAATAAATGCAGGCATACTTCTAATTATCGCTCTGCTCTTTTTTATCTCCGGTAATATTTTAGCACAGCAAAAGCCCGAAAGAAATGGGCCACCTAAACCTCCGAGCACTTCAGAAGTTAATAAGATGGTTGATGAACTATCAACAAATCTTTCTTTGAGCGAAACACAGAAAAAAGAAATTTCAACACTATACACATCTCATTATAATAATATCAGAGAATCATTCGATAATCAGGCTGGAAAGACAAGTCCGCAAGAGATGCAGCAGAAAAGAAAAGACTTTGAAGAACAGATAAAAAGTTTATTGAGTGATGAACAAAAAACGGCGTTTGATAAATTTGTAAAAAACAATATGAATCAGAAAGGTTCACAAAAATCAAGACGTAATTAGGTCGCAGTATTATCAATCGGCTTAGTTTTTAAACCTATTGTAGTAAAGGTCTTTATTTCCGGCAGTACTATAAAACTGGTTTTATACCAAAACGAAGTTATAAACATTAGAAGTTAAAAGCAGTAGCACTTATTAAAAAGGAACTTTGATGATTACAATAAAAAGCAAATTGGTCTTAATGTTCATGTTAACCGTCCTGTTAACAAATTGTAAAGAGGATATTTCCAGCGCTGATGAAGAGACAGGCGACATTGAATATACAACTAATCTAAATATCTCTGACTGGTCAGAAGCCACTCACGGTAAAAGTGGAAAGACTAATTATGATATAGTATTTCCACAAAATAAGGTAAACAGAATTGACTTTGTAATATCAGCTAACAATTGGAAGGTTATGCTTGCTGATATGGCATTGAATTATGGGACTTTTGGCTCGGGTGCCGGAGGCCCTGCAGACGACTCAGATGATAATCCAATTTATGTTCCTTGCTCGCTGTACTTTAATAATATTCAATGGTATGAGGCTGGAATACGTTTTAAGGGAAATTCCAGTCTGAAAACAACATGGGGAAGCGGTATCTGGAAATTGCCATTAAGACTTAATATGGATCGATTTGAAGATATATATCCCGAGATTACAAATCAAAGATTTTACGGCTTTAAGGAATTATCATTATCAAATTGTTACGATGATGAATCCTTAATCAGAGAAAAAGTAGCACCAGAAATATTTAGAGATTTCGGAATAGCGGCACCACAGACAGCTTTTTATAGAATTTATATAGATTATGGTAACGGCCCGATCTACTTTGGATTATATACAATGATTGAAATAGTTGATGATACAATGATAGAAGATCAATTTGCTGAAGATGACGGAAACCTTTATAAACCTGAAGGAATTGGTGCAAGCTTTGCTAAAAACACATTCAGTACCAGCTATTTTGAAAAAAAGTCCAATGAAGAAACCGACTGGTCAGATGTTGAGGCATTATATAATATTCTTCATTCTTCTCAAAGAACAAGTGAACCAGATATCTGGAGAACATCGTTAGAGAAAATTTTAAATGTTGATCATTTTCTGAAGTGGTTAGCTGTAAATACTACCATTCAGAACTGGGATACTTATGGCAATATGACACACAACTATTACTTGTACAATAACCCAAAAACTAATTTGTTAACTTGGATACCCTGGGATAATAATGAAGCTTTTCAAAGTGGAAAACAATCCGGTGCGCTATCCATTTCATGCAGCGAAGTAGGCAGCAGCTGGCCCCTGATAAGATATTTGTTAGATAACTCTGTTTATTCTGCAAAATATAAAACTTATTTAAGCCAAGTAATTACTTCAGCTTTCGAACCATCAAAGATGATTTCTAAATATCAGAATTACAGTAGTTTAATTAAAGAGTATGCTGTTGGAAGCAACGGAGAGCAAAAAGGATACACGTTTCTTGAATCTGATTCAGATTTTGATTCGGCCATAAGTCAATTAATTTCTCATGTGAACAGCAGGTATAACGTTGTTCAAAATTATATTAAATAAAGAATTTTTCCTTTATGATTGCCCAGGAACCAATAAAATGTTGTGTATTTCTGGAATACACCAGCATAAAAGTTTATCCGATAACATAAAATGATAATTATTAAAAAAGGAGACCCTTAACAAATGCAAACACTATTGAATTATGGATTCGAACAAATTGAATGGCAGATCTCCCTGCTGTCTTTTCTGCTTGCGTTTCTTTTGTCAAGTATTATTGCTTTTACTTACGAGCGCACGTATCAAGGGCTCTCCTATTCTCGTGGGTTAGTACAGAGTATGATTCTGGGCAGTTTCGTTTCATGCTTGCTGATGATTGCTATTGGCGACAATATTGCACGAGGTATCGGAATTGTTGGTTCTTTGGCCATTATACGATTTCGAACCAATCTCCGGGATCCACGTGATCTTATATTTCTGTTTGCATCACTAGGAATAGGTGTTGCCTCCGGAGTTCAAAGCTATGCGACCGCTGTTATAGGCACTTTTGTTTATTGCCTGATTGTTTTCGTTTTGTATATATCTCCATTTGGTACACGCCGCAAGCATGATGGATTGATTCGTTTTCAGATTCCTTCCGGCGTGGAAGGTACAGTCGCGGTCTCAAATGTTCTTACAAAGTACACTAAAAATTTTGTTCTTGTAACAATGCGCAATGCAGCACAGAGTAAAATTGTTGACTATGCCTATCAAGTTAAATTAATTGATTCAAATGCAAATCAGCAACTGATTCAGCAACTCGAATTAATTGACGGCATTCGTGGAATTACTTACATGAACCAAGAAGCCACAGTAGAGGTTTAAAATGAAAATGGAAAAAATTCTTAATTTCAAACAAACCTATAACTTTAATTGGTATTCAATAGTTTGGGTGCTTGCGTTTCTGATAATATTATACCTGTTCAGCAATTGGCATATCGATACGCAATATATTGGTATAGTTGAAAGAAAATCACATCAAATTGGTGCTCAGGAATCGGGAAAAATCCAAACCATGTTTGTGAAAATCGGTGAGCAGGTGAAGAAAGATCAGGTACTTGTGATGTTCGATATTTCAGATTTAACCACTCAGCTAAGCCAACTAAAAAAAGAACTCGTTAGTCTTCAGGAAATGGCAGGTGCGCAGCGCAATCTCTATTCCATTAATGCCCAGCGTGTTCTGCTTGCATTAGATAACGAAGCTTCCGAGTTAATGGATAGGCTATCGCTTGTTGAGGCAAAAAGTACAGAACTCGTCGGCTTAAATACTGAAATCGAACGACTGGAAAATGCTGAAAAGGCCGGATTGGGTTATAGCAGAGATCTATCGACTCTCATTCTAAAGCGAGATGCACTTGCCAGTTATTTACAGGAACAAGGCAAGGATGTAGAATTCCAAAAAGAGCAATTGCAGAAAACCAGGAAATCGCGCAAAATATTTGAAACGACAAATGTTGACAGTATATCAAAATTACTGCTTGTTGAAAAAATGGACTACACGGAATCGCTGCAGAGAGAGCTCGCTGCTACAGAATATCGAATCAGCCTTCGAACCATACTGGCACCTTGTGATGGATATATTACAGAAATATTTGCACTTCCCGGTGACATCATTAGTTCATTTGCACCGGTGCTTACAGTAGAGGAACTAAAACCGCATTTCCTCGATGTATATATTCCCGAAAGCTCTAACCTGGAACCGGAAACAGGAATGGAAGTGGAAATATTTTCTGCAAGGGATGATACTTATAACACTAAGGGGACAATTTCATTTGTCCATCCAGGATTTGCAAGAGCATCTGAACGTGTGTCATTCAGGGGTCAGGTATTTTGGGCCAGAAAGGTGAGAGTAGGATTACCGCCAAATCATCAATTGATTCCGGGAGAAGTAGTTAACACACGGCTTAGCGGTAATATTAATCATTTACTCAGCATTATTAATACAGAGGAAAATTAAATATGATTAAGTGTAGAATAATATCTCATTTGGAGAGAAGAATGATTATCACACTAATAAATTTCCTTCTGATTTTCATTTCTTTTTTTTCTACCCAAGCCCAAAGTAAATTGGAAAATCCGGATCAGGAGTTTGTTAATAAAAACAAAGTACTTGTACTCAGTGAACAGGATGTTGTTGATATGGGGCTGGAATATAGCCGTAAGTTAAAATCATATAATACAAAGTTAGAAATAGCCGAGTATCGTTCTGAGTCAGCCGGCCAGATTCAAAATCCGGAATTACGATTTAGTGATGTGTCAAGCCGGTACTTCACAAAAGAATTTGATGAAGTAGAGATGGGTTTGCGAATGAAATTTCCGGAACTTGGAGAAATGGGGGAGAAAAAACAGCAGGCACAGGTAAATATTTGGGAAAGAAAAGTTCTTCAAATTCGATATCAGCAGCAACTAGTTTCGCGTATCCGGCGAAATTATGCAACTGTTTTAATGTATGATGAACAAGCCAAACTTGCACATGAACGTATATTAAAAGAGAATGAGCGGATAAACGTAATTGAACACCTTGTTAAAATTGGCGATAGATCAATTGTTTATTTTACAAAAGCAAAAATGTGGCATGCAGATTCGAAAAACGATTACGCCCGTGCAATTCAGAAACAAAGCCTGGAGCGCAGGCAACTAGCGGATCAGACCGGCATACCTGAACAAGCAGAATTTATATTTGTTGATCTGCCGGAAATTGAACAGGACATTGACGAGCTAATAAAACTTGCTATAGAAAACAGACCCGAAATGGAATTGGTTAAGCAACGGATTGAATTAGCTGTTTTGCAAAATAATTATGAACAACAGCAACGTTATCCCTGGTTATCTTTTGCGGAGTTGTCCTATCATAAAGATAAAAATAGCAGTAAAAACTGGGGAGAACTAAAAATGGGAATCTCCCTTCCAATATTTAATTGGAATTCGGGCAATATAAAAGCAACCGATTTGGCTGTAAAAAACAAGGAAGATGAATCTGAGGCAATCCGTGAATCGATTGATGACGAAGTGCGGTTTGCATATACAGTCTACAAGGATCTTCTTCTGGATTGGAAAAATTTTCAATTATACACGGATGAACTCATTACAAATACACAAACTATAGTAAATCAGGCAAAAGAACACAAAGTACTTATGCCTGATGAAGTAATGGAAATGGAACTTACTATTATAGAAACAAAAAAATTATTGAGCGAAAAACGAAGGGATCTCGCCAACGCAATGTTTAATCTATACTATTCTATCGGGATTGAAAGCCATGAACAACTTAAGTAATATTGATACAGCCCAACAAGTGAATGATCTAAGCAATACCGTAAGGTATGAATTAAAATACACGATTGATGAGAGTATTGCCTCCGACATTAAAGATTATATCCAGAATATCTGTACGCTTGATAAAAACGTTCCTGAAGGAGAAAGTGGTTACACTGTAAATAATTTGTACTTTGATACCTCTGATTTGAGATTTTACAACGATACAAAATTTCGGAAGCCAATCCGTTTTAAACCAAGAGCACGGTATTACGGAAATAAGGCTACCGATTTTATCTGGCCGGAAATAAAGTACCGCAATGCCAGCGTTATTTGGAAAAGAAGATATAAAATTCCAATTGAACGATGGCCGGAATTATTTTATACAACAGAAAAAAAACAATCGCTTTCAGTTATCAATACGCATTTAGATACATTTGACGACATCATTTACTGGTTCAGTGCACAGCCGGTACTTCATGTAAGGTATTTTCGCGAACCTTATGTTAGTGACCTGGAAGCATATGGACGTGTCACATTTGACCGTCGGCTGACCTGCAGACCAACACATGGTTCAATTGATCTTGACTATGATGAGAGGGATATGCTTTTTTACGATGATCCTATTTCATCGCAAAATTATGATTCGCAAGTGCTTCTTGAAATAAAAGTGGAAAAACATGTGCCGTATTGGGCAATTGAGTTGATCCGCAAATTCAATTTAATGCAGCGACCCTATTCGAAATATTGTTATGGTATTGATAGCATTATGAACTACAATCATTGTGGAAGAACATCCAAATTTTATTAAGCAAAAAACAACTCAATTTTATAGCAGGGAGCAATTAATGAAAAAATATTTTCCAGTAAAAGTGATGTTTTTCTTTTTGATCGCGCAAATAGTATGGGCTCAAAATAACATCGTAATTAATGAAATAATGTATAACAGTAGTGGAGATGATGTTGAATTTATTGAATTATATAATGCATCCGGCACAACACAAAACCTGCAAAACTGGTATATCCTTGACGATAATAATCAGCATGAGAAATGTTTTATCGCATGGACAATGAGTCCGGGGGAATATCTGGTTGTAGTTGCAGATATTACTAGTTTTAAGTTGAAATACCCGGGTGTTTTAAATATTAATCCAAATGACTTTGATAACGGCGGTAACAGCTGGGCATTAGGAAACGGCAGTGACGTTATCCGTTTATTTGATAATTCAGGTATCCTTCATGATAGTGTTGCCTACAGCGATGGCGGCGAATGGCCCAGCTCACCTGATGGAGCGGGACCTTCATTGGAACTGCTGAATCCCACCTCGGATAATTCGCTCCCAACCAGTTGGGATCCCAGTTCGGTGGATGACGGTACCCCGGGTAAAATAAACAGTGTTTATACAGAAAACACAAAGCCAATTTGCAAAAATGGTGGAAGATCTGTTGAACTTCCTGCCAGTTCAAACACTGTAAGTATAACTGTCACTGCTTTTGATACCGAAGGTTTATCGAAAGTTGAATTGTTTGTAAACACGGGTGGAGGTTATATTAGTCAGTTGATGTCTGATGACGGATTAAATGGAGATGCTGCTGCCGGAGATTCAATTTATACAGCAATTATTCCTCAGCAAAGTAGCGGTACTTTAGTAAAATATTATGCTTTGGCCACCGATAACATAGGGCAACAAGATAGCTGGCCCAACAATGCCCCGGATGAATATAATGCTTATACAGTCGATTATGTGCTTCCTAAGCTGCGAATCACTGAATTATTGGCGGTGAATAATTCAATCAATACAGATGAAGCGGGTGAATATGACGACTGGTTTGAAATTCATAACGCAGGATCAGTAAATATAAATTTAAAAGGAATGTATGCCAGTAATTCACTCGGTTCGTCAAAATCATTTGAATTACCCGATGTAAATATTGCACCGGGCGAATATATTATAATTTGGGCAGATAAGGATACAGATCAAGGTGAGTTGCACGCTGATTTTAAACTTGGATCAGACGGAGAGGCAATTGCATTATTTGAAACTATTGACCACGGCAATGTACTTATACATGGTTGGAAATATGGTATAATGAGCAGTGATGTGTCAATGGGATTAAAACCCGAAGATGGAAACGTCCCGGAATATTTAACACCCCCTACGCCAGGGGCTTCGAATGAATCGAGTAAGCTTTTTTCATCTGTCTGCATCAATGAATTCCAGTCGACAAGTAATTTCGGTGGAATTGATGACTGGGT
>PGYT01000045.1 GCA_002839805.1 Ignavibacteriae bacterium HGW-Ignavibacteriae-2
ACTGCTCACCGCATCTCTAACAGCCGGTATTTGGTATTGAATTGTTGTAACCGGATTAAACGGATTTGGATAATTTTGACATAACATACTTACGTCAGGAATTTGAGTTTTAATATCATCCTCAACTGAAGTTGGGAAATCATACAATTCAACTATTGATTGAAACGGTAATGCATAATCGTAAATTCTAATATCATCCAGCACTCCCTTAAAATTATACTGATTGTTATTCGGTAACACTTGCCCTATAGTTAAGTTGATTGAAGTTTTTGAAATTGCCCCCAAATGTGAACTGAAAGCATCCAATTTGCCGTTCAGATATAATTCAAAATCTTTACCGGAATATACTGCGACTACATGGTATAATTTCCCTTTTTCCAATTCCGTTTCAGAATCCAAATCTTTTATTCCGGTATTCGTTTTAAGAGTCCACCTTACATTTTTATTAGTAATAGATATTTTCCATCTATTCTCCCAGTTTCCATGTGATAGTGGGTAAGCCTCTCGATCATAGAACTGATCTACTCTTATCCAAAAACTAACTGTTATAGCGTTTTGAAAATTTAGAATATCATTGTTTGGAACGACAATACTATTATTTACACCGTTAAACAGGTAAGCGCTCGAACTGTTATTAAATCTGTCGGACACTAATTGCGCACCGTTAACAGTTCCGTTTAAATTATTTCCGCTAATATCGTTTGCGTTTCCATTAAAAGGATAAAATGTTATTAAATTTCCGGTTTGAACACTCGAAAAATCCCTTACCATGATTTCTATGCTGTCTTCTGAAGCAGCATCATATTCATCAGTCACTATACATTTAATTATATAATTGCCTTCTATATCGGGAGCCATCCAGATTATCCTCGATCCTTCCCCCGTAAATGATCCGGATGCCGAATTCCAATTATATGTCAACGAATCATTATCGGGATCGGTTGCAAAGCAGATTAAATTGGTTTCGGAATTTATATCAAGTTTCCGGGGCTCCGCATTTATTTTATTAATTATAGGGGCATTATTTATACGATTTACAACTTGAACTTGAACAGTTGCGGTATCCTTACCTCCTTTACCATCATCTACAATACAACGTATTTTATACTCACCATATTGATTAGGTGTCTGCCAAACAATATGCGCCCCTTCTCCAGAAATAGATCCGCCGTCTGTATTCCATATATAACTTAAAGTTGAGTTTTCTTTATCAAAAGCTGTGCAATATAAGTTTGCGCTCTGCCCCTGCAATAAAATATTCTTATCAGAAGATAAACTTTTAATTCGCGGAGGATAGTTGGATACCTGCATACCATTATTAAAATCAACCACTACGCCGTTTAGCAACGTTCTGTTACGTTCATAAGTTAAATTACCTCCCGATGGTACCAACACGGCAATAACCGCAGCGTCGGGTGGAATAGAAATGCTCGTTTCACCGCTTACACTGTTTTTGAGAAACGAGTTGGTGACTGCGTCGTAAATATCATAGTTGCCGTTTCCAACAGGAAAAGTAATAGTTTTCTGAACCTCATAAGGATTAAAGATTAAAAATGACGGAAAACTATTTTTATTAAAATAATCGGTTTTTAAGAGATCCAATTTTAATATCATCGGTACATCAGTTGTATCGATAATTCCTCCCAAAATTCCAACATGCGAGGAGCTGTATAATGTTAGGTTTGTTTTCCCCCATCCTCCGGCTATAGCGTCACCGGTTGCGTATGGTCTTGCGCCGTATAACTCCTGCCTTATAGCTTCATGGGCGAGATAAGAGTCCGGGTCATACTGATGAGCCCACTCTTCACTATCCTGATGATTATCAGGAAGATATTTTGTATAAAATAATCGTGAGGAATTCGCAGCGTTTAAAACCCATTTCCCTATTGCTCTCGCATATCTGTCATCGTAACGGACAAGCGGAACCAAAGCGCCTATATGTTCGAATGTGTTCATTGAAAACGGATAATCATTATTCCCATTAACTTCGCCAACTAATCCATTTACATCATATTTACCCCATCGACCCACAATAATTCCCCAATTTCTCAAGGAACCAACGTTAAAACACCAGTTCAATAATTTTGGAATATCGTAGTCTGTACCTAATTCAGAGTTCATTCTTGCAGCGGCGTAAACGCCGTAAGGCAACTGTAGCTCATAAGATGGATTGGATGTGAGGCTATTCAAATACTCCATACACCATTCAGCGCCTAGTCTGTATTTCTCGTTTCCAGTTTCAACAAAGGCGTTATAAAGAATCCATCCAATAGCTCCAGCAGCTTCGGGTTCTGCTACACCCGACGGAAATGGCAGCATTGTCGCTAAATCCCATCCTCTGTAATTCATATAAGGTATTTTCCATGGAGTTGAGCTTCCGCCCATTTTTACAACGGCTTTTAACCACTGATCAGCAACTGAGATAAGCTGATTATCAAAATCGCCTGTTGAGGGATATAATGAATAAAGCTGGTAAAAGAAAACATTAGGCATGGTTTCATACCACCAATCATCTGCGGTATCATCTACTGGGTGATTTTTATAAACATTTTGTTCAGGTCTTTTATTGAACCATTCTTCGCACATTAGAACGTAATTATTACCGTCTTTATTAGATTTATCTATTCCAACCAAAGAGGCGCCTATAACAGCCGGTAAACAATTAATAGCTTCTGCCGATCCGGGTGAATTAGTACCAACGACAGTGTGCAATTTAAAACTATTATGATTTTTATAGTTAACTGTATTTGTGTTAATACTTATTAGCGGCAAATATTGTCCCGAGGCCTGAAAATTAAAAACATAGGAGTCGTAGCCTATTGCGGTCTGCTTCCAATCCCTCATTAAATATGGTTCCGGCTTATTGGGCATCTTTTCAACCTGCGTGATATTTAGTTGTTGCCCTAAAATGTTACAGCTAATTAACATTATTATTAAAATCGAATATCTTTTATAATTACGCATTATTTAACCGCACTTATGGTTTTTGACTTAAGTAATTATTTAACATCTGATGTTTCATTTGAGAACCGGTAAAATCTCCGTTTATCAGGTTAGCATGGAGAGTTATTGTTTCGTTCGGAAGAATGATAAAACCTCTTTTATCAAACTCTACTCCGGGATGATAAAAATCCACAAAAAAGGTGGGAACGTCTGTTTCAACTTTAATTTTTTCTCCCGATATATCTAAAGTTAAATGGGCGTTTGCCAACTTCATATGTTTCCATTTATTCAAAGCGAAATAATTTCTATCTATTTGTTCCCCTTCTGTATCATACAAAGTCGCTATTAATGTTGAATAGGAATTAGTCTTGAGATCTTCAAAATCAATAATAAATATTTTATGAAGTCCCTCTTTCGCGGCGTGAACAGAAATATCCTCTTTTTTTATAATAGTTTTATGAGTCGCATCCAAATAACTTAGTACAATCTTACCGGTAAAAGAATCTAATTCATTGTTCAGCAATAATTTAAGTTCTTTGCCCTCTCTTCTGAATACAATTGATCGTTGCTGAAATACTTTTTTAACAAAATGATATGACATTTTTTTCTTCAATTCCGAATCCACAAGCGCCCAGCTTGTAACAGGCCAAGTATCATTTATCTGCCAAATTATACCACCATTTGTTATCTGATTTGTGCGCCAGTGTTCCAGGCATGTTTTTAGCGCGAATGCCTGATTTAATTGTGCCAGATATATAAAATCATCCCATGTTTTTGGAATCGGCAGATGAGCATAAAGGAAACGCATTATTCTTTCTGGTCCCTCAATCTGCTTGTTATGAAACTCAAAAACAGGATCCTGTATTTCCCTATTTTCTTCGGGTAAATATTTAACAAAGGTATCTTTATTAGCTGGTCCCTGAAATCCAAATTCAGTAACAAACAAGCTGTTATCATTAACAACATCAATATAATCGATCCAATGGCTCCAGATATTCCATTGATGCCTGTTTCCGCTGGTCTGAGAATTTGGATCTTCATCAAATCCGAATGGGGAACTTTCCCAATATGGTCGTGCAGGGTCAAGTTTATTAAGTAACGAAGGAATTATTTCAGCGTAAATTTTGTACCCTGGCATTTCCGTGTAAGCTGTTTTCTGACTAAAACTCCAAATCCACTCATTTTCATTATTTCCGCACCACAAAGCAATGCAGGGATGTAAGCGCAAACGTGTTACATTATATTCGATTTCATTTTTCACATTATCAATAAACTCTTTATGTTCCGGGTATGCTCCGCAGGCGAACATAAAATCCTGCCAAACCAATAAACCAAGCTCATCACACAAATCGTAAAACTCGTCGTTTTCATATATACCGCCGCCCCACACTCTAATTATATTCATGTTGGCATCTTTAGCCATTGTTAGAAGAGTTTTATATTTTTCGTATGTTACACGAGGAAGAAACGAATCACCGGGAATCCAATTAACGCCCTTTGCGAAAATCGACTTACCGTTAACAACAAAACAAAACGTTGCCTTCCCATCATTTTTTTGTTGAAGTGTTATTGTTCTAATACCGACATGTTTTTTTTTCGATGCAAGTACATTGTCATCAGCATCAAGTAAATTTATAACCAGCTCATACATGTTTTGTAATCCTTGACCGTTGGGCCACCAAAGGTCTGGATTATCAATAATAAATGTTTCTTCGAACGAATCACCCGATTTTTTTTGCACCTTACGTTCATAATTATGTCTATTATTTTTAAGTACTATTTGTGATTCGAATGTATCCGCGCCACCCGATTGAATTGTATATGAAACCTTTACTTCAGCTTGGTTATCATTTAATGATACAGTAGTAAAAGAAACATCATTTATACTATAATCTGGTTTTGGAACTATAAAAACAGGGCGCCACATGCCCATTGTCGGGAAAGAAGGACCCCAGTCCCAACCAAATGAATACTGTGCTTTTCTTATATAAACTCTTTCCGGATCGAGAGCAACGGGTATACGTCCATATTTTTCTTCCTCCGATTTTCCGTATCTGACACCTGAAAACATTTTCACTTCGAGCAAATTATCCTTTTCTTTAACAATTCCGCCAATATCAAATTCATATTTCAAAAACATATTTACCGTACTTCCCATTACTGTACCGTTCAGCACAATCTCAGCTATTGTATCCACTCCCTCAAATACAAGAATATATTCTTTCGAAATAATTTTTTCTGGGAAATCAAAATTTAATGAATAGAGCCAATCGTTTTCGCTTATCCATCTTAGTTTCAGTTCATTGTCGGAATAATATGGATCGTCAATAATTTTTGCCGTTAATAAATCAGTATGAACAGTCCCAGGCACATTGACAGGTATTTTTATTTTATCACTAAACAGTTTTGTTTGACAGTGATCATGTAAAAGACTAAGATTCCAATTGTCTGATAAAAATATTTTTTTATTCATTTAAAAGCCCATTATTCATTAATCTTTATTTAATTACTGCGAATTTGCCAATCTTAGTTCCAATACCGGGAGCGTCTACATGATAAATATAAACTCCGAAAGAAATGTCCATCCCGTCCTTGGAAACTAAGTTCCATTCCATTGATCCGTCATTCATTACTGAATTATGTTCCAGTGTGTTCACAAGATGTCCATTAATTGTATAGATTCTAATTGTACAATAACCCGGAAGATGAGTGAAAAATATTTTTCTCTCTCCGCGTCCCACTTCAACATTTTCAGATTCCCACGATGCTGCGCCAGTATATGGATTTGGTACAACAGTTATTTTATCCAATTGAGACTTTGCTAATCCAATGTCAATAATTTGAGCCGAAGTATTGAATTCAACATATTCACCGGTTCTAAAAAGTTTTTTTGTATTTATTCTATAAACGTCTCCAGGAATTGGATGTCTTTGCCCTGATTCCGCAATTGTAGAATCTTTAACAAAACTCATTGACCATGAAACTTTATAATTGGATAAGTTTGTTGCAGACTTTCCTAAAGAGTCCCCAACAACTATAAAAATCGCATCACCATCATTGAATAGCCCATCTTTATTTTCATCCCTGAATATGAATTGAGTATGTTCTATATTTTCAGTAATATTTTTAACAATAACATTCGATTGTATCGGCTGACTAAAAGTACTTGACGGGAATGATAAATCGCCCATTAGTGGTTCAGTTAATGTAATTTCAAAATCTGCCGGATAATCCACTCTCCTGTTTTTATAAGCAGAAGCAAAACGACTATCGAAACCAATTGGAACAATATAATTGCTGATTCCCTTTATCCATTTTGATTTATCGTAATCTACAACAACGGCTGTGTCCGAGTAAATATCAATTGAAAAACCGTTGGTGATTTTTGTCTGATATTTTTCACCCGAAATAATACTGTTATGAATTAATGTATCTTGAGCAGTATAGTCTATTAAGTTTATAGTCGATTTGCCTTTGTTTTGGAAAACAGAATTATTACCAAATTCTATTCTGTATACATGCTCATTTTTTATTGAATCCGGATCGAGGATATTGAGTGATATTTTACCGGAACCGGGTCCGCTGGCCCAAAAGTTTTTAATTTCCGGAGGAATGTAACCAAGCGCGTTGGGACGCGGAGTTACAGCCGCGGTATTAATATCTTTTAATATCTGTCCATTGATATCTCTTTTAATTATCGATGAAGTTTCAGATGGAGAGATCCCTTCGAACTCTCCTTTTACATTTACGGTTGTAAATCCTTTATCATACGCTACAACTGCATAATAATATGTTTGTCCGTTTTGAACAGATGAGTCTATAAATGAATGTTGAAGCCCAGTATCATTGCCTAAATAAAATAAAGCTCCGTTTACATCTATAGGATGTAATCCTTTCACTCCATCCACAATATCATATTGCGCTAGTGGCAAAGTGTAGGTCGCTTTGCCATAAGCGTCGGTTATGATTCTGTTCTCAATAAAATTTGGTTCAGTAGACCGATAAATTTTATATCCTTCAAAATTATATTGTTGATAAAATGGATCAAATGTTTTTTCAGCTCGATCGTCCCAAATCAAAGTAACCTTGCGGTCACCCGGAATCGCTTTCAATATTGGTTTATCCGGAGGTTTGGCAAAATGGTAATGCGCGTTATAAATTTTTTGTACTGTTTGTTTACGTCGGAATAAATCGTCCTTATTTATTGCAAAAATAAGCGCCATCGAAAACCTTTCCGTTTCACCCGTCTCCTGTAATTCACCTGTTTGCACTGAATAAGTATTTCTACCATTCATATGAAACAAATAACTCGAAAAACTATTGGCCAGATTAACACCAATCAAAGGCTTTCCGTGAGGAGTTGGAAGTGAAGATAACATTTTCCAATTTTGTTCGTCATTTCTTAATTCATAATCGTGAACTGCATAGATCAAAAATCCGGTTAAACCGAGTTGATCTGATTCATCCTTATCAAGCAGTCCAAAGTTAGGTTCACCCTGATCGGGTCGCCCGTTGCCTTCCGTACCGTCAGGATCCGGACCAGTATAACCTTCGTCAAAATTCCCAATACCGTCGGTGCCAACGTCATCATTTAATGATTCACCTTCATCATACCTGCCATTTTCATTTAAGTCAAAGTAAGATGTCCAGTTGGCATTTTCATCTGCATCCCAATGAGGCCTCCACGAGTATTCATAAAACTCCCTGAACCTTGTTGAGTCCTGAAAGACATTCCGCAAAAAAGGATCTTTATTGGGATCATCAATAAAGATACTGGGAAGATTGTCCCTCCTCTCATCTGTTAATCCGTCCTTATCATTATCAGCACCATCGTCCGCGATTCCGGGGCTTTCTAAAAACGCATATCCAGCCATACCCACTGGTCCCCAATTACCTGGTGAACCTAATGACTGAACCGACCATGCATAAGAGATATCCATAAGTTCATCAAAATCACCGTTATTATCATTTGCGCCTCCTATACCCCAATCAACGTATTGACCGAACAATGTTTTATCATAATCGTATGTACCCATATTAGTAATTTCGTAATACCAGAAAATTACGTCGGTTGCTAATATGTGCGACCACTGAAAACCTCTTGTACGCACTTGCATACCAAGTCCGCCTCTTGTATGATCATCTTCGTCAGGATAGAATTTATACTTATCAATATATTCGCGATCTTCATTGTCATCAAAAACAAAGTATGTTTCCAGATCAGCATTTTTTACGCCTTTGCCAAAATAACCATTCCAATACCCGGCCCAATCAGAAGTTCTATCGGGCCAATGACTTGGCCAGGTTACTTGATTAGTAAATTCGTCATCACTACGAGCAGGGCTTGAGTTAAAAGGATTTGCATAATTCGGCAACGGCCACCACCCATATGTTATTCCAGTTGAAGGATTGTAACGCGTAAATTCATAATAATTGGTTTCTAAAGGGTGGATAATATCACCGCTAGGAGCTTTAGCCTCAGCTTGAACAATTATAGCGACGCCATCAAGATAAATATGATTTGTTCCTTTCGGCCATACTCCGCTTCTATTCTTCTCATTAAGGTAATCCCCTACTTCTCCAAAATTATAGTATACAGTCCCAACGAGGTTACCATCCATAAATCCTTTTTTTGTATTGTTGTGATTGCCTTTCGTTTTATCAACCACCCATTGAGATTTTACAATTAGTGGGAGCATAAATAAGATAAGTAATATCACCCGACGATTAATCGAAAGAAGAAATGTCCTCACGATTCACCTCTAAATCTAATTTTTATTACATCCTCCCGGGAAGCACTATGCTCAATTTTTATTTTTATTTGATATTCATTTCCATTTTTCTCATATGTCATCGCTTTAGAATAATCTTTACCATTTAAGGACAATTGTTCCGGCACCCATGGTGAGATTATCTCTGTAATATTTTCGTGTCCCGGGAATGCTTTCAGCACCGCGGTCAATTCATAATTTTTCAATTGCGCACGATCAAGTGATGAGCTAGTTCTTGAAATTACAGGTCCATCCGGATTTCCCATTATAATCTGAATATTTTTAATATTCTTAATTTCTTTAGGGACAACTAAAGATGGATAAGCAATTCCGTCATACTTAATGGAGCTAACTGATTGTCCTTGACCTGAAACAAAAACATTCGCTTTTGTTCCGTTAACCGTTAAACGGAAATTGATATCATTAGTATCAACCGGTAAATAGGGATTAAATGTTATATTCCATGTGTTGTCTTCCAGCAAAAATAAATTATATAAACACTTAAGATACCATGCGCCGGCCCACATAAAATTTGGTTTATCCACCGTACCATATTCTGCGGGATTTCCTTTGTTGCTATTTCTAACTTCATACATTGCCGGTTGACCATTTGGACCCGACATAATACCGTCTAACGTCATTACATTTTTGATAAAATTGAACGCTTTTTCTTTTTGGTTGTTTTTAATTAAAGCCAGTGTATACCATGCGTTGCCCTGAGGCCATATTCCACCGTTAAAATAATAGTGTTTTGCGCCCGCCTCATTACCTACAAATCCTAAATAATCACCAAGTCCCTCATAATCCATAGGATACGCGTTGTAAATTCCAATATTAGGATCCAACAAATAATTTTCAGCAGTCTTAATTAGTTCAAAGGATTTTTGTTCATCCAGCATGTCATAATATGCGGCCAATAAAGATCCTATATACAAATGAGTGTCTATTTTAGCCGGTTCATAATAATTAATGAGATAATTTTGTTTATCGCTCCACAAACGACTCACAAGATTCTTTTTCATTGAAGCGGATAATTTTTCATATTCATTAAGAAGATTTAGATTTTCACCTATTGACGCCGATATGTATGAATATTCCTCAATTGTTTTAATTGCCAATGCAGTCATATAAGTTTTTGATCCATACCTTTTCCCTATATCCCACCAATCCGGTCTGGATGACCACATTAAACTGTCTTTCCCTAAGTTTTTTAAAGCGTTAGTGATACTGCGTGTTAAATAGGGGTAAAGAACTTTTATAAATTCTTTATCGTTTGAATGTCTTAAATAACTGGCCGCCACTAAATTTATCCAGTAATTATTCCAATTATCTCTATCAGCATATTCAGTAGCAAAGGTTGTATCTTTCCAATAATATGCGTGAGGTATAATATGGTCTTTAGTGGAACGTTTCATTAAAAAATGAAGATTATTTTTCACTCTTTCTAAATCATAATTAACGGCAGCCAAATCTGTAACAAGCACATCATGAGCGAAATAGAAATTATATTCAGCGGGACAAGGCATTGGCACAATATCACCATCTATATAATGTTTATTAACCTCGAGCATAGCCATCGCCCACTTTGCGGATTTATCTAATGAAGTATCCCCGGTACCGATTTTATTTTTTTCAGTTATGTTTTTTAATATTTCGTTTTCATAGTCGGCAATTTCTTTGTTATAGTTGGTTTTTAGATATTTAATTAGTTCCTTGGCCTCGTTCTGAAAACAAGTGCCTATAACTTGAGTAATAATAAATGATTCTTTCGGTCCCAATTTCTTTTTATATAAATACTTAACCGCGGGTTTGTTAAGAGAGTTTTTCGGTATAATATCTTTTGTTAATTGATTATTATTTATCCATTCGTCCGTAGCTTCCTTTGGCGTAATATCCGAACTACTTTTAGTACTATAATCAACGGGCAATTCCCCCGCATTTATAACAAATAATTGTGTTTGTTTAGTCCCCTTATCTTCATAATTAACAAAAACAGTGCTTTGTTTTTCATCATAACCGGTCCAGGCTTTATCTACCATTTTAAAAGTATGGCTTGTCCTTAATGCTGCCTCAAGTAAAGTATAAAATTCATACTCCTGAGTAACGATAGTGTTGTTTGTAATTTTAAATTCCACAACAAATGCTGGTTTGTTTTTTGTGAAGTGATATGAAATATCAATAGTTTTTTCAGAATCGGTTTTTGTAAAGTCTGCGGAGTAAGGTGTAAAAGATACTTTGTAATTTTTAGGATCTATAAATTCTTTTTTCCCGCTACCTGTTTTAATTCCTACGGCCATAATATAAGAGGTATCTCTTTTCCAGAAATCTGTACTCATATCAATACTGTTAGCGACCGGATAATAAAAACTGATTCGTTGTGGTAAACAGGATGAATGATGGAATTCTAATCCGGCATAAGCGCTGCCAATTTCAATTTTGGCGTCACCCGCAAAATTGATTTCAATTTTATCATTTAAATTGTCCGAATTCTTTTGAACGCTGCACGATATAAAAAGAAGAATAAAAATAATTGGAAAGTTCAATAATAATCTTTTATTGGTTGACATTTTATCCACCGCAATAAATTCTGAATTGGTTATAATTTATATTATTTCCCGGAGGGAGTTCACATCAATATTCAGATCCAAGTAAGGTAATTTGAATAAAACTTGTTAAGAAAATAATCTCAAATATTTACTTTAATTTGAATTATTTTTTTCCCCGTTCCCTAATAATATCCATAAGATACTGTTGTGATACCGGAAAGCTTTCTATTGCCTGAAACGCTAACAAAGCTTCGATAGTTGATTCGGCGCCGGAGTTACGGTTAACCGATCCCTCATCTATAATTCCATCAAAACATCTTCCGGTTTCTTTATTGTACATTACTATTTTATCTTTATTGCTTCCAAGCAGCCAATCTGATAATTCGACAGATATTCGTGCGTATTTGTCTTCACCTGTAATTTGATAAGCTTTTATGCTTGCATAAACAGCCGGTCTAATTTCATATGCAATTAAAGGATACTTTGTTATTTCGGGTTCTTTATTTTCATAAAGCGCAAATTCAGCAACAAATCCATTTTTAATCAGATATGTGTAGTAGTGTTCTATTTCTTTTAATGCGGCATCTACAAGATCATTTCTTTTTAAAGTTTGGCCAGCATTTAATAATGCGTATGATTGCAGGTTGCCCCATCCATGCCAATTATTTTCCCAGCTTAAAAACGCGAAGTGAGGAAACTGGTCTTTATCGCCTGCCTGCATCATTATTATCCCTTCGCATAGTTTACTTATAATCTCTTTTATTTTAGGGTCATCACCTATTTTTATATAATTAGTCAAACCCATAATAATTAGAGTTGCCTGATCACTTGCGGTTTCATAAGGAAGCCAGTCAGGTTTGATCTGCCCTTCGATTTGTTTAGTTGAAAATGTTTTTGGAAAATCATTTTTAATATTATCTACAATTATCTGTATAGACGAAAGCATTTCTGCGGCAAATTTTTCATCTTTTTCTTTAAATAAGGGATAAGATTCGGATAACGACCATAATGCGCGCCATGACCACCAGCTAGCAATAGCCGTGCTAGTTTTAAAAGATTTGTTTATCGAACCGTCTTCCCAAATAAAATTATAGAAATATCCGTTATCCGATTGTAAAAACATTATGAATTTAAGAAGGTTTTTAGCTTTGCGCAGAAATTCCTCATTGAGCGTTTTCTCGTATTGTTTCAAATAAAATACCTCGGCTCTGGCAGCGTCATCTATGCATGCAATTCCTTCATCATCATCATCCACCCATTTATATTCCGGGTATTCACAATAAATGTGTATTATACCCAATGTGTCGCTACCAATAATTTTATCTTCGTAAAGAAAATCTAAATGACTTGTATTTATAATTGACTGAACTTCATCTGATGATGAATTATTGCAAGCCATTGTTAAAGAAACGAAACTTGTAAATATTATTATAAAAGATTTTTTTAACATAAATTACTCGCACGCACTTATTAATTGATCAATGGTTGTTGTTGCAAGGCATATATTCGTATCAGCTCCAGCATAATAAATTTTTACTTCACCATTATCTTCTGGTATCCAACCGTTAGTAAATACTACATTACCCACATCGCCAATCCTTTCATAATCTAATTCGGGACTAAGTATGGGTTCCCTGCTTTTACCAATAACTTTCCACGGCTGTTCAATATCTAATAATACGACACCAACTTTATAGATAAATGAAATACCAAATCCTCTTACTCCATGATAAAGCATTAGCCATCCTTTATCGGTGCGTATTGGAGGGGTAGAATTTCCTATTTTATTTGTTTCCCAGGTTCCTGAAGTGGGTTCCATCATAATTTCATAACTCCCCCAGTGAATCAAATCCGGACTTTTTGCAACCCACATATCTGTTCTATCTTCAGTAGTAGGTCTATCTACTTTATAATAATATCCGTTAATTTTTTCCGGGAAAATAGCGCAATCTTTATTTGAAGGCTCCGAAATAGGCCCATGAATTTTATAATTTATAAAATCCTTTGTTTCGGCAAGTATAACCAGCGGATTATATTTGGAGTATCCTGTATAAGTCAGAAAGAATTTATCTTCAAATGGGGTAATCCTAACGTCTTCAATTCCCCATTCAACATACTTATAAAATTGATTATGGTCCTCAGGTGTTAACGCAGGTTTAGAATGTAAATTAAACGATATACCATCAACACTTTCCGCAACAACAAACGATGATCTTCCTGATGGCATTTCCACACGGCATAATAATAAATATTTACCATTATACTTAACCGCACCAGGATTAAAAATACTGTTGACTCTAAAAGCAACATCCGATGATTTTATTATGGGGTTACCATTATATCTTTTTAGTTCCATAACTTTCCCGTTTTTATAATACTTCGTAAAATGATTTAGACTTTAATTAGTTTATTTAATAATACATTTAAATCAATTTTTGCAAATCCAGATGCAGCATCCGATTTTGCATATGGAATAATTAATTCTTTATTATGTATCAAAGATCCACAGGAATAAACAACGTTCGGAACATAGCCTTCGCGTTCATTTTCTTCCGGGGACAGTAAAGGTGTTTTAAGGCGCCCAATAATATTTGAAGGATTTTCTAGATCAAGAAGAATTGCGCTGATAACATATTTCCTTAATGGACCAACTGCGTGTGTAATAACAAGCCAGCCTTTTTCTGTTTCAATTGGAGAACCGCAATTCCCTAATTGAATAAATTCCCAGCTTTCTTTTGGCTCCATAATTTTTATATACTCATCCCAATGATATAAATCGTTACTACTCATCAAATAAATATTTTCTCCATCTTGACGGCTCATCATAAAATATTTACCATTGATTTTTCTTGGAAATAAAGCCAAGCCTTTATCATATACAGCTTCGCCAGTCATTGTGCCAACTTGAAAACGGTTAAAATCATTGGTCTCAATTAATTGTGTTCTGAATGTTTTTCCATTGTAAGCTGTGTAAGTGCCATAATATTTTATTGATTGATCTTCATGCACGAACTTTACGAATCTCACATCTTCCATGCCCATACTTTCATATTTGGATGAAGGAAAAAGAACACGTTCCGAAATCGGTAAATCGTTACCAAAAATAACTTCGTAATTCGAGTCGATATAATCATCAAGAAATTCAATACATTTTGTTGTTTTTACGTCTCGTAAAACTATTTTTGAATTATCTTCTAAATATTCGTCATATTCTTTAATTTTAAATTCCTCTTTAAAATTGTCTAAAACGTTCTCCGCTAAACAATTTTGATTTATGCACTTTTTTAACAACAGATCTTTACTGAATTTTTTATCAATTCTTTTTCCTGCTGATACATACTTTGTTGCAGGAATCATATTTATTTCATTTGATTTACTTATTATTCCTTCTCTAAATTCAACTGATGAGATATGCCCTTCTCCTGTGGCTCTTAAACTCATAATGAACTTCAACTCCCCTTCTTCAATTCCACTTTGATCCGGATGTGGGACGATAGACGGATTAAATAATGCAGCCGCTTCAATCGAGTATTCTTTCGAAAGATATGCCCCAATCAATAGTTTTTTTTCCTCAGCTAACGTTTCATTCTTATCTATTAAATGGGAATAACTGTTATATTTTTCAAGGAACTTTTCCTGAATATTTCTGTGTCTATCCTTAAATTCTAAAAATATTTTTTCGAGCGTTTCTGTAATATTTTTATCCGATAACGCCAAGACACGGTTTATCACTCTAAGTGCTCTATCATCATTCAATGCAAAGGTCTGAAGAATAACCCTTGTAGAGTCAGCACTAAAATTTTCTTTTAATCTTTTAACAGACATATTACCCCTGATATTTTTTACTCTTTAATTCCCGAAGAAGCCATACTCTGAATGAAATATTTTTGAAAAAACAAATAAGCTATTATTATAGGCAAAGCGAGCATAACAGCAGCCGCTAATTTAACACCTAATTGAGATTCGGCTCTACCGCCGACCGCAAATAGAGTAACTAATTGCGGCATAGTCATCAAACTTTCGTCCCGGATAACAATTAGTGGCCAAAGGACTTCGTTCCAAGATGCCATAAATGTTATTATTCCTATCGTTATAAGTGCGGGCACGGAGTTGGGCCATAATATTCTAAATATTATTCTTAATTCTCCGCAGCCATCAATTCTGGCGGCGTCAATTAAATCCTGAGGAATACTTTTAAAATATTGTCGAAACATAATAATACTCAATGCGTTCATCAGGTATGGAACAATCAAGGCAAGAAAAGAATCCACCCAACCAAATTGAACTATAATTATATATTGAGGAATTAAAGTTATTTGGAAAGGCAGTGTCATCGTAAAAATGATTATATAAAATATTAAATCTCTGCCGCGAAATTCCATTCTTGACAAAGCATACCCAACCATTGACCCGAATATAAGCACACCCAGAGTAACAGATGATGAAACTATAAGGCTGTTTATTAATGATTGCCCGATAGGGATTTTATCTATCATAAGTTTGTAGCTATCAATAGTAAAAGTGGATGGGAAAAGTGTAAGATTACTAATTTCATTCTCTGGCGCCAATGAAGCGCTTATCATCCAGACGAAGGGATAAATAAATATTAACGCGCCCGTAATCAACAATAAATAAAAAATTACTTTTTTCATTTTCTATTTATCCTTTTCAACAAATCGTTTTTGAATCATTACAACAAGAAGAATAATCATGGCGAAGAAAAAGCCCAAAGTAGCGGAGTATCCCATATGATAATAAAAGAAACCTTGTTTATAAATATAAAGCACGGCGGATATTGTACTATTTAATGGTCCGCCGCCTGTCATAATATACGGTTCAATAAAGAGTGAAAAGCCACCAATTGTAGACAAAATTACAACCATAAATATTGTTGGATTTATCATAGGCAGTGTAATTTTGAAAAACTTTTGTGTATGAGTTGCCCCTTCTAATTCTGCTGCTTCGTAATAATGCGCAGGCACTGTCTGCAAACCGACCAAAAAAAGGACAATATACAAACCCACATTTTTCCATGTTGCCATTAACGCTATTGATGTCATGGCAACATTAGGATCGGTTAACCAACCGATTTTATCCAAACCAATTGTTACAAGCAATCTGTTAAACATTCCCGAATCATAACCAAACAATTGTTGCCAAAGAATTGTTACAACAACTCCCGAAACAATTACTGGAAGGAAAAAAGCCGCTCTGAAAAACCCTCGGAATTTAATTTTTTGATTTAATACTTCAGCAAGAAAAAGCGCCACTATAATTTGCAATGGAATATGTATCGCTAAAAATATGCAAGTATTTATTAATGACTTCAGAAATGTAGCATCCTTAAATAACCTTACATAATTAGTTAAACCCACATATTCCATTGGGGATATTATATTCCACTTATGAAAAGTTAAAACAATAGAAAAAACCACGGGAAATGCAACAAATACAGCCAAATGCAGCAGATATGGCGAAACTAATAAATAAGGTGTCAATTGTTTTTTTAACATTATTATTTTGCTTTATCAATAAATAAAAGGTCTACCGCTTCTGCCGCCGCCGCAACTGCTTCCTCTGGAGTTTTTATTCCATAAATTACACAGGCTTCATATTCCTGAGAAATCAAATCGAAAACTTCTTTAAGTACAGGTGCGGTATCGGTGCCTCTTACATAATTTCCCTGTTCGGCAAAAATTTTCATTTTAGGATTACTCTTAAAGAACTCCTGAAAAATCGGATTTATTTCAATATGTTTTCTTCTTGGGAGCTGCATGGTCATTTCCAGCAATTTCAAATCATTTTTTTCTTCAATCATGTACTTTATAAATTCCCATGCGGATTGTGGATTGGGGCATGTGTTAAAAATCACTATATTTTTTGGATCACCATAAGTATAAACCGGTCCGACATGATTATTTGGAACCGGCATTGGGGCAAAACTGTACTCAAGACCTTTCGGTTTATATTTTTCCGCGTGTATTATTTCCCACGGTCCCGTAAATCTTGTGGAAATTACTTCCGTTAAAAAAGGATCTTGTCTTGCAGAAAGTCTTTCCATGGGGAAATATTTTTTTTCGTACATTTCTCTCAAAAATTTAAAAACCTGAACCGCGTATTCGTTATTAAAAACCGCCTTGTTATTCTTTACGAGATTGGCTCCGTTTGAAGCCGCGAGATATAAAGGATAAAAATCAAAAAACCTTTGCCACCATGTAACCAAAACTTCTGAGTAACCGAACCATCTGTCAATATATCCGTCTCCATCTGTATCTTTCTGATATTTTGCTGAGGCGCTAAAAAATTCGCCGTAATTAGACGGGACTTTATTTACTCCAATATCTTTTAACGAATTAATATTATACATCAGCATAATGGGATTTATTTTCCAGGGGATTTGATAGATATGTCCGTCTTCGGAAGTTATTTCGGTTATTACAGATGAATCGCATCGTGTACTAATAAAATCTAAAAAACCAGCCAGGGTATCAAGAGCCACCAGAACGCCGCTTTCGGCGTATGCCTCTACATCACCCTGCCACATGTTGGAATAAATATCCGGAGTAGTATTTCCAACAACCGCCGCCAAAATAATTTCTTCGCTCGATTGTCCTTCGGGAACAGGCTGGAATGTAACTTTTTGTTGAGGATTATTTTTATTCCATCCTTCAGTAATGTAATTTGCGAATTCAATTTCCTGAGTGTTATTTGATGACCAGTAGATTAATGAATCACCCTTTCTCTCATTTTTATTTCCACAGGAATTTAAGGCAATTAAAATCACGGCAAGTATTATCAAAAGAATTATATTTTTGTAATAATAACTTCTTTTCATTATTATTCCCAATATTGCCAGAAGTTATCGATGATAGGGAAAGGTGTTCTAGGGATTAACCCCCCTTTTTTTACAGTATATAAATCTATTGCTTTAGGATCATTTTCCGACGTGACCTGAACTTCTTGTAATAATTTTTCTTTTAGTTCAACTTTATATTTCTTTTTTAAATGCTGTAGTTCTCTAAATATTCTTTTTGTTGTTTCCTGATTTATTCGATCAATTTCGCTTTGTGAATTATTTCCATCGTTCAGATTCATTTCCTCTGCATTCAAATCAATCGAACTTTTTATTTGGTTCATAACCGCGCTAAAAACAATTTTATCTTTCCACCAGCGGGATTGTTTTAGTACCTCCGGTTTCGAGAACATTCCTCTTTGAAGGGCTAAATTTGTTAGAAGTTCATCCCTTACCATTTGCCAAATAGATTGTTCAATTGAAATTGAAAACGAAGCGAGACTCGATTTGTTAAATTTTAGATATTGAATCCTGTTTCTATACCAACGTAAATATTTATCAATACTAAGTTCCCCACCTGAATATATAACAAGTGATTTATTGCCAATATCCTCATTAGTATTTTTTGCTAAAACACTATCCATCTTTCTGTCTAAATCCCATTCCAAAAATGTCTCCTTTGAAAGAGCATATTGGCCAATAAACGAGCGAACAATTGTAAACGATTCCCTTTTAATTGTAGGATCGGCAGCAGTTAATAAATTATGGACATATAAGTCTGAGGCTTTATCCATTTTGTTTTTAACTATCGCCTGCCTAGACTCATACTTAAGTTTATGCAATTCAGTTTCATTAGTTAAAATGGCATTCCATACATTGTTAAGTTTTATTATGTACCATCCTTCATCGGAATATATAGGAGAGGAATATGTTCCAATTCTGAGAGTATCTATTAATTTGGCCAGCACTGGATTTTTTTGGCCTAAAAGATATCGGGTTGTTTTAAGACTGCGCATATCAACTGAAACACTATCAGAAAATTGTTTCGCATATAATGAATCGAACGAAATATTGTTTTGCAATAAATTTAAGTAGTTATGAATTTCCTTAAATTCTTCAGCGTAAAGCCATCGCATTTCAATTTCAATTTGTTTTTGTGTTACAACGCTGTCCAATTCTGAATCTGTAGCCTGAATAGGTTTTAGAATATCTTCTTTAAACAATTCTTCAGTTGCTAAATCATTAATAATTTCTTTATACATCTCATCCACTTGTTCAGTAGTATCAATTTTTTCATCATAGCCTTTTAGAGCAAGCAGTTTTTCATTAATTAGATATTGAATGTATTTTCGTTTAGATTCAGCACTTCGTTTATAAAAAGATGGACCATATTCATAACCTGAAATGAATTCATCTTCCGTTATTTCTATATCGCCAACAGTTGCTAAAACGGTACTATTTCCATTATCTATAAGACTGGATGGCGCAGTTTGCGCGATGTTAGTTGTCGCTAAACAGAAAGCCAACAGTATTAATACTAAATTGAAATGGAGATATTTTTTTATCATTTGTAACACATGATTAATATTTTATACTTAATGAAAATGTATGTGTGTTTTCCAATCTGCCAAAATCCCTGTAGGCGTAATCAAATTTCACAATTGTATCGCTGAACAACATCTTAGAATTTACACCCATACCAAAAGAAAGTCCCCCTTCAGAGTCTGCAAGCAATAAAGATTGATACCCGCCTCGTATAAATAAATAATCGTTGAACGCAAATTCCGCACCGGCATTCATGCTTTGATAATCATTATTTGGATGAATAGCGTCAACAGCCAATACAAGTTTATAATTTTCAAGTTGCAGTACATCAGTAGAGACACCTATCTGGAATACTAGAGGTAAGTCCCATTCATCCATCTCAATTTCTGTAGGTATTCTATCATTGGAGCCTTGTTTTGTATCATCAACTCTAATAAAATATCTTGTATCCCTGCCCGATAGCTTTAATGAAGTACCAAAGTTTGTTATTGTCGCACCTATTGTCATGCCGCCTAATAAATCGGTTCTAAATTTTGTTCCAGCATCAACTGCAAACGCGGAGGCATTCATATGCCAAATTGATTGCTGTATATATTTAACTGTAAAACCGATTGAAAAACGATCTGTGAGCATGCGGGCATATGAAACGCCGAAAGCTATATCCGAAGCGCTGAAATATTCTCCTGTGCCGTCTGGAAGCTCTATGGTTGTGACTTTCATATCATCCATTTTTAATGAAGTGAAACTTAAACCGAGCGTACCAAATTCTCCAAGCGGCAATATTGCGCCTGCATAATCGAAACTTGTTTCTGCAATCCACTCGGTATGTACGAGCTGTGCTTCAAATTTTTCCATATTTGCAATTCCGCTTACATTCCAGTATAAAGCTGAGGCGTCATTTGCCAAACTGACGAATGCGCCGCCTAAACCTGTTGCAGCGGCTCCGACAGGAATTTGCAAAAAGTTTGCTGCAGTTGTTCCGGTTTTCGAAACTTTTTGAGCATGAACATTTGAAAGAAGAAACATTCCAATAAGAATATATTTTGCAAACTTTGCGAGCTTGTTAAGTTGCATTTTTTCCTCGCAGTAACTTTAAATTGCTAATTAGTTTATTTAATAATCGCAAAGCGACCTATTTTTTCCCCTACCCCGGGAGCGTCTACATGGTAGATATAAACTCCAAATGCAATGTCCATTCCGTCATTCGAAGTTAAATTCCAAAACTCCTGACCATTATCAACCGAACTATCATGTTTGATAACATCCACCAATTTACCGTTAATAGTATAAATACGAATTGAACATAAATTGGGTAAATTAATAAATGAAATTCGTCTTTCGCCTCTTCCAACTTCAGTTGAAAAAGCTTCCCATGAAGCTGCGCCAACGTATGGATTTGGCACAACACTTATTTTATCTAAATCTTTATTAGCTTTAGTTTTGTCGAATTTTTGACTGGTAGTCATAAATTCGAAATATTCACCTGAACGATATGGTTTTTTTGTTACAATTTTAAATATGTCTCCAATTTGAGGAGGTCTTTGATTGCTCTCCGCAATGGTTGTATCTCTAATAAATGTAACCGACCACCCGACTTTTAAATCAGAAAAACTATTAGCTCTTTTCCCTAATGAATCACCGAACGCAAGAAATATTGCATCGTTATCATTAAACATCGCGTCAAGGTTTGTATCTCTAAAAATAAACTGGATATTATCAGTCCCCTCTGTCAGGTTTCTAATTCTTACATTGGATTGAATCGGTTTACTGAAGGAAGTTGCCGGAAAAGATAAATCCCCTTGTCCCGCATCCATTAATTCAATTTCGAAATCCGCCGGATAGTCTATTCTTTTTGATGAATAAGCGGCCGCGTATCTCGAATCGAAACCAACCTGTACTATATAATTGCTGTTCCCTTTACTCCACCTTGATTTGTCAAAATCAACTACAACAGCCGTGTCATTAGTTAGTCCAATGGTGAAACCGTTATAAACCATAGTTTGTTCACTATTGCCTTCAAACTTTTTAAAGTTAATAAGTGTTTTTTCGTTGGTGTAGTCGATAAGAGCAAATTCGGGATGAGAATCATTGTGAAATTTTTTGTTGTCTCTGAACTCAACACGATATGTATGAAAATCTTTTATAGAATCGGGTTGCAGAACCTCAAGCTGTATCGCTCCAGTTCCCGGTCCGCTTGCAGTAAAGTTTTTTATTTCCGGAGCTATATATCCTGCCGCCGGAGCACGGGGTGTGATTACCGCAGTATTTATATCGGTTGTTATGTTTCCATTAATATCGGTTTTTAATATTGTTGTAGTTTCCGAAGGAGGAATTCCCTGGAAAACACCAGAAATTGATGTGGATGTAAATCCCTGATCGTAAGCTGATACAGCGTAATAATATGTTTGTCCGTTTTGTACGGTTGAATCAATAAATGAATGTTTAAGCCCGGAATCGTTTCCTAAATAAAAAAGTGCGCCGTTTACATCAATTGGATGTAATCCTTTTACTCCGTCAACTTTATCGAATTGGGCGATCGGACTTCTGTAAGTAGCTTTACCAAACGCGTCTGTAATTGTTTTATTTTCAAGAAAATTAGATTCTGTGGATCTATAAATTCGATAACCTTCAAAATTATATTTCTGATAGAAAGCGTCATAAGTTTTTTCAGCCCTATCATCCCAGAATAATGTAACTTTCCCATCGCCCGGGATTGCAGTAAGAATTGGTTTTTCAGGAGGTTTGGCAAATCTGTAACTTGCATTATAAATCTGCTGCACAGTTTTTTTCCTTCTGAAAAGATCATCTTTGTTAATTCCGAAAATCAACGCCATCGAAAACCTTTCTGTTTCTCCGGATTCCTGAAGCACACCTGTATCTGTAGAATATGTGTCTCTACCATTCATACTAAAAAGTGAGCACGAAAAGTAATTTGCCAAATTTACCCCAACAAGAGATTGACCATGAGGTGTGGGTAAACCAGTAAGAACTTTCCAGTTCTCTTCGTCCCTGTTCAATTCATACTTATGCACGGGATAAATTGCAAAACCTGTTAACCCGAGCTGATCCGATTCGTCCTTATCAAGTATCCCAAAATTGGGTTCCCCCTGATCAGGTTTCCCATTGCCTTCACTGCCGTCGGAGTCGGGACCCGAATAACCTTCATCAAAAGGTCCTAATCCATCCGCGCCAACATCATCGTTTAATATTTCGCCAATGTCATATTTCCCGTTCAAATTAACATCTACGTATGAGCGCCAATTCGCATTTTCATCGGCATCCCAATGCGGCAACCAGGAATAACCGTAAAACTCTCTAAATTTAACCGTATCCTGGAAAGCGTTTAAAAGAAAAGGATCCTGATTTGGATTGGTTATAAAAGTTTTCGCAGAGTTATCCCTTTTTTCATCATATAATCCATCGGAATCGTTATCTCGTCTATCATCGGGAATTCCGGGACTTTCAAGGAAAGCGTAACCTGCCATACCTACGGGGCTCCACTTTCCAGGACTTCCAAAATTTACAGTCGACCATGCATAAGACATATCCAATAATTCGTTATAGTCGCCAGCATTGTTCGAAGAATTATCATGTCCCCCTATTCCCCAATCGACATATTGAGCAAAAAGGGTTTTACTATAATCGTAAGTGCCCATATTCGTAATTTCGTAGTACCAGAATATCACATCTTCTGCAAGTACCTGAGACCATTGAAAACCGCGGGCTCTAACCTGCATACCAAGTCCGCCACGGTCAGGGTCGTTTTTATCGGGACGGAAATCATTTTTTAAAATGTATTCTCTATCCTCGTGATCATCGAAGACAAAGAAAGTCTCAACATCCGCGTTCTGAATACCTCTTCCAAAAAAACCGTTCCATGTTCCATCCCAATCTGAGCCGCGGTCAGGCCACGAAAATGGCCATGTATTCGGCTGATCACTTCTCGCTGGAGTTGAAGCATAAGGTGCCGTATAACCTGGAAGTGCCCACCACCCATATGTAACTCCTGTTGATGCATCGTACCTTGTGAATTCATAATAATTCGATTCGAGTGGATGAATAGTGTTTCCAGCATTATCCTTAGCTTCGGCTTGAACTATTATGGCAACTCCATCTATGTAAGTATGATTAGTTCCTTTTGGCCATACTCCGCTTCTGCTTGGTTCATTTTCCCAATCAGCTATTTCACCAAAGTTATAGTAAACTGTCCCAACAAGGTTGCCGTCCATATACCCTTTTTTAGTATTGTTATGGTTACCTTTGTTTTTGTCCACTAAACGTTGTGCGGATATTATTGTTGTAAACAATAATATAAAGGTGACAACATACTTCCATTTACCGCTTAAAAAACTTTTATTGCCTAACACCTTACTCCTCCTAAGTTTTCAGAATATTAAAATGAAAAAGCTGCGCCAATTTGAATTTGTCGGGGAGCAGAATAATAATCCGGGCGCCTGTAATATTCCTCAATTGTATTAACACCGCGTGGTCTTTGCTGATCTCTTGTTAGTTCTAAAGTATAACCTGCTCTTCCAGTATCTCCGAAAACTTCTTGCTCATTTTTAATATCAAAAACATTATAAATTTTCGCGAAGACAGAAACTTTGGTTCCGAACAATAGAATATATTTTGTGACAAATAAATCAACATTAAACAATGCCGGACGGTTGTCACTATTTTCAAGACCGGTACGCTGGTTCTGGATAGATGGCGTGTAGGGTAATCCCGACCCGAGTCTGCCTATAAAACTAGCTATAAAATCATCTACCGATCCATAAGTTAAAGTGAAATTCAAAGAATGTCTTCTATCCCAATTCAATGGTACTAATTGTTTATTGGCTTCAATTGGAGGATTAGATTGAGCTTTGTTATAAGTATCATTTGGATCTGAAGCGTTACCTTTAGCGATCTGGTAAGTGTAATCTAAATTTGCACCAAATCCACCAGTAAATCTTTTTTCGAATGAAACAGTAACTCCCTTAACAGAACCATAATCCCTATTAATGAGTTTGCTGAACTTTTTAAATTCATTTTTAATATATATTTCAGTGCCCAGCAGGTTACGGATATCTTTATAATATCCAGTAAGTGTTACACCAAATTCCTCTGTTAATGCTTGTTGTAACCCTATTTCATACATAATTGTTTGCTGTGGTTCCAAATCAGCATTGCCAATAGTGTTTCCGATGTTTTCAGGAAAGTCACCTGTTAAAGGAATTCTAAAATTGGGATTTTTATATAGATACTCGAATGGCGGAACCTGGAAAAAATGCCCGTAAGAAATATGAATTGCTCCATTATCAGTTATTGGGTACGATATGCCAATTCTCGGACTAACCTGATATTTTGCCGATGCCTTATTCATTAAAGAATCAGGAAACGGCGGCTCTAAATTATCAAGGAGATGGACGTTATCAGGATCTTTCAAATATTTACCGTCCGGTTCAAAATAATCGAAGCGCAAACCAACATTTACAATTAAGTAATCAAGCTCAATTTTATCCTGAATGTAGTATGCAAATTGATAAGGATTAGCATTGTAAATATTGTAATTAAAAGCCCCTTTTATTGGTAACGCCGGTTTATAATTGGTTGATGCATCAACTAATATTTGAAAGTCGTTGTAGTCTAAGTTATGATGTTGGTATTCAATTCCTGTCTTAATCTGATGTATGTTGTTTAACTGATATGTTAAATCTGTTTTTGCTGTATAAGTTGTGGTTTTATGATTAAAATTCCAGTTTTCTGTTCCGCCTGTAAGAAAAGCGTTGCCGCTTACATCTTTTTTCCTATCTGTACTAACGTATCTGCTGTCCAATGGATTTTCATAAACATATTGTTTAAACTCGGTACTGAATGCTGAGCCTGAAAAATCCATGAAAGCAGCGTTACTAAAAACATAAGTATAGCTAATTGTTCCCAAATTGCTCGTTTGATATTTTGTGTAATCACCATCGGGGTTCAGTTTATATGAATGGTTATAATCTTTGTATTCTTCATTCTGATGCATTCCACTTAATACAATACCTTTTCCACCTCCGACGTTCAAAGACATTTTTCCGTGCAAGGTATAACGTTCGTTATAGTTCATGGGCACATATTTATTGTCTCCTGTTGCTCCAACGTACCAATCCTCTGGGTTGTTGGCAGAAAAGTTGGATGAATCTGAAGGGTTAAACATTCTTTTTCCGTAAAGGTATCCATCGTTATAAGCATATCTGCCTGAAAAGAAGAATTTAAGATATTTTTCCAATCCGGGAACCGGACCGCTTAAACTCCCCTGAATATTCTTATTATCCAAAGGTGAAATATCATCAATATTTTCAAAAAGTTTTTTGTTTCCGCTTATAAAATCACTGCCGTAAAACGAAATATCGCCCGACAAATTATCATTCGCAATTTTTGTTACCTGATTAACAACACCCGATAAGGCCTCGCCATACTCGGCATTAAATGTTCCGGTTAACACCTGCAATTCCTGGATACTGTTAATTTCAACTTCTAGAGACGAACTACCTGAATAAGCGTCATTAACGGAAATACCATCGATAAGATATTTTACTTCGTTGCTTCTGCCACCTCTAAAGTGGCCGTCAACTACTCCGGCTTGTAAATTAATTACTGATGACACATCCTCAAGAGGGAGAAGTGCAATCTGATCACCACTTACTTTAGATTCAGTTGAAGTTAAGTCTTTACGAACAATTGATCTTTCAGCAGTTACAACAATGTCCTGCATTTCTATCGATTGTGAACCAAGTACATAATCAATTCTTGTAGTTTGGTCGACAGATACTTTGACATTGTTAACAACAACTTGCGAGTAACCAATCATAGACGCGCGTAAGTTATAAACACCGGGCGGAATATTTATGATATAATAATTTCCATCAATATCCGTGGAGGCCCCCATTGTTGTTCCTTCAATTAAAATATTTGCGCCTATCAATGGTTCATTGGTGGATTTATCAATTACAAAACCTGCAATTTTTCCGGTTGTACCGGCAAATACATTACTGAACGAAATGCAAACTAGTACACCAAGTAAAGTAAAAGTATTTATTATTTTTTTAGAAGTGAACATTACATTCACCTTTTTTATGATAGAATTTCATTTTATTTGCAACTATATTTTTTAGAAAATCCGGAGTACCTATATGGTACTCCGGATAAATTGTTTATTTAATCAACAACATCTTTCTTGCTTGAACAAATTCTCCGGCATTAATTCTATATATGTATGTACCGCTGGAGACTTTATTTCCGTAATTATTCTCACCATTCCATGTAATGCTATATACACCGGCATTTTGATCATTATTAACAAGGGTCTTAATTTCCCTGCCAAGCATATCATAAATAGCTACATGAACATTTGTTGATTGTGGAATTGCGTAGCTAATAATTGTGGAAGGATTAAAAGGATTAGGATAATTTTGGAATAAATTAAATGATACAGGAAGCCATTGATTTTCCACTTCAGTAACATCACTTATTTTTTTAATTTCCAACGCATCCATATAAACCGTGCCCTGGAATCTTCCCAATGGATGTAAACGTACATCAATTGATTTTGCTCCTTCTACTACCCTAACATCAACATAAAATTGTGTCCAATCGAATGATTTAGTTTTTGGGAATATCAACGGTATATCACTAGCCCATATGTCTCCAAACCCTTCGTTGCCGCCCATAGTGTTATGGAATATTGGAGTTAACGATACACTCCATTGATC
>PGYT01000046.1 GCA_002839805.1 Ignavibacteriae bacterium HGW-Ignavibacteriae-2
TGTAATCTGTCCTTTAACGATAATTTTACTTCCAAATTCATCTTTCCACTTGTCAATTTTAAAGCTTAATGTTGTATCTTCGGAAACCGTTATTACATAATTTTGAGGTGTGTTCCCTCCTGAATCTACAGCTTCTGTTTCCCAGCTTCCCTTTGTAAATTTGAATTCGAGTATATCTCCCTTTTCAAATTGGATCTGTTTGCTCCATTCCGATTCGTTCATTTTTTCAAGGAAAACTGCGGCCGGATTCCAGGAGCCGAGCGCTTTTTTATTCCCTGCGATATATATTGTTGAGGTATCGGAAATTACGGGTGTGGAAACTTTGAATGTTATATTTACGGTTTTCTGCCCTAAAAGATTTGCCGTTATTAAAAATACAAAACAAAGTAATAATCTTGCTTTCATTAATAAGAACCGATTATAAAATGATGTGATAAGTTAATGATTTGAGTTGATATTTGGAATTAGCGCCCCCGGCTGACCGGGGAACACTAATAACATTAAAATAACAACTTAAGAGGAACGTACAATTGCGGCTATCTGTTGCGCCTGTTTTTGATTGTACTCAAAAGCGATGCTTTTATAATTAATAAGATCTACAATTGTTCCAATAAAGCAGATTCCGGCTGTTAAAAGGTATAAAATACCAAGACCGATTTGATCCACTATAAATCTTTGAATGCCGGCTATTCCTAAAAATCCGACTAATGTTAATAATAAAATTGTTTGTGGATCTTTTCTGCGAACCCTGTAAACATTGGCAAATTGTTGTGCTTCTTCATCGGTCATGTTTTTAATTAACATTGAGATAAATGCCTGTTCCTCACCAATTATTTCGGGTAACAGCTGTAAAATATTAGCCATAATTAACCTCCGGGAGTGTTTTCGATGCTTTATAATTTTTGATTATAAGTGTTACTATTCTATACGAAAGAAGAACCAATGCTAAAATTCCTAACGGATGAGATGCTATGGAATTTGTAACATCGCCATGGAAAATAAAAGAAATCGATCTGCCTAAGCCGCAGCCAGGACAATGTTCAAATCCGGCCAAATCTAAAGGACAAACCGTCAGTTGTTTCGGGCTGTAAGGATTAATTAAAGCGAGATAACTTAATCCAAAAATCCAGATTATAGCTTCCGAATTTTTTAGCAAGACTTTTTTCGCGTATTTTAATGACTTTATTTTCAACCTACCCATATTTCGACCAAAATAATAACGCTTATTTGTTTACTAATCAAGAACTCAAATTTTTAGACGAACTGAAAGATTTTTAGTTTTATAAAGATTAAGCCAATATGTGATGCTTACTCATTAAATTTGAAAAACTATTTATTCCGAAATTAACTCGAAAAGATCGGGAATAAATTGATAGTTCAGTAATGCTTCATATGTTTTTAACGATGCCGGTTTTAATAATTCTCCTATAGATTGGATTTGTTCAATTGGAATTTCTACTCTGGATACAACCGACACTTCATTTGAAATATGTTGTGCCGGAGAATTACTCATTAACTCAACGCTATCGCTCATCAATTTATTAGGATTTAGTACTTCGTATTTGTTAAATTTTTCGGATAATACTTTCTCAAAGGCATTTATACTGTACCCGTAATGAGTGCAGCATAAAGCCGCAAAATATTTGGTGCCCTGGATTTGTTCAGGCAACACGTCAGATACAGCTTCGTTTGTAAAATGTTTTATTAAACGAGTAACATTTTCTCCCGCTGGATTTTTCTGAATTTCAGATTCCAGATTATAACAAGGCTGATTAATAATTCTATTTTCACTTATGCCTTTTTCAATCAGTTTTTGTCTATAAACATCAGAGCTAATTGTAGTTGGAGTGCCGTAGAGAATAATTATAGAATTTTCATTTTCACTCAATTTGTTATAAAATAATTCCAAACCGAATTCAACTATTCCAAGAATAGAAATATCACTTTTTTTATAAGTTTCCGTTAATGGATAAATAACAGACAAAGTATTGCAGGCAATCATTATAAGATTTGGATTGAACTTATTTATCATTCCTGTAAGCGCGTAATCGAACTGCCGCAGCTTCTTATTAAAATCTTTAATCTGATTGTAACCGTAATTATTTCCTCCGTAAGCGTTAAAGAAAATAAGTTTTGGGGAATTAAATAAATTACAAACCCTTATTTTATTTTCCAGTAATGCCAGAACAGAAAGCCCACCAAGTCCGGAATCGGTTATAATTATTGTTGGTGAGTTCTGTGGAAGGAGTTCAACTGATTTCATAATTTAAACCAAATGGTAATACGTTTTATATTTATTCACACATCGAATATATGTATTTTGTTTCTTGAAATAAACGATCCGTAGACGTTCTTATGAAACTCTTGTTAAAAATATCAAAATTTATTTTTACAGCGGCTTTCTTCCTCGTTATAATTTCATGCTCCGGCGAAGCTGTTTTTATACCCGGTGTATATCTGGATGGAAAATATGATGCTAAATATCCTTATAACGAATCGGCGAAGTACCTGAGTGAAATTACAAAATCGGTAAAACTTATAAATAGTCTCGCTTTTTATAATCAATATCAATTTTACTGGAAACAAAACATTTCTTTAGACAGCTTACAGAACAGGGCTCTGCTTTCAAAAGCTTATAGTAAAACAACTTCAAGTAAATCCGCATCGGGCACAGGAACTATTGTAGGGTTAAATGCTCAGAAAATTCTTTTTTTAACTAACGCCCATATTGTAAGCTTCACAGATACACTTATTTCTTATTACTCAAACGAAAGAGGTCAATTAACAAACATAATTGAGAGTATTTCGATCAAACAATCCCAATCAGTATATGTTGCGCTAGTTGGATTGAGCAGTCTGGAAATTGTTATGCTCGATAAAGCAAAGGATATTGCATTTGTAGGCGGAAGTATAAAAAATACTTACCCGCGGGATTTTTCACTATTTAATTATAAAGCGGGTGATTCCAGGGAGTTGGAATGGGGAGATTTTGTTTATGTGTTCGGTTATCCCATGCATTTTAAAATGATAACACAAGGATTAGTAAGTTTGCCCGAAGACGACGAAAATTATTTTATAACTGATATTAGCGTCAACAGAGGTTCCAGCGGCGGGCCCGTTCTTGCAATACGAGACGGGGTTCCAAACTTTGAACTTGTTGGAATTGTTTCTTCCATGCCCGCGGAAAAAATAAGCATTCTAGCTCCTAAACCGCTTATGAATAATAATCGTTATAGGCTTGATGCCAAATACGACGGGGATCTGTATATAAACGAACTAGAAAACACCAAATATGGTATTGCTAAAGTTATTTCAATTCAAGCGATCAAAAAATCGATCGAAGAAAACAAAACAATGTTGATTAATTGCGGTTATGAAATAAATTTATTTAACGATATTTTACATCAAAATTAGAAACCTAGAGTAAACTGGGTTTCCTGGGTTTGTGTTTCGTTTATGTTTAAATTTGATAACCCTACCCCCAGCAGCCTTACCGCTTTTTCCGGCAATGCGGGATTATAAAGCAGTTCTTTAACAACCGAAAAAATTTCCTCGTAGCTGTCTATATAACTTCCAACAGTTTTACTTCTTGTCCGGTTTACAAAATCGAAGTATTTTATTTTTAGTGTTACGGTTTTGCCTTTAATTTTTCTTTTGGAAATATAGTCGACTACATTTTTTGTGATGCTCTCCAGCTTAGCAATCATCAACTCGGGATTTGAGATATCTTTATCAAAAGTTCTTTCCGCGCTTATTGATTTTCTTATTCTGTGCGGACGCACTGGACTATCATATTCTCCGTGAACAATATTGTAATAATAATTTCCACTTTTACCGAACTTTTTAACAAGATCTATTTTTTCGAATTTCTTTAAGTCGGCACAACTTTTTATACCAAATTCATTCATTTTCGCGGAGGTAACTTTTCCAATACCGGGAACTTTCTTTACGTCTAATCCTTCAATAAACGCCTCGGCCTTTTCAGGCGGAATAACATATAATCCATCGGGTTTATCCATATCCGAAGCAACTTTAGCAAGAAATTTATTTACCGATACTCCCGCCGATGCGGTTAATTTTAATTCAGAACGTATACGATTTTTAATTTCTCTCGCTATAATAGTTGCCGAGTTTATTCCTTTTTTATTGGTTGTAACGTCAAGGTATGCTTCATCGAGCGACAGCGGTTCAACAAGTTCGGTAAATTCAAAAAATATATTCATAATCTGTTTGGATACTTCGCGATAGACATCGAAGCGTGGTTTAACAAATATTAAATTAGGGCAGTTTTTTTTTGCAGTTAAACCGGGCATAGCAGAACGCACACCGAACTTACGAGCTTCATAACTGCAGGTTGTAACAACACCCCGCATTTCAGAACCTCCTACCGCAATTGCTTTCCCCCGAAGTTCTGGATTATCACGCTGTTCAACTGAAGCGTAAAACGCATCCATATCTATATGAATTATTTTTCGGATTGCAGAGGACATAATTTACATTTAAGATCGTATTAATAGTTTAAAAATCACCAAATGAATTATTTTACAATAAAATTATAGAGGCAAAATAAATATGTCAGGCTGGTTTTACAACAAATTCGTATATGTATATATTACAAAAAAATAGAATTGCGCGAAATAATGGTTTTGGAATTGTCAGTAATAATTTATTTCCACAAGCTTATCTTCCCCACGGAATTTTTGAACAAGCAGCTCAACAATTTTTGAGCGGATTAAAGTACCGGTCTGAACAAAACTTATGTCTTTACTGGCAGGATTGAAAGACTGCCCCACAAACAAATTAATTTTATCCGCTATTTTTACCAAGTGATACAATTCAGTTACAGGACTGAATTTTTCCAGAAATTTGCTGTCTATATCCCAAACATTGTATAATTGGTTCAATGTAACGGCGCCTTCTGTAACAAGGTCAATACCGTCAATGTGATAATCTGGTGGAGCTATATTGCTTGAAAAATTCTCATTTATCTGCAAATGACAATCCAATTCGCGGGCAACAATTTTTGCCGTTGTTGCACCGCATACAATTTTTAATCCATGCATTTGTTTAAACTCGTTAACAACATCGGAATCATTTTTGCTGTCACTGGGAGCGCCTGTAAAAATATTTACAACGTTTCCTTTCCTCGAAAAACATAAGCTGACGGAACAATCATCTTCAAGTTTGTTTTTCCAGTTATTCTTTGCCTTTTCTATGATGAGAGGAATTAAATCCTGTTTTTTATATCCTTCGTTCAATAATCTTGTAACATATTCGGCAACACCGTCAATTTCCCAGCCATTAGTAATACCTTTGCCTAGTCCGGATTGAGTGACTCCATCGGTTACCATAAGCAGCGCATCCCCTTTGCGCAAATTAAAATTCGATTCTCCAATAATCGCGTCGTTAAAATTTTCAACAGATCTTTTAACGACAGAAGCGTTTCTTCCTGAAATTAGAATTGGGGCGGGCATTTCGTAACCAAAAACCGATGTTGTTCCATCGTGTAAAATTCTGGCAACGCTGAAGACAGAATATGGTAAATCGTTTATCCTGGCGTGTTCCATCGTCTTAACTATATTCGAAAAAGCTCTTTTTAATGACATTCCTCTTATTATTAGTTCTTTTAATCTTGAGGAACACATTGTAGCCGCTATATTAGCTTTAGTCCCCGATCCTAAACCGTCGGCTAATATATGCACTGTAATGCCTTTACTTCTGTCTGTAACCGAGACATCGCCGCATGGTTTGCCGGGTAACTTGGATACGTTTACGCTGTTTATTTCGAAATGTAAGTATTCCATAATCCTTTATTGCGGCGAACTGAATTATTTATTTGTTCGTCCTGAGTAAGCTTCAATAAATTGTCGACTAATTCTTCTCCTCTGGCGGTGCTTTCTCCCAAAAATTTGGCAAGCTGCTGGGCAACTTCAATTTGATGATCCATTAATTCCTGAGCTTGTCTGATAGTATTCAACTTAAGATCGTCAAGTTTTTCAGAATCAGAAACCCGCTTGGTAATATCAACAAATATCCCGACATATTGTTTTTCTTCAAGCAGTTCATATAGAATATGATGGCAGGTGATATTATAGTTATTATGAGATAAAGTGAACTCCAATTTTTCAGAAGGTGATTCTTTTAATTTTACAAAAGGTTCTGGATCCATTAAATAAGAAATATGTTTTCCAATCACCGAATTTGTCGCCATAAAGAAACGCCTGAAGGCTGGATTCATCTTAATTATAGTCAGGTTGCCGTCTACTATAACCACTCCATTAGGTGTAGTTTCAATTATTTTGTCTGATCTTTGTTCTGCAAGTTTCCTCATAAAAGGGATGCACATTTCAACTTCAGCCATATCATTTAAAACCGCAATCGCCTGATCTCTGCATAAGTTATAACCGCACGCCCCGCAATTTAACTGATCCTCTTCATTTACTTTACCTGTTTTCTCCAATACATTTCTAATTTGTTCTTCGGAATAGTGCTGTATTTCAATTACGGAATTTTTATTAAAGGATGTTTCAAAATCACAATGTAACATTTGATCGGACTCAACGAGAGATTTGCTTTCAGCGTAATCGATTACATTTTTTCTTTTTAACAAATTGGATTTATTGCCGGTTATGCCGGGTCCGTTGATACACCCGTGTTTACACATCAATGGTTCTACAAAAGTGGGGTCTGAATTGCTGATAATACTATTAAGACAATCCTTAATTTCATCTATTCCGCTAATAATAATATTTTCGTTATCAAGAATGTCTGAATTAATTTCCGCAGTTTTTGCGAGTCCGCCGACAAGTGGAAAATATCTGGAATATCCTGAAGGCGAGGCGTCAAACTCACTTTCTTCCAAAGTGTTGAAGTTTAGTCCTTCGTCCGAAATCCAATTGTTCAATTCCGTAAATGTTAAGACGGCATCCACAATGCCCTTGTATTCTTGTCGTTCACTTTCATGTTTTTTAGCGATGCAAGGACCAATAAAAACAACTTTAATATCCTCTCCAAATTTAGATTTTAGCAATTTAGCGTGTGCAATCATTGGAGAATTTAAGGGTATCAGATTATCAATAGACTTACCATCGTATTTTTCGATATAATTGACGAAAGAAGGGCATGCCGTTGCAAAGGCATTAGCTCTGTTTTTAGAAAAATATTCGGCTGAACCATCTGCAATTACCCCGGCGCCGACGGAAGTCTCAGAAACATTGGAGAAGCCAAGAGATCTTAACATCGAAGGTATTCTTTTGATTTCACTTTCGGTATATACTGCAGGGAAAGAAGGAGCGATACTTACGGCGACAAATGAATTTTCTTTCAATAGCTTCTTCACTTTAACAATATCTAATCTGAATTTTTTTGCTCCCTGTGGGCATTCCTTCAAACAGGTTCCGCATAAAATACATTTTGTAGAATCAATAGAGGCCTGTCCGTCTAACAATTTAATAGCGTTAACCGGACAGGATCTTAAACATTTGTAACAATCTCTGCATCGGGCGGTATCAGTATATATTATTTGAGAATCTGGATACTTGTTGTTTTGCAGCATAATAATTAAATCTCTACTTGTCTTGTTTTTAACTTACTTAATCTATTATTTATCACTTCTACAGTTTTATTTAAGGTGCACTCTTTAATATGAATTCCATCAACTAAAACATTTGGTCCTTCGCCGCATTTTTCCATACAAAATGTCGCGTTTACATCAATACAATGCTGAAGCTCCTTTTCTTCCACAAATTTTAATATCTGAGAAATTAAAGACTGCGATTTTTTTATAAAACAATTTGTGCCAATACATACTTTAACTTCTATTTTTTCAGCAGCATTATTATCACTCATAATACTCAATTCACTGTGCAAAATTCGTTTTCTATTTTGATAACTTGTATGAAGAAGATCATGGGCGTGATTGCTACCGGGGTCAGAAAACAAATTTTTATACAGGTCTTGAATATACGGATTTTCCTGGGATTTATGAAGTTGTAGCATCTTATCGTTATCATAAAGTCCCTTTGTTCTTTCGGATTTTAATCCTTCATCAAAAGTAACCGGCTGACCAGCGCCTCCAATACAACCGCCCGGACAAGCCATAATTTCAATTATGTCGTAATAAGCCTCACCGCTGTTTATTTTTCGAATTAATTCATTGGCGTTTTTAAGACCGCTTACTATCGCTAGTTTTACTTCTGTTCCATTTAACTTTACAGAAGTTTCCCGAATGCTTTCACTTCCTCTAACTTCCGAAAAGTCATATTTTGTTAATTTTGTGCCGTTAACTTTCTCGTATGCATAACGTAATACCGCTTCAGAAACACCACCGCTATTTCCGAAAATTACACCCGCTCCAGTTTTAAATCCCATTGGCAAATCTAAAGACTCCGGTGACAGAGCTTCAAAATTAATGCCCGATTCTTTAATCATAGAAGCTAATTCCTGAGTAGTGATTACGAAATCAACCTCTTTTATACCGTCTTTTACAAACTCGGATTTATTTGCTTCAACTTTTTTTGCTGTACAGGGCATTATAGAAACAACCACCAAATCTTTTTTATCTATTCCCGTCTGTTCCGGCAAAACTTCTTTGACTACCGCGCCGAACATTTGTTGGGGTGATTTGCATGTGGATAAATTATTGAGCAGTTCCGGATGATATTGTTCAGCAAATTTAACCCATGCCGGACAACAAGATGTAAACAGAGGAAGTTTTTCTCCTTTGCTCAGTCTATTAATAAACTCGTTTGTTTCCTCAATGGTTGTAAGATCAGCGGCAAATGAGGTGTCGAATACTTTATCGAATCCCATCATTTTTAGCGCTGTTACAATCTGACCTATCATCAAACTACCCGGTTTTATTCCAAATAGTTCACCTATTGCGACTCGAACAGCCGGTGCAATTTGAGCTATTACAATTTTTTTCGAATCTGCAAGTGCATTCCAAACTTCTTCGGTATGTTGTTTAGGGGTTATTGCGCCTGTCGGACATACTCTAGCGCATTGCCCGCAATCGACACATTCAACTTCAGCAAGAGATTTACCGAACGCCGGAGACACAGTTATGCTTGATCCCCTGTTGGAGAAATCGATAGCTCCAACATCCTGTATTTCGTAACAGGCTCTTACACAATCGCCGCATAATATACATTTGTTCGGATCGCGGACTAACGCTTCGGAGGAGAGGTCCAATGGTTTAATACTTTCTGTTTTGTCAAATCTTACCTTATCCACACCAAGCTCACCGGCAAGTTTTTGAAGTTTGCAGGAAGCTGTTTTAACACAGGTTTGACAACTTTGATCATGATTAGCCAGCAGCAATTCTATTGATATTTTTCTTATATCCCTAAGCTGTTTAGTGTGGGTTTTTATTTTCATTCCATTTTCGGGTTTTGTAGTGCATGACGTACATATCCCACGCCCTTCTATATCAACAATACATAAACGGCACGCTCCATAAACACTAAGTTCTGAGTGATAACAGAAAGTGGGCATTTCAATATTTGCTTTTCTGACCAGCTGCAGCAAATTTTCTTCATTTTCAATTTTAACTTCTCTTCCGTTTACATACATAATTTGATCATTCATCGGATTACCCTCCCACAACAGCATTTAGTTTGCAGGCATCAATACAAGCACCGCATTTTATACACAATAGTTCATTTATTACGAATGGTTCTTTACGCACTCCTGAAATTGCGTTTACAGGACATTTTTTTACACACACGCCGCAACCTTTGCAGAGCAAAGCGTCTATTTGCGGTGTTAACAATGATTTACATTGTTTAGTAGGGCATTTTTTATCCACAACATGGGTGTAATATTCATCTCTGAAGTAATTCATCATCGACAAAACGGGATTGGGCGCTGATTTGCCGAGGCCGCATAAGGAGGCTGTTTTTACTGCCCCTGCCAGATCTTCCAATAATTTCAAATCATCTTCAACTGCTCTGCCATCGATTATTTTATCTAGCAGCGCAAGCATTTGTTTTGTTCCTTCGCGGCATAAGACGCATTTCCCGCAGGATTCATTTTGTGTGAACTGCATAAAGAACCTTGCCATTTGAACCATACATGTATCTTTATTCATGGCAACAAGTCCCCCTGACCCTATCATAGCGCCAATACCGGATAACGAATCAAAATCCAGCGGCATATCGAGGTGTTCTTCGGTTAAACAGCCACCGGATGGACCCCCAATCTGTACAGCTTTAAATCCGTTTTTATTTATGGAGCCATCATTATTTGTTATGCCCCCTCCGATATTATAAATGATTTCCCGCAGTGTTGTACCGAAGGGAACTTCTATTAATCCAGTATTAGCCACATGCCCAGTTAGAGCGAAAGTTTTTGTTCCAGGAGAATTTTTCGTACCGTAATTTCTGAAGTTTTTATATCCATCTCTAATAATTAAAGGTACCGTAGCAAGGGTTTCAACATTGTTTATAACTGTAGGTTTCTCCCATAATCCCGATTTGCTCGGAAATGGAGGTTTTGGTTTCGGCATTCCGCGTCTGCCTTGTATCGATTCAATAAGAGCTGTTTCTTCACCGCAAACAAAAGCTCCTGCTCCTTCCATAACATTTATATTAAAATTAAATCCGGAGTCAAAAATATTTTTACCTAGCAATCCTCTTTTTTCAGCTTCTTTCACAGCATTTTTAATTCTTTTTACCGCTAATGGATATTCGAGACGAACATAAACAAATCCTTCATCGGCTTGTATTGCTCTGCCGGCTATCAGCATTCCCTCAATTACTTCATGAGGATTACCTTCCATAATGCTTCTATCCATAAACGCGCCCGGGTCACCTTCGTCGCCATTGCATATAACATATTTTTTATCGGATTCTTCTATTCTTGTAAACTCCCACTTTTTGCCAGTAAGGAATCCGCCGCCGCCTCTGCCTCTTAAACCTGCCTCGGTTATATAACTGCATATTTCCTCAGGCGACATCTGCAGAATAGCCTTTTTTGCGGATGAATAACCATCCGCAGCAATATATTCATCAATATCTGACGGATTTATGGTTCCACATTTTTTAAGAACATATCTGTGCTGTCTTTTATAAAAATTTATCTCTTCGTGTCCTTTACATTTTTTATTGTCCGAAGGATTATTGTAAAGGAGATCTTCAACAATTAAATTTGATAGAATTGTTTGTTCAACTATGTTTTTAACGTCATCAGGTTTTACTTTCACATAGAGTATTCCATCCGGTTCAATTGTAACTAATGGTCCCATCTGGCAGAAGCCCTGACATCCACTTTCGGAAACAAGAATCTTGTTATCGGTTTTATGCTCAAATTTTAGATCAACCAGATATTCAAGAGAATTTATTTTCAGTTGATTCTCAAATTCTTTGAGCACCTTTTCGGAACCGCTGGCTACACAACCAGTTCCTGAACAAATAATAATTTTACGTTTTAAGTCCGCTGTTTTCTTGAGGAAAGTTTCCTTAATTAGGTATAAATCAGGATTAGGCGAGCACATAATTAGCCTCCGCAATAAGAATATCGTCAATTAAGCTAATGGTTTTTTCGGGAGTCATTAAAGAATGTACTTCTTCGTTAATAACCACAACCGGGGCAATACCGCAGGCACCAAGACAAGAAACGGTTTCAAGCGTAAACAACAAATCTTCGGTTGTTTTATTATTTCCGTGCAAAGATAATTTTGTTTTAATCGCCTCAAAAATAGGTATTGAGCTTTTTACATGGCATGCTGTACCGTCGCATATTTTAATAACATATTTGCCCTTAGGTTCTAAAGTAAAGTGAGAATAAAAAGTAGCCACACCGTAAACAAGCGCGGGGGGTACTTTTAACGAAACAGCAATAAACGAAAGAATTTTTTCGGGCAAATATCTTTCTTCGTCCTGAACGGCTTGTAATATTGGTATTAGTCTGTTTTTGTCATATTTGTTTTCTTCAAGAATTTGGCAGACTTTTTCAAATTTACGCGCCATGCTGTTTTCGATTTCAATTGACTCTTTCATCTTAAATCTCCGGAATAGCAGTTATTTTTTAATTAGGAATTTTATAATCATTAGTTTTTATTTTTTCAGCCAGTTTATATGTTAATGCGCTCAAGGAATGAGATAACTGTACATTCTCAAGTATAATGTCTTCTGGTATTTTTAAGTGAACCGGAGCGAAATTCCAAATTGCCCATATTCCACCCTCTATCATTAAGTTGGCAACTTCTTGTGCATGTTCAGGAGGTGCAGTAATTACTCCGATTTTAATGTGCATTCTTTTAATCATATTGGCAATTTTTTCAATAGGAAGTATTTCAATGCCATAAATTTTTTTACCAATTTTTGATTCATCGTTATCGAAAGCGGCAACTATGTTTAGTCCATAATCATTAAATTTTTTATAGCCCAGAATTGCCTCACCTAAATTGCCTGCACCAGCCAAAAATGCCTCTTTAAGATTTCCCCAATTCAGAATATTCATCAGCCCTTCAACCAACTCGGTCATATCAAAACCGACTTTGGGTTTTCCTACCATTCCGGCTAAACTTAAATCCTTTCTTACTTGTATAGAATCCAATCCAAGTTCATCTGCAATTGTAGCACTGGATACATGAACAACTCCTTGTTTTTTCATCTGCATTAAAAGATGAATATATTTTGGTATTCTTCTCAGTGTTGGCTCGGGTAAAGCTTTTATTTTTGTCATTTTAACCTATCGATATATTTTTATCGATATAAATATATCGATAAAAATATATCAGCACAAGTGTTTTTAAAATATTTTTTACGAATAACTTAAGGAAGGCATTAATTATTAATAAAGATTGCGAAGTTTGTATTGTATTGAGTTGTTATTTCTATTTACCGCTTCGATTATACCTCGGCGGTAAATAATTATAGTTTTTTTACTTAAGTTTTAGCGGTGCCCAGTTTCCGGATATATTTTTTCCTTTGCCCGCCCATTTATTCCACAGGTTTTTATCTCTGAGCATTTTTTAAAAATCACCATTTTTTAATAGGTGTCACCGTGTAAATAATTTCCATTAATCCGGAAATAGTAATTTATAATCTTTTTCTTTCGCCTTAACCCACCAGTTTTCTGGAATAATTTTCCAGTTATTGTAAGAAACAGGCTGCACATCTCCTTTGTTTTCAATCCATTTCATCATATAATAACGAAGATCTTTTTCAGTGGAGGTTACAACTCTTTTTTCAAGTTCTTCCAATGGAATACCGGCTCCTTCAATTAGGTGACCGCCGCCGCCGTTCCCTCGGTAAGAATTAACCGCCACAAGATATGTGGCATTCATATTAAATTCACTTCCGTTGGACATACTTGTGATTGTTACTCTTCCCCCCTCAGGTTTGGAAACATCAACTGTGTAATTTAACCCAAGAGCTGCATCGAAATTATAATATCTTTCTTTTAGCATTGGGAAACCGCTTCTTTCGGATTGTACAAGCACTCCTTTTTCATCTTTAATAAAATTAAGAAGATGGTCGTTTTCGTTGTTCATAATGTTAAACCAGTTTGCCGCTGTGTACTCGAGATAACCTTGTATTTCTTTTCCGGTTAGTTTCATAGAATAGAGGAGGTTTTCATACCTGTACAAATTAAACATATCCCTGACATACACAGTGCCGGCATTAATCTTAGCGTCGTGCGCAAGCGGAGCTGTAAATGAAATATCGGCGCCTGTTAATTCCATTTGAATTTTATTTATAAGATCACAGAATTCTGAACTGCCGAACATAGCGTCGCGGGTAGATATTGTTGACAAGAACCCTCCGATGGGTTTGGAAACATATTCTTTTACTTTCAGATACGGGAAGTAAAATTGTTTAAAGAATACAGTGTCTACTTCAAAATTTCTTGCGTCAATGGTTTGTCCTTTAATCTCACTGCTCCAACCTGCTATTGAAGAATCATATTTACAAATCACATCGGCAACCGCAATAGTTCTCGCAGAGTTTGTTCCTCCGAGAATTAAAACTTCACGGCCGTCAGTGTTTGTAACTGTTTTATTCCAGCTATGATGATCGTGCCCAACGAATACTATATCGAATCCAGGTACTTGTTCGGCTACCAATTGCGAGGCATTCTCATTTTTATAAGTATCTATTTTCTGTTCACCGTAGGAATATTCAACCCCCGAATGGAAAAGTCCGATTATTAAATCAGGTTTTTCGGTAACTTTAATAATTCCTATCCACTTTTTCGCTGCTTCAATCATGTCCTCAAACTCAATGCCTTTCCAAATTTTTTCTGGAAGCCAATGAGGTATGTGAGGCGTTATCAAGCCCAGTACAGCGATTTTAACTCCCGATTTATTAATAACAGTATAAGGTTGAAAATACGGCATCCCGTCGCTCACACGAACGGCGTTTGCTGCCAGCCATGGAAAGTTCACTTGTTTTCTGAATTTGTCATATACAGCATGACCAGTTTCTATATCATGATTCCCCACCGTGCCTGCGTCATAGCCCATATAATTCATAACTGCAGCATATAGATGTGTTCCGGCTGTATCTTCATAATTATAATAATAGACCGCTGGAGTTCCCTGCAATATATCACCACCGCTTAACAGTATTACACTCTGATTTTCTTTTGCTCTTTCTTCTTTCACATAACTATTTATCTGAGATAAAGATGAATTTGAGTTCCGGTCGTTATTAAAATCGTAAGGATATATTTGCCCGTGTGTATCTGTTGTTTCTATAATTTTAATGTTTACAGTCTGAGCGAGAACTGAAACCGAAAACCATAAAATGAGCAGGGTGGTTAAAAATTTCTTCATCTTATTATCTCATCATTGTTATTATTTCATTTTCTAAAGTTAAATACTGTTTCATTAGGTTGGCCGTAAGACAAGAATGAATGGGCAAGACTCCAATTATATCACCGGGATTTATGTTTTGTATTTCCTTTTCACCCATTTTAATTATGCCATGTTCCTGGGACAATGCCTTTACATAGCAGTCTTTTAATGGCATATCCCACCGGCCTTTATTGAGCTTTACAACCAATCCGTAATATTTTCGGTCGAACCCGTCTGTAATTGTTTCTTTGGATAAATGTACCGCGCCTCCATAAACAACAATTTCCTGCCTGTTTTTATGAACTGCAACAACCGGACATGCAAGACATACGGCTATTACGCCAGTATCACAAACAGAAAGCTCATATTGCATTACATCATAAAACACAAAATTGCCGGGACGAATTTCATCTATATCTTCGAAATAATCTTCCAGAGTGCAGGCCGGCGTATCGCCTATCGAAAGGATAATTTCCTCCGAGGCGTTTCTGAAAAGTTTTTTCAGATTTTTAAGAGAGCTTATTTGTTGTCTATGAAATGCACCTATTTGTTCAGGGCTGATGGCTTTATAAGTATGACCAGCATGACTTAAAAACCCTTTGAATAAAATTTTTTCAGCTGAATCTATTTTGGAAATAATTTTTGAGATCAGGTTAAAATTTTTTGAATCAACCCCGGTTCTATTATTTCCGGTATCTATCTTGATAAAAAGGTTTACTTTATTATCTAAATTCGAATTAAGAAATTCTACAGTTTCAACAGATTCAACCAACAGGTTAAGTGTAATACTTTTCGCAAGATAATTGATAGAATTAATTTCGCGTAAGTTTACCGGGAACGCGATTGTAATATCGGTCCAGTTATTAGCCGCGAAATATTCAGCCATAGTTACCGAGGATACAGTAATTTTATTTACGCCGAATCCTCGAAACCACTCTCCAATTTCTGCCGATTGATGAGTCTTAAAATGTGGACGAAATTCCAAATAGTTTCTTTGTGCCTTTTCGGACATGTACCTGATGTTAGCCAGGCATTGTTGTTTATTAAGAAGAAGCGTCGGTTTTTCGATATTGAACATTAAAATCTTTTAAATATTTATTCCATTAATTACTAATTGGAAAGATATGAAAGAATTATTTAACACTAATTTTTCTTTTAAAAATATTTCCGATACCCTAAATATGGTTATACTTTTTAACTCATAACTTATATAATTAATAAATTGTCCCGGTTATTAAACGGCATCTAAAAGCTATCCTCTCATTCCCTCTTGTAAAAATAACGATAGCGGCCGGGCAATATGATAATGATCCATCACAAGGTCAACAACATTCTTCGATAGCAGTTTTTTGGGTTCAAGTCTGTCAAAAAAATAAAACTGTTTGTTGAATAATAATGGCTGTTTTTTAGCCGCTTCAACAAATTCTTTTGGAAGCCTTTTGTGTTTTTCCCCATGTAATTCACCGTAAACTTTTTTGAATTTTTTGTCATTAATCAGACTATTAAACTCTTCCATATTGCTTAATATATATTCTCTAAGGTTCTGCAAAAGTTTTGAGTCAATAAAATAAGCTCCGCCGTAAATTTTCCAGTTGTCATGGTGAATTTCAATGTATGTTCCGGGAACGGTATAATTTTTACGTCCGCCTTCGCAAATTATACCTGAAACCTGCTCTTTATATGGTTTTTTATCTTTGCTGAATCTTACGTCACGGTATATACGAAATATCGAATCCTTTGCGGATACCGTTATACTATCATCAATTTCGTGTATGCGCAGTATTACATCCTGTATAAACTCTTCAAATGGTATTTTAACTGATAATTCGTAGCGGGTTTTGTTTTCTGCGAACCATTCCCTGTTATTATTTTGGGAAAGTTCTTTAAGAAAATCGAAAAAGTCTTTTTTAAAATACGGCATATAGCCCCCGATATTTATTCCTTTTAATTTGCACCCCTGGCCTTGGCTAAGGGTGCATGGGTATTATTGTTTTTTACTTCCTGAAAATAGTATCCACAAAGAATATTTTCAAATTACAGGTTATAATCTTATCCTTAACTCTCCTTCAGCTTAAGACTGAGTCTATCGCTGATTTGCCATGTAGATTTTTATTTTATTTCATCGAATGAAAAGCTATTTTATTTCCTTCGGAATCGATAAAAAACGCCATATAACCATACTCATCAGAAATTTTTGTTTTTGGCATAACAACTTTGCCTCCGGCTTTTTCAACGCGCGACAAAGGAGTTGTTAAATCTTCTCCGCCGTTAAGATAAACAACCGCCCCTTCGGCCGATGGTTTATGCATTTCGCTCCGAACAAGTGCTCCGCCGACACCTTCACCTTCCATTGGAAGAAATGCCATCTGCATGCCCATCATATCCATTATATTTAATTCGCCGCCCAGAACTTCGCTGTAAAATTTTGAAGCTCTATCTATATTTTCAGCCGGAATTTCAAACCAATTAATAACATTAGCCATTTTAGTCTCCTTATTGTTTTATGATGTATTTAGTATTGGGGATTACCCTTAACGAATTTACGAGAAAAGGTAAAACAATCAACTACATTATTAAAAAAAATGTAACATCTAAACACACTGTACAAAATTAATTTTCTGAATAATTTGAATTACTTTGATTTACTTTGATTTTTTAAAATTCTTTTCACCACATCTTTGCAAGATTATTTAACTTAGCATATTAAAATTAAAATTTCCCGGGTAATATGACAGACAAACAGATTAAAGACCAAAGCATCCACGAACTTAATTTAATCCGTCGCGATTTCAGCAGCATTAAAGAAGATATAAAATCATCATCGCTGGTTAAAGAAGTTGAAAAAAGATTTAATAAGTTATTCAGTAAAAGTAACGCTGTAAAATTATTAGTTGAGCCTGAACAGGGACTAATTATAGATGCCAACGGCAGAGCATGCGAATTTTACGGATATACTTTGCACGAACTTCGAAGAAAAAAAATTATAGAGATAAATAAACTTACCGAACAGGAAGTAATTGAAGAATATAAGAGACAAAAAGTAGAAGAGCGTGATTATTTTATTAACAAGCAGCAGGTATTCGACGGAACTATAATTCCTGTTGAAGTCCGCTCTGTTAAGGTAAACCGCGATGGTCAAAAATTGTTTTATTTTCTAGTCCACAAATACGAAAACAAATTATATGATAAAAAAGAAATTGAAGTAAATTTAGAACCGCATGAAGAAACTGAAATTATCGATGCCGAAGCTGCGCCGCTTATGTTTGCTAAAGATTTGGAATTAATTGAACAAAATGCCCGCGATTTAGTGACACTCACTCAAAAACTTACTATGTCTGAACGAAAACTAAGAGAATTAAATGCGAGTAAAGACAGATTTTTTTCAATAATATCTCACGACATAAAAAATAATTTCGCTTCCATACTAGGTTTAAGTCGTTTACTTACACAGCCCTTATACGATGATAAACCCGAAAGCCGAAAAGATACGGCACAGATTCTGCATACAAGCTCACAAAAGCTATATTCACTTCTCGAAAATTTATTGGAATGGGCAAAACTTCAGCAAGATCAAATCAATTTCGGGCCTTCGCGTTTCGGGATTAAAGCAGCGTGTCAGGATATAATAGAGTTGTTCAAATTAAAAGCGGATGAAAAACAAATTACGCTTACTCTTAATATTCCCGAAAACATAGGTGCCTTTGCCGATCAGAATATGATAAAGACGGTTCTTCGTAATCTTGTTTCAAACGCACTGAATTTCACCGAACACGGTGGCAAAGTTGCTTTAGAAGCCGATGTTGAAGAAGATTATATACTAATAAAAGTAATTGATAACGGCGTTGGAATTGCTCCCGAGAACATTAACAAACTATTCCGGATTGATGAAAAACATATAGGGATCTCAACTGACGGAAATAAGGGCACCGGATTGGGACTTATTTTATGCAAGGAGTTTGTTGATAAAAATAACGGTGAAATTTGGGTTGAAAGCACTTTGGGCGAGGGTACTAAGTTTATGTTCTCATTACCAAGATGATTTAAAGTATTTTAGATTTATTAAACTATTTACTTTGTGGACAAATATTCTGATATTCCTAAAAATTTTGCTTTAATAAACGACGAAGATATTTTCGGTTATTCGTTTAGTAGTATAAATTTTTCCTGCAAAAATCTATTTGTTTTATTAGCCGAACAACGTAAGTGTGTTTACCGGTAAAATTATGCCATTCGCCGATTGGCTATTAATTTCAAGATTTTTGTTTAATAGATTTGCCGCATAAATTTTTTGTGGATAAGACAACTAAATATTTTGAGGGCCAAAATATTTTTAATTGTGGATGTGTTGTCTTATAATAACAAATGGTTTATTTTTAGTTTCTTCCTGATCAATAATTATAATAAAGTTAATAATATGAAAACACAAAATGCGGATTTATCCTCTTTAAAGATCGACCGTTCAAACAATAATTCTAATTCGGGTAATAGCAAAAAAACCTTCTACTTTTTAATGACCATTCTGATGTTAATAGTTGTTTTTGCTATCGGCTACTGGGGTTGGAATAAATTATTCGATCCCGGCATTGAAGTTAATTTAACTTCCGCGTCCCTTGTTTCCGCTTCTCAAACAGACGCTATTTTAACGGCCAGTGGTTACGTGGTTGCGCAAAGAAAAGCTTCCGTCGCTTCGAAAGCAACCGGCAGACTGGTTTATATTGGTGTTGTTGAAGGTGATGCAGTTAAAAAAGATGAAGTTATTGGCAGACTGGAAGACGACGATGTTAAAGCCCAACTGGATCAGGCAAAGGCTTCCTTAAAACTTTATAAGGCCGATCTTTTAGAAGCGGAAAGCAACTATAAAAGAACAAAGGGATTGTTCGATGCTGGGGTATCTTCCGAAAAAGAGCTTACGTCCACGCAAGCGCAATATAATAGAATACTGGCTTTTATTGAACTTTCTGAAGCACAGATTCGTTCAGCGGAAATAGCGGTTGACTACACTTTAATAAAGGCGCCTTTTAATGGAACGGTTTTAACTAAAAATGCTGATGTGGGTGAAATTGTTTCTCCGCTCGGCGCAAGCTCAACTTCACGCGCGGCGATTGTTACTTTGGCGGATATGTCATCTCTGCAGGTTGAAGCGGACGTTTCCGAATCAAATATTGAAAAGATAAAACAGCAGCAGAATTGCGAAATCACGTTGGATGCGTATCCGGGATTCAGATACGCGGGATATGTGGATAAGATTGTTCCAACAGCGGATAGAAGCAAAGCAACTGTTCTTGTAAAAGTAGCGTTTAAGAATTACGATAGTCGTGTATTACCTGAAATGAGCGCTAAAGTTCTTTTCCTTAACGCCCCCGTAGATCAATCGAACTTAAATAAAGCGCCAAAATTAGTGGTCCCTAAAACAGCAGTAGTAACTCGTAATTCCGTATCTGTCATTTATAAGGTAGTAAATAATAATGCCGTTGAAGTTATTGTTACAACTGGAAATGATCTCGGAAATCTTATTGAAATACTCTCTGGAATTTCCGATGGAGATAAAATTATTGAAAAAGTTACAGAGAAAATAAGTGACGGCTCAAAAGTAAAAGTTTTATAAATAATTTATGGAGATAACATGCCTTCCATTATTCGAATTCAAGATGTATCAAAATCGTATACCCGTGATAGTTTTGAGATACCGGTTTTAAATAATATCACCCTGAATATCGAGGAGGGTGAATTTCTTGCGTTGATGGGTCCATCAGGTTCGGGTAAAACCACACTATTAAATCTAATTGCGGGTATAGATAAACCCGATAGCGGTAAGGTGATTATTGCCGATACGGAAATCTCAGCTCTTAACGAATCAGCGCTTGCAAAGTGGCGTGCCAACAATGTTGGGTTCATATTTCAGTTTTATAATCTGATACCGGTTTTAACCGCATATGAAAATGTTGAACTGCCGCTGCTTCTCACACATCTTAATAAAGCTGAAAGAAGAAAACATGTAGAAACCGCTTTAGAAATTGTGGGCTTAAAAGACCGCATGGCTCATTACCCCAAACAGCTTTCCGGCGGACAGGAACAACGAGTAGCAATTGCCAGAGCGATAGTTACCGATCCTCTTATAATAGTTGGCGATGAACCTACCGGCGATCTAGACAAAAACTCCGCAGAGGAAATTCTTACACTAATGGAAAGACTGAACAAGGAGTTTAAGAAAACCGTGCTTATTGTAACACACGATCCCCACGCCGCCGATAGGGCGCATAGAACCCGTTATATCGATAAAGGCGATTTAGTGGAGGCGTTATGAAAGTTTTTAAACTGATATTTAAAAATTCATTACGACATAAGCTTAGGACATTTTTAACGATTCTTGGAATATCAATTGCCGTTGTTGCCTTTGGAATTTTGCGAACCGTAGTTACAGCTTGGCATGCGGGTGTCGATGCTTCTGCAGCAAACAGATTGATTACTCGTCAGGCAGTATCGTTTATTTTTCCCCTGCCTTATACTTACAGGGAAAAAATTGCGAATATTCCGGGAGTTGATCAAGTGACTTTCGCCAATTGGTTCCAGGGTGTTTATATAGATAAAAACCAATTTTTCCCGCGATTAGCCGTTGAAGCCGAAACTTTTATTGATGTTTATCCTGAATATTTAGTTTCAAAAAATGAGCTGAATACTTTTAAAAAGGAAAGAAACTCCTGTATAGTAGGGGCGGATATAGCAAAACAATACAACCTGAAAATTGGGGACTTAATGACAATTGAAGGTGATATTTATCCCGGAGATTGGCAGTTTATAATTCGTGGAATTTATAAACCCCGAGATAAAACAACTGATGGGACAGGAATGTTTTTTCATTGGAATTATTTGAATGAAAAGTTGGAGAAGGATTCCCCCGCAAGAGCGGGTGATGTTGGATGGTATATAATTAGAATTTCTAATCCGGAAAAATCCGCTGAGATATCAAATGAAATTGACGCGTTATTTAAAAACTCAAATGCGGAGACAAAAACTGAAACTGAAAGGGCATTCCAACAAGGATTCCTTGCTTCTACAAGTGCTATTATAACCGCAATGAATTTTATGTCATTCGTTATTATTGGAATAATAATGCTTGTGCTGGGGAATACAATGATAATGGCCGCTAGGGAAAGAACACGCGAATACGCGGTTATGAAAACACTTGGATTTTCGGCAAAACATTTAGTCGGATTAATATTAGGTGAATCAGTTTTTATTTCTATGCTCGGGGGGGGCGTCGGTTTGTTTTTATTGTTCCCGGTTGTTGAAGGATTCGCTCAAGTTATACCCAAAAACTTTTTCCCGATTTTTAATTTGGAACCGATTACGGTTATTCTTGCTGTTAGCTCTGCGTTATTGATTGGAATCGTTTCATCAATATTTCCAATTCAGAGAGCATTGAGAACAAAAATAGTTGATGGATTCAGATTTGTTGGTTAAATAATTTTATATATAAGGAGATTTTTATGGCTGTTCCTTTTAAATACAGCTTGAAAAATTTTAGATCCAGAAAGCTGACGACTTTTATTACAATCGCCGGTGTTGCGCTTGTAGTGTTTGTATTTGCGGCGGTATTGATGATGGCTTACGGTGTCCAAAAAACTCTTGTATCAACTGGTTTACCAGATAACGTTTTGATAGCAAGAAAAGCCGCAAATGGAGAAATCTCAAGTATTATTTCCGGTGAAACACAGGATATAATAAGAACCTTACCTCACATAGCTAAAAGATCCGACGGTATGCAGATAATTTCCAAGGAACCCGTAGTAATCATTAATTTGGAAAAATTCGGCGGCGGTATGAGCAACATTACAGTTAGAGGTGTTTCGGAGCCAATAAGAGAACTTAGGCCTCAAGTTAAATTGTTGGAAGGAAGATGGTTTAACTGGGGAACCAAAGAATTGATTGTCGGCAGATCTATTAACAGCAGATTCGAGGGGGCCTCGATAGGTGATTTTGTTCGATTTGCCGGAGACGAATGGAAAGTAGTGGGCATATTTGAAGCAGAAGATAGCGGTTTCGAATCTGAATGCTGGGGCGACGCGCTTCAACTATTGGATTCCTTTAATCGTGGAAGCTCATGCTCAACTGTTACATTGAAGCTTGAAAAAGCTTCGGACATGGATTTATTTATTCGGGCGTTCGATGCCGATCGCAGACTTCAACAATTTGAAGCAAAAGGAGAGAGGGCGTTTTTTGAAGAACAATCTGAATTTTTATCAAACTTTATTCGAATACTTGGGATTTTTATAACCGTAATATTTAGTCTTGGCGCTACTATCGGCGCTATGATTACTATGTACGCGGCTGTGGCGAACCGTACTGTTGAAATAGGAACTTTGCGAGCTTTGGGATTCAGACGCCGCAGTATTTTAACAGCTTTTCTTTTTGAGTCACTTCTGCTATCGCTATTGGGAGGTGTTATTGGAGTTGGATTGGCGTCATTTTTACAATTTTTCTCGATTTCCACTCTAAATTTCAGTTCATTTACAGAACTTGAATTTTCCTTTGCAATTACTCCATCTATAATTATATCGTCTCTCATTTTTTCTATTATTATGGGGTTACTCGGCGGATTTTTACCATCCGTTAGAGCTTCGCGTCTCAAAATAATTGCCGCGTTAAGAGCTGTATAGATTTTGATCGCTTGGTACGTTTTTTCGAAATTAAAATTTTATCTTTAAAAACAATTTTTCGAATAAAACGTACCGAGACTTAAAATGAAAAATTCAAATTCAGCAAATTCTATAAGCGCTTCTGGTTTGCACTTTTTGTTATTTATTTTATCAGGCCTATTTATAACAAACAGTTTTTTCGCCCAGACACTGTCTGATAACTATGGATCACTATACCGCTTTCAGTTTAAGAACACTCCTTTCCCCGATAAAAACAGGGCTGAGGGACATACTTACAAAGATATATTTTATGACAAAGAGACTCATTACAACGATTCAACCACTCTTGTTTTTGTACCTCAATACTACAAACCTGAAAGCGATGCAGATATAATTGTATATTTCCACGGGTGGAATAACAATGTTGATAGCGTGCTCTCAAAATTTCAATTAATTGAACAACTATATTCAAGTAAAAGGGAAGCCATACTCGTAATGCCCGAAGGACCTAAGAATGCGCCTGACTCATACGGAGGCAAACTTGAAGAAGATGAAAGGTTTAGACTTCTCATTGAAGAGGTTATATCAGGATTATCCTCAAAATTGAACCGTAAACTTACACTGGGGAACATTACGCTCGCCGGTCACAGCGGAGCATACAGGGTAATGGCTTATATTCTGCTTCGAGGCGGCTTAACCAGCAAAATCAACGAAGTTGTTTTATTCGACGCTTTATATGGCGATACAGAAAAATACTCTTATTGGATTGATAATTACAATGGAAGATTTATAAACATTTACACTCCCGACGGCGGGACAAAAAAAGAATCTGAAAATCTTATGTTATGTTTGGATGGATGGAACATTCCATATACGTCAGTTAAGGGAGATAACTATTCGATGGAACAATTGAACTCAAATCGAATAATTTTTATTGCTTCTGCACTGGGACACAACGAAGTTATAAGCTCTCAAAATCAATTAATGAAATTTCTCAGTTTATCTCATAGACGGTAATGTAAAGTTTTACACCTCAAAGGACACAGAATAATAAGTTTTTAAGTTCTTATCCATGGGTTTCTCTGAGTCCTCCGTGGTGGATATTTAAATAACTGCGCAAATGTTTATTTCTTTTTAATAACTGTTTTAAGGGGCTCGCCTGCTTTTACAAAATCCATTGAAATTGAATTTACACAGTGTCGTGTGTTTTTATCTGTAAATCTTTCCCCAACAAACACATGACCCAGATGTGCCCCGCAATTTGCGCATAGGATTTCAGTTCTGCTACCGTCAGCATCGGGTAGATGTTTTACCGCTCCTTTTATTTCATCGTCAAAACTTGGCCAGCCGCATTGACTGTCGAATTTGTCTTCCGATTTATAAAGAGGGGCATTGCATCTCTTACAAATGTAAGTCCCTTTTTCTTTATTGTCGTTAAACTTACCCGTAAATGGGTATTCAGTTCCTTTATTTAATATTACCCTTTCTTCCTCGGGAGTTAATTTATTATAATTCATTTTATCTTGACCGTTTGTTATTGTAATAAATACTAATAATAAAAAAATATTTATAAGTGTTTTTTTCATTTTTGCCTCTCGCTGTTTTATTATAACAATATTTCAATCAAAAAGAGTTCAATATTTCGGGAATTCCAATATAGATAAATAGCAGTATCGTTAGGAGTAATACAATATCTGTTGTTGTTTTGTTCGCATATTCATCAACAATTTTTTTTCGATTAAGCAGAAGCAGTGCGAGAGATATAAATGGAATAACAAGTGAACCGAGCACAGCGTAAACTTTTTGAATCAAGACGAACTTGTACGAGAGACCGAATAATGGAAAGAAAGCAATAGCGAGTAAAAAATATCTATACGGCTTACTCTTTGTATCAACAACTGAAATACGGATTTCCGATTTCGATCTCCTGAACGTTCCCCAGAAATCGGCAAACAGATAGGGAACAGATTGCCAGACCCCCAAAAGACTGCTGAAAATAGCTGCCCAGGCGCCCACAAGAAATATTCCGCTTCCTATATTGCCCGTAACATCTTTCAGTTTACCCGATAAATTTATTATCAGCTTAGCACTGCTGTCCTGATCAAGATCTATTTGAGAGGAAATAACGACCATTGACATACCGAACAAAGCGGTTATCAAATAAGCGGCAATCAAATCTATTCTTGTAGATTTCAGAAACTCTAATCCATTCCGTCCTTTTTCTCGAATCCAGTAACCATAACTAAGAATTGTTAGAGTACCACCGACACCTCCCATCAATGCGAGTGTCCAAATTACACCCTGTTTGTTCCCTTCGGGATCAATGTAATCAGGAATAGTTGGAATTAACGTTCCCTTAATAACTTCAGTAAAATCTGGCTTAATCATAGCAGCGGTAATTAGAACCGTAACAAACATAAAACCGACACAAATGCTCATTATTTTTTCGAATGAGGAATAAGTACCAAACCAGACTATTGTTAGTCCAGCAAGGCTATGTATTATTCCCCAGAAAATTTTCCCATCGACCGGGGAATCCATAATAGGTATAAGAGCGTGGGCAGCTATACCACTCGCACTGATTAACGCGGATCCCACCATAAAAGACCAGATAATCAAATAGACAAGAAAAAACACCTCAACCGGTTTTCCGTATTTTATAAATAGTCCTTCTAATAAAGTATTCCCTGTAGCAAGCTGAAATCTGGCAAGCCCTTCCGTAATAATAAATTTCAAAAACGCCCCTAGAATTACAGCCCATAGAATTGTTAATCCTAGTTTACTGCCCGCGAATGCTCCGCCCGCTAAATCCCCGGCGCCGACACCGGTTGCGGCGATTAACAATCCGGGCCCAATAATTTTTAATAAATTTTCTTTTTTCATCTACCTCAATCGACTTAGTGAGGATATTCTAAAACAAAAAACTCCACATTAGTCTGAATTCCTCGCAGTAATTACAAAAAATTAAACTCCATCAGAAATTTTAATTAGATATTATGTTCAGTTCTTCTGTAAACCGTTTTTCACCCACATTTTCTACAGTAAGTGTTCGTTCAGTCGCTGCGTTTATTTTATTGGGAGGAAACGGCAGAATTGTTTCAGTCAGAACAAATTCATCCATAGTAACTTTTTCAACCCAATTAGTTGTGAGGTTTTTGTAAATGATACCTTTATAATGCGAACTTCCGACGGTTTTAATTTCTAATTCAGGCGGAATTTTCATCAACATATTAAATGAACTTTCACCCGAATCATAATTTATCATCGCGCAAACTGAATGGTTTACATAACCAAGTCCTATAAACTCGAGAGTTACTTCGCCGTTCTTAAAAAAAGATCCTTTTTCAATATTACTTCCGAGATTCACGGGCGGTTCGGAATAAGCTGCGGCGTGTACAATTTTTTGGTTAATTTGTGTTAAATTCTGAATACCATTTCCGTGTTCGAATGGTTCGGCAAATACATTGCAGAATCCGTGAAAATCTATAAATGAGTTATAAATTATATAAGACAACTCCTGGGATACTGCTTGATTCCGGCTGTCTTTCAGGTTTTCAAATTTAGCGTGGTCAATGCCGAATACTTGCCCTTGTTCATCAATTCCGGAGGCCCTGTCATCCAGAAGATACGACCAGCCTGTAAGAACAGGAATATGCCTCCATTGAGCATCACCAAATTTAATCTGGAATTTATTGCATGTATACTTATAAACAGTTGTTTCATT
>PGYT01000047.1 GCA_002839805.1 Ignavibacteriae bacterium HGW-Ignavibacteriae-2
GCAGGTATCGCAAAATAAATACCTGTGGAATAACTTATATTTTTACTCTTAACATAAACAGCTACACCGGCCAAACTGGTTACGCCGACAATAATAAGCGAATAAGAGGTTGAAGTCACTGGCGATACTCCGAATAAATATACAAGTATTGGAACAGTTAAAATTGAACCGCCGCCGCCGATTAATCCTAAAACAAGACCCATAATAACTGCAAAAATGTAACCTATTATTTCAATCATATCTTTTATTTTTATGATATATGATGTCCGATTATCATAAAGGATTCAGACTCTTATTATAAACATTAGTAATGTTAATTTTCTATAAGAATTTGGAGTTTTACTAGGTCTATGCGGCGAATATCTGAGCGGATTATTAGAACTTTATATTTGTTATATATTGTAAATGTTTTCCCCTGTTCGGGTATTTTACCTAATTGTGAAGTAATAAATCCGGCCAATGTAGCATAATCCCCTTCAGGCAAATTTAATTCGTATTGATCATTGATATGATCAATTTCTGCTTTACCACTTATGATAAAAGTGTTATCATCTATTTTTTTAATTACATTCTCGTCAACATCATATTCATCTCGAATTTCACCGAGCATTTCCTCGATTATATCTTCAACCGTCACAATACCAGCCGTTCCACCAAACTCATCCACAACTATTGCTATGGAAACCTGTTTATCAAGAAACTCATTAAGCATTTCCAATGCTTTTTTAGTATCGGGCACAAAGGTTACGGGCCTCATTACAGATTGTAAATCAATTGGAGATTTGAACATATCGTAGGCATGAACAAATCCTTTTATATAATCTAGACTTTCATCAAAAACAGGAAGTTTTGAGTAACCAGATTCAATAAATACATTAATTGCAGTATCAATAGAGGAATTAATTTCAACACCAACAACATCGGTACGAGGTGTCATTGACTCATAAATTTTCTGTTCACCCAAGTCAAATACTTTGCTGATTAAATCGGATTCAGATTCGTCAATCTGACCCACATTCGAGCTTTCAGAAATTAAATCATGAAGATCGTCTTTTGCGAAAAGCTGGGCGAAGTTTTCTTCATTTAGGTTGGCAGAACGTGTTAGAAATGAGGAGAATGAAGAAGTAATAACCACAAATGGATGCAATATAAAAGAAAGAACACGCAAAGGTATAGCAACAATCATAATCATACGATCAGGTAACTCACGCGCAATATATTTTGGTATTAGTTCGCCAAATATAAGAAGAATTGTGGATGAGATAACCAGAATAGTAATTTCGCCGTATTGGAATAATCTGTATAAAAAAATTGTAGCTAGCGAAGCGAAGGCGATATTTACAATATTATTTGAAATTAGTATGGTTGAAAAAAACTCGCGTGGTTTTTCAATAAAATAATGAGCACTTTTTGCAGCCAATTGATTCTTTCGCGCCCGTAGTTCAATTTTTATCTTATTCGCTACAACATATGCAAGTTCGCTAGCGGAAAAAAAAGCGCTTAATAATATGAGAAATATCAAAATAATGAATTCGTAAGTCATTTTAATTAGTTCTGTTTATAATAAGATTTTCTATTTTATATACATATTCCGACTTTCCGTCATAAAACATTAGACTCAAATTAATACTGGCATCAATATTAAGCATACCGTCGAGTAAAATTCCACGTAATGTCGAGAATCGTATATATTTATTTATGTTTTCAGATGATAATGTTCCGTCGATCTGAATAGTTGGTTTGACGATATAGATGGAATTACCATTTTGAAAAACTTCAATCTTTTTCAGAATCATGAATTCCATATCATATTTAAAATTATTTTTAATATCCAATTCACCCGACAAATGAAAGCGGGATTCAGAACCAGGCATTAAATTTACCCAGGCATGTAATTGTTTAACATCCAGTCTAACTTCCTGAGTAAATATTTCCTCAAGTTTAACAGGTTCCGATATTTCTTGCACTACTTCATCTTCTTTTACAATCACTTTTGGAGAACATGATTCAAGAATAATAACAATCGATAAAATTAATAGAGTTTTTAATTTCATTTTAGTTAAAAATATACAAAATAGATGATTGAGACTCCGTATAATAATCCATTTATAATCATTGGAGCATCTTTAATAATTATCTCTATTGTATTTTCTCCCCTTTGTTGAGTGTAAACAATATACATATAACGGAACACGCCAAAAATAAAAAAGATAGTTGTAAAAACTAAATTTTCAGTACCAAAAATAATTATTGTTCTTTCTGAAACAGTATAAAGTGCATAACAAATTATAACTCCTGCGGCACTTATTGAGGAAATCTGATTAATAAAATCCAAAGTATAATCTTTCAAAACAACTCGTGTATTGCTTTCATTGGTTAATAACGCAATTTCTGACTTACGTTTCATTATTGCTAAGAACAAAGATAAAAATAAAGTAGTAAGGATAAGCCAGCTAGAAATGTAAACATTTATTACAAGAGCTCCTCCTAAGACTCGCAGCATAAAACCCGATGCAATACAAATTATATCTACAATTACTATCTCTTTTAAAAAAAACGTATACAATAAATTGAGTAAAAAATAACTGACAAGTATAAAAGAGAAACCATATCTAAATTGAGCAAGAATTGGAATAAGAAAAAAGAACAACAACACAGCAAGAATTATTGCAAATTTTGGTTTGATCACTCCGCTTGCGACGGGCCTGTATTTTTTTATGGGATGGAGTTTATCTTTTTCTGAATCCGCAACATCGTTTATAATGTAAACTATGCTCGATGTTATACTAAATGCGAAAGCGGCCATTAAAGTAATTACGAAATTTGTTTTTACAAATAATTGCTCCGCAAATATTAGGGGAACAAAAACGAAAATATTTTTCACCCAGTTAGAGACTCTAAGAAGTCGAAATAAGTGTGTAATCATTAAAATATAACTGCCTCTTCATATGTACCAAAATGCACCTGGAGTTCATTTATCATTTCTCCGAGTGTAACATAATTTTCAGCCGCTTCAATTAGGACAGGCATTAAATTATTTCCGTCAACTGCTGCTTTGCTCAAATTATTTAAGCATATTTTCACTTTTTCATTATCACGACGTGTTTTTAGACTTATAAGTTTTTCTATTTGTCGTTTTTCAACATCCGGTGATATCTGAAGTAGTGGTATATCGGGTTTATCGTTTTCCTCCACAAATTCATTAACGCCAACCACAAATTTTTCCTTATTTTCAAGTTCCAATTGATATCTGTAAGCTGCGTCCGCGATTTCCCTTTGGAAATATCCCGCTTCAATGGCAGGTATAACACCTCCAAATCCTTCAATTTCTTCAAATATTTTTTCTGTCTTTTTTTCCATTTCGTTTGTCAGAGATTCTATATAGTAGCTGCCGCCTAATGGATCCACTGAATTAATAACACCTGATTCATAAGCTATAAGCTGTTGCGTACGCAAAGCTATTTTAACTGACTTTTCACTAGGAAGCGCTAAAGTTTCATCCATCGAATTTGTATGCAAACTTTGTGTTCCGCCCAACACTGCAGCTAATGCCTGCAGTGTTGTGCGCACAATATTATTTTCCGGCTGTTGAGCGGTAAGTGTACAGCCCGCTGTCTGGGTGTGAAATCGAAGCCACCAAGATCTTGGATTTTCAGCAGCGTATTTATTTTGCATTCTTTTAGCGTAAATTCTACGAGCCGCCCTATATTTTGCTATCTCTTCAAAAAAATCGAGATGAGAATTAAAGAAGAATGAAATTCTTGGAGCAAATGAATCTACACTCATTCCCCGTTCAATACAAGCCTCAATATAGGCAAATCCATTGGCGAGAGTATAAGCTAATTCCTGAACAGCTGTAGAACCTGCCTCACGAATATGATATCCGCTAACAGATACTGGATTCCAATTAGGAACTTCCTTTGTACAAAACTCAATCATATCTGTAATAATTCTCATCGAAGGTTCAGGAGGATAGATATATTCTTTCTGAGCTACATATTCTTTGAGAATATCGTTCTGCAAAGTACCGCTCAATTTCTCGAAAGGGACACCTTGCTTTTTAGCAACAGCCAGATAGAATGCAAATATCATAGCGGCAGGCGAATTAATTGTCATGGAGGTCGAGACTTTATCCATTGGTATTTTGTCAAAAAGTATTTCCATATCTTCCAATGATGATACGGCTACACCGCAAATTCCAACTTCACCTTCTGCAATTGGGTCATCGGAATCGCGGCCCATCAATGTCGGCAGATCGAATGCTACAGATAATCCTGTCTGACCTTTTTCTAGTAAGTATTTAAACCGTGAATTAGTATCCTCGGGACTTCCAAATCCGGCAAATTGCCGCATAGTCCATAATTTACCACGATATCCATTTGAATGTATCCCTCGTGTAAAAGGGTACTCGCCTGGAAATCCGATTTCGTTCAAAAAATTATCCGGATTTACATCTTCAGGAGTATAAAGTACTTTTATATCCTCACCGGATACAGAAGTGAATTTCATTCCAGTATTTTTTGATGATTTAATTCTTTCCTCAAATTTTTGTTTTTGAGATTTATATTTTGGTGATTCCATCATTACCTTCTAAGAAAATATTTTTTCGTTTTGGTTCAGAAAAATTTGATTAAAATATACTAAACAATAGTATCTATTGCTATTGATTACAGATTATAGTGAATTGGTAATAGTTATAATTTATTTCATTTTGTGATGTATCTAACAGAGTAATCATTAATACAATTCTTGAATTGTAAATAACAATTAGATTATAAATTTTTAGAGTTAGTGAAGTGTGGGTTACTTAATTTTTTTGAAAGCAGAATTAATTGAAGATAAAAGATCTTGTGTATTTATGGGTTTAATAAAATACTTTATAGGATTTAACAATCTTGCACGTTCCATATGACCGGTATCCTGATAACCTGTCATAAATATTATAGGAATATCAAAGTTAGCTTTAATTATCTCAGCAGCTTCAATTCCATCCATTTTACCAGCCAATCTGATATCCATAAGTATTAGATCGGGTCGCTCCTCATTTGCGCTGGATACGGCATCCTCCCCTGTTCCAACAACTTTGTTTACAGAATGCCCAGCTTTTGTGAGAACCATCTTAAAAAACATCGCATTCATTGCTTCATCTTCAACGAGAAGAATATTTAATGCTTTGGAGTCCATTTAAACCCTTTTAGAATATGATGTATTATTAAAGACCATACTAAAAGAAACGCCATTAATATTTTGAAATTTAACTTTACTATTTAGCTGATGTTCCGCGATGGTAAAAATACTCTGAAGCCCAAGGGTAGGTTGAGATTTAAAATCAAAATTATCCGGTACACCTATACCATTATCGGAAAATGTTAATTCTATTTCATCATTATCATTCTTAAGCAATTTAATAATAATTTCTCCTTTACGGTCTAAAGGAAAAGCATGTTTCATTGAATTGGAAATTAGCTCATTAATAATTAACCCACATGGAATCACAGAGTCTAAAAGCAATTCAATGCTTTCAAGCTCCATATTAATTGTAACACGGTTTATCAATCCCGAATAACTGTTTACAAGTAAATTTACGAGATCTGTAATGTATTCCTTCAAATCGATACTTGAAAGATTATTAGATTGATAAAGTTTTTCATGCACTAATGACATCGCCTGAATTCTGTTTTCTGTATCCTTCAACAATTTTGCAAATTCCTGATTCCCGGAGTAATAGGCCTGTAATGCAAGAATGGATTGAATTACCTGCATATTATTTTTAGTTCGATGGTAAAGCTCTCTAAGTAAAACATCTTTATCATTAAGAGAAGCCAAAAGCTTTTCTTCTGTTAATTTTAGTTCGTTTATATCCTGAACAGTGCCGAACATTCTTACAGGTTTACCCTGTTTATTTAAATGGATTTCACCTTGCGCATGAATATGTTTTATTTTTCCTTCACTGGGTATAATTCTATGATTTAACGAATAAGTATGGTTTTTATAGAGAGCGTCATTTATAGACTCAAGAACAAAATCCTTATCATCAGGATGTATTTTAGAAACATACAGATCAAAATTCTCCTTCACTTGATCAGGATTAATCTCAAATATTCTAAAAACTTCTTGTGACCAGAACAATTCATTATTCAGAACATCCCAATCCCAATTGCCAATTTTTGCTATTCTTTGAGCTTCAGATAAACGCGCCTCGCTTAAACGTAATGCAGAAATAGATTTTTTTCGGGAGGTAATATCTTGCAAGGTGCCCATGATACTTTTTACATTACCTGATTCATCAGGAATAATTTCACCAATACAATGGACCCACCTTAAACATTTATCTTTACTCCGTATAATTCTGTATTCACTTACAATATTTAATTTATTGTCAATTATATACGGTGATAAAAATTTTTCAACTTTGGATCTATCTTCTGGATGTACAATCTCCAACCAACTTTCGATATTTTTTTCAAAATTATGATCAATGCCAATTATTTCATCCAGAGTTTCGGAACTTTCCCAAATTCCGCTTCTAATTTCAACTGTAAAATGGCCAAGTCCCGCAATTTTCTGAGATTCTTTCAATAATCTTTCACTGCGTTGTAAGGCTTCTTCAGCTTTTTTCCGCTCGGTTATATCTCGAGCAAAGGCACAATGATATTCTTCACCCTCAAATGACATAAAACTAATCAAAATTTCCAAAGGGAAAATGGAGCCATCTTTCCGTTTGTGAAATGATTCTATAGTATAAGAACCTAATTCACGAGTTTTAGCCCAATGTTGGTCCCACGATTCTTTTGGAAATACAGGATCAATATCAAATAGCTTTAATTTTAATAATTCTTTTTTTGAATAACCCAATGACTTACAAGCTGCCTCATTCACATAAACTATTGAGGTATCGGATTTAATCCAATAAATAGCTTCCCGGGCTTTTTCTATTGCAAACTGATTTACAAGTAAATCATGTTCAATTTTTTTTCTAAACGTAATATCACGGGCAAATCCCATTATGTATTTTTTAGAGTTAAATTCTAAATAACTTACTCTAATTTCCACCGGGATAAAAGAGCCGTCTTTTCTTTTGAAAAAACTCTCTATTGTTTTGGGAGTGTAATTATCTTTTCCGGTAAAATTGAATGGAGTTTTAATAATTTCATAAAATTTCCCATCAATTTCATCAACCGATTTATTAATTAATTCATCTCTTGTATAACCTAAACTTATACAAGTAAATTCGTTAACCTCAACTATTTTATAATCGGATGTATCACATAAAAAGAAAGCGTCTCCTGCTTGATTAATCAGATTACTTAAACGAAGTTCATTTTCACGAATTATTAATTCGTTCTTTTTCTTTTCTGTAATATCTAAATGCGTACCGCAAACTCTATGTGCTTTACCATCATCCGTATAATCGACCACTCTTCCTTTATCCAGCACCCAAATCCATTCTCCGGATTTATGTCTTAGTCTGTATTCTTTTTCATAACCTAATGTCTCATTCGTTAGGTGTTCAGTAATAGCTGATATCACTTCGTCATAGTCTTCAGGATGAACAAGATTTTTCCACATATTAAAGGAAGGCTTTAATTCAGTAGGTTTAAAACCCAGCATTTCAGACCAACGATCATTTACTTTCACTTCCCCAGTAATAACATTCCAATCCCAGGTGCCCAAATCCGCACCTTCAATCGCTAACTTCTGTCTATCTTGGCTGTTTCTAAGAACATCTTCATAATGTTTTCTATCCGTTACATCATAAGAGAGCTCCAAAATTGCTTCTGAACCGTCAAAATCTAACGAATGCGAAATGCTTTCAACATAAATTATGCTATCATTTTTAAGTTTTTGTTTTTTATATATCGTTTTAGGGAAATTATCCAGTTTGTTTTGAAGAAATACTGAATCAGTATCAATTGAAATATCGGACAATTTCATTCTTATAAAATCTTCCTGAGAATACCCGTATTTTTTTACAGCTGCTTCATTAACTGCAAGAAAAGACAAACTAATTGAATCATAAACCCACATAGGTTGAGGATTTTTTTTGAATAAAGACAAATACCAACTGTCTTTTTCCGAAATTTTGGATTCGGAGATTTTAAGGGTTAAATACTTTTCATTAAGTCGTTCAATTAAATGATTAATTTGTTCTACAAGAGGTGAAATATCTTCGTCGTATTCAGATAAAACTATACGTGAGGATAAGTCATCCTTGGATAATTCTTTAATCACCCGCTTTAGTTCAGAAATTATATATGATTTGGAGTTATTATTCATTAAAAAATAGTCCAAATAATTATTTTTTATATTATAATTATTCTATACTAATTGTAATCAATTTTAAATTGATATTTAACGTCAAATACAATAATTATTTAATATTAGTTCAAAATAATTGGATTTTTATAATAAAATAAAAAAATAACAATATACAGTGATAGCAATCACAGTATTGTATGCTTCTTTAACAAAATTTATATTTTCAGCTACAATCTATTTTATTGAATAATTAAAATTTAATATTCAATTTTGTTTATTTAATTATCCATTTTTTTCAAATTAAAAGAAATAATCATTGCACAGATTATACCAATTGATAAAAATATACCTCCTGATAAAAATTCACTAAAAATCACTTCACCAATTCCAAAAAGGAAGGAATAAATTAAAATTACACCCATAAGCCAGTTTATAAATTGACGACCAAAACCTCCCGCTGATCCTGATTGCTCAACTAAATGAAGTAACGGTTTCCAGCCAATACCGCCGGGTTTAGTTCTGTTGTAAAAGCTAATTAAAACTTTCTGGTCAGTTGGTTTTGTTAGATAGGTAACAGTTAACCATATAATTGTTGTCCCAAAAACTATGGGATATAAAGTAATGGGTGACTCCAAACCAAAATAATATTTAGAAACAGGATAAATAATTAGAGGCGCGATCATTGCAGAAATCTCAGACCAGGCATTTATGCGCCACCAGTACCACCTTAAAATAAGAACAGCACCCATCCCTGCGCTAGCATTTATAATAAATTCCCAAGCGCCAGAAATGGTCGTTAAAAAATAGTTGGTTATAATTAGTGAAAATACAGTCATTAAAATTATACCAAATCTGGAAACAAGTACATAATGTTTTTCATTTGCATCCGATCGAATAAATCTTCTATAAAAATCATTTATTATATAAGAGGTACCCCAGTTTAATTGAGAGGCGATTGTAGACATGTACGCGGCCAAAAATACTGCAATAAGCAAACCTAAAAGTCCCGTTGGTAAATATCTTACCATAAGTTTCGGGTACATCACTCCTGGATCCACCGTATTTTCATATTTCTCATATAGATCTTTGAATTCTTGTGATTGTATAACAGGATCAGTTGATGTTCGAATATCAGTTTTATTGTTATACGCTTTTACGACCACTTCATATAAAGCAGGATTTTCGATTCTAATCAAATCCGTATTCTCAGCTCTAGGCATTATTATCAAAGCAGCAAGCGCAACCAAAATCCAAGGCCAGGGACGTAGAGTATAATGAGCAATTGTAAACCATAATGTGGCGAAAAGACTATGTTTTTCATCCTTTGCCGACATCATTCTCTGGGCTATATATCCACCGCCACCAGGGTCGGCACCCGGATACCAGCTGGACCACCATTGTAAACCTATGTAAGCGAAAAAAGCTCCAACGGTAATAGCCAGTGTACCTCCTGTAATACCCTCAATAGTTAAGCTGCCAATTCTGGGGAAAAAGTCCAGAACCTGAGGAGCAAGTTTTTGTTTCATAGAAACTATACCCCCTACTTGAGGAAGATTAACAACTATAACAGCCAGAACAATACATCCAGCCATAGCGAATACAAATTGAAAACTGTCTGTCCTAGCAGTGCCCAAAAGCCCTGAAGCCGAGGCATAAACTGCAATAATACCGGCGGCAATAACAACCATAAGAAAAGCATCTAATCCGGGGAATACTACGCCGAATATTTTCTCCATTGCTTTATTGACCCATCCCATCACAATGGCATTCATAAACAATCCAAGATATAACGCTCTAAAACCTCTCAAAACTGCCGCTGGTTTGCCCGAATAACGTAATTCAACAAATTCAACGTCGGTCATTATTCCAGCACGTCTCCACAATTTTGCGAAGAAAAAAACAGTTAACATACCTCCAATTGCAAGATTCCACCAGAGCCAATTTCCCGCGATCCCATTTTTTGCAACTAATTCGGTAACAGCCAAGGGAGTGTCTGCGGCAAAAGTAGTTGCCACCATGGCAGTGCCTGCAATATACCAAGGCATGTTTCTACCGGATAAAAAGAACTCGTCGGTATCTTTCCCCGCTTTTTTAGAATAAAACGCAGCGATCGCAAAAATTACGGCAAAAAATGCAAGAACAATCGAAATATCCAGCCAGTGAAGATTTTCCATTACAAAACCTCGTTATTATTCAGAATAGTTGAAATATTTAGAAAATGAATTTATTAATGAGTGTTATTTCTAATCAGGTTCTGCCGAATCTTTTATCAAATTCAGATAATTGAATTTTAATAACTATTGGTCTGCCATGAGGGCAAACGTAAGGCATTGAAGTGGCAAATAGTTGATCTACCAAAAGTCTCATTTCGTGTTCGGTTAGTTTATCGCCGGCTTTAATAGCGGTTTTGCACGAGAACGATTTTGCCAGGTTATCCCGCACTTCCAATTGTTTTTCTATTTGGTTCTTCCTGAATTCCTTAAGAATTTCAATTAATGTATCTGATTCTGATCCAATGTTAACATCTGATGGAACGCCGATAATTTCAATCGTTCTTCTACCCAGAAATTTTATTGTAAAACCTAATTTTAAAATAAAATCCTCTATTTCCTTAAGAAGTTCATAGTCTGCCGGATCAAATTGAATTTTTTCAGAGAAAAGAAGCTGCTGAGAAAATGGGATATCAGATTCAAACGATTTGATGGCCTTTTCATATAAAATTCTTTCATGTGCCACATGCTGATCTATTATCATCAATCCGGATTTAATCTGGGATAAAATATATTTGTTGTGCAATAGTACAATAAAAGAGGATTCGCCGCTTAGTTTATCGCTGGTGAGATCAATTTGTTCTGAACTAGTATGAGCAACTTCTATACTTGTTTGCGCAAGTGGACCTTGATTACTCGTATTATCTGTTGTTTTTGATATCTGACTATCTAATGAGTTAAAAAGAAGATCAATTTCTGCTTCGCTGAAAATTCCTTTTCCTTTTTGTGTAAAGGTATTTTCATTATTTACAGGTCGATCGCTAAAATCATTCTTTTCTGTAAACTTGTGTTGTGAGTAGGATAATCTATCTGAATTTCTATCGGTTCGATTAAGATCAATTGAAGGAACTAAATCATATTTTCCGAGTCCTTTTCTTACAACTGCATTAACCAAAGAATGAATTGTTTTTTCATCGTCAAATTTAACCTCTAATTTGGACGGATGAACATTTATATCGATTTTAGTTGGATCCAGTTTTAGATATAATACGAAAAATGGATAATCGCCCCTCTCTAATATATTTTCGTAGGCTGTAAAGACAGCATGATTTACAATACGGCTCGAAACGTATCTGTTGTTAATAAAAAGATACTGTTCACCTTTACTTCGTCGTAAATACGCTGGTTTGGCTACGCAACCAGTAATTTCAATCAAGTCTGTAATTTCATGAACTTCAACCACGGCATCATAAATATTTTCTGCAATTACATCCTCAATTCTATTACGATTATTGGCTGCCGGATAATCGAACACAAGTTCATCATCATTATAAAACTTGAATGCTACATCTGATTGACTAAGCGCATTTCTTTTAAATGTTTCGATCAGATGTTTTAATTCGGTTGAATTCCCTTTAAGAAAATTACGTCTTGCCGGAGTATTATAAAATAAGTTTTTAACCGAAACAGAAGTACCTTTAGCAAAACTTCCCTTTTCAGTAACTAAGCCAGTCTCATCGTCAAATTTAATGGAGGTGCCAAGTTCATCATTGTATTTTTCGGTCCTAATTTCTATACGACTTACGGCAGCAATAGAGCTTAATGCTTCGCCCCTGAAACCATAAGTTAAAATTTTATCCAAATCTTCTACAGTTTTAATTTTACTTGTGGCATGTCTTTGAATGCATTTAATTGCATCGAGGGCCGACATCCCCTTACCATCATCAACTACCTGAATTAAATTTTTGCCGGCAGACTTAATATAAACATCTATATTTTTTGCTCCGGCGTCCAAAGAGTTTTCCACCAATTCTTTAAGAACAGAGGCAGGACGTTGCACAACTTCTCCAGCGGCAATTTTATTTGCAATAAAATCAGGTAGAATCGCAATTTCTTCGTTATTCAAACTAAATACCTATTTTCACTAAAGTACTAAAATACAACTTTTTTTTGAGAGCTTCTTATATAGTTAATTATATCGTATCCCTCGAATACTTTTTTCATTTTTATTTCCCATTCATTTTCGTTGAATTTAGGGAAATAAACGTCACCTGAATATTCTCTGTTAATAAGTGTTATTATCATCTGATCAGCTAAATTTATAGCGTTAGAATAAACTTGGCCACCACCAATAATAAATAATTTTTTGCAACCTTTTTTAAACGCATCATAAACAATATCCTCAAAATTGTTCATTACAATAAAATCTTGAGTTTTAGAATCTGTATTTATTAATTTTTTTGATATTATATAATTAATTCTTCCGGGTAATGGTTTTCCAATTGATTCGAATGTAAATCGCCCCATTAGGATCGCATGCCCCATTGTGGTTGATTTGAAATGTTGAAGATCTTCCGGAATATGCCAGGGTAGTTTATTCTTATATCCAATTATTCCGTTATTCGATACTGAAGCAATTATGATAATTTTCAAATATTACGTTTATTCTTCTTTTAGAAATATCTTAATAAAATTTTTTGAGCTATCCGTGACCGTTATTTCTACAGTTGTATCTGCATATCCAAATAAGTACAATCCGATCAAATGTTTGCCCGGTTCTAAATTTGTTAAAAAGGACGGAGTAAATAATGAAGTTTTTCTGCCCTCAAGTAGAATTTCAGCTCCCGATGGTTCGGAACTTATAAATATTGAGTTAGGATAATCTTCATTAGGAAAAACAATTAGATCCTGCCTACAGCTCAACACTAAAAATAGAATACTAACCCAGAAAAAAATTATTTTACCGAATTTCAAGTGTTGTACTTCCCAATTATGGAAATAAAAAAGAATATTCATTTTTTCGTAGAGAATGGCAATCTAAATAAAATACTCTATTAAATATTAAAGCAACCATGGTATTTTGGAATTAATACGATTTAATTTCTCTTCAAATTCAATTCTTTCTAGATTCTGTTTTAATGAACCGTCTTCTCGTTTTTCCAGCCAACCGGCATTATCAGCCAATAATAAAGCATCTTCATTATTGTTCATGTTAATTTTTGACATGATATCAAGTTCAAGTTTCGAAAATTCATTTGATCCCAAACGAAAATCCTCAAATGCATCCCAAGCAATTGGAACCCATCTTTTAACAATTTCTTTACCTATAATTTCGGAATATAACCTAATTTCAAGTTGAGCATGAGAATCCATTCTTAAAGAGAGGAAATGAAACAAGTTATGAAGATCAATCTTCCAATATGCTTCAGTATAAGTGGATAAGGGAAGATCTTTACGCGCTTGTTCTCTTGCAATTCCGGATTCAATTCTTCTGTTATAAATATCTCTGGATAAACTATGAAGTTTGGTTTCTTCATTGGTAAGTTTATTTCCCATTTCCGCATCGGCATATCCTTCACTCCCCTGCCTATTGGATTCAGACTGAATTCGCCATTCATCGGGCTTTGTTGATTGAGCTGCATCTATGGCAAGTGAGTATCTTGTTGAATATTCATTAACACTTGCGGTGCGATGCCTTATCCATTGCCGCCAGCAATCCATTGGAACCCTCATATGAAGCTTTATTTCGCACATTTCAAATGGTGTAGTGTGTCTGTGTCGCATTAAATATCTTATTAAACCCCTATCCTGATGAACTTTTTTTGTGCCCTTACCATAAGAAACACGAGCGGCCTGCACAATTGATTCATCTGATCCCATGTAATCAATTACTCTTATAAAACCGTCGTTAAGCACAGGAAAAGGTTTACCTAAAATATCATCCAGTGCTTTTACTCTTATAGAGTCCAATTTATCAAATTGTTTTTCATCCATTAATCGAGTCCTTAATAACTTTTTAGATAAAATTTTTCGATTGGCAAGATACAAAAATTAGGTCTAAAAGGATGAAGAAATAGAAGATTATTGATATTTAGAAAATGCTTCAATCAAATCTTTTTTAGTTCTTAATAAATCCTGGGATATAACTTTTACTTCTCCCAAAATCGGCATAAAGTTAGTATCACCATTCCATCGAGGAACTATGTGGAAATGGAGATGAGTATCAATACCCGCTCCCGCAGCTTTTCCTAAATTTGCACCAATATTAAATCCATGCGGTTTCATTACTTCATTCAAAGACTTTGTAGAGCTATTAATTAATTTCATAATCTCAAGATTTTCGACATCGGTTAGCTCGGATAAATCACAGATGTGTCTGTAAGGAACGACCATAAGATGCCCATTATTATAAGGGTATAAATTTAGGACAACAAAAATATTTACGCCTTTGAATACTACGAGGGAATTTTCTTCGGCAACATCTTGTTTTTTAGCTGAGCAAAAAATACAGATCTCATCAGTTTTTTTATTTTTAAAGGATTCAATATATGCGGAACGCCAAGGAGACCACATTTTCTCCATCTGCAAAATTCTCCTATAAATAAAAAAGGCGGAAATATCTTCCGCCCTTTATTTAATATTAATTATAAATTATTCTTCTTCTCTCGATTTTTGATATTCAGCAATTACTTTTGCCTCAAAATCTTTAGGAACTTCCTCGTAGCTTGAGAATTTTCGATCATGAACACCGCGTCCGGAAGTTAAACTTCTTAATTGAGTTGAATATTTATAGAGTTCAGCCAGAGGCACTCTGGCTTTAATAATCTGGAATGGTCCTTCTGAATCCATACCGAGAATTTTACCTCGTCTACTTGAAATATCCCCCATTACATCACCCATAAATTCTTCGGGGACTTTAATGCTAACTTCATAAATTGGTTCCAGAAGCATCGGTTTTGCTTCTAAGAATCCTTTTTTAAAAGCTTGTGAGGCAGCAAGTTTAAATGAAACTTCATCAGAATCGACATTGTGATATGTACCGTCGAATAAAGTTACTTTAATATCAATTACTTTAGAACCTGTTAAAATACCTTTGTTCATAATTTCATTTAAACCTTTTTCAACTGCAGGAATAAATCGTCCCGGGACAACACCGCCCACTATAGCATCTACGAATTCAAATCCTACTCCGCGTGGTTGCGGTTCTAATTTCAGATGAACATGACCGTATTGACCCCTTCCACCTGATTGTTTTTTATGTTTGAACTCTGCATCTTCGCATCTACCTTTAATTGTTTCCCTGTAAGGGATCCTAGGTTCAACAATATCTACTTCTACATTATATCTGTCTTTTAATAATTTTACAGCCAAATCAAGCTGCAATTCTCCTTGTCCGGATAATATAGTTTGGGAAAGTTCCGGATCGAACTGAACCTGTAACGAAGGATCTTCTTCGTGCGCGATATGTAAACCTGAAGATATTTTATCTTCATCCCCTTTTGACCGGGGCTTTATAGCTCCTCTAATAACCGGATTGGGTATTTCGAAAGGATCAATAATAACTGAAAAGTTTTTAGAGCAAAGTGTGTTGCCTGCGTGAGTATCTTTCAATTTAACAACAGCACCTATATCGCCGGCATACATATTTGTTACTTCTTTTCTGTTTTTTCCATTTAAAATGAATAATTGTCCCAATCGTTCCGATTTTTCATTTTTTGTGTTTTGAAGATCCATTCCGGCATGCAAAGCACCTGAATATATTTTGAATATCGATAATTCGCCAACGTGAGGCTCAGATAATGATTTGAAAACCAATAATGCGGGTTCTCCTTTATCATCCATCTTAATTTCAACTACATCTTCTTTATCAAGAATCTTAGCTTTAATTGATGGTCGTTCATTAGGGGCTGGAAAATATTCAGTTACATAATCTAAAAAGTTGTTAATTCCAACTCCTTTTGCAGCGGACATAGCAAAAATCGGGACAAAGGAGCCTTTAATAAGAGCTGTTTTAAGCCCCTTTTTTAAATCTTCTTCACTTAATGTACCTTCTTCAAAAAATTTGTTCATTAAGTCTTCGCTGGATTCTGCTATTTTTTCAATCAATTGCTCACGCATGGCTTCCGCGTCGGCTTTATGAGCCTCACTTATATCAGAAATTTTAATTTCTTTTACGGAAACGCCACTAAAAGTTACCTCTTTCATTTTTATGATATCGACAACAGTATTAAAATTGATCCCTTCATTAGCAGGAAAAGAAATAACAGTTGCGTCATTGTGAAGTCTGTCTTTTACTATATCAACTGTTCCATTAAAATTGGAATGTTCATTATCAACTTTATTGATGATAACGGCTGCCGGAATATTGTGTCGTTTAACATAGTCCCAAGTAGCCTCAGTACCAACTTCAACTCCTTCAGCACTTTTTACAACTGCAACTGCAGTATCGCACACATGTAAACAACTGAAAACCTGTCCAATAAAATCGGAATATCCGGGCGTATCAAGAACATTAACTTTATTATTCTTCCATTCTAAATTTAAAGCGGATGATGAAATAGAAATTTGTCTGTCAATTTCGTTTTTATTAAAATCCGATATTGTATTTCCTTCATCAATACTACCGATTCGATTAATCTCTCCAGACTTATATAACATCACCTCGGCTAAGGTAGTTTTACCGCTTCCGCCGTGTCCAATAAGAGCTATATTCCGTATGGATTCTGCAGTGAACTCTTTCAAATTTTCTGTCTCCTGATTTTATTACCAAATTCACCTATTTATTAAAATCTTTTATAAAAGCATTTATTCCTTTTATAATAGCTTTAAGGTTGTGAACAAACAGAATTACTTGATTTTCGTTAGTAAATTTATTTCGAATATTTTTAATTCTGTTTTTAACATCATCAATACCATTGCTTATATCAAGGACTTGTTCCTGCGCCTTGTTAGACACATTCATCACATGCTTAGAAATCTCATTCATGTTTTGAACAACTGGTATCGTTTCATCAATTAAATTATGGAGATCATCTCTAATCGCATAGAGCGATTGGGTTATTTTTTTTAGCGCGACAATTAAATAAATACATAAAATCGCGCCTGCTATCAATAAGACAGCGAGCAAAACTTCATTTAATTCCATTTTTCTCCTGACTTATGCTATTAAGAATCTTCTTTTTCAGCCTTGTAAGTGTCTAGTCCTGCTTTAATCGCAGATTTAAATTTGTCACTTTTTTTATCAAATTTATCCTTACTTTCGTCTATGTATTCACCGGTTTTCTTCTTTGCATTATCAAGAATACCTTCGGCTTCATCAAGGAGAGCGCCTACTTTTTCTTTAGCTTCGCCGATAAGTTTTTCGGATTTTTTTTTACCCTCATTAATTAATTTTTCGGCTTTTTCTTTAGCATTTTCAAGATAATCTTCTGTTTCTTTTAAAAATTCATCAGATTTTTCTTTAATATCGTTGCGTAATTCTTTGCCACTTTTGGGAGCAAATAATAAAGCAACTACAGAACCCACAATCGAGCCAGTGAGAAATCCGATAATTAACCCTTTTCCTAATCCGTTATCTTCAGCCATCTTAAACCTCCAAATTTATAAAAATGAATTTGTAAAATAGTAACAGTGCCACCTAAAATCAAGGATACTTGTGTATATCTTATTTCTTATTTATTTCATATTCTTAACAATTTCTTTGGCGAACACAGAACATTTTACTTCTTTTGATCCTGACATTTGTCTTGCAAAGTCATAAGTTACAGTTTTAGCTTTAATTGTTCTCTTAATTGCTTTTTCAATCTCTTTAGCAGCTTCTTTCCAGCCAAGATATTCAAGCATCATAACGCCTGAAAGAATTAAGGAGCCCGGGTTAACTTTATCTTTATCAGCGTATTTAGGTGCTGTACCATGTGTAGCTTCAAACAATCCTATACTGTAACTCAGGTTAGCGCCAGGTGCAAAGCCCAAACCTCCCACCTGAGCAGCGCATGCGTCCGAAAGATAATCGCCATTTAAATTTGGTGTCGCAATTACTTCGTATTCAGTTGGTCGGAGCATTAACTGCTGAAACATGTTATCCGCGATACGGTCTTTAATTAAAATTTTGCCTATTGGTAAAACACCCTTGTATTTGTCGCGTAAGTCATCCTCCGTAATTGTAATATCACCAAAGAATTTTTTAGCAGCTTTATATCCCCAGTCTCTAAAAGCTCCTTCGGTATATTTCATTATATTTCCTTTATGTACTAATGTAACACTTTTTTTATCATTGTCAATTGCATACTCGATTGCTTTTTGTACAAGTCTAGTTGATCCAAATTCACTTATCAACTTAATACCTATTCCTGATCCATCACGAATATTTTTTTTAAATTCGTAATTAAGGAAATTCAAAACTTTATTATTGTCTTTAGTACCGGATTTAAATTCAATTCCAGTGTATAAATCTTCAGTATTTTCCCTAAAAATAATAACATTCAGATCTTGTGGTCTTTTTACTGGGCTTGGAACTCCAGTAAAATATCTAATGGGTCTAACACTGGCAAATAAATCAAGTTTTTGTCTTAGAGCAACATTTAAACTTCTTATTCCCCCACTAATAGGTGTAGTTAAGGGTCCTTTAATTGCAACTGTAAAATTTTTAATAGCATCGATAGTTTCATTTGGCAACCACTGATTTTTTCCATAAACCCTTACAGCTTTATCTCCTGCATAAATTTCCATCCACTCAATTTTTCTTTTGTTGTTATAGGTTTTTTTTACAGCGTTATCCAAAACAAATTGTGCCGCCTTCCAAATATCAGGTCCAATCCCATCCCCTTCAATAAAAGGAATAATCGGCGAGTCGCCAACAATTAAATTCGCTCCATCAACTTCAATTTTTTCGCCTTTATCAGGTACAGAAATATTTTTATATTTCAACATAGAAGCCCCCAAAATATATATTTGTCAATCTTCGATATTTCCATATTTTTTCTGATAGATAAGCACACTCACAATTCCTACAAATACCGCGAACCAAAGCGTAACAATACGAATAATAAATGTGGATGCGACAGCAATATCTTTATCAATAGAATTATCAATTAATAGGAAAGTGAGAGATCCGTCTGTCACTCCTAATCCACCCGGCAACATTGTAATAGACCCTAAGATGGTTGAAAATGCATATACGAACGAGGCCCATAGAACAGTAATTTGAACATTAAATTTAGCGAGAATTAAATAAAATCCAAAACATTCAAAAAACCATGAAAAAAGACTGAGTAAAAACATTAAAAAAAGAGGTTTGGGTTTGAGCATAATATAAGAACTTTGATAAGCTTCTTTAATTTTAGGAATAATTTTGTTTACAGCTTTGAATCGAGATAGAATATTAAAAAAGAAATAGGCATATTTTGTATTACTTAGAAAGATAATTAGAAAAATAAAAAATATAGATGTACCAACTACTAGACCTTCGCCTATTCCAAAAACATAACTGCCAATCAAAGCAATAAATAAAAGTGAGAGAAAATCAGTTATTCTTTCCACAAGCATAACGGGGGCAGTTTTGCTAATAGGTTCGTCTGTAATTTGTTTTACCATAAAAGATTTCATCACTTCACCAAATTTTCCGGGAGTGACGCTCATAATTAAACCGGACATAAAAATTAGCAGAGAATCTTTATAAGATATTTTAACACCTAAAATAAAAAGATAGTAATGCCACTTAAAAAATCTAGTAAGATAATTTAGAAAAGAGAGTAAAAGTAGGATAGGTATTAGGGCGAGTCCAAAATTTTCAAATGAATTAAACACCGCATCCATATCAGCATAAAGTGACATAAATAAATAAAGAATTGCACCAATTATTATGGATGTAAGTATGTGCTTTCTAACTTTTGCAAGCAATCAAATTACCTTTAACAACGTTTGGTATAATTTGGAAAGTGGTAAACCCATAACATTATAAAAACAACCATTTACCTTCTTAACGAAAACTGCCCCGAAATCATCCTGAATACCATAAGCGCCGGCTTTATCCATGGGACTTCCTGTTCCCACATAATCAACAATTTGTTTATTTGTAAGGTTATGAAATGTGACGGATGTCTTTTCGTAATCAACTATAATATGGTCTCGACTTTTATTAAAAACAGCAAATCCAGTATATACAGAATGGGTTTTTCCGCTTAATTTTTTCAAGGTACGTATTGCATCTTTTTTATTCGTTGGTTTCCCAATAATTTCTTTGTTTAGCACAACAATAGTATCAGCTGTTATTACAATTCCCTTTTCAACTTTTTTAGCTGCCTCGAACATCTTTTCGCGGGATAATCTTTTAACAGTTCTTATTGGATGTTCGCCATCCAATAATTCCTCCATTAAATCAACTGAGAATGATCTGAATTTTAAACCCAATTGTTTTAGCAGTTTTCTTCTTCTAGGAGATTTAGATCCCAAGTATACTGGTTCTGTAATTAATAACATTGTAATACCGGAGTGAAATAATTGAATAAGAGGAGCATTTAAAAATTATCTGAATAATGCTTTAATACTTCCCCAGGTTCTTTTAACGGGAGATGGGCTGTGCGAAACAACAACTTCCATTGAATATGTAGGATTATTAGAATTGTATTCTACGATTTTCAATCGATACTTATAAATAGCATCTGCAGTTTTGAAAGCATTTTCATCGATATAGGTGTAAACTGAGTTATCACCTGTAGCTTTAATTCTGGCAATTTCTACAAAGGAACTGTTTGAAGATTCTCTTTCAACAACAAATTCTTTAATGTTAATTTCTTGTGCAGTTTGCCAAGTTAAAATAATTTTATCGGACTCACTGCGAGCATTAAATGATACTAAAAATGCTTCGGCAATAAGATTGATAGAAAGAAATATGAAGAAACTAATCAAAAGTGTTCTTTTCATAACAAAAATATATTTGTAAAACACCTCTTTGTCAAGTAAAATTTGTTATTTAATTACAATTAATTGAATTTATTGCTAATATCAATCAACTATTTTTTTGGATAGCCGCTGTATTTCCAACTTCCGAAGTTAAATTTTAGGACCATCATAATTGAATAAAGAATAACGTAAATAGGTAACCCGGCCCAAGCGCCTCGTAATCCTAGGTCAAAAGTTATACCTAATAAATAAGAAATCGGCAGAAAAATTATCCAATTCGAAATGACATCTGCTATCATTACATATAACGATTTACCTACAGCTTGTAAACTATTGGCCAATACGACCCCAATACCATAAAAGATCTGCCCAAAACCGGCTATCCTCAATGCCGGTACAGCAGTTTCAATAATTGATTGATTCTCAGTTACTATGTTAAGTATAACTCTCGGGAAAAAAGAAAATATTAAACCAACAATTATAGTGTAGATGGTTGCAATTTTACTCGTCTGAAAACCATAAAACACCGCTTTATTGTTATCCCCCGCCCCGAAACTGGAACCGACTAAAGTTTGAACGGCTATGCCAAAACCGAAACATGGCATTATTGAGATCATAAGTGAGGAGATAACTAATTGACTTGCAGCTTGTTCTTGTGTGCCTATTAGTCCCGTAATTGAAATAAAAACTAAAAATCCAACCAGTATAAATACATTTTGCAATGATACTGGTAAAGAGATATTCACGATTGATGTAGCAAGTTTTAATGAGAAACGAAAATTTTTAAAATAGTTAAATTTACTTCTATAAATGTGAAAAGAAAGTACCGTTAAATAAAATACTACATCACACATCGTAGCCAAAGTTGAACCAATACCTGCTCCTGCTAAGCCCATTCCTTTAATACCGAATGCTCCGAAAATGAAAATATAATTAAAAATGATATTTAAAAAATTGACAAGGATGGCCGAATACATAAATATTTTAGTTTTACCAATACCGAAAAAAAAGCCTCTGAACGAAACTGTAATGAGGAAAAACGGAATTCCCATAAATCGGAAATAAAGGTAATCACCCGCAAGCTTGCCCACAAACTGATCCGCAGAGAAAAATTGAGAGATAGAATAAGCGCTTAATACCCCGGCAAAGGAAACTAGAATACCAATCAATAAAGATAAAACAAACGAAGTGTTCAGAACATTGCCACACTCATTATAATCTTTTTGTCCGAAACTACGCGCTACAAGAACATGTGTACCTGTGGCGAGAGACGAAAAAAAACTAATTAAGGCCCAAGTGGCAAGTACACCAACACCCATGGCGGCTAAAGCGTAAGTTGCATGCCCCAGTCTCCCAATCATTGCTGTATCAACTAACGAAACAACCATTTGAGTGGATAATCCGGCAATAGCAGGCAGTGCTAATTCCATAATCTTCTTATATTCAGCACTTACTTCGTTTTTCGTCATTCGTCCTCAAATTCAGGATTTAGGAATATTTATTCAAATAATTACGGCAAATATAGAATAAAATAGATAAAACACCATTTATGTTATACTTAATATCTTGACTTTCATGACAATCATTTGCAATTTTGAGAACATTTCATTGAAATACTAATCACATCCACAGAGGGGAGTCTTATGTTCAAATTTATACCTAATGTATTCTCATCTTTTTTGTTATCTTTTTTTATAGTTTCCTCACTTTTTGCTCAAAGCTTTAACGGTAAGTGGTCTTGCGCTTACGCTACAATCGACGATCAACCAAACAGCACCGGAATTCAGACAATTTCTATGGCTGTTGTATCAGAAAATAATTTTGTTGCTCTAGTGAGCCAGGCTGCAAAACCTTGGGTAGCAACAGATGCCTGTTATCTTGTCGGTTATAGAAATGCCGATTCAACTAATGGACGTCTAGGTAATTACGCTTACAGTACAAAGTGGAATCAGTTGTGGGTCAATGGTTTTGATGCTATTGCTATGGATCACGCAAGGGATTTACGAGCGAAAGGGGATTTAATTTTTGTGGCTAATAATGATCCTGATGCTAATATTTTAGTTTTTGAGTTGAGTGCGGATAGTGTTGTGACCTATCCTTTAAGAATGAAGACAAACACTAATCCGTTTAACTCGATCAAAATTTATGCAATTGATATCGATGAGGCCGGTAGAGTTTACGTTACTACCGAAGGTGATTCACTAAATCCTAGTGAAGTATTAATTTATGAGAGTCCCGATAAAGAACCCGCATGGTCAACTTCTTATGATGCCGCTCCTATTCAAAGATTCAGTTTGCCGGAAAACGGGGACGCACGCGGAATTGCAGTAACACCCGACGGCAGCGCTCTGTACGTTTCAAACTTTGTAACAGAAAAAGTTTATTGTTATGTTGGTGATCCTATTAACGGCTATCAATTATATAGTGGATTCGATTTTACCCTAACCGATGAACCTGTTGTAAGTGATCAATCTACAATTGATCCAGCTCCATTAGGTATACGATTTATTCCACAGAAGAATATTTTAGCTGTGGCCTGTCAATCTGATTTTAAAAGGGGTTTGAATTACGAATACGGTAGAGTTTATTTGCTAAATCCGAATACTGGTGCAATATTAGATACACTCGATATAGCAAAATGGAATTTTGACCGAACAGGAAGTTACAGCACTCGTCCGGGTGGAACCTTGGGCAATGTGTCAGGATATACTTCTGTGTATAATGTTGATGTTGATGAAAACTACAATCTTTATACAAACTCATATTATGGATGGACAATTGACAAATGGACTTATTCAGTAGACTTACCAACAATTGATTTATTGATAACAGGTATTGAAAGAGATACACAAACAATTCCAACTGAATTTGTACTCGCACAAAATTATCCTAATCCGTTTAATCCTTCTACAACAATTGAATTTTCCGTTATTCAGAAATCGAATATTACACTCTCAATTTACTCGTTAACCGGTGAATTGATTTCTCAGCTAATTAACAACTCTGAGTTTGGAGTCGGCGTTTATAAAGTAAATTTCGACGCTTCCAAACTTGCATCAGGAACATATTTATATACAATTAACAATGGGACTCAAACTATTTCAAGAAAAATGATATTAGTAAAATAAATTATAAATAGTTCTTTAGACCTTTACAAAGAGCAACTGTACTTCTAACTTAAAAGGGTGAATAAATTATATGAAGAAACCAGTTACTAACTTTGCACTATTGATTTTGTTTGTAATTTTTACACCATTATGGATTTCCGCACAAGGTTTTGGGCAATGGACTTGTAATTATGCCACAATTGATGCGGATCCTAATGCGACTGGCAATAGAACAATTTCCGTTGCCTCCTACGGTGAGAACAATTTCACCGCTCTTGTTGCCGATTTTCCGGATAGCTGTTATTACCTTGTTGGGTACAAAGACGCCGATTCTACAAAGGGCCGGCTTGGGAAATATCAGTATAGCGGTAAAGGGCAAATAACTTATTGGCTAAGTGGATTCGACCAGGTACTTATGACTCGTGCCAAAGATATTGAGCACAGAAAAGTTGGAGATGACAATCTAATTTTTGTCGCTAATAATGATCCTGAAAAGAATATTCTTGTTTTTAAGATGACCGCTGATTCTTTTGAAACCTACCCATTAAGATTGTCAACTATTCATAACGTTTTTAATCCAAAAAATATTTGGGCGATAGATATTGACGCTGCTGGACGTGTATATGTTACTACCGAGGGAGATTCCCTAAATCCAAGCGAAATACTTGTATTTGAAAGCCCCGATAAAGAATCTGCTTGGAGTTCCGGTTTTCAGGCAGCTCCTCTACAAATAATAACTTTACCTGATAATGGGGACGCTCGCGGTGTCACCGTTAATCCAGAAGGCACTGTAATATATGTTTCTAATTATGTTACTAAAAAAGTTTATTGTTACATTGGCGACGCCACAAACGGCTATACTTTATATTCTGGATTTAATTTTGCTGTAACAGATGTAGTTACCGATGGTACAACAACAATTTTACCAGGCCCATGGGGATTAAATTATCTGCCGAATAAAAATATTTTATTTGTCTCTGTAGCGACTGACTATAAGAACACTACTCTTGGATATTCATACGGTAAAGTATTTCTGCTTGATCCAAATAATGGTTCGGAATTAGGAGTTATAGACTGTGCCGAATGGAATTTTAATAGAACAGGGGCTTACAACAGCAATACTCCCGGAAACGTATCTGGGTATGCCTCCCCTTACAATTGTGATTTCGACGAAAAAGAAAATGTTTATATTGTGTCATACTATGGATGGACTGTTGACAAATGGAGTTTCTCCACCGATTTGCCAACTATCGATCTTACAATTACATCTGTAGAGAAAATAGGCAATACAGTACCAGCTGAATTTGCTGTTAACCAGAATTACCCGAATCCTTTTAACCCTACAACAACTATTGAGTTTTCTGTCTCTAAATCATCACAAATATCACTCTCCGTTTACTCATTAACCGGAGAATTAGTTACTAATCTTCTAAACTCTTCGAATTTTGCCAGTGGCGTTTATAGGATTACTTTTGATGCTTCAAAATTAGCTTCGGGTTCATACATTTATACCATCAATGACGGCGCTCAATCAATCAGTAAAAAAATGATTTTACTTAAATAACTTAGGCTGCCCTTTTTAGGGCAGCTTCTATTTTACTCAATAACATTCATTTTTTACCTTAAGGAGGTATTTTATGAGGTTTAAATTACTTATTAAAGCTTCTGTTTTAATGCTTGTTCTATCAACTTTTGTATTCGGTCAGGATCTGTTTATCAGAAAAGCCGTAATCGATTTCCCGGGAAGTGAACCCGGCGGTACTGGTAATATAGTTTCCGGACTGGATTTAGATAAAGACGGAAAAGTTGAGTTCTATGCTGTAAACGATAATTGGGGCGATACCCCCGACGAAATGATTCCAAGAATATACAAATATGAAAACAATGGTGGAACCTGGGAATTGGTTTGGATGACTGCTTTAAATATTCCAAAACAAAATACTTGGCCCGCTCTGACTTATGGCGATCTGGATAAAGACGGAAAAGGAGAAATAATCTGGGGTATTGTAAACAATACCGACGATGCTAATCCAAATCCGGCTCGTATAGTTGTATTTGAAACAGTCGGTGACGGTTCGGATGCAATGGGTATTGCAGATGGTTCAGGTAATTATTTGCCTAATGCAAAATGGACAATTTTACCTTCAACAAGCGTTAAAGAAAATATGCGTCCATTTATGTGGGAAGTGAAGGATATTGACGACGACGGTGTTGATGAAATAATTTTCGCCGATCGTGCGGGAGCTACATCTACTTTTCAAATTGGCGTTATAAGCGTTAATAATATTCCTGATAACGGAGACGGTTCTGAAACATGGTCATTAGAATTTAG
>PGYT01000048.1 GCA_002839805.1 Ignavibacteriae bacterium HGW-Ignavibacteriae-2
CCGTCACTTGCAGCTTCTATTGCGCTGGATAAAGTGTTTTCGCCCGCGAATATCTTGTGAACTGTTTGTCCATAAATAAGACTAAAGCTCAGTGACAAGGAAAAGAATAAAGCTAAAGTCAGTTTGTTAAAATATTTCATTTTCTACCCCATTTAATTGGTTAATATTTATTTCAAAAGCATCATTTTCTTTGTAGCTACAAAGCTTCCTGAAGTCAGCTGATAGTAATAAACTCCTGAAGACATTTTAGATGCATCAAGAAAATAGGTATGAGTTCCAGCGTTAATTTCCTTTGAGAACAATGTGTTAATTTCACGGCCAATTACGTCATAAACTTTAAGCGTAGCAAAGCCCGATTTTTTTAGACTGAATGTAATTGCTGTTGACGGGTTAAATGGATTAGGATAATTCTGATTCAAAGAATATTCAACCGGATTAAGATTATTTTCAACATCAGTTGTACTTAAAGTAAATACTGCTGTAATGTTTTTGATCCCGTCTACTGTAATTTGCGCAGGATTAGCAGTACCGCTCAAGTCTCCGCCCCAGCCCGTAAATTCGTAAGTCGGATCAGGAACAGCAGTAACTGTAACTGCAGTGCCACTTGGGAAAATCAGTCCTTTTCTTTCAGGATCGAAAGTAACTTGCCCGCTGCCCTCAATCTTAACATTAAGCGGCAGAACAGTAGGGGTATTAGTTGCCCACCTTAAATCTCCAAGGTGTTTATTGCCGACACCCGAATAAAAAGCGGGCGAATTGGCGGCCAATGTAAAATTTTTGTTCGCAGCATCAGCATAGAGAGGATCGAAATTGAATATAGTATTAGGATCCAGGGTTCTGGCCTTTTTAGTCGTTCTTAACACAACGGCGTCTCTAACCGGCCCGTAAACAATATTAAAAGTATCTACGTTGGTTATAAACGTGCCGGGCAGCTGCGATTCAATCAAATAACTGGCTCTGTCCATTCTATCGGCACCTGGTAATCGTCCGTTAGAGATAATAATATTTTTAATTTCAGTATTTTTATTGTTCTTAAAATATAGAACTCGTGTGGCGGAGTTATTAATTGTAAGATTTTCAACTATAACTTTTCCATCTACATTACTAGTATCAAGATCGCCGTAAAAACGGATACACTCTGCATCGATATTAGTAAATGTGCAATTTCTAACAATAAGTGAATCAACCAGTTTGGTAGTTTCAAATTTTTCAGTTTCAGACATCCTTATTGCTTCGTCGCCCATATTCTCAAATGTACAGTTTTCAATTTTTACAACACCGGCAACCGCGCCCTTCAAAAAATACAATCCGTGTCCAGCCAGATTAATATCTTTATCTTCATATACATTCCGAATTATGCAATTACGCAGTGTAATGTTAGTTCCGTTCTTAAATGCCACCGGATCCCCATCGCCGTCGCCGGCACGAAGCGCATATTTCATACCGTGACTTCTTTCGTGACCACCGTCTATAATAACTCCTTCAATGGTAAGATCATTTTTAACACGGAATATTTCCAATACGTCTGCGCTATCATCGCTATGCGTAATTATAGGCATAGCAGCAAGTCCTTTTTTTGCTTTTATAATGAGTTTGTTTTTATTGTAGTAGTATAGAGTGTCTTTAGTTGTATAAACTCCACCCGAAGTCGCAAGTTGTATTGTATCAACCCTCTGCTGATTAGCAAAATTTATCGCTTGCTGAAAATCGAAATCCGATGTAACGTCTATACTTTTTATCTGGGCAAAAGAAGATACTGCCGATAGAGATAACGTTAAGAAAATAAATATTAGTAATTTTTTAAATTTCATTAGTTCCTCCTAAATCATTTATAATTGCTGGTTGATTGTGGTTGTGTTCTCCTTAAAACCCTATCTGATATCCGAACAAAAGGTTATTATATGTTTCTGTTACGTAATTTGTGTTACTGAAATAAGAATCGTAGTATCTTAAATTTCTAATTTCGTAGGCTATATCAAATCTTCCGAAGAAAAATGATAAACTGCAGCCGAAAGTATAACTGTTCGCAACCGGTCCTTCGTCTTTAATCGCAGCGCCGTCTGGAATAAATGTGGAAGGAATACTCCTGTAACCACCTAGAAGGGTAAGAAAATCTGAGGGTTTATATTCCATTCCGACTTTTATAACATTTTTATCAGTCCATTTGTGAAAAGTTTCATCGGGGCTGCTGAGTTTAGCTTTAGCCTCACTGAATGGTTGATAGTCATAATCGATGGCCAGATTAAAATTATCTATAGGTGCATATTTTACACCAACGCTAAATGTCGCAGGTATTTCGTATTCATCCGTCCCCGAAGTACTTTGGGTTGATAATGAAACCGAATCTTTTATTGTGGTTGTGTAATTCCAGTCCCTGTTTATAGTGTAGGGCAGATCCATTTTAATACCGACACTAAAATTTTTGAAATGTGTTTGTATACCTACAAATATGTTGCTGTAATCGTAATCTGATGTTCCAGTGGTTGCAGTAGAACCATCCAGATATGTAAATCTGAATCTATTTTCCCTGAACAAATTAAACTGCCCAATTTTAACCAACGATTGCGAATCATCTGAATTTCCCCATCGGTAATTAAATCCCAGACCAATGTTCAAATATTCACTGAGGTCATATGCAATTGCGGCTGTAATATTGTTTATAACACCTGATCTTTCCCTTGTGAATCTTGACCAGTTTATAAGCAATGTATCAACACCGTTAACCTTGGAAATATCTCCGTATTCAGTGTAACCGGGATGAGGATCTAAATATGTATCATTCCTATCATAGTCCTCTATATTTATACTTTTTGAGTAGCCCGCAGAAACAACAAAATTATGACTGCCTATATTTAGAGGCACAGCAAAGGAAAAATTATTCAATACGAAATTATTCTTCTCCTTTTTCCAGTCTGCAGCTTCTTCGCTAAATTGATCAACACCCAATTTAGGTTCATCCACATGGTAAGTAGAATCGATTGTGTAACCATCACCCCACATTCTTTCATAATCCCATAATCCGTTATCGGCAGGGTCAGGTATATATAATCCTTCCAAATAAAAGGGAAGCGTAAGAAAAAACCGGTTGGGTTTATAAGTCTGATTTTCCCTCCAGTTTTGGGTAAATAAGTTCCCGGCGACAGAAACTTGTATTTTATTTATTCCAATAAGACCGGCGGGATTATTGAACAGGCTTAAAACATCACCCGAGTAAGCTGTAACAGCTCCTCCCATCGCGGTAGCTTTAACGCCCACATCATTGGAAACGGATAATCCCTGAAAAGATAAATTATCGCCGCGGTGTTGTCCGAAGATTACACCTGAGACCAGGATAACTAAAAGAGTTATATAATTTTTATTGATTTCTTTGATTAACATGATTTTCAAACTCCGCTAATAATTTTAGTTGATACTTAATCCGAGCGATATTCTGTGAATAGAGTCCAGGTATTCTCCATAATCATTAAAAGAATAATCCAACTTGTAACCCATAAATTGAAATCCGGCGCCGGCGCAAATACCTTCCTGATCGTTGTTAAATAAGTAACCGCCTCGCAGATATAACATATTATTAAAAGAATATTCTATGCCCACCGCGTGCTGTTGATCGAAATCTCGCGGTTGAATCATATCGTAAGAAAGAAGAAGAGAATGATCTCCGGCATCAGCAATTAATGGATCATTTTGCGAAAAAAGATAGGTTGAAATACCCAAATTGAGTGTTTGAGGCAGAGGATAACTTTTGTCAATAAATTTAACTTCCGGACCAAAATTTCGAAGAGTCGCTGCGATAACAATTGACTTAAATTCGGTATCATATCTTAATCCACCGTCAAACATAATTAAACCGGTGCTTTTATAAATTAAATCCTCATGTGCGTATTTTGCAGTTAACCCGAAAGAGAACCTATCGTTAAGGTCCTTGGCATAAGAAATTCCTAATACAAGAGCTTGAGGACTAAATTTATTTCCCGTTAGACCCGGGTTATATACTCCGTTAACAAATCCGAGAGCTCCAACAGTTGTTTCCTCTATTTCGCCAACATTCGATAGCATTCCTAATAAACCGAATGTTCCCAGACCTTCAACAGTATAGGCTGCTGAAAAAGAATAATGTGCTGCATCCATAAACCAGTCGGCATACCCGAATGTTACACCCGCGTTCTGTACACTTGTTATCGCGGCTGGATTCCAAAAAATCGCATCTGAGCCAATAGCTATGGAGCTATATGCTCCTGCCATAGCTGAAGCTCTTGCCGTTGTCATTACTTTCAAAAACTGGAATGAAGTTGTTCCAACTTTTTCGAATGCAAAAGAATTACTGTTAATCAGTATTATAATTAGTGCTGTTGTAATAAACTTTATTGGTTTCATATCCACGCCTTTAAATCTTACGAGTAATTATTTTATTACTACAAATTTTCCTTTTGATTGCTGTCCATCGGGTGTTGTAACAACATAAAAATATATGCCCGAGGCTATTTCCTGACCGTTTCTCGATACCTGCAACCATGCAGTTGTATATAACGGCGCATCATGCTCTATTGATTCAATCAACTGACCTGAATAAGAGAAAACTCTGATGGTACATTTTTCGGGTAAACCGTAAAAACCTATTTTTTCATCATTTTCACCCGCGCCTTGAAAACCGGATTTTGAAATGAATGGATTTGGCACCGCGTAAATTTTTCCCATTTTATCAACAGAACCGATATTTTTACTGAACTTGATAGAATTAGTTTTGCCAGATGAATTACCGAACTGATCGATAGATATAACTGAGTAAAATCTATTTTCGCCAATCTTATAATCAGGATCTGTATCCAAAACTAAATACTCATCATCACTATTAACGTCTCCTTTGGAAACTACAGCAACAGTATCGCTCCATGGACCCATTTGAGCTAAACTTTTGAGAACAACAAATTTCTCTAGCTGCCCGGTTAAATTAGGATGATTAAATTCTTCTACCGCACGTCCCCATTTAATTTCCACATTTCCATCGGCGGTGTTGCTAACAACTATTGCAGGGGCTGGAACCGGAACTGGAATACTATATTTCCCTTTTGATGGATTTGCTTCTGGCCAAACTGGTATTGTAGGTTCATTACCCAAATATGCCCGGAATGCGTTGTGTGTAACCTGTGTTACATTTCTAATTTTGGAATTTACGTAATCAGGATAGCCGTAATCTGTAAGATAATTGTTAGTCATAGTTTCGCCGCCAATCACAACCTTTTTGTCCCAATTAGGTGTTTTGTTCCACTGTAAAAGCAAACCCGGTTGCCCCGAAGGGCCGCCTTCCAGCAATTTATTAGGCTGAGCGCCGTAACCTATTACTTCCGCAATTGCATACCTAAGTGTATCACCCAAATTCAAAGTATATGGTCCGAAAACAATATGTTTTTGTCCGGCGTCGTTACTTTGTCTGTAATTAAAAGCTGCACGTCCATACCAGCGCGGGTCGTTACGCGGGACCTGAGCCCAAGTTGTACTGCCCTCACTATAAACGCCGCTCCATCTTTTTTCCGGGTTTATGGCTTCAACAATCATTTTAGATGAACGTGTATTTCCTGTGCTTACTTTATTTGAAAAAGGCTGTTTCATGTGTCCGTTTTCATCGATCTCATAATAGACACCCATACTGGTATTAAGTATCTTTACTGATTCAGATTCATTTCTATCCGGATTGAGAGGATCAATTGTAGCCAGATGTTTAGTGTCATAGTAAAGCATCGCGTATCCGGGTGCCTGCGGTGAAAGAAGACCGCCGCCGTTTAATCCGGTTTCCGAAAACAGCTTAAACAATTGTTTATTGGGTTCCGGTTTTGCCGCGAGATATTGAGTTGTAAAATCATCCGAGCCAGTATGAGTAGTTAAATTAAAACCGAGCCAGTAATCTGCGTCCCAAAAATTATATTGGTCGCCTCGGTAAATTCCTCCATCGTATTTCCAATCCTGATAATTTCTTTGATAACCGAACATTGATGGTGCGAAACCGTAAATAAATAAAATCATTGCGTCATTCAATTGTTCTGTTTGTTCAATGGTTTCCGGATTACCGTCTGTATCGCCGTTGTAAACGAACTCATATTCATAAATAATCATATCGTCGTAATCGGGATAACTCCAGGCCCGTGAAGTTCTTTTAACGGAAATTCCTACAGATGAACCCCACGCAGATTCAATTATTTCTTCGGCTTCATTAGGGTTATAATCCGGATTAAGCGATCCATTGCTTAAGACCGGGAAATTTTCGGTTTCATTTATATAGTAAGGGAAACTCCATTTTCCGAAAGATACTTCGGGCGTACTTGCTCCCACTCCGCCGCAGAGAGCATACATTCTATTGGCTGTGCCCAGTTGTCCTTTTTTATTTGCAGCTATGTAAAGACCTGCGCCCAATAAATTATGCTGACCGCTGTATTCAATTCCTTCCACAAACGTTTTAGAACCGGAAGGCCATTCCATCACCGGAATATTTGTTACGTTTCCCGCTTCACCGGTCATCCAGCCGCGTCCTATTTCGCCGGTATTATAAACGGTTTCATGCAGCATTCCGCGGTTGTGAATTCTATATTCTCTTATTTGTCCGTAAACTGAAGTCGAGTACAGAATAAACATAAGCAGAGCTGAAAAAATTATATTGTTCTTATTTTTGGTAATCATTTTTTCTCCGAATACTATTTTCCTTTTCATAGTGAAACCGGTAATTAGAATTTTACAATTACGCCGAATCTAAAATGTCTTGGTTCATTGCTTAACAAATACAACTCCTGACTAGTAACAAACGGGTAATATTCCTTATAGGTTAAAATTTCTTCTCTGTCTGTTTCCCATCTGGGGGTTGTTCTTTGGTCGTTAAAGGTTCTTGAATAATGGAATACTTTAGCATTTAATAAATTGAAAGCTTCGCCATAAAGAGTAAGATCAGCGTTATCTATTTTTATTCTTTTTTCCACCCTAAGTCTCATATCTTGTTCAATGGGTGTACGTTTATTGTATTTTAATCCCTGCCCACTTATGTCGTAGGTATATGGTCTGCCGCTGTAAATTTTGTAAGTTAAACTTATACTTATATTGCTCAATGGGAACATTTCGCCGATGGCAAATCCAAATTTGTTAGAAGTTAAATACCTTACATTCGCCACAGCTTTATGCGATCGGTCATAATCCAGATAAACATCTTCAGGATCAGGTATCTCAATAGATTCCTGACCTTCGGCAGGTTTCTCGAAAAATGTTACAGGAGCATCAAGCGCATTACTGCTTTTACCTGTAGCAGACTCATAATTATACCTTACAGAACCCCTCAGTGAACCTTCATTTTTTTCTATACTTACATGAAATCCTTTTATATCTGCATAATCTCTATTCATATAAGTTCTGTAAACAGATTGCTGCTCATCGTAATAATAAGCTGATTCAATAAGATTTGTAACATCTTTATAGTAAGCGCTTACATCCAGTTTTAGTCCATAAGGGAAAGCGTTTACTAAGCCTATGTCGTAGGATTTTGTATTTTCAGGTTTAAGTTCGGGGTTTCCTAACACTTCAATTTCGTTAGATTTTGTTACCTGACTGTAGAAAATCTGGTTGAAGCCGGGTCGCTGTGTGAAAGTCCCGTAATTCAAATGAAATACAGAAGACTCGGAAAGAGGAAAAGATAAACCGATTCTTGGCTGTAAACGTGCATATAATTTGGTATCTGTTTTGTCTGCTTTGTCCCTATCGTAGTATAAACCTCTCTCAAGATATGGCAGAGATTCATCGTAATCAGGATTACGCAAAGGGGAATACTGATCAGAATAATAGGAGGAATTAAAATTATAAAAATCGTATCTGAGTCCAATGTTAGCAATAAATCCGCCTAATTCCAGTTTATCCTGCAAGTACAATGCCCCTTCGTAGGGATAAGCGTTAAAATTAATATCCCGATAAGAGCCAGAATTTGAAACGTTTAATTCCTGATCAACATGCACATCGTAATAGGAAATCTGCAGACCGCCTTTAACTAGATTGTTTTTATTTATCTGTGAGGTTAAACTTCCGTGTAAATCGTAAGTATAAGTTTGTTCGAACCCTCTGTCGTCGGACATTCTGCCGACACGCTGATTTGATGGGGTTGTATAATCCACCCAATTGGTTAATGATGAATAATCTTCCGTGTACTGAGTGTCAGTAATAACTTCAACTCTGTCCTCAGAGTATACATCCAGCAAATTCAGCTTTACATCAATAAAAGTGGATTTACTCAATATATGATTCCAGCTTAGCCCATATTGAAGCGATCTTTGAACATTTTTCGCGATGCTCAAAGTCCTATCAAACATCCAATAAAGCCAGTTGCTGTTTATTATATTATTAAACTGATAGTCGTAAACAAATCGTATTTGAAATTTATTTTCCGGATTTGGCTGGTAACTTAAGTTACTCATTAACTGTCGCTCGACGTCATTATACGGAGTCGGAACAATTGGTGTAGAAACAGATTGTCTGCCTGCTGTAAATATCTTGACTCCGGTTGTTAGTGGACCGCCAATTGTAAAATCAGCGCGATAATCAACATTATTATCATATTCAAGACCTATATCCCGCAACGCCGAAAGCCATTGGATTCTGCCGAGCTGAGCAATGTGCAAACTATCCCGTAAAGTAAGCGGGTTAGGCGGCCAGGTGATTCTTTCAGGTAAATAAACACCGCCGAAGCCATACCCTGCGTCAAAAAGAGGTCTGCCAGGATTTGTTGGATTATCCTGAAGCCATGCTTCAACATTTTTTAGATTATCGTAATAATCAAGATTGGAAGTTGAATACGGACTTCCAGCCCATGACTTATAATAAGGAGGAAGTCCTGCAATCTCCAAACGAGTTTCCCATTCACTACCCCCTTCGCGAGCAACCATATTTACAACGCCCGATTGAGCGTTTCCATACTCAGCGCTAAATCCACTCGTATAAACTTCCACCTGTTCAAGTGCTGTAACAATTGGACTGAAGGCTCTTTGATTATTCAGAGGATTTACAATAGAACCGCCGCCCATCAGATAAAGAGATTCGCCGACACGTCCTCCGCGGAAATGGTCGTCAACAACATCCGCCTGCAGATCCAATATATCGGAAATATCTGCAACACCCGCGATGCTTTGAACCTCATTTATATTATAAACTTGTTTAGTAGCAGTAACATCAGCTTCTACTGTTTTGGGGGAAAACGCAGTTACAGTTATCTCATCGGTTAAAAACTCCTCGCTTTCCAACTTGAAATTGACCGTTGTAGTTTTGTCAACATCCACACGAACTTTTATTACTGCATTAGTTTGATAACCAACAAATGAGGCTTTAACACTATATTCCCCCGGTGGAATGTTGAGCATATAATACTCACCTTCTATATCAGCGGCGGCACCGAATATTGATTCCATTTTTTGCTCTTCGCCGTTTACCCACCGGGCAAAAACAACAATATTCGCTCCTATCAACGGCTCACCTGTTTTTGTATCGGTTATTTTGCCGGCAATTTTTCCTGTTTCCCCTGCAAAAATTAGAGTAGAACAGAACAGAAATATTATTGCAAGTTGTATTTTTTTAAGTCTCCACATGGAGAGCCTCCTGAAAATAATATTAACGTATTAGATATTCTTTTATCGTAGAAATGAATTCCGGATGAATTTTAAATTCGTAAGAAATTTGTATTTGACTGGTGTAAAAGGGAAAATTTGATATGTTTTTTGTTTTTCTAAACACAATTACCATGCATTAAAAGATTGTTAACTTTAACTTGTATGACAACATACATAATATATGTACTGAGTTATTTTCTGTCAAGAAAAAAATGTAGAGTTGATAAAAAAATTGTAAAATATTTTTAATTAGTTTTTCTAACCAAAAAATGAATTGAATTAATTTGTAAGTGATAATAGCGCAGGAAAATTATAAAAGGATTTGAGCACACTCTCGATTATATTAAGTTTTGAGCGGGAAATGAAGCGTTAAAGAATTATTAATAGATAAATTCTAAAAGCGATTATTAGTATTTTTAGGAGAATTACAGGTACAATAATAAACTATTTTAAATACATAACTTTCCTTACAAGATTAACTGAATTGAATTTTATAGAAATAAAATAAATTCCAGAATTCATCCGGTAATTCATCGCAATAGGAAATTCATTGGATCCCTTGTAAATTGTTATTGGCTCAGCATGTAACTGCTGCCCTAATCCGTTATAAATAACTAGCTTTGTATCAAATGGGCGGCTGTCAGAATAATTGACAATTACCTTGGTCTGATTATTAAATGGATTAGGATAAACGTATATTTCATTATCCATCTCTAGTTCAGTTTCTTTAACACTTGTGGGGAAATCCAATCGAAGGGTTAGATTATCAAGATTAAATCCCCCTTTTTCGGCAATAATTTTTAAAACATGATCTCCATATTTTAAATTAATTCCGGGACGCGTAATTGTTCCCCAGTTTTGGTAACCACCTGTAGATAAAATATTTACCGAACCAGTTAAATCCTGCCCGTCAATTTCAATTCTGAATTTACTTCCCGAATTTGGAGTTGCAGCACGTACTATTAGCGAATATATTCCTGATGATTTAACAGAAATCATATAATTCAACCATTCACCGTCTTCGATCCATCCGACATTATAACCCCCTTCTCCTGAAGTTTGTATATCAACTCCTTCTGATTGCCTAAATTGCGTACCTGATTGCAAGCCGTTATTTATTAATGGGTCGCTATCATTATAGGCAATACCTTGTCCGCCTATATCATAATTTTCCGCCTCAATTAAACCGGGCACCGAGATCGGAACACCAAGATACGGCGCCTGAATACAATGTTCCCCTACTTTTATATTAAGCATTTGAGAAAATCTATAATTACCGCTATTATCAGTAGCCTTAGCTTTAATATTATAACAACCTGGATATATGCCTTCCCACAAAATATTGTAAGGTGGCTGCTCTACCACCCCAAGAAGAGCGTCATCCTGAAAAAATTCCACCTTCAAAATACTGCCATCGGGATCGGAGGCATCTGCAGAAATCTGAATATCGGAAAAGGGTTCTATAATATTGCCGGCTGCTGGATTAGTTAGTGTTACATTCGGAAACTCGCTTCTGTCCTGATATACACTTACGTAATCCACCTCCATACGCTGCGGAAATGAAGTGGTTGCGTCAGGGCTGCCGGGCCAGTTTCCTCCAACAGCTAAATTCAATATTATAAAATAATTCTGATGAAATTCCTGAAGTTCCGCAGGTGTTATGTCTATTACATGATACTGATTTCCGTCCAAATACCAGCGGATAGAATTTTTTGTCCATTCAATTGCAAACAGATGAAAGTCATCGGCAAATTTGCCTGACGATAAAGACTTGCTTCCTCCATAAGATGCGTGTGATCCGTTGTTATCCCAGTGCGCTGTTCCATATATTCTGTTATCGTTACCTGTACCACCTATCATTTCCATTATATCAATTTCACCGCATTTCGGCCAACCAACATTATCGATATTTCCTCCCAGCATCCAAAAAGCAGGCCACATACCTTTGCCGAATGGAAGTTTAATTCTCGCCTCTATCCTACCATATTTATAAAACTTTTTATTTTGAGTTATTATTCTTGCCGAAGTATACTGCTTGTTTAAGTAGTTTTCCTTTTTTGCCTGAATGATGAGTTTGCCATCTTCCAGAAAAACATTGTCCGATCTGTCTGTATAATACTGTAGTTCGTTATTACCGCCGCCATTTCCATTTACTTCGTAAGTCCATGAACTTAGGTCCAGCTGAGATCCTGAAAAGTTTTCAAACCAAACCAACTCATAATTCTGTCCTTTTAGAAAAGATGGAATTAAAAAAAATCCCGTTAATAAATAACAAAATATTTTAAACAATCTATTTTTCACCATAACCTTGTCTTTATTAAATGCACAAAATTGTTTATTCATAATATTTCTAAAGCAGCTAATATCATTACTATACTAAAAATAATTTTGGAATCTCATGTTATTTTGCCAAGGTAAATTTTAATTTAAACAAGTCGGAATCATCTGACGAATTTCCTACTAAAACAAAGTAGTCTCCTTCATCAATACCCCAAACTTTTTTATGGACATCATAATAAAAAATATCCGCTACATCAATAATAAATTTAACCTCTTTAATCTCACCAGGATTTAGAACAACCTTTTCGAAACTTTTTAATTCTTTTTCTGGACGTATAACTTTTGGATTATTGTACCCTACATATAGTTGAACCACTTCCGCTCCTACTAAGTTACCAGTATTTTCAACAGTACAAGAGACCCTTAATTTTCCATCGATAGGACTGATTTTATCATCGTCCAAATTAACTTTATCTATTTTAAAGGAAGTATACGAAAGACCAAAACCAAAATTATACTGCGTTGTAATTTTATAATGATCGAAATGCCTGTAACCTATAAACAAACCATCGTAGTATAAAATTTCATCATTCTGTTCGGGATAATATTTATATGCGGAACAGTCCTCCCATCTTTTAGGAATTGTATAAGGCAATTTGCCTGAAGGATTTATATTACCTAGTAAAACATCGGCAATTGCTAATCCACCTTCCTGCCCGGGATACCAAGCTTCAACAACCGCGTCAGACATTTCATAAATTTCGGGCATTATAAGCTGCCCTCCATTGTTTAGTACAAGAACAAAAGGTTTACCAAGTTTTTTAACTGCTTTAATTAAATCAATTTGTTCCTCAGGCAATGAAAGGTTTGTTCTGTCAGAGCCTTCAGACTCGAAATGTTCCGATAGCCCAGCGAAAATAATTATAACTTCACTCTCTTTAGCGGCAACAACCGCTTCTTCAAGCAAATTTTCAATAAGCGGAAACCAGCCAAATTGAACAGCAGCTTCGCCGGCATTTTCGTAGTACTCCAATATTAAGTCGTATTCTTTCCCTTTCTCCAAATTTATTTTGTACCCGCTATATGCTACTGCTCTGTCCACCCAATCGTCAATAACTTTTTTACCATTAATATATAACCTTACTCCATCATCGCTTAATAAGCCTATTTCGTAGTCTCCCGTTTCATCCGGCACTAATTTACCTTTCCATCTAATGGAATACTGATTCTCGCCGAGTTGTTCGGCCGGACCGCCGCCGCCCCAGCGGAAATCTATAATATCATCAACTCTTACAAGTGCGGGTTCGCCCTCCAGATTTTTATTGTTGTAATAATACCCGGTTAAACCATTTACATCTTTGCCGTCGACCTTTGTAAACAAATTTTTTGAAGGAAGTATGGTCAATTCTCCCATCACCCTGCAACCGGCAGCATAATTTATATCAACTTCAGCACCTATCTTTTTTTTGATCGCATCCAATGGGCTGGTTGAAGCTGCATAATTAACGCGTGAACTTCCGCCGCCGCCTACTCTAGTTGACAGGGCATTGGGACCGAGAATCGCGATGCTTTTAATTTTTTCTGAATTAAGCGGTAGAAGACTATTCTCATTTTTTAACAATACAATGCTGCCTGCCGCTGCTTCGTATGCAATTCTTTTGTTGGATTCATATGGATTTCTGTTGATGTAATTTCTATTACCGAATAAACCGAATCGCATTGAAGTTTTTAGTAATCTGCTCACTTTATCGTTGATAGTATTAATATCAATTTCACCGGAAATTATTTTGTCCGCCAGAGTTTTATTAAGATATTCACCGGTGGGCATTTCTATATCAACTCCATATTTAGCCGTTTCATTCATCGAATGAACTGCTCCCCAATCTGACACAACAAACCCTTCGAATCCCCATTCCTGTCGCAATATTTTGTTCATAAGAAAATCATTTTCACTGCAATAACTTCCGTTCAATTTATTGTAAGCCGACATAACAGTTGCAACTTTTGCTTTTTGTACTCCTAGTTTAAATGCGGGTAAATATATTTCACGCAAAGTTCGTTCGTCAACTACCGCGTTTATTGTCGTTCTTTTATACTCTTGATTATTAACGGCGTAGTGCTTAATGCACGCAAGCACATCTTCGCTTTGAACTCCTTCGATATATGCCGAGGCAAGGATTCCGGAGAGTATAGGGTCTTCTCCATAACTTTCAAAATTACGACCGCCGTGGGGAGTCCGAACAAGGTTAACACAAGGTCCTAACAACATATCACGTCCTTTTGCTCTAACTTCTTGTGCAATCGTTTTTCCTACTTTATAAATTAAAGCTTTATCCCAACTAGCTCCAAGCGCAATACTTGCGGGAAATGCTGTTGCTGTTTCCCATCTGACGCCCAATGGACCATCCGCCATTTTTATCGCTGGGATTCCTAACCTTTCTATCGGTTTGCTATCGAAACCGGTACCGCTTAGCAAATCAATTTTTTCTTCTAATGTTAACCTGGATAAATAATCGGCAACTTTGTTTTCAATTTCATTTTGTGAATACGTTGATAAAAAAGGGATAAATAAAAATATTAGAAAAATAATTTTTCTCATTTTGTTTCCCTGTTAATTGTTTAATAATTGAATCAACCTTTATAATGGCGGAATCATTTATAGAAAAGCTGAATTTATTTATCGTATTCTTTTTAATAAAGCAGTAACACTCTTTACTTTATCAAAGTCATTTTTCTTGTTTGAAAATATTGATTCGTTTGAAATCTGTAGAAATATGTACCGCTCGAAAGATTGCTGCCGTCAAAAATAACTTCATAATAACCTGGCGATTTAACTTCGTTTACCAGCAAAGAGACTTGTTTACCCAGAATATCGTAAACAGCAAGTTTAACATGTCCGGTTTCTGATATTTGATATTTGACATTTGATTTAGGATTAAACGGATTAGGATAATTCTGAAATATCGCGTTTTCGTCTGGAATAAGCTGATCCTCTTCAACTGAAACAAGCGAGGTAAAGTTTAGCCAATTTAAATTAAATCCGCCCCTTAATACATTCACTCTAAAAGTTTGTTCACCCTCAAATAGTCCGATCAACTGGTTAACAGTAGTCCATGTCTGCCATCCTCCTGTAACAGGCAAAGTTCTGGATCCCAAATTTCTCCCTCCGCTTGTCAAAGTAATCTGAGCTGGCTGTGACTCACTTGCAATTCTTAATGCTAGAAAGTAATTGCCAGAAACTTCCGGATTTATTGTATATTCAAGCCAGTCACCATCATCAATATAGCCTACGTTTATTCCGCCGCCATCGTCAGTTGTTGGCTCAACTTGTACACCAAACATATCGGAAAAATCTTCTGCTTGTATAAGACCGGGAACTGTTAAAGCCGCGGCTTTAACTGAATTAAGAATATTTACAGGACCGAAAGGTTCAAGCTTGCCCCCATCGAACGATAATAAATTACCTGCAATAAAACTCAGAGACACTAAATCTCCCGGGGCAAAGTTTGTATTCAGTTCCAAAACAATAGTAGTGTTGTCACCGGTTTTTAATGAAAAATTAATTGTCGGAGAAATTGGAAGTTGATTTCGGGTTAAAATAAAATCTGTGTTTGCGGATACGGGATCAATCATAGGTTTGTTGAACGTAAGTTCTATTTGGTTTCCGCTATTCGTAATAATTGATGATAAAAATATTGGCTCAGAACCCGCGGGTGAGTCGGAAAGATCTGTAATTCCGTAACCGTATTCATATAATGGATCATAAGTTGCATCTCCATAATTAATTGGTATTTGATCCATATTTTTAGCCCATGTATTTGAAAGCAAACCTGTAGGATTATAATCACCAAACAATATATCGGCGACACCATCCCCTTCAGTGCCGGGTAGCCACGCGGCAATAATAGCGTCTGAATAATGAAGTATCTGTTCAATTATCATCGGTCTGCCGGAAACAATTACAACAACAACAGGTTTACCGAGAGCTTTCATTTTTTTAACAAGATCAATATCCGTTTTTGATATACTAAGGTCACTCCTATCGCCCTGCCCTTCGGCATAAGGGGTTTCGCCAATCACGACAACGGAATAATCCGCATTCGTATCTGTAAAGTCACCTGTTTTGGAATAAACAATTTCAGTATTGTTGGCTGCGTTCTTCATTGCCTGAAAAATAGTAGTGCCCGAGGTTATATTTCCGCTGGAGCCCTGCCACGAAATAGTCCATCCACCGCATTGATAACCAATATCGTTGGCGTTGGAACCCGCGACTAAAATTCTTGCGCCGTTTTTTGGCAAAGGCAAAACTCCATCTTTCTTTTTAAGAAGCACAAGCGACTCCCGAACGCACTGTCTTGCTACATCTCTGTGATCTTGAGAACCTACTTGAGATATCAGCGACCTGTCAGCGAAAGGTTTTTCGAACAATCCCATTTTAAATTTTATTTTAAGTATTCGGCGTACGGCGTCATCAATTCTTTGATTAGTAATTTTTCCCTGTTGTACAAGGGCTTTAAGTGTATTTATAAAAGTGACATAATCGTAAGGGACCATCACCATGTCTATACCGGCATTGATAGAATTTTCTACATCGGAAGTATAATCACCGGGCAATTGATCGATTGCCTGCCAATCTGAAACTACAAAACCATCGAATTTAAGTTCCCCTTTTAAAACATCTGTTAATAAATATTTGTGCCCGTGTAATTTTTCGCCGTTCCAGCTGCTATAAGAGACCATAATGGAACCTACACCCTCTTTAATCGCTGCAATATATCCTGGGAGATGAATTGCCCTGAGAGCAGTTTCGTCTATAATTGAGTTACCCTGATCCTGACCACCATTTGTTGCTCCGTCTGCAATAAAATGTTTTGCGCATGCCAGTATATTTATTTTACCAGATAGATTTTCACCCTGCAAACCATTTACAGCTGCTGAACCCAAAAGCTCAGCCAACTCAGCTGATTCACCAAAACTTTCGTATGTTCTTCCCCAGCGTTCGTCGCGCACTACGGCAATACATGGAGCAAAATTCCAGTCTATTCCTGTGGCGGCTACTTCGGCAGCGGTTATTTGCGAAGCTAATTTTATTAGTTCAGGATTACGTGTGCAGCCTAATCCAATATTGTGCGGAAAGATAACTGCATCCTTCAAGTTATTATTGCCGTGAACTGCATCGATTCCGTATATCAATGGAATTTTAAGACGTGCTTCCAAAGTCTTTTTTTGATATTCATCATACATATCGGCCCAGCCCGTAGGAGTATTTGATGAGGGCGCCGATCCACCTCCGCTCAATAAAGATCCAATAAAATAATTTTTTAAATCATCAAGGTTTTTTATAACTGATCTGTCGGCCTGCGTCATCTGACCGATTTTCTCATCTAATGTCATCCGCTGAAGCAAGTCTTCAACCCTCTGATCAACAGTTGCGTTGGAATCAAGATAAATCTGTGCAGATAAACTTTGTACAATAAATAAGAATACTAATAAAATTAATAAACGTTTCATTTGACTGCCTTAAATTTTAAATAAATTTTTCATCTTAATAATATCATTTTACGGGTTTGGTTAAATGAGCCTGCTCTCAAATTGTAAAAATATATTCCACTCGTCAAATTACGTCCGTCGAACTCAATAGTATAATTTCCTGAATTTTGATTTTCATTTACAAGTGTTGTTACAACACGGCCTAGAATGTCGTAAATATCTAACTGAACTTTTACCAAATCATTCTGAAATCCGACATTATCGGTTGAGGAATTGGTATCGTTCCCTTCATTAAGAATCGAAGTTGAATTTAAAGAAGATGGAATAGTATATTCAATTATAGTAACCGGATTAAAAGGATTGGGATAGTTTTGTTTCAACCTAAATGTAGTTATTGCTTGATTTCCCAAAGTAATTTCAGTTATGAAAACATCATTAATTTTACCGGGTGTTCCCAAACCAATGGATGACTTCCAGCTTGAGGCACGAGAATTTTCCATATCAGCGTTTATCAACGATAAAGTTTTACCGGTTCCGTCACATTCTATTGGCCATGGATCTTCATCATCATAACTAACGGAATCGATAAGAGTGTTGTTATTATCAAATAGTCTAACCTCGTCGCCGCTGTTATTTAATGCAAATGGTAAGTTTCCCAAAATATCGATGTCTTCTGTTAAATATTTCCTAAAGGCAGTCGAGTCGCGTGCAATTACAATGTACGCTTCGCCTTGTAAAATGAAACCTGGTGGAAAGCTGAACTTATGTGCATCATCGGAATCACGTATTATCCACCCATGCAAATCAACTTCCTTTTTGGAATTATTATATAACTCAATCCAATCCTCTGTATCAAATTGCGGGGAGGAATTATAATTAATTTCATTAATTACTACATTTGGCAGGGAATTGTCTTTCTGAAATAGAGCAGTAAATTGAACATCTCCATTAGGCTCAAATGTTATTGACCGATCAATTGACTCTGATTCGCCCTGCCAACCAATAAATTTATAACCGTATTTCGGAATGGCTGTAAGTGAAATTGTATTTCCGTAAAAATATTGTCCTTCCCAACTTGAGTCGTTTTCTATAATGGAATTAATTTTAACTGATCCACCCGTGACATCGTTTATGTTTATTTTTACATCGACAAATCCGTTTATCTGAAACTGCAAGAGATAGTAAGCCTTCAGATACAACAATCTCTGACGCGCAAAATTTTTCATTATACCCAAATTGTTTGTCCATCCAGTCTTGCTAAATGTGTTCCAGCGCTGCCCGTGTCTTTGTATTTCCCCGGAGATTTGGGCGGATAAAGAATCTATAAGGCTTACAGCACTATCCGGCAAAAGTATTGTATTACACAGATCTGCGAATTTATTTAGGAATAGGTTTTTAAATTGATTGTTTTTTAAAAGACTGCGCAGTAAAAAAGTTGACCAGGGCGGATTAGGCCAGCCAGGTCCATTCCCAGCAAGCGCAAAACTGAGTGTGTTAAATTTATATGCCATAGGATCATATATCCCATAACCAAAATCCGTATCGAATATAAGCCATCTCCACTTACCTTCATTAGATTGCGGCCGCCAGAATTTTATATTATTGCCGGGCCAATCTTTGTTATCGTAATATATCTGAGCAGTCATATAAGCGATAAAATTGTTTATATCCATCTTTCCAGTTACTACTTGGTAATTTGCATCAACCGACATATCATATTTATTTATGAAAGAAATCATTTCTTTGTAGTGTGTATTATTGCCTTCTATAATAACACCGTCCAATTCAAGTATATCTAATTTATCGGGATCAGCGTTATTATGAGCCGCAATAAAGTCTTCATTAATTTTTTCTCGTAAATTTTGAATTCCCCAGTATTCTCCATTAATAAAAAGTATTGCCGGACGGTAGGCCTGCAAATCCAAATCCTGATTACCAACAAGTGTCTGCATAAAACCATCCCGAATCATAGTATAACCCCAGTCGTTGCCCGAATTACGAAGCAAAAACGAAGTATATTCTTTAAAAGGACGAGAAGGGAAAATCGTATGTTGGAATGATGAAGCTCCATATTTTTTTCGCGCATATACGGCTAGTGATTTTTGGGAATGCCCGCGCGACCAGCCACCGAATATTTTTATTCCGGCATTTGATTCAAATGACAGGGATTTATCCGATTCGAAAAACTGAATAAATACTTCCTTTTCCCAATCCTGCCAAAAGTTCGCATTAAAATAGGGGAACGCGCTTTCAGCGTTTGGTCCTTTCACATATATGCCCTCTTTATTATCCCAAAGGTTTATTCTATCCGTCACTATTGAAACGACAGGCAAATTATGAACCTCATTTATAAAATAAGTGGCGGAAGAAACTTGACTCGGGAGAAACCCTTCTCTGATTGCTATTGCACGTATAACTGTTGTTTTAGAAATTACAAAAGGACCATCGTACTTAGTTGAATTTGAGGTTGGTGTATCGCCGTTAAGTGTGAAATAAATTTTTACTAATGGATCTACGTTATTTAGAGCTATCGCAACTTGATTATTGTAAAATCCGGATGGATTAATAAAATTAACAGAACTAATTACATTAGCATATCCATTGGTTTCATTTGATGACCCAGGTGTAGATTCCTTAAAATAAACTAAGGTATCTGACCCATCAGGTTTTCGCCCGTAAGAGATATCGGGCATAAGTGGAGGAACAACAAGTGAATCTATATGGCTCCCGTTGGGATTCATTAAATAAATAACATCGCCCGAAGAAGAAAGCGAAAAATTTGCGTTTAAAGGATTCACTGTAATTGTGAACTTGAACCGCCAGTACATTCATACCGTTATGCACTATCGCATGAATATTATCTATATAAAATGCTTCCGGTTTTCCTCCTTGATAAATAAGAGCCTCGTGTTGATTTGTAGCAAAATAATTATAGGGAATATCTTGTCCGGGGTTTCCTAAATTAACACGGGCTATTTCTATACCATTTATATACGCGGCAAATCCATCGTCGTAATCCATATGAAAAACAGCTTGAACAATTTGTTCAATATCTTCGATAAAAAATTTTTTTCTCGCAAAAATAGAATTTGAATTCACTACTACAGTACGGTCATCATTGTCTCCCACTCCAATTCCTGTTGGTCCCTCGTGCCAACCGGCTTCATTAAAGTTTTCGTCTTTCCACTCTGCTGGAATTCCGGAGTTGCCTATTGAATATTTCCAAGTATCACCCCAATTAATTACAGTTTCCCAGTATCTGGGAAATAAATCCGAATCAGAAGATGACGCGTTAACAAGCATGAATGATTTAGCTTTAATGACGACTTCAGGAAAAAGCCACGGTTCACCATTTTTCAAATTGTCTGTAAGTAAAAAACCATTTAGTTGAATTTCAGAAGTGTCGGCATTATAAAATTCTATCCAATCCGGAGTGCTGCCTTCGTTATCCGCAAGCGCAGAAACGTTTTTCGACATCACTTCATTAATGAATAGTTTTTGTCCACTCAGCTGGTTAAAAATCAGGAACAGTAATAACAATAGAAGGTTATATTTCATCGCATTAAACGGCGAAGGGCGAAAGACTCGCCCTTCAGTTGTTTTATTATTTTTATTTTTATTTATTCTTTTTCATAAACCCTTACATAATCCACTATCATTTCCTGCGGCCATTTTGTAGTCATATCAGGATTGCCCGGCCAATTTCCACCGACTGCAAGATTAAGAATTATAAAATAATGCTGGTGGAATTCCGACATACTTGCGGGTGTTATTGACATTGAGTAGAAAGGTTCATTATCAAAAAACCATTCTATTTTGTTAGCGTCCCATTGAATAGCGTAAACATGAAAATCATCGGCCAATATTCCGGAACTAATTTTTTTATTACCACCTTGATATTTGTGTCCGTTATCATCCCAATGAAGAGTGCCATGCGTAACATTATCTCTGCCGTCACCGCCGCCTATCATTTCCATTATATCAATTTCACCGCATTTTGGCCAACCGACTTCCGATATATTCAAACCCAGCATCCAAAAGGCAGGCCATATCCCCTGCCCGTAGGGTAGTTTTAATTTTGCTTCAATCCTTCCATACATAAACGATTTTGTTTCCTGCGTGGTCATTCTTGCGGAAGTATAATAACGTTTTCCATCGGAGCCCGTAAATTCTTCCTGCAAAGCCACAATATGAAGCGCGCCGTCTTTTACAAAGGAGTTTTCTTCTCTATCCGTGTAATACTGCAGTTCATTATTACCGCCGCCGTTTCCATTAACTTCATAGATCCATTTTAAGGGATCAACTTTAGAACCATCAAATTCATCCTGCCAAAGCAATGTGTATCCTTCCAAATCATAATCCGGAGCAATATCATTGTTCGCAGCAGGATTATCGTCTTTTGAGCACCCGTAATTTATAGCGGATGATAACAGCAGAGAAAAAACCAGAATCAATATTTTTTTTACAATCATTTATATCACCGAAAAATTGTGTTTAAAAACATGATGTCTACATCATCATAAAGTCAAAATAAAAAACACTAGATTCGTTGCAACAATAACTATTAAATTAATTAAATTTTCATTTTACGCTTTTACAAAAGTTGGCAATGATCCTTTAACTCCGTAATGTACTATATAAAAATAACATATAACCGGAAGGATAAATGCATGATGAATTCCGATATTGTCTGCAATTACACCTTGAAGAACAGGAACAATTGCTCCGCCTACAATCGCCATACACAATATTCCAGAACCCTGACTAGTATGTTTACCAAGACCTTTGAGGGCTAGAGTAAAAATTGTTGGGAACATAATGGAGTTAAAAAGTCCGACAGAAAGAATCGCCCACATAGCAATTTGTCCATCTGTTAACATTGTAACCAATACAAGAACAGCAGCAGCAAGAGCGTTAAGGGAAAGAACTTTACCAGGATCAATTCTACGCAATACAGCCGAGCCAATAAATCTGCCGACCATAGCCCCTCCCCAATAAAAAGAGACATATTGACCTGCCTGACTTTCGGGCAGACCAGCAATATTACTTTCTCCCAAAAAATTCACTAAAAAACTACCAATAGAGACTTCCGCTCCAACATAAACAAATATTCCTATAGCTCCTAAAACCAGGTGTTTAAATCCCCACGCGCTGGAATGTTCGTTTTCATAACTATCTGTTGCGGTATCTTCTGTTGATCCGGTTTCGTTATTTATTCGAGGGAGTTTAAACATAGCGAATAATGCAGCTAAGATGAACAATGCGGCCGCCAAACCTAGATAAGGGACTTGAACCGCTGCCGCTTCCGCAGCTATATAAGCATTTAACTGCTCCGGCACCATTGCCGCCATCTCTTCAGTGCTTTTTACGGCTACCGATAAAATTATTAATGCGCCGAAATACGGTGCGATAGTAGTTCCTAAAGAATTAAAAGCCTGTGTAAGATTCAATCGACTTGAAGCAGTTTTGGGTTTACCTAAAATCGCCACATAAGGGTTTGCGGCAACCTGAAGCAGTGTAATACCCGAAGCGAGTATAAAGAACGCCAGTAAAAACAGAGGATAATATCTTACCGCGGCTGCGGGATAAAATAGAAGCGTACCTATTCCCGCAGTTATTAAACCAACAATAATTCCTGCTTTATAACCTATCTTCTTTATAATCCAACCTGAAGGCAGTGACATAATAAAATATGCTGCAAAGAACACAAATTGTATCAGCATTGCTTCGGTATAATTAAGTGTAAACACCGCTTTCAAATGCGGAATAAGAATATCATTAAGACATGTTAGGAATCCCCACATAAAAAAGAGTGATGTGAGAACAACAAGCGCAAAATTATAATTTTTGTCGTTTTCTGATTGCCCTATATTCACGGTTCCTGAAACAGGTGAAATTGCCATAAATATCTCCTCATTAAAGTAGACTTTGTAAAATATTATTTAAGCACGAATTTCTGTTCTAAATTTTCAATCATAACTGAAAATTCTCCCGACTCGGTTATTCTTTTATTTTCCCTTCCAATAAACGATAAATCCTCGGCAGTTAATTTAAAGGAAATTGTTTTAACCTGAGCTGGATCCAAAGATATTTTTTCAAATCCTCTTAACTGTTTTACCGGCCTTGAAACGGAACCATATTTATCGCAGATGTATAATTCCACAACTTCTTGTCCAGCCAATTGCCCGGTGTTTTTAACATCCACCGATATATTTACATCGTCGTTCATCTCGTAATTAATTTTATCCAGCTTTAGATTGGAATATTCAAATGAAGTATAACTAAGCCCGTAACCAAAATGCCACTGATGTTGCACAACATTCTCATTCGCATTTTCCAATGGTTTGTAATCATATGTAGTAAATCCGTTAACTGCGATAGGATAAGAATAAGGCAACTTGCCGCTAGGGTTTACATCACCAAACAATACATCTGCAATTGCTCTGCCTCCTTCCATTCCGGGAAGATAGGCGAGAAGAATTCCTTCTGCTTTTTCTACGATTTCATTTATAACTCTGGGTCTGCCTTCAACTAAAACTAAAACTACTGGTTTTCCGGTTTCGTAAATCTTTTTAGCAAATTGTAATTGAACTTCGCTAAGATTCAGATTACTTATATTGCCAGGAGTTTCACAGTATGGTGGTTCGCCCAAACATAAAACAATTACATCGGAGTTTTTTGCTTTTTCAACTGCTTCAGTAACATTTATTTCTGAGTCAAAATTAACACCTTCCAGATATTGAGTGTTATCGGCGCCAACTTTATTTTGAATTGCTTCCAAAATTGTAAATTTTTCCTGAGGGTATAATGATTCATTATTACCCTGCCAGGTGATTGTCCATCCCCCGTTTAATACAGATAATAAATTTGCCGCCGGACCTGTTACAAATACTTTTTTATCTTTTTTTAACGGTAGAATATTGTTTTCGTTTTTAAGAAGAGTTATAACTTCCTGGGCCGAAGCTAAATTAGCCGAAGTGTGATTTTGGGAGGCAAACTCTTCGGAGAGAGATTTATCAGGATACGCATTATCAAATAATCCAGCCAAGTATTTAACACGTAATATTCTACTAACAGCGTCATCAATACGTTTCATAGGTACTTCACCATCTTTTACAAGTTCCAACAGATATTCGTAGAATGAAAAATCGTATGGAACCATACTCATATCTACGCCAGCCATTACGGCAAGTTTAACGGCTTCTTTTGGTGATGCCGCCACACGATCGCGAGTATATAATCTTTTAACATCTTCCCAATCCGAAACCGCAAACCCTTTAAACTGAAGTTCATCTTTCAGAATTTCGGTAAGGATATGATAATCCGAATGAGTGGGAATACCATTAATTTCACCCGAGTTAATCATAACTGTTAAAGCTCCTTCATCTATTGCTGCGGCAAATGGTGGCAGAATAATTTCACGCAGCATTCTTTCAGGTATCCATGCTGGTGTTCGGTCAAAGCCATTTTTTGGCAAACTGTAACCCATATAATGTTTCAAACAAGCGACTCCACTGCTTTTATCACTTACATCGTTTCCTTGTATTCCTTTTATATATTCTCTCGCGTATTCACTTGTCATATATGTATCTTCACCATATGTTTCCCAAAGTCTTGACCAAAGTGGCTCTCGTCCCATATCGAGAACGGGATTAAAATTCCAAGGTATTCCTGATGCTCTCATTTCGAAAGCGGTTATTTCCGCACCTTTTCTTACGAGTTCTCTGTTACGTGTGGCGGCCATAGCAATTGCTTGTGGAAATAGAGTTGCTCCTAAAGTATAAGTTGCGCCATGTATAGCATCTATTCCATAGAGCACAGGAATTCCCAACCTTGTTTCTTTTGTTGCAATGTCCTGAATTGTTGTTATAACTTCGTGCCACTTTTCCAGGGAATTGGCGCTTCCGCCGGTATTAAGAATTGAACCAACGTGATATTTTAAAATTGCTTCGTTTAATTTTTCAACATCCAGAAATAGTTCATCACCTTCATTCGGTCTTGGTTGCGAAACCACTTCCAAAGTAATTTGAGTCATTTGTCCAATTTTTTCTTCCAAGGACATTTTTGACAGAATGTTATTCACAAATTTATCCGCTTCAATAATCCTTGAATTTTTATTCATTTGATAGCTCCCGGTGAAAGCCGATACACTAATTGAACTCAATATGATCATTAATAGTAAAGCTATTCTTTTCATTAAACCCTCATAAGATTTTAGTTATAAATTACTTCAAGAAAACCAATTTTTGTGAATGGTATTCAATTCCGTTTGACAGCTGGCATATATAGACCCCGGAATTTAATTGTACCCCTTTTTCGTTTTTCGCATTCCATAAAAAATAATGAACTCCCGAGCCGGTTACATTAAAAGTTTCCCGATATACAATTCCACCGAGAATATCATAGATAGTCAACTTTATTTTCTCCTGACCATTCGCTATGTATCTTATATTTGTATACCCGTTAAACGGATTGGGATAGTTTTGAAGAAGTTGAAAATCTTTGGGGGATATTGTATTGTTTGAGCTAACATCGGTAAAAACCTGCTCGACAATTATTGCATTCGCAAATGAGCTATCGACTTCTTCAGGTAAATAGATATCCAAAATTTCATCTTCCACATCTACTTCTTTTTCAAGTATATAGGCTCTATTTTTCCCAACATTTAATGCAAGATCAAGATTATCTTTTACAATTACGCCTTCGGCAATAACATCAAATACTCTTGCGCCGGGTGCATTGTTGTCATTTTCCGAGAAAAGAAACTTAACATTATATCTTCCGGCCGGAACTCTGAATTTATAAGTGGCGAGTCCTTTCCGTTCAACCCTAAAAATATCATCATCTTCAGTTCCGGCAATATCAACATCACCCCATTTTTTTATGTCTCCTCCCAAATAGCCGTAATCAACTGTTTCATTCCATTCCTGATCAGCAGCGTAGTCAAGCACAGCGCTGCCGCCAAGGTTCACTTTAAAGGGGAACTGAATCTTTTTTAATTTATTAATACTTACCGCTTTAGTAGACATAGTGTTTGGCGGACTTGCATCATCAGAAACACTAAGCACAATTAAATTATAACTATTTTCTAAATTATAATTTTCGGTGAGCAATTTAACAGATTTCTTGTTTGGGCTGAGGAGAACTTCTTTTATTGTAACCCCGGATATTAAATATTTAGAAGGAATTACCGCTGAGGCGGAATCCAGTTCTTCAGAAAACATTACATCAATAGAACCATTATAATTTTCGTGAGCCCATAATATTTCCGGTTTTTGCAAATCTGTGTATCCAAGGTTAGTTGAATTTGTTAAACATAGAATCATTTTTCCGTCTTCAAACACTATGTTTTCCTTAATAAAATCACAATCATTTCCACCGAATGTATGGGTTGCTTTCTCCCACCGGGTTTCATCGAAGGCATCGAAATCATCTTTCCATTCTAAAGAAAAATTATTTCCGGTGCCATAATCACCGGATCCCGGTGAGTATTTATAATAACTTACCCAATCGTAATACGAGTTAGCCGGCAATATTGCTTTATTCCAATAACCTACCCAATTAGTATAAACCGGATTCCAAATATTCATCATTAATTTTTGGGGATAAGAAAGTGTTTTTACAAAATCTTCTGTTTGCCTGTAAACTTCCTCTCCATCAATAAACCAGGCAACATAATCAGGCGTCCATTCGAATGCATAAGTGTGGAAATCGGCATAAGGATCAAAGCTTAAATAATTGCTGCGGATATGAAATTTTTGCCCCGGTGTAATTGTATTGAACTGAATAATATTGGTGTGACGTCCGACAAACTCAATATCAATTTCATTCCAACCCGTAGAACTTGTAATTTCGTGGTAAGTGAAAAATGAAGAAATAACTCCCTCGCGAAAGGCGGGTATATAACTAACTTCGAATCTGCCGTATAAAAATTCTTCTTTAGTCCTGTATTCACCACCTTTATAGTTTTTACCTTCTGCTAAGGATGAAAAAAAAAGTATTGAAATAAATAAGAGCGTAAATTTCTTCATCTGTTTAATTCCTAATTTATAAAAGATAGCTTCTGGTCTTAAAAATAATAATCGCAATTATTTAAGATCTTGTACAACTGCGTTAGTCAAAAATACTGACTGCTATATGTACCGCTAAAATTATTTCAACACACAGTAGTAACCATTTTTAGGCGATGTTTGCAAAAAGTTGTGTCAAAATATTATTATTTATATCAAAATAATTTCAACAAAACTCGCAAGGAGAATATTACAAACAATCACTAATAAATTCAGGCCGGTTAAAATTAAAAACCGGCCTTATTATAAACATAGATACTGATACAGCTATTAATTCTCTAGTGCGAATTAAAAGTTTATAGCCACCGAAAATTTTTGAACATCTTTAAGCACTCCGAAATCGGAATAAGAATAATCGAAACGAATATTAATATTTCCCATAATCTGCTGTTTAATTCCTGCGCCTAAAGTGAATGATTCTTCAGAATCTTCGAGCAATAAAGATTTATATCCTCCTCTAACAGTGAACATATCATTAAAAGTATACTCACCGCCTAAATTCAGATATTCGTAATTATCATTAGGATGGGCGGCATCAACTGCAAGTATAAGATTATGAACACCACTCTGGAACGGTCTGTATGCAAGACCAACTTTAAACCCTAACGGTAAATCCCAAGCGTCCATCTGTAATCTTGAAGGTATTCTATCATTATTACCCGTACTTTCTTCATCGCCATCATATAAAACAACACTACTGGTACCATCCAGCTGCATTTTAGTACCGAAGTTTGTTATAGAAGCGCCGAGTGTTATCCCTTTAAAAGGAGTATTATATAACACTCCTAAATCAATAGCGAAAGCGTAGTCGGACATCTTCCAGATACTTTGGTAAACAAATTTAGGATTCAATCCAATTGAGAAATTATCCGTTAAATTAATTGCCCACGCGATGCTGAAAGCTGCATCACCTACACTAAAAGTTTCACCTGTTCCATCTGGTTCTTCGATGGTATTAACATTCATCTCGCCAATATCCGAAATAATAAAGCTAGCGCCTAAAGTACCGAATTCGCCGAGATTAAAATTGGCCGCTGCAAAATTGTATCCTATACCCGCGAACCATTCTGTATGATCAAACAAAACACCATTTTGTTTTAATCTTGCAACTCCGGCTGCGTTCCAAAATATTGCGCTTGGATCATCAGCCACAGCTGTAAAAGCACTTCCCATACCTGCCGCACGTGCACCCTGACTAATACTTAAAAATGAGGCCGCTGTAGTTCCACGTTTCGATACGTCGGAGACAAATTGTGCAGACAACATAGCAGGGACTAATAAGATCAGTAATAAAACATTTATCCTTTTCATAATTATTCTTCCCTTATTTAATTATTGCAAATTTGCCGATGTGCTCACCAACTCCAGGCGCATCAACGTGATAAACATACAAACCAAAGGCTGCATCCATGCCGTCTTCTGTAACAAGATTCCACGAAACCGAACCATCTTCGGTCGATGATTCTTTATCAATGGTTTTAACAAGCGCTCCTGATATTGTAAATATTTTAACTTTACATTGAGCTGGCAAATGAATAAAATCAATTCTTCGTTCACCCCTGCCTGTTTGGTTAAGATTTCGTCTTTCCCAAGTTGCCTGTGCGACATAAGGATTTGGAACTACCCTTATTTCATCCAATTTATTTTTAGCCATTTCCGCATCAACTCTTGAGGCTTTTGTTGAAAAAGTAAAATAATCACCTTTACCAAATTGTTTAGAAGTTTTAATTACAAACACATCGCCTTCACCTGGATATATCGGCTGATATCCGATACCCGCCGGCTGAAGATAAGTAATACGCCATGTGAGTCGGAAATCCCTGTTAGGCAAACGCTCCATTATAGAAATATCATCTCCTATAGAAAGAAGTTTATCCGCGTTATTATCAAATACTTCCGCTTCAACCGTATCTTGCGTAGTGGTATTAATCACTAAAAAATTGATGGGGATTTTGAAGAACGGAGTAGTTGCAACTGTTTGATCGAACCATTCAATTCGATAGTCCGCAGGATAAATAACATTTTTTGCGGGAGAACTGTTATCAGGAATAATATTCATAGTAAGATTTGGTTTTTTGTTATCACCGCCTGTCCATGAAAACCATCCGCTTTTATCCATATTAATTGCAATAGCCGTATCATTTAAAGCCGATACTGTCATACCATCAAATGGCGAGCTGTATTTACCTTTGCCAATATCTGAGGCCGGAACAGTAATTAATGTATCTACCGAACCGCTGTGTGATCTAACTACAGAGTACTCTGATGTTTTATAACTGGGATAAGCACCAGTGGCGTTAAATACAACTTTATAACTTGCGCCTTCAATAATTGAGGCCGGATTAAGAAGAGCTACTTCAAGAGTACCAGTGCCAACACCAGCTTCTACTTCACTTACAGTACCTTCAATTTGCGGAGGAATATATCCCGCGGCAGGAGCGTTAGGAACAATAACGGCGCAATTGATATCAACAAAATTTAGTGTTCCGGTAAAATCTTCACTAATAATTTTGGTGCATTCAGACGGGGTTAATCCTTTAGTGCCTCTAGCAGGATCACCCATATCGTAGGAAACAACCGCATAGTAATATTTTTCACCGTTAACTACATTTGAATCAACGAATGAATGTGTCAAACCTGTATCGTCGCCTCTCCAGAAACTTGCTCCGTTCACACCAACCGGGTCAGGTCCTTTAATACCGTCTTTAAGATCGAATTGAGCTATAGGTTTCCAGAATTTAGTTTGACCTTTGGAGTCGGTAATAGTTTTAATATCATTAAACTCAGCTTCCTGACTTCTATAAATCAAATAACCTTCAAAATCTTTTTTTGGTCCGGAAGTTGGATCACCCGGAATCTGGTAACCCATAAAGGGATCTCTGGATTCTTCTGCCAAATCATCCCAATAAAGATATACTTTTTTATCGCCCGCAACCGCTGTTAACTTAGGCTTCTCCGGGGGTTTTGAAAAGTTATAATTAGCGTTATAAATTTCCTGAACAGTTTCTTTATTAAAAATAAGGTCATCAAGATCAGCGCCGAATACAAGAGCCATAGAAAATCGTTCGCGAAGATTTGCTTTCAGTTCGAATGGAGCCGCTGAAAAAACCATAGAAATATTCGCTTTTTGTAATTCGGTATCAAATAATCCCGAAGTCATTTTCACCCACATAGATTCATCATCTTTAGGCCAGCCACCGCCGGTTCCACCGTCTCCCAAACGGTAAATTGAGAGTGCGGTTAAACCTATCATGTCTGACTCATCAATGTCAGTCTGATCAAAATGCGGTTCTCCGGGTGTAGGTTTACCATCGCCTTCTCCAGCATCGGGTCCAACGTACTGTCTGTCGAAAGGACCAACGCCGTCTTTACCAACGTCGTCGTTTAATGGCTCGTTTTCCTGAGGATCCCATTTGCCGTTCATATTCAAATCAGTAAAAGGAACCCAATCACCGTCGTTATCAATTCCGTCATCTCTTCTTTCGTCTATCAATCCGTCTTCATCATCGTCTATTCCGTTAAAACCAAGACCCGGACTTTCCAGGTATGCGTAACCGTAATAACCTGTAGGATATTGACCCGGAGTTCCTTTTCCATTGCTGTCGAATGCGTATGCAATATCCAAAGTTTTATCATAAAACGCGTTGTCGTCATCACTATCGTTAGTGCCGCCTACACCGGGATCTGTATAAAAACCAAAAGCTGTAGTTGGGTAATCAAAATCCGAAATATTAACGATGTCGTAATGCCAGAAAATAATATCTTCGGCAAGAACATGCGACCATTGGAAACCTCGCACTTCAATTCGCAAACCTAAACCGCCTCTTTTAGTATCTGCGGCTATAGGGAAAAAATTATAAGGTGCTCGTTTCCATTCACCATCTTTTGAATCATCCATAACGAAGAATGTTTCAACATCGGCGTTCTGAACACCTCGTCCGAAATATCCATACCAATAACCGTCCCAAGAAGCATCAACAATAGGAAGAGCCCGCGGCCATTTTTCCGGCCAAGTGGTGGAGTTTGTATTGATAGCCGGGACTACGGATTGTGGATTCATATAACCCGGAACAGGTTCCAAAGTCCACTGCAACCCATTAGTTTTATCGTAATCCGTCCATTCCCTGTATGCGGTCTGCAGTGGAGTAATCAATTGATTGTTACCGGGGGCTTTAACCTGGGAAGCTATCAGTACAGCAACACCATCCAAATAACTATGCCCCGTTCCTTTAGGCCATTCGCCAGAAGGCTGAAATGGCCAATGTGCAACTTCGCCCTGATTATTAAATAACGTACGAATCTGATTACCATCCATAATTCCTTCTCGACGGTAAATAACATCTCCATAAGCGTCATTCCTATAACCTGCGGTTTCCAAAGTTGTCTGTGCAAAAATTGTTATTGTAGTAAAAAAAAGTATAACTGTCAGCATATGACGATACATTCTCGCCTCCATTTACAAAATTATTGTTCGCTAGAAACCTACTCTAAAACCAAGACGTACTTGCCTTGGTGTGGAATACATACCCGGATTCTTGATAAATTCTTCAATAGTATTTAATCCGAAAATTTCACCGGCATATTTGGTGTTCAGATCCGCATTCGCGCGACCGGTAGTTGAATAAACACCGTTTTCATTTCTAATATCAAGTACGTTATAAACCAGTAAGAATGCGTTTACATCCAATGGTCCCAGCTTGAAATTTTTATCTGCTTTTAAATCCAGATTATAATAAGTAGGTCTTCTTCCGCCATTTTCAAATCGAACGCCGTTAGATATTCTTATATCTTCTGTATAAGGCATTCCTGAACCATATTGGAAAATTAAACCAACAGTCCAATTTCCAGGTTCACCCACTGTTCCCGTAAAATTGATTGTGGATGTCTGGTCCCAATCCAAAGGAACAAGATGTTTTTCAGATTCAACAGGTGGATCCGTCTGATTGTCATTATAAACTGCCATAGGATCGGAAGCGTTACCTTCGGCTATCTGATATGTATAATCTATTTTAGCACTAAAATAATTTGCGAATCTTTTATCGAGAGTAATTATAACACCCTTAGTGTTGCCATAGTCTCTATTAATAAATCTTGCATACTTAAATCCTTCGTAAGTATTAAGAATTTCCATTCCCAATAAATTCCTTATATCCCTATAGTACATTGTAAAATCTATAGAAACGTTAGGGAACAGCACTTGCTGCAAACCAATTTCATACTGAATAGTTTTTTGTGCTTTCAGATTAGGATTTCCTGTAAAGGACGATAGAGACTGACCAGAAATTATAATGTACTCATCGTTAGAATATAAATTCTCGAGCGAAGGGATCTGGAAAAAATGTCCGTAAGAAAAATATATGGCGCCCTGATCTGACATCGGGAACGACACACCCAAACGCGGACTCACCTGCAATTTTGAGTCGGCTTCAACTTTTTCTTTATATCCCGGAAAGTTGGGGTTGTTGGTTACGTTTCTTAAATCCGCTGGTATAGCGGTATTGGCGTCAAAATACTCAAACCTTAACCCGGCGTTTATAATCATAATGTCATATTCCATTTTATCTTGAATATAGGCATTAAATTCAAGTGGATATTTATCATATTGCTGATTATCTCGCGCGTGCAATTCAGGGTAGCCAAGCTCGAATAACGGTCTGCCTAATTCATCAATCTGTCCTTCGATCAGGTTAATCATATTCCAGGAATGATTAAACAAATGCGTCTTTCTTCCCTCAACACCTATTTTTACTTTGTGTTCTTTACTTAATTGCGACTCCAACGTCCACTGTGCTATAAACGTTTCAGTATATCGTTTATATCTGCCGGTCTGGTTGCCTCCATAACGGTAGGTATAGTTTGATGTGGCAATTCCCTGTTGCGGATTTATATATCTGGAATCATATTCGTCTTCATACAAATAACCATAGAAATCATGTCTGTTCGCTGAAAATTTTAAAGACATAAAAGTACTTTGCGAAGGAACAAATGACATTTGAAGATTATGTATAGTATTATTACTAAAGTGGTTCATTATACCATCGGGAGCCCAACGATATGCATGATCATAATATGTCCTTTCGTCGGTGTCCCAAAAAATTGAGTAGCTCAATTTCCAATTTGGCAATCCGTAAGCCAGCTTTCCATTAAACGAATATTTCGTCCAAGGATTCATTGAAACATATTTTCCGTCACCGGTTGGCATAAAGGGATTTACGTCCGTTTTATTATATACACGTTTTCCAAATAGGTAACCTTCATCGTCAAAGTAACGTCCGGTTATGAAAAACGTTAGCCCATTTACAATAGTTGTTGGGCCCGAAAGAGAGAATTGAAAATCTTTAATACCGCTCGAATTAAATTTATCTAAATTATAAAATATTCCGTCATTCTGAGAAATATAGTTACCGAAATACGCAGTAGCGTTTCCTTCAAACTTTTGTGAGCCTTCTTTAGTAACTATATTCACAATGCCGGACATTGCCTGTCCATATTCAGCGTTAAAAGTACCGCTAATAACTTCAAGTTCACGTATGGAGTTATTCTCTATTTCCACTGTCATACGAGAGTTAAAAGCATCTGTTACCGGGATACCATCAATTAGGTAAGCAACTTCGTTGGATCTGCCACCTCTAAAGTGACCGTCAATAACACCTGCCTGCAAATTTACAATTGCGCTTAGATTTTCCACAGGCATCATTTCAATTTCTTTGGATGAAACTGTTGCCGCAGTGGAAGTTAGATCTTTGGTGATTAATGGTTTTTCAGCAATTACAACAACCTCCTGTCCCAACTCAACAGATTCGGATACCAACGCGACGTCTAGGTTTGTTGTTTTATCGATTGTAATTCTTACTTCACGTATTGTGGTTTTTTTGTAACCTACCGCACTTACAAGTACAGTATATTCTCCCGGAGGAATATTGTTTATATAATAATATCCGTCAAGATCAGCAGCTGCTCCCAGATATGTACCTTCAATAATTATATTAGCACCAATAATCGGTTCATTTAAATCTCTGTCAACAACTTTTCCGGCAAGTTTACCTGTTTGTCCCGCATATACGTTAATGCTTAGGAGGATGATTCCAACAAACAGACTCCCCAAAAGATTTGTCATATTCAACTTCAATTTGAATCCTCCTTGAAATTTGAGTAAAACTAAACATTCTAAAGAAAAAAGGTGCAGTTGCTTAACTGCACCTTTAGAGGAAAATGATTATTTAACAAGCATCATTTTTTTAGAGCTAACAAAAGTTCCAGCAGTAATTTGATATACATAAATTCCGGAAGCTAAATTTGAAGCGTTAAAATCAACATTATATGTTCCCGGAGCTTTAACTTCATTTACTAATGAAGCTACTTCCTGACCCAATAAATTGAATACTTTTAGAGAAACGTCACTTGTTTTTTGAATGCTAAAAGTAATTTGAGTACTCGGATTAAACGGATTAGGATAATTCTGATTCAAATTGAACGTTAATGGTTGATTCAGATTGTCTTTTACGTCAACCATTTTGTCTCCTATCCAAGTATATAACCATCTGGAAACATCACCCCATGATTGATCTTCGTTATAAGGGGAATAGGTTAGAATACCTTCTCTTGTTCCTGTTGCGTCAGCGTCATTTATTGACATGTCAATTTTTATTCTTTGACCAACGATAGGAGTAAATACTGCGTCGCCAGAATTGTTAAGCGCAGCAATGTCTGCAAAAGTAAATGAACCTTCCACAGTATAACCACTTGGGAATTTTTCAACCCATGCATAATTTACACCAACGGTTCCAATAACTTTATCACCTCTGTTACCAATAATTGCTGAAGCTCTGTTAAATCTCCATTGGTAATCTGGTTCAGCGCCTTGTTTTAAACCAATGTGTGAAGGTCCGTGCCAGTCATACAAACCGATAAATAAATCGGGTGCATCCTGCAGATAAGTAGTAGCCTGATCGGTATTAATAATATCATCAGTTACATCCCAAGCTACATATAATCTTTCGCTGTCAACAGCTAAATATACTTTTGCCGAACAGTCTGTTGCGTTATCAATTTTCTGATTAGCAACGATAAATCCGGTTCCGTTATCAGGGTTAATTTCAAATGGAGTAATACCGGCCCATTCACCCAAATTACCGTCAGCAACAAAATTAGCAGGAGCTGTAGGATTAATAATTGTAACGCCTTTAGCTGTGTTAACAGTTGGGTTTTGAGTTGCAGCTAATTTACTTGAGTTACCAGCGGCGTCTTTACATACTACCGCATAGTAGAATGTAACGTCCTGATTTGTTTTAGGCGCTCTTAGGAAATGTTCAACAACCTGTAAACCTTCGGCAACGCCCATTTGAACAACTTCAATACCTTTAGCAGTTAAGTCTGTTATAGGATTTAAGCTGTAATAAACATCATATACTTCGTCTGTTTCACCAGGTACATCTGTCCATGTAACAAGATTAACAAAATCACCGCCAACAGCGGAAACCAATGCAGGTGCTTCAGGAGCCAGAACATCAAATGTTGGACTTCCTGTCCACACATCATCTACCCAAACAACTTGGCCGTTAGCTCCACTGCCTTCAGTTAAAATTTGAAATACTGTAACATGTTCAAAATTAAAATTAGCAGTTCCGTCGTAATATGTAATAAGATCTTTTAAAGCAAATTTGTATTGATGCCATGTATCGTCCGAAATTGGGGTAAAATTAGCGCCTATTTTTGCGGCTCCATCTTCCCATTGAAGTCTTAAATTACCAATACCAGGTGCTGCTTTCATTTTAAATTTTAAAGTATCTGTGTTCCAGTGATAAGATAAATTTGTTGGAGGAACATTCCATCCGAATCCTGCCCATGCGTCGCCAATAGTCCACTTAATCGCATTTGGAGATTCTGTAGATGAACCCGCGCCTTCAACCAATTCTGCAGAACAATTCCATTGGAATTTTTCTACTGTTGAAGGGAACGCCGCACCGTTAAAAAATACTACAGGACGAGCCGCAACTCCAACTAATTTAAGATCATCCAATATAATTGAGCCGACAGCAAAATCGCCGTCGCCGCCGCCGTTAATCGAGAATTCTAAAGAATAACCTTTAATTTTGTCCAGATCGAGTTTCTCATTACCTTTAGTTCCAGACCAGCCTGTTAAGTTAAATCCGGCACCTTCCCAGTTGTAATTATTTACTAAAGGAATTTTTATTGTATGCCAGCCGGGTTCATTATCTAAGACGTACTGGAATGAATAATAATATTCGCAATCGCCTACATCATAAACTTTGTAGGAATCGTTGTCGCTAACGTCTTGAAGGTTAACTCTTAAGTGAACTCTTCCTGCCTTGTCCTGAGCAACTACGTTATTATAAGATAATGAAAGTGTGTCGTATAACGACCAGTCATACACGCCATTAGAATCAGGATTCCAATGTTCTAGCTTGGTATATCCTCCCCAGCTTTCAATGTTTTGCGCGCTATAATCCAGACGCATAGCTGCGGCGCCTTCAATTTTATTATCTGTAGGATAGCTGAACTTTATCCATCCATGTTCAGCGGTTGCGTTACCGCTGGTTTGATAATGCTGGCCGCCGTGATTGTCGAAAAATGCCCAGTAATTAGTGTCCGCGGGCGCCGAGTCGTAACTATTTAACTGCTGACTTTGCGCACTGAGCATAACTGAAAAAAGAATTAATATAGAAAAAGTTAATAATTTTTTCATAAGGAAAATCCTCCATATGATTGTGGTTGGTGATTGGTATTTAATATTTGAGTTAGTTGGTACCATTATTTATGTTCTATTATCTCAAATTTTTCTATTTCTTTAGTTCCGATTCTATGTTTCATTTCATTTTCTAATTCCACGTCCTCCGAAGATTTAGATTTACTAATAATTATTTTTTTATCATTCAAACTGACGACGATTAAAACGAAAGAAGTTAACAAAAACAGAAATACAGCGAAGTGTAAATAATGAACCCCGTTCAGAAAATGGAATAATGGAAATTCCCCAATTAGAGTAGGGTTAATCATCGAAATAATTATTCTAACAAATCCAACAATTCCACCGAAAATAAGAGCTGTAAACACCCCTTTACTGGTGGATTTTGACCAGAATATTCCGAATAAAAAAGCGCTCGCGATCGGGGGGCTTATATATGCCTGTATCTGTTGCAAAAAAAGATAAATTTGGCTGTCTATTACTTTTAACAAAGGAATTAGAATAATTGCAAATACAACTATCATAATCGTAGATAATCTGCCTACAAGGACTATTTCACTTTCTGTCGCTCTAGGGCGCATAGGTTTAAAGATGTCTATAGAAATTAACGCTGCGGAACTATTAAAAGCGCTGGCAAGTGAAGACATAAGCGCTGCGATTAATCCCGCAATAACAATTCCTTTTATGCCTGTTGGTAATAAATCGCCGGTAACCAAATATGTAAAAGCAGCGTCGCCTTTTATATTCGGATATTTTATTGCGGCTACTAACCCTGGAATTATTAAAAGAAAAATTGGAATGATTTTTAAAAACGCGGCTAAAAAAGTTCCTTTGCGCGCTTCTCTAATATTGCGAGCACTCAATATCCGCTGGACTATGTATTGATCGGTGCACCAATACCATATCCCTAAAATCGGCGCACCAAAAAGAATTCCAGTCCATGGAAAATTTGGATCGGAGGAAGATTTTATTATTTCAAAATAACTTGCAGGCAATTTTTCAATTATTACTGATAAACCGCCAATGTCTTTTAAACCGTATAAAGTTAATAGCAGGGAACCAACTATTAAAACAATAGCTTGAAAAAATTGGGTTTTCATTACTGAGGCCATTCCGCCAATGACGGTATAAAGTCCTGTGAGCAGCACAATTAGTACTGCGGAAGTAAATACATCCAATCCAAGAATTTTGCCTAGCAGATACCCCCCCGCAATTAAAGTAACAGCAATTTTTGTAAAAAAATACGCTGCTAAAGATATTGCAGTTAAATAAGCCCTAACCCTGTCGCCAAATTTTTTACCCAAAAATTCCGGCATTGTCATCACATCAGCTTTAATAAACACAGGGATAAAAAACCAAGCTAATATAATAAGTATGAATACAGCTAGCCATTCGAACAGACCGACACTTAATCCGTGAACAGAGCCTGCACCGGCTAGTCCAATAAAATGTTCACTGGAAATATTTGTCGCAAAGAGGGAAGTACCAATTAATATCCACCCCATATCTTTTCCGGCTAGAAAATAATCCTGGGTAGTTTTATCTCTACCAACGGCCGAAATCAATCCGATGACCAATGCTATTCCGATATACAATATCAGAATTAAGTTATCAATTGTACTTAGACTTTCTATCAAATTTTCCCTTACCTGAGAGTATTATTTTATGCATATATGATGCCATACCGGATTATGTCTAAATTCCCTTTATTTATAATACTTTAGAGGATTTTTGGAGTATAAAACTTAAGACTTATTATTAAAATGATAACCGGGTATTATTTTTTTAATAATTATTAAAGGTTGGAATTAATTCAATTTATCTATTTAAAAGAATTTCATTCAATTGCCGAGCATCACTATAATTTGGATTTAATCTTAAACATGCCTTAACGTTTTTTGCTGACTCACTAAAATTACCCGAGTAAAATTGAGAGAGTGATAGGAAATATAAAACCTCCGGATCTGAGGTATCAAGTTTAAGCGCTTCTTTTAAGAAATATTCAGCCCGAGGGTATTGACCCAAATTTACTGATAAATGTCCCATAGTTTTTAACGTGTAAATATCGGGATTAACATTATGCAAAAGCGACACTACCGTATACGCGGGAACGAACTGTTTGGCCTCAATCAGATAACTGGCAGTGGATTTATAAGTATAAGTATCGAAAGGTTTATCAAAAATAATAGACATCATTTCTTTAAAGAATGCCTTATAATTCTGTTTTGAGAAATAATATTCCGCCAACAGCGTATGCCCAGCCGTCCAGCTTATTTTTCCTTCAGCGGTTTGTAATGCCAGTGAATCTGAATAATTAGAAGGTTTATAATTTGAGAAAATAATTTGAGTCCCGTATCCTTTCTTAAAAGGAAATGAATTTAAAAGAACACGAATTTTTATATCGGCAAAAGTAGAATCAAACCGTGTAAAGGGGAATGTTTCTTTGAGAATTTTATCGCTTAAAGCCCACAAATTTTTATTGTCGGGTTCGGAGAGTAACCCCCTCTCAATTATCTGATTAAAATACTCATTGGCAATTAATTGATGTCCATATATATTTGGGTGCAGGTGATCAACAAAAATAGAATAACCTGGAATTCCTTTTTCACATTTATTTTTAAATAACGAATCTATGTCGGCAATAGTGCTGCCATATCTTAAACGCATTCCACCAATAATTTTGTTCATTTCAGCAGGCGCCCTGAATCGAAGCATATCCTTCTCTTTTGCTTCAACAAACAGATTATACGCTCCGGCTGAATCTGTAGTAGAAATTTTTTCAGCTGACTTAAATATTTTATTCGATAAAGAGTTCGGATTGGTAACCGAATCAAGCGGTTTTTGTAAAAGATTTGAGGTAAGAGTGCCAATAATTACAGGAACATTTGCGGATTTACACTCACTTAAAATGTATTCAAGATTAAGCCTGAACTGATTTATACCTTCTTTATATTCCGGCGAATTGTGTTTTACTAATCTATCCCCCGCCATTTCCGCCATTAATGTTTTGCCCGATCCGAATGGCGCTTCATCATGAAAATATCGTGCGGTGTAAGCAATTAAATTTTCAACTAACTGATAAGTTTTATATTCCTTTAAATAGAAAAACCAGGATAGAAGAGGATTATCACCTTTTATCAATCCCGCGGCAGCGGCGCCATAAGCTCCGTAGTATTCATTGTGTCCTGCGTAAATCAGAATCAAATCAGGGGATTGATCCAAAACATCCCTTATATATTGAGCCATAAAAGTTGTATTTACCGCTGAAACACCCATATTTATTATTTCAAATTGTTTATCGGGATATAACAGCTGAAGTTTTCTTTTTAGTTGTCTGGGGAATGAGGCATTAGTTGGATATGGGAAACCGGCGGTTGTACTGCCACCGAGTACGAATACTCTAAATGTGTTCTTGTCTTTAATGTCTTTAAATCCATCCGGAATAACGGACGGAACCGCCACATTATCGTCAAAATATTTTTTTGGCAAATCGGGATTAAAAAAAATAAGCCCCGGATACTGATCCGGTAATCTAACAAACGTAGAATAGTCTTTTCCGTAATGCGATACACGAAGTACTAATTCCAGAAGCATAAATAAAAATATAGGAATTAAAAGAGCCACAAGGTAAAACCAAACTGGGTATTTTTTCCTAACGTTTATTGTTTTCAGATTAAACTCGCATTAAAATTTATTTTTACTTGAGTAAAGTAAGTTTTATACTCGAAACATGTTTTGTATTATCAACGATTTTTTCCGCTTCCATTCTGCATAAATAAATTCCACTCGCCAAATTTAGTTTTTCCAAATTTATTTTATGTTCGCCCGATGAAAAAATGGAATCGGCCAATACCGTTATCAATTCGCCCTTGATATCGAATAAACTTATTTTAACATTACTTTGATCCGGAATTGAAAAACTTATTACCGTGCTCGCGTTAAAAGGATTCGGATAATTCTGAATCATTTTATAGGATTTAATTTCAGAAGATTTTAGCGTCTCACTTTCAACTGAAGTGACAACTGTTCCACCTTTATCGAAGTATGGTTTATACCCGGCAGCAAGAACATCATAAACCGGTTTTTTGGTTTGCCTGTCCATACTCACCAATCCCATGCTCTGAAATCCGTTGGGGTGCTGGTGCGAGTACCAGTCGAACATGCACCACCAGGTTGCGGCCATAAGAACACCACTCGCATTGTATGTACCGTTAGATCGTATTGGGGTAAAATACTGGAAAGCTTTGAATGTTTCGTTAAATACTTTTACTTGTTCATTTAACGATGAGCCATTTTCCGAAGACCAGTATCCAAACTCAGTATCAATAATTGGTTTGTTAGGAAAAGCAGCTATTGCTTGAGAAAAAAAACTGACTGTCCCTGCAAAATAAGTGCTCCCATGAAATATGCCAAAATATAAAGTCCATCCTGCTACATCAATCGGATTTTGTGAACCGTCGGCGGGTCCGGGTTTATCGCCCGCTGAAGATTGCGAGATCAATCGTCCATCCGGGTAGTTATTATTAAGATCGTCGTAAACGCGTTTGTTATAAATGGTTCTGTTAGTTTCTTCTTTACATTCGTTGGAAGTACTCCATAGAATAATTGAAGGTCTGTTATAATCTTTAAATACCATTTCCCTGAACATCTGTTCGTGCAAATGCCGTTCGTTATTCTGAATAAGCCATTCCAGTTCATTATCGAACCACCAAACGGGAATTTCTTCCATAACTGTAATACCCAAACGATCGGTTAAAAGATAAGTGTATGGGTTATTAGGATAATGTCCGGTTCTAAGAAAATTTATATTTGAGTTTTTTATCAGTTCTAAATCATTATAAATAATTTCATTAGGTATACTTCTTCCGTAAACCGGATGATCTTCGTGACGGGCAACGCCAGTAAAAAAAACGACATTGTTATTTAATCGAACTTTATTTCCGTCTGTTTCAATTGTGCGTATACCAAACTGAGTTGAATATTCGTCTACAACTTTTTCGCCATCTAACAACTGCACTTGAAGTACGTATAAATTGGGTTCGGAAGGTGACCACAATGCCGGGTTTGTAATTATTAATTCTTTTTTCTCCGCGTGCACACTTTGAGAAATCAATGTAATATTTTCGAAAGTTTCAGTCTCAGGTAAATCCCCTGTTAAAATTAAGTCATTCGCTTTTTCTGTTTGAATATTTTCCGAATTTATATGTGCTTTGTAAATACTAGTTTTCAGATTCAGATCTTTTTGGGTGTTTGATGAATTGAACAATACAGTAGAGATTGATAATTTTCCTTCAATATCCAAGGGAACAACATCAGCTCTTATAATTGACGCAGGCTCGCTGAATTCAAGATAAACATCGCCTATAATTCCAGCGTAGTTAAACCAATCACAATTATAAAAAGGTATTATATCTTTCCTGCTTCCCCACTTAATATTATCCACACGAACAAGAATTACATTTTCTGAATTGTAATTAAGATTCTCAGATACGTCGAAAGCAAAAGGAGTGAACCCTCCTTCGTGATAACCGATATATTGACCGTTCAACCAAACGTCCGCCACATAATTAACCGAATAGAACATAAGTTTGACGAATTTATTTTCAAGAGAATCCGCTACAGAAAATTTGTAACGGTATAATACGCCATCCTGATAATATTCCGGCACTTTGGGAAAATCGTACATAATGTTTTCCACAGAAGGAATTAATTTTTCATCCCAGGAACTATCGTCAAAATCGGCTGATTCTGAGTTCCCTATCTCATTTAGTAAAGAAGATAGCGCTGATTGATCTCTTTGGACAAGAGAGAGATTATGATCTGCCTGAAATCTTTTTTTCTTCCAAATTCCTTTAAGCGAAATTGTTGGTCTGTTTTGTTTATCAAAACTGGGCAACGGCATATTGTTCTGATATACAACTTTAACGGAATTGATATCCTTCAATTCTAATGTAGTTTTTAAAGTTGCCGTCTGTGCTGTCAGAACACAAATTGAGCCCAATAACAAAATATAAATTACGAGCAAAACATATTTATTCATAAAAATTTTTCACTTATTTAGTTCAATAAAACTGTTTTTATTGTGCTTGAAAAATCTTCCGAACGCATACTTATAAAATAAACTCCGGAAGATAAATTTTCCGAATTAAATGTAAACGAATAATTACCTGATTCCTTTGTGGAATTGACTAAAGTTTTAATTAGTTGTCCCATACCGTTGTAAAGATTTAATTTAACCAACGATTTTACAGGAACCTGATAATGTATAATCGTTTGATTATTAAATGGATTAGGATAATTCTGATTCAGATTAAATTTCTGAGGAGAGAGAGTTTCATCCTCTACATTCACCAATTGCTTAGTAAATTGAAAATAATTGAGATTAAATCCGCCGAAGTATAACTGAACCATTAGTTCTTTTTTACCGGACTCAACTCTTATATTTTCTATTGTAATTGTTTTCCAGTTCTGCCATCCGCCAGTTGACGGAAGTGAAACTAATCCGCTAAGACTGGTTCCGCTCATTGATAACATAATTTTCCCGTTCGAATTTCCTGCTGCATAACGTATACTAAGGTTAAAATAGCCTGTTTCAGGCACATCAACGGTATACTTTAGCCATTCTCCGCTTTCAATCCATCCGACATTAAATCCGTTAGTAAGCTGATCTGTACAGGGTTCAATATCAACTCCGTCATTCCTATATATCCCGCCATTGTTCCAGGCTTGACCTCCGGGTGAACCAGTAGTATTTTCATAGTCTTTATCAGAATAAGCGACTCCACGCATTCCCAAATCGTAATCCACAGCAAAAATTCTTCCGGGAATACTGTTTTGTTTATATGGGATTGAGGTTTGATCGTATTGCTGTCGGAAAAGCGCATCAATTACTCCCGGTTCAAATGAACAGTTTTCGAACTTAAGGTTTTCGGCCTGTTCCAATAAAGCCGCATAAGCGAATGCTTCGGAAGGTTTTGATATTTTACCGTTCCAGTAATCGAGAAGTTTTTGATAGTTATCGGACATTGGCGAAGAAAGTGGGCCTGTAACATTTTTAATTTTTTTATGCGGCCACCACGCCCAGCCTATGTCATTTTCTTCCATCAGAGCCACACAATCTTTAAACCAGTTATTCGAATTTTCACCAGTTTCACCAAGCCATAATGGAACGTTTGTATTATTGCGAAGGGTTAGCAGATAGTTTATCGCATCGAGATTATTCCCGCCCCAATATCGGTGAAAACTGTAGACCATATTGTTATCCCATGGCGGAGTAAGACCGCCGAAATCTGTAGCGTACCAATTTCCCTCGGCAAATATTATATGCTTTTTATCAACCTCTCTAATAGCATTTGTAATATCTATATATAATTGACGAAGAGGAACATTGCCAGGACCTAAATCCCATTTCGGTTCATTGAGTAAATCGTACCCCCCAATGTATGGTTCGTCTTTATATCTTTCGGCGAGTTTGCGCCACAACTTTATTGTAATTTGTTTGTTCGTTTCACTTTCCCAAAGAGATGGTTTTGATGGATTATAATCACTAATGCCTTCATCACTTTGTCCTCCGGGTGCCGCGTGTAAATCGAGAATTAAGTATAAATTATTTTTTTTACACCACTCCAGAAGAGCGTCTATACGAGCGAATCCTTCTTCGTAATAAGTGTCATCGTTGTTCAAATTTGTAAGTTTGTTATAATGCATTGGAAGACGAATTGAATTAAAACCCCATTCGGCTAATTTTTCTATATCAATTTCACGAACATAATTATCCCAATATTTTTTGTAAAAGTCTTTGGTTTTTTCAGTCCCAATTAATGCTTCAATTTTTCCTCTAAATTGGTACTCGGCATTAGCAAAAGACGAGGTATGAATCATATAACCCTCCTGAAGAAGCCATCCTCCTAAACCCATACCACGTAAAATAATTTCAGTGCCTGATTCATCTATAATTTTTTTCCCGTCTGTTTTTAAAAAACCTTCCCCATAAACCAAAGACGAAATTATCATCAATATTAAAAATATCCTCACACTAATCCTCCCGTAACAAATACTGGTGAAAGGGATTTATTAAGCAAATCTTGGGCCATAAGAGAGTTTAATGACTATGGTAATGATTTCTGTAAATTAAGAAGTATGGCAATGCATTTAAGTCGTTATTAAATAAATGATTACAGAGATTTTTATTTCCAACCTTTTTGACAAACTTATTACAAAATATTATTCGGATAAGTGGACTAAACAATTATTTTATAAGCTTTTAACAAAATGCGCACCGCTTAAATATTCATTTTTTACTTATTATGAAAAAATGCAAATACCGCCCGATCCGAATAGTATTATTTCGTTAAAAATTATTAAAATGATAACCTTTACTTATTAGAATAATAAGTTTATTTTAAATGCAGTTCCTTGCACATTCTGTGAAAGTTAGGGGGCGCAAGACCTAATTTTGCTGCTGCATCAGCGTCGGATTCCGAATTCTGCCTTACAAATTCAAAATACGTTTTTCTAAAGTTACGTTCCAAATCTTTTAACGGTTGGATAATAGAGGGATCCTCAAAGTTAAAAATTGATTTGTTTGTTTTTAATATTTTTTTGCGAGTCACGGCATCGCTTAAATCTTCCATTGTAATTGTATTCTGGCAGTTAAAAACGAGCCGTTGAGTAACATTTTTTAATTCTCGTACATTGCCGGGCCAATCGTAATTTTTAAGAGCGTCCAAAATGCCATTTTCAATTTCAGGAATTGGTTTACCCATATCAAAACTGTAAAATGAAATAAAATGATAAAATAAAACTTCTATATCATCAGGACGTGTGTTTAGCAGTGGAATTCTTACAGGAACTACGTTAAGCCTGTAGTAAAGATCTTCGCGAAAATTTCCCTTCTCTATCTCATCTTCCAGCTTTTTATTTGTAGCAGCAATAATTCTAACGTTTACTTTAATACTTTTCGTTCTACCAATTTTTTCTATCTCTCCTTCCTGTAAAAAACGTAGTA
>PGYT01000049.1 GCA_002839805.1 Ignavibacteriae bacterium HGW-Ignavibacteriae-2
GATAGTTTTTGACGGTAAAAACATTACTAACTATCCTCCTTTCTACTGGATAGTAAAATCTGATCAAGCTCTTAACCCATCATATAAATATGATATGGAATTAGGCGCTCAAGGATATAATGATTATATAGCTGATCAAATCCAAAATGTAGCTTTAATTAGAAGAGACTCAGGTAGTGTTGCTAATCCTTGGTATGTTCAAGGTGCTAACTGGGCAAGCTATTCAAACTATACATTGTCTACAAGTTACCCAGTAATTAAAGTTATTGACGCTCAAGGCGGAATTATTAGTGGTAACGGATCTAAATTCTCATTCAGTCAGTTAAACAAAGCTCCTGTATTGTCTGCTCCTGCAGATCTTTCAGTTGCTGAAAACGCAGCCGCTGCAATTACATGGGTTGCTACTGATCCTGACATTGATCAAACTCCAACTATGACTGGTGTTGCATGGACAGCTGTTCCTCCTGCTGTAGTTCCTACTGCGGGTACAGGCGCTGGTCAATATCAGTTTAACGCTTCAACAGGAGTTTTATCATGGACTCCTTCATTTACACAAGCTGGTGTTTATACGGTTACAGTAAGTGCTACAGACGGTATTATTACTACACCTACAACTGATGTTGTTACGATCACAGTAACTGACGCAGACGCTCCAGTAGTATTTACCGCTCCTACAGCTGGTGTTGCTTCAGCAATGACTGTTGTTGAAGGATCGAGTACTGTAGTTGACTTTACAGCAACTGGTGAAGGTACAGTTACTTTAGCACTAGTTGGTCAAACTCCTGCAGCTCCTGTTGTTGGAACATTTGACGCTCTTACAAATAAGTTAACTTTAGCTCCTAGCTTTACTGCAGCAATTGCAGAAGCCAATACTGACTATGTATTTGTAGTTAAAGGTACAAGTCAATATGGTAAAACAACTGATTATACTTTAACTGTTACCGTTACTAACGCTAATCAGAGTCCAGTTGTTACTACAACTGACGCTACTGCTACTGTAAATTACGGTACACCTAAAGTTATAACATTTACAGCTACAGACGCAGACGGTACAGTTCCTACATTTAACGCATTTACAGTTGCTCCGGCTTTATCAGGAACAGCAGTAGCGGCAGTTAATGCAGGTACATATACAATTACAATTACTCCTACAACTGCAGATATAAATAACTCATATACGTTCAGTGTTTCAGCGACAGACGGCGCGGCTACTTCACCTGTAGTTACTTCTGTTGTTGCTGTTCAATCTGACTTAGTTGGAACTCCTCCTGCACCACGACAAAAAGGTGACGTACAGGGCGACGGCGACGTTGCAGCATTTGACGCTGTTCCAATACTTCAATATGCAGTTGGTTTAGAAACAGGCTTTACTTGGATTAACGGAAGTGCAATTAACTTCTGGGCGGCTGATGTTAGCGGTGGTACACCAAGCGGTGCAGACGGCTCGGTTACAGCTTATGACGCAGCTTCTATTCTTTATAGCGCAGTAAATAGCGGTGTATTCTTACCGAAAAAAGGCGCTACTTTAGCAGAAGTTACATATGGTAAATTAACTGGTTCTGAAGATATTATGAGAGTTCCAATTCAAATATCAAATACAAGTAATGTTGTATCAGCAGAAATGACTTATGAATTTGACGCTAACGTAGCTGAAGTTGTTGGTGTTCATACAAACGCTCCTAACGGTTGGTTAGCTTACAGTAATGTAACCGACGGTAAAGTAAAAGTAGTTATGGCTGGTCTCGAAGCTTTAACAGACGGTAATATTTTAGTACTTGACGTTAAAATGAAAGATAAAGAAGCAAGCTTTGTACTTAAAGGCGGCGTTCAGTTAAATGCTGATCTTAACTTAACAATGGAAAGTGTATCAATTAGACAAATCCCAACTTCGTTTGAAGTTAGTCAGAACTATCCTAACCCATTCAACCCGACTACAGAAATCAAATATCAGATTTCTGAGAATACAAAAGTTATGTTGAAAGTATACAATACTTTAGGTCAGGAAGTAGCTACTATCGTTAACGAAATAGCTGAAGCTGGTTATTACACAGCAAGATGGGATGGAACAAATAACTACGGTCAAAGAGTAACTTCTGGTGTGTATATCTATAGATTACAAGCTGGTGACTTTATTGCAACTAAGAAGATGAACTTAATTAAGTAATCCTATTTTTGAGGGGCGCAAGAGCGCCCCTCAATTTCATTCCCTCGTCTTCTTTTCGGAATAAAAAAAATTGAGGTTATAAATGAGAAAAAATAAAATAAGTGTTATGAAGCTGCTACTCTTTGGCTTTCTCTTATTGGGTTTTACGAGCTTAAACGCGCAGGTTGCTGTAAGCATGCCGACGGTTAACGCTCAGATGGGAGCCACTGGTTCCTTTAGTTTAACCTCAGGAGATTTGACAAGTCAGGGTGCATATTCATTTGAATTTACTTTAACATATGACAAAAGTATTGTAAAAATTACTGGAGTTGAAAAAGGAACTATTCCTACAAATACTCCTGTGTTTACAGATTTAACGACGGCCAATACAAATGGCAGTCTAAAAGTGGTTTATGCTGCGGCTACTCCACTTGCAGGCACTGGATCATTAATTAAATTTAATTACGAAATTCTTGCTGTTGGTACTTCACCTTTAGCATTAACAGGTTTTAAGTTTAATAACGGTACACCAGCTGCTACACCAACAAACGGCAGTGTAATAGTTCCCGCGATATCCATAACAATTGGAGACGCAACTGGTTTTGTTGGCGATACTTTGATGATACCTGTTTCTACATCTAACTTAACAGGTTATTCAATTTATTCATTTAATTTTAACTATGGTTTCGATAAAACTAAATTAGAAGTATTAGGACATTCACAAGTTGGAACTCTTTCAGCTGGTAATGAAGCTCTTTCTAATCCTAATAACACTGCTGGAACTGGAGCACTTGCTTATGCTGCAGGTTCTACATTACCAGCTCAGGCTGGTGTTTTAGTTTATATTAAAGCAAAAGTTATCGGTGCCGGTACTTCTAGCTTCACGGTATCTAACTTTAAGTATAATAACGGTACTCCAGCAGCTGGTGTAATTAACGTTGGTGTTATAACAACAGCTATTATTCCTAATTTCAAAGTTGAAGGTACTGTTAAATATAGAAATTCTTCATTAACTCCTTTATCAAATGTTGTTGTTAATAAAGACGGTGTTCTTGCTGCAACTACAGCTGCTCCTGGTACTTATTCTGTTACAGGTTTGTTGGCTGGTACTTATACATTCAGTTTCAGCAAAACAGGCGCTTGGGGCGGAGTTTTAGCTTCAGATGCTTTAAAAGCCGCTCTTTATTATGTTGACCCAGTTGCTAATCCTTTGGATGCTGTTCAAGTTATGGCTGCTGACGTTAATGATGACGGCGTGGTTTTAATGAGCGACGCTCAGATGATATTAAATAGAGTAGTTGGTAAAATTTCCGCTTTTACAAAAGCTGATTGGGTATTAAGCCCAAGCAGCAAAACTCTTACATTAAGTGCCAACGAGGTAATTGATGTATTAGCTTTAGCTACAGGCGATGTTAACGGAAGTTATTCTCCTTCTTTAGCAAAAGAAACTGTTGCATATACAGTTGATGAAGTTATTAATGTTAAGAAAAGTTCAGTTTTCGAATTCCCAATTAAAGTTAAAAACGCGTCTGAAATTGGCGCTTTTACTTTAAGATTATCATATCCTATGGATAAAGTTGAATTTGTTTCAGCTAGCAGTTCTGTATCAGTAATTTCAAGCACAGAAAAAGGTATTGTTACTTTAGCCTGGGCTGATCTTTCTACAAAAAACAGTATGAAAGTTGCTGAAAACGGCGCTTTAGTTGTTCTTAAATTCAGAACTTCGGAAGCATTGAATATTTCTGATATTATAGAAGTTAAATTAGAATCTGGTTCTGAATTGGTTGATAGATTAGGTAAAGATTTATCTGCCGGTTTATCATTAAGCAGAATTGCTAATTCTGTTCCAGAAAGTTTTGAGTTAGGTCAAAACTATCCAAACCCATTTAATCCATCTACAACTATTTCATATGCAATTCCGCAAGATGGAAAAGTTAATGTAGTTGTTTATAATGCTATTGGACAAATTGTTGCTACTTTAGTAAATCAAGTACAAGAAGCTGGTAGTTATAAGTATGAATGGAATGCCGGACAATTAACGAGTGGAATTTATTTCTACAGAATTTCTGTTGAAGGCGCAAAGAATTTTGTTCAGACAAAGAAAATGCTCTTACTAAAGTAAATAATTGTTTATAAAAACAGGCATAGGAGAGCTACCAGTTATTATGACTTTTCCTATGCCTGTTTTTTTTGAATCGTAATTCATAGAGTGAGGAAAATATGAAAAAATACATTTTCTCTGTTATTGCTGCTATTTTCATCTTCACTTGTGCAACGTACGCTCAAACCACTGTATCTATATCTGAAGTAAAATCCTTTGAGAATATGGATGTTCTTGTTCCTATTACTTCCGATAAACCGTTGTCTGGCATTGGCTCATTAACTTTTAAGATACAATATGATGAATCGGTGCTCGACTTTAACGATGAAATTATCAATAATGCATTAAGTGGCGAAGGCACATTCTTGATCGACCATAATAACGGAGAAATTTCGATTGGTTGGTTCAGCGCAGTCCCTGTCAGCATAACTGATACTATTATGGTACTGAAGTTTGGGTACAAATCCGGCACTAGTGATTTAAGTCTTCTTCAAAAGGAGATTACAGACAAAGATGGAGTGCAGCTTCCTAATTTAAGTTTTGTAGATGGTAAAGTTAAGCCATACGATATAGAGTTTAAACTTGGAACAGTTGTTTCTACAATTGGCGATACTGTTTCCGTTTCTTTATCCGCGGTTAATCTCCAGAATATCGGAGCTATGACTTTATACGTAAATTATGATAACACGAAAGTTGACTTTATAGGTTTAGGTAACGACGTAGTTGGTTTTACAGCGAACGCAAATAATAATACTGTTACACTGGGATGGTTTGATGCTGTTAATCCCCTTAGTGTTAATATGGGTCAGTTAACAGATCTAAAGTTTGTAATTAAAGGCGGACTATCAAATCTAACATTTGGCGCTTCATCTGAAGTAGTGAACTTAGCGGGTACTGTGCTAAGTCCTATTTACACAAGCGGTCTTGTTAGTGATTTAAATAGTCAACCTGCAGTTTTATCTATTTCTAACGTACGATGGACAGCTGGACAAAAAGTAGCTGTTAGTGTTATTGGAAAAGGAATTAATAATTTAGGTTCCGCAACATTAAAAATAACTTATAATCCCGCGGTATTACAATTTGATAATTATGATAATCTCGCGTCCGGTCAACTTACAGCTAATTCGGCGGCAGGGGTATTAACTCTTGGTTACTTTAACACAGCCGGTTTAACTGTAGGCGATGGTAAAATTGTTGATTTAGTTTTTGATTACGTTAACGGAAATTCCGCAATTGTTTGGGATAAAGTTTTCGGGGAAATTACAAAAGTTGATGGAAGTCCATTAACAGTTGCTTTATCCGACGGCTCAATATCTCCTAACGCTTTGCCTAATTTAGTTTTAGTTAGTTCAGTTAGTGTTAACGAAGGATCATTATTGACCATTGGCGTAAAAGCCACTGATGCTAATAATGACGTTTTAACATATTCAGCTACTGGTTTACCCTCAGGCGCTGTATTTGTTAACGACACATTAAAATGGACTCCAACTTTTGCTCAGGCAAATGTTTATACAGTTAAATTTACTGCAGCTGATAACTATGGCGGTATTGACAGCGCAAATGTAGTTATTACTGTAAACGACATAAACGTTGTTCCTCAATTTGTTAATGTATTACAAGATACAACAATAAATGAAGGGCAGTCTCTTGAATTCCAATATACAGGATCCGATTTTGATAATGATACATTAAAATTTGCTTTAGTAGGCGGTCCAACGGGCGCTATGATGAGCGAAAGTGGATTATTTAAATGGACTCCTGATTTCGATCAAGCCGGCGTTTATGATTTAATAGTAGCATCGTTAACTGACAAAGCTGTTTCAGTTTATGATACCGCTAAAATTACTGTTACTAATGTAAACAGAGTTCCTGGTTTTGTAAAAGTTCTGCCTGATACTTTAGTTAAAGGTGGTACGACTCTGGCGTTTACTTACACTGCAACCGATCCTGATAATGACGCGGTTATTTTCGCGAAAGTATCTGGTCCTGATGATTTAACTGTAAGTGCTGCTGGTGTATTAAGCTGGGTTATCCCTATTTCTACAAGCGGTGTTTACACCGTTGTAACATCGGTTAGTGACGGTGTTGCCACTGTATTAGATACAGCGGTTGTTACAGTTCAGATAGGTGCTTATGAAGTTACTATTAAACAGATTCAGCAGCCTACTGACACAACGGACGTTTCACCTTATAATGGTAAGATTGTTAAAACAACCGGTATTGTAACTGCTATTGATTCAGTTGCGAGCGGCGGAATGGGTTATTATATACAGGATGGCGCTGGCGCATGGAACGGTATATTTGTTTTTACAAATAAAGTAAAACCTACCGTTAAACAAGGCGATAAAGTTACTGTTACTACTTTAGTAAAAGAGTATTTTAATTTTACTGAGCTTGATTACAGCACTCAGCCTCTTGGACTTGTTATAGTAAGTTCTAAAAATGTTTTACCGGCTGTTACTAAAATTAAAACCGGTGACGACAAAGAACCTTACGAAGGCGTATTAGTTAAATATTCCTTAGCCGAAGTAACTAATAGCGATATTGGTTTTGGCGAATGGGAAATTAACGATGGTTCCGGAGTTGCAGTAGCTGACGATCAGATGTTTGTTTATAAACCTGTTCTTGGTGAAAAATTAGAAATAACCGGTGTTATCAATTATACTTTTGGTCTTTACGCTATTGAACCTCGATTTGCAAAAGACATTACAGCTTCTCCTGAAGAATTGATTACATGGTTTGATTTGGAAGCCGGATCAGCAAAATATTTTAACGCTACTGATGTAAATACACGTGGTATGGCTTATAATCCTACCACTGGACACGTACTTGTAGCTTCAAGAACCGGTGTTCCTAGAATATATGTATTGGATGGAATTACAGGCGCTTATCTTGATACTTTAGACGCAACAGGTCTCGCAGATCATGGTCAGTATAAAGTTAATCAGGTTGTAGTTGCCGATGACGGCGCAATTTATTCCTGCGCTATGGTTGCCTTCAGTTTTGCCGCCAATGAATTCAGAGTTCACAGATGGGCAGATGAAGACGCTGTACCTACAATAGCTTATACTGCTGTTGGAACTACTAGAAACGGCGACGTACTGTCAGTTTCAGGCAGCGGTGTTAATACAATACTTTATTCAAGCGGTTCAGGATCACTTGAATTAAGGAAATATACTACAACAGATGGTATAACATTCAATTTAGCTAATACAATAACACTCGCCGCTGCATATGCGGGCGGTGGTATTTCTCCGGTTTCATCATCGGCTAATGCGAATCTATGGGTAACAAGCGGCGGTCAATCAGTTAGATTGATTGATCAGACCGGCGCGGTGCTGGCAACTATTGACGGTACAATGATACCTACTTATTTCTGGGATGTTGATTATGTGAAATTGGCGAACGGTAAAGAATTATTAGCTGTTGCCGGTGGTAACTCTAATCCTGGAAGTATGGATATGCAGGTTTGGGATGTAACTAATTTGAACAACCCAACTCAAGTATATTATGCGGTTAAAGGCGGTACATTTAACACTAACGCAAACGCTACTGGTGTTGCGGATATCGTTGAATTGGCCGATAACCAATTTAGAGTATATCATTTACTAACAAACAACGGTTTGGCTTTATACGCTAACTACGAAGCTCCTACTTACGATATGGAATTAGCGTCATTGGATCATAAAGGCGGCGATTTAACCGTTACTATGTTCAACGATGGTAATATTGGATATCACGATTCCGGTATTGGTAAAGGAATTGAGTGGAAAGGTGTTAACGGTTTGTGGAAAGGTTCAATTGTTTATGGAAGAACTTCAGCAAAATATGCTGTTGGTGACGCTCATAACGCAGTTGGATTTAATGATATAGTGAATGTTGAAAGTTATTTCAATAAAGGATTTACAACCTGGGGTGAATTTGATCAGGTTACTTATCCTGTATTATTGAGTGACGCAGATGCAGCAAAACCATATGGAATTCCTGTAATTCAACAGTCATTCTCAAAAACTGATGAAAATGCCGTATTTATAAAATATTCATTTGTAAATAACACTGCTTCGGCTATCACCGATCTTTATGCGGGTATGTTCCTCGATATTGATGTTGGTGCTGGTAGTGCTTACAAAACAAATATTGGCGGCTATTCAGCGGCTGAGAAATTAGCTTACGAATATCATGACGCAAACAACGCTTATTATGGCGCGGTTGCTATTACTGATGGTGCCTGGGGCGCTAGAGTTACTGCTTCGTCTTTGGATGATTTAGATAAATTCCGTGAAGCGGCTCTTACTTATATTTCTGAATTACCAGCAACATTTGATGATTCTCCAGCCGGCGATCAAAGAACATGGATCGGTTCACCGGTTAGAAACAGTAACGGTTCAACCAGCATTGCTGTTGGTGATACAGGTTACGTTGTTTTCGCTCTTGTTGCAGGAGATAATAAGAATAATATAAGATTAAACGCAGATATGGCTTTCCGAAGAGCTGCAAAAACTCCAGGTTGGTCTACATTTGTTACCGATGTAAATGAAAATATAAATGTTCCTTCTGAATTTACATTATCACAGAACTATCCTAATCCGTTCAATCCTTCAACTACTATTAAGTTCGGATTACCTTCTGCTAGTCAGGTTAAAGTTAGAGTATTCAACATACTTGGCGAAACAGTTGATGTTCTTGTTAATCAGGATATGTCCGCAGGGTTCCATTCTATAAATTGGAACGCGACAAATCTTTCTTCTGGAATTTACTTCTATTCAATAGAAGCAAAATCTAATGAAGGTGGTAAAAGCTTTAGCATAACCAAAAAAATGATGCTGCTTAAGTAATTATCATGTAAATATATTTAATGGAAAAAGCCGCTTAATAGCGGCTTTTTCCATTTTAAAACATCTATAGAACAAGTTTAACAATATTCACTTCCTTCAGGTTATCAGCTGATATTAAAACTGAGTGTTTCACTCGAAGTATTTCACTCGAAGTATTTCATACGAAGTATTTCATACGAAGTATTTCACAAGGAGCGTAGCGGAAGTGATAAAATAGTATAAATATTTCTCCATATCATCGCTAATAAATAATTATTTTTACACGGTATTAATCAAAATGAAATTATGCGCAAACTGCTTTTACTTATAATAATATTTACCAACTCTGCTTTCGGGCAGGTTAGTGTTAATCTTTCCGATTTAACCGTGCTAGATTATAATCCTAATATAATTTCTGTATCCATCACAAATCTTAATACAGATAATATAAGAGCAATCGATTGTATGTTATACTACGATACAGATTTGTTGAAGTCCATTGCAGTCGAGAGAAATGAAAACTCTGTTATAAAAGGCAGAGGATTTTTTATAAGTAAAATAGATACGATAAATGGATTTATAGATATAGCATGGGCAGATGCGATTCCAATTGAGAGAATAGGTAATTTATTCAACATTTATTTTACTGCAAAAAAACCAGGAAATACGAAAATAACATCCAAAGACCCTTTAACAAGGAAAGAGATGTTCATTTTTAATAATGGGAATCCATCCGCAATTGTTGATAACGCTGAAATAGAAATTAAAACACCATATGTAAAATTTGTAAATTATAATTTTATTGGCAATCAGGTTGAACTGGAACTTAGATTTATAAATATGTTAAATGTCGGGTCTTTTTCGTTCAGGATATTTCATGATCAATCGAATGTTACAATGACAGGTATAGATAACATATATAAAAACATAAGCCTTATTTCGAATAGTAATAACGGAGTTATAAATCTTGGATGGTACGACGCAACAGCTTTTAATCCGTTAAATATTATTGACGGAAAAATATGTACTATCAAGTTTATTGTTAACAATTTGTCAGGAAGTTTAAGATTCGATTCAATATCTGAAGCAACAAACGATTTGGGAAAGAAACTTCCTTTGAAATTTGAGAGCTTTAATTTCTCTTCAGTAACCGATGTGAATAAAGATTATCTTTTACGCGATTACGAATTGCGTCAAAATTATCCCAATCCATTTAATCCTCTTACGACAATAAAATATAGTACACCAAATAAGGGAAACGTAAAAGTGTCAGTTTTTAATCTTATTGGTGAAGAAATAGAAATTTTAATGAATGAAGAATTGCCGGCGGGGGAGCATACGATACAATGGAACGCCGCTAACTTATCATCCGGAGTTTATTTCTATTCAATTAAAGCGGAATCTTCGCTTGGCAAAACTAAATATTCTGCAATAAAAAAAATGTTGTTGTTGAAATAAATATTTTTACTGCACACTCTACCATATCAACAAGCCCCATAAACAAAGCCGGGGTGTGCTAAATACAATAAACCAAATATGATTAACTTCTTATTGCTGAACTAACAGTATTTCACGTCGAGCGGAATAAAAGTGTGAGAAGACATTCAGCAGTCGTAACTCAGATATCTCTTTACGACCAGACTGCTATATCAAAATCGATTAAAAAAACTCAAAAATATTTTTAATGAAAGGGAAACAATGAGATAACTAATTTGTAAAAAGTATTGATTTTAGTTCAATTATCTAGTTGTAATATTATGTATAGCATATATTGAATGATAAAAGAAAAACACTTTATTAATTATCCACTATGGTTGATAAACAACAAAGAACTTAATAATTTATATCCACTCATTTATTTAAATAGATCAATAAAACTAAAATGAAACGAAGAACCTAATGATTATAATAATGTCCGTTAAAAAGGAAATTATAAGCAGATGAACATTCGAGTAACAAACCTCACAAAAAAATACGGTACACAAAGGGCAGTAGATAATATTTCATTCGAGGTTAAAACGGGTGAAATTCTTGGTTTTTTAGGTCCAAACGGTGCCGGTAAAACAACTACAATGAAAATCCTTACCTGTTACATGGCGCCTTCCGATGGCACTGTAATGGTTGGGGACTATTCAATTCATGAAAATGCAGACGAGATAAAACGAAACATCGGGTATTTGCCCGAAAATAATCCGTTGTACCATGATATGCTTATGCTGGAGTACTTAGAATTTGTGGCCAAACTTCATGGTGTTCCTAAAGAAAAAATTCCTAACAGAATAGCTGAAATGGTTGCTGTTTGTGGTTTAAATGTGGAGAAACATAAATCAATCGGTGAGTTATCAAAAGGATACAGACAAAGAGTGGGTCTCGCCCAGGCGCTAATACACGATCCACAAATTCTGATATTGGATGAACCTACTACAGGTTTGGATCCCAATCAGATTGTTGAAATAAGAAAACTTATTAGAGAAATAGGGAAGGAAAAAACTGTAATTCTAAGCACTCATATTCTTCCTGAAGTTGAAGCTACTTGCGACAGAATACTTATTATAAACAACGGCAAAATTGTAGCTGACGGAACTTCAGAAATTCTACGTAAACAGGCCCAGGGACAGGAAATGTTAAAAATAGAGATTACCGACGCCGCCGATAAAGGAGAAGTTATTGAAGCGCTTCAGTCGTTGGAGACAGTAGCTATGGTTGATCCTTTTGAAGAAAATGATAAGGCTTTTATTATAAACAGTAAACTGGATATGTCATCTAAACGAAACATTTTTAATCTATGTGTGGAGAAAAAATGGTTGCTTAGTGAAATGACTCCAATTGAAACAAAATTAGAAGATGTTTTTAGAGAATTAACAACAAACTGATAAATTATGAAAGAGATTATAATTATAGCGCATAAAGAATTAAAAACATTTTTCGATTCTTTGATTGCTTACATACTGATAACAATATTTTTGGGTATCAGCGGATTTTTTACATGGTTGTTCGGCTCGGATATATTTATGATCGGACAAGCTACATTACAGCCTTTCTTTTCTATAGCGTATTGGACTTTGTTCTTTTTTATCCCCGCGCTTACAATGAAAATGTTGTCGGAGGAACGTAGAAGCGGCACAATGGAGTTGTTATTGACAAAACCAGTTACGGACTGGCAGGTTATTTTAGGAAAGTTTTTGGCTTGTGTGGAACTTATCTCGGAGTGTTTTTTATAATAATATTCGATGTATTGGCGAACAGTTTTTTAGGATCGTTCGGACAATTTTTAAGCTTTTTAAGTATATCAACACATTACGAATCAATTTCGCGCGGTGTGATAGATTCGCGCGATATAATTTATTTTGTATCAATTTCTTATTTGGGGTTATTCCTCGCAGAAACTGTACTTTCAAAAAGAAACCTTGTTGAATAGCGGTGTAACTATGCTCACAAAAAGAAAAGTTCAAACAGCAGTAATATTAATAATCGGTATCATCATTTTAGTAAATGTACTTGGCGATAAGTTGTTTTTCAGGCTCGATTTCACTGCCGATCAAAGATACAGCTTAAGTAAAGCTACTACTGATGTTTTGGAAGAGTTATCGGAACCTGTAACGGTAACCGCATATTTCTCGGAAAATCTTCCGCCAGATGTAGCGCGAGTAACGACAGATTTTAAGGATTTATTAAAAGAATACGCTAGCAGGTCGAACGGACAAATCGTTTATGAATTTATAAATCCCAACGCCGATGAAGAAACTGAAATGAAAGCGCAGCAAAACGGGATTCGTCCTATTATGATAAACGTCAGGGAACGGGATCAGGTTAAACAGCAGCGGGCGTATCTCGGAGCAATAATTCAGCTTGGCGAAAAGAAAGAAGTGATACCTTTCATTCAGCCCGGTTCTGCTATGGAATACGCTCTATCGACCAACATTAAAAAATTATCGCTGAAAGAAAAACATAAAGTAGCTTTTTTGCAAGGGCATGGCGAACCTTCGCTTGGAGCATTTCAGCAATTAAATATGTCGTTAAGCGTAATGTATGATGTTGATACCGTTACTGTTAATCCTTCGAGAGGAATACCCACTGAAATAAATACATTGGTTATTGTAGCGCCGAAAGATACAATTCCCGATTTTGTTTATACGCACTTAAACGATTTTATTAATAGAAAAGGAAAACTCTTGATTGCTCTTAACAGAGTTGAGGGTAACCTTAGTAACGGAAGCGGTGAAAAAGTTGATACAGGTCTGGAAAATTGGCTTAAAACAAAAGGTGTTGAAGTTGAGGCAAATTTTCTTATTGATATAAATTGCAGTAATGTTATGGTTCGTCAGCAGGAAGGATATTTTGTTATGAATACTCCCGTCAGCTTTCCATACATACCAATAATATCTAACTTTGCAGATCACCCTATCACAAAAGGATTGGAATCTGTTGTTTTGCCGTTTGCGAGTCCCATTAAAATTATTCCAACGGACACCTCTTTAATTTATATTCCAATAGCACTTAGTTCGGAAAAAACAGGTATTAATAATCCCCCACTTAGGTTTGATATAACTAAACAATGGACCCCGAGTGACTTTAATCTTTCTTCAGTACCTGTGGCTGTAGCTGTTGAAGGCAAAAATGCCCAATCAACACTTAATAGAATGGTCGTGTTTAGTGACGGAGATTTTTCAGTTAACGGGGAAGGACAACAAGGACAGCAGCTGCAGCCGGATAACGTTAACCTGATGGTGAATTCGATCGACTGGCTTTCGGATGACACAGGCCTTATTGAGCTACGAACAAAAGAAGTTACATCTCGTCCTTTCGATTCTCAGTTGGACGATGGAACCAAAACGTTAGTAAAGTATCTGAACTTTTTATTGCCCATTATTCTAATAGTTATTTACGGTGTATTTCGTTTTCAAACAAAAAGAAACCTTCGTAACAAATTAAAGTCAATAGATTATGTCAAATAGATTATCAAATAAAAAACTTGCAATAATATTTATAGTTTTATCGGTTGCTGTAGCCCTGATTTATTTTAGCGAAGGAGCGGGCGAAAGATCATTCAGAACTGAATTGGTGGATATAGATACATCGTCGGTTTCAGAAATATTGATTAATCCCAGGGGTGCTGAAGAAGACAAAATAAAACTGACCAAGGAAGGAGAAAATTGGAAAATATTATTGCCGAGTGGAGAACAGGTAAATTCTCCGAAATCTAAAATTGATAATTTATTTAAAACTATAGTTAATATAAAACCTAATAGATTAGCCGCCCGCGGTCAAGAAAAATGGCAGGAATTTGAGGTCGATTCCGCAGCTACGAGAGTAAGAGTTTTTGAGAGTGGAAAAGTAACCCTGGACTTGATGATTGGCAGGTTCGCTTTCCAACAGCCCAGAACAATGAATACATATGTTAGATTATATAATGATAACGACGTTTACGAAGTTGAAGGATTTCTTTCAGCAATATTTAATCAAAGTGTAAACAATTATAGAAACACCGAAATAATAAAAAGTGACGAAGAACTTTGGAGCAATTTGAATTTCAGTTATCCTGCGGATTCGTCGTATGTTTTAACGCAGTTGAACGGAAAATGGTTCGCGGCGGATGAACTTACGGATTCCAGCGCCGCAGTAAATTATTTGCGATCAATTTCACGATTATCTAATTCAAATTTCGTCGATAAGTTCGATAAATCAATTTTGAATTCGCCTGAATATAAACTTACAATTCAAATGCACGATTCCAATAAGATTACTGTTACCGGTTTCGTTAAGGATTCTTTGCTGCTTATTAATTCTTCTGAAAATCCCGAAAGCTATTTTGATGGAAACAAAGATGGTCTTGCGAAGAAAATATTTATAGGAATGAAGAATCTTGTAAATAATCATCATTAACTTGCTTTGTAGCAAATGTGCTTTTATAAATTGAAAAGTTTATTCTTTTTCAGCATCTCAAATAATTTTTCGGATGTTGTAACGGGTAAACCGCATTCATAATCGCGGCATACGTAAACAGTAAATTTATTTTCAACTGTTTTATAAGATTTTAAGTACCCTGCGGTCTCTAGCATTGGATTGTTTGTTAAGTCCTCATTTACAAAAATGGTAATACAGTTTGGTATAAATGTTTTATTAATATCATTTATTAAACTGTTAAATTTATCATCCTCTTTATTACCGACAAAAATAATTTCTGTTGAAGGTCCAAAATCGAAGTCCAACGCATTTAAAAACATTGTTGATCCCGGAAGTGATTCTTTAACTCTGGAAGAAAAGGCTTTATTCAGTTTTTTAGAATACTCATTAAAATGGTTTTCAGCCGTAATTTTTGCGAGTCGTATTAAATTCAGGTATGAAACCGAGTTGCCAGATGGGATAGCTCCGTCATAAACATCCTTGTTGCGCACTATTAATTTTTCACCGTCTTTTGATGAAAAAAAGAAGCCGCCGAGAGACTCATCCCAAAATAATTCTATTTGTTTATTCTGCAGTTCAATTGCTTTTAATAAAAAAGAGGATTCAAAAGTGGACTCGTATAATTCGATTAGTCCCCAAATAAAAAAAGCATAATCGTCCAGGTGAGCTTGTATTTCCGAAGAACCGTTTCGGTATCTGTGTAAAAGTTTGCCGTCGGGTAATTGCAGATTGTCGCAAATAAATTTTGTTGCTTTCTGCGCGGCATTGGTATAAACCGGTTTATCGAGAACTCTGCCGGCCTTTGCCAGTGCGGCTATCATTAAACCGTTCCAATCCGTTAATATTTTATCATCCTTTAACGGATGTATTCTTTTTTTACGAACTTCAAATAATTTATTACGCATTTGGAGCAATTGTTTTTTTAACTCTAATGAATCAACACCCATTTCGTATGCAGCATTATTCAGATCATTTTTTACGTGTAAAATATTGCTTCCTGTATTACCACCGGTAGCTTCATCGGCAAAATTACCATCCGCCTCAAGATTGTACATCTTAATGAAAACGTCAGCCGAATCATTGTCAAGTATCGATTTAACTTCATCAATTGACCACACATAAAATTTCCCTTCTTCACCCTCGCTATCCGCATCTTCGGCCGAATAAAATCCTCCTTCATCGTTTGTCATATCTCTAAGAATATATTCAAAAATATGTTCCGCGGTTTCAGAGAAAAAAACATCTCCGGTTACCTGATATGTCTCAATATAGGCGAAGGACAACATTGCCTGATCATAAAGCATCTTTTCGAAGTGGGGTAATAACCATTTCTTATCGGTGGAATATCTATGAAAACCGTATCCAATATGATCAAAAATACCGCCGTTCCTCATCTCAGTAAGAGTTTTGATCACTATTTTTAATGCTTTCTCTTCTCCGGTTCTTTTCCAGTACCTTAGAAGAAATAATAAATTGTGCGGTGAAGGAAACTTCGGTGAACTTCCGAATCCTCCGTGTTTAGTGTCGAACCTGTCATCAAAATATTTAAATGTCTCAGTAAAATCTGATTCGGAAAACTCAACTTCTTCTGTTTCGTAGGATACATACTCAGTTAAAGATGCCGTAAGTTGATCGGCGCTCGCGAGTATTTCGCTTCGTTTGTTTTTCCATACGGAGTTAACCCTTTCTATTAAATCAATTAGACCAATACGCCCCTGTCTGGATTCCTTAGAAAAATATGTGCCCGCGAAGAATGGTTTTTTATCGGGTGTCATAAATATTGTGAGCGGCCACCCGCCTCGTCCGGTTGTCATTTGGCAAACAGTCATATAAATGCTGTCTATATCGGGTCTTTCCTCGCGGTCTACTTTTATGGGAATAAAAACTTTGTTCAACAACTCGGCAACAATACTATCCTCAAAAGATTCTTTTTCCATTACGTGGCACCAATGGCAAGTAGAATAACCTATCGACAAAAAAATCGGCTTATTTTCGGCAGCGGCTTTTTCGAATGCTTCATCGCACCAGGGGAACCACTCTACGGGATTATAAGCGTGTTGTAAAAGATAAGGGCTTTTCTCATTTATCAATCTGTTAGTTTTATCGGAGGTTATACTCATTTAACTCCCTTTTTTTGCATTGGCTAGATTTGTTATATACCAAATAGATTGGTTTTCAAATATAAAAAATAGAATGTCAAAATTAATCTGAAGGTGTCGATTCAAATAAATCGGAAAACAAAAATCTGTTTAATTGATCATTAGTTTCCTTATAAGCAGTTATTAAATTTTGAACTACACGTTTTATTATTGTGTTCGTGGTTGGTACAACATGAAGATAATTAAATAATGATTCATAGGAATCTTTTAATACCTCTTTAATCTGATCATCATAAATAATTTTCCCTTTGTTAAAACAATCCACAAAAAACACCTTATCATCTTTCCGAACCCTCGTTAAAAAATGTCCCGGGAAATTGCACCCCTCTATGTTAAATCCTAAACGTTTACCTACAAGCATATAAACAGCTGCAAGAGTTATGGGCAGACCTTTCTTTTCTATTAAGACGTAAAGTATATTACTATTCAATGGATTATAAAAATCCTGCTTCTCACCGGTAATATTTTCCCCGTTAAATAAAAAATGAGCTAATGTTACCTCATTACCGTGGGGATGAAATTGAATAAACTTTTCCGACAGTTCGTTAAGTTTATCGCTCAATTTAATATTGTATGTAAGTCCGTATTGGAAACGTGCGATTAGTCCCAGAGCCACTTCCAACCTTGTATACTCATCTTCAATGGATTGCCACTTAATCCATTTTTCTCTCAACCAAGTTCTTCTGCTCGATTCGATTATCGGGTAAATTAAATCAATTTTATTGGGCTCAAGTATATCCGAAAAATCTTTTAGATCCTCCTCCAACGCAGAGCCGTAATTTGTAAGTTCTTTTAATACTTCATCCCTGACCTCAGAAAGTTCGTCATCGACCAGGCTAACTAAATATGGCAATTGGTTTTTATTCATTTGTTCGCTCTTATTTCTTATAATTACCCGCAGGGATAAATATATTTATGGCAATGGTTTGCGAGGTTTTTAAAAATAATTTGTTTATTTCCGTCTAAACAACTCTCGACCGAAAATAATTCAATTTATCGTGTAAATCAGACATTATGTAAAGTATAAGCAATATAGATGTTTTATCAAAGTGTTTTTATATTTCAGTAGTTAAAACGGTTTACTGCCGGAAGAAAATGAATACATGACAGAATTTAATTTTAAAAAGAAAGTATTATTAGTTTTGTCCATATGCTTAACACTCGGCATTGGAAATTATTCTATTGCTCAGCCCGAATACAGAAGTATATATCTTATTAAAATGGATTGGCACGTTGGTCTAATGATCCCCGTAGATTCGATTACTATCTCTAAAATACCTGTTTTAGAAAATTTCTCCAGATTTAATTATGTGGATATAGGATGGGGAGATGAGGACTTTTATATGGATCCAGAAATTGATTATCTGAAAGCATTCAAAGCAATAGCTTTTCCGACTAGCAGCGTAGTTAAAATTACTGGACATTCCGCGGATTTAAAATTAATCGTAAAATTTTCCGAACTATTTGTGAAAATAAATACTGATTCGGTGCGTTATAACTTATTGTTGAATTTTATAAATAATTCATTCTCTATCGATAAAGCTAATTACCAAATTAAAATATCTAGAGCAGATGGAGCAATAATATTTTACAAATCCCAATTAAAATATTCGTTGTTATATACCTGTAATACTTGGATTGCAGATGGACTAAAATATGCTAAATTTGACATCGAGCCGAATGAAATTATAACGTCGGACCAACTATTTAACCAAGTATTTAGATTTGGAGAAATTATTCACAAATGATATTAATTGTTTGGCAGAGTGATAAAAAGATTTCTAAATTAATTGCCCATTTAAAATAATGATCCCCCGCTAAAAAGAGGGGGATCAGCAAGTAGTGTGGAATAAATATAATAATTGTTAGTTAACACTCAATTATATTATTTTTTTTAATAAATGTAAAACAACTTTTTAACAGAGTGAGTTTTGAATAAAAATATTCCCATAGCTCCAAAAATAAACTGCAGGCTGTGTAAATATTTTTATATAACCTGGGAGAAGAAATATCCATATGGTTGCAGGGGGTATGAATTTAAAACATCACAAATGCCGTCCGTAAAGGTAAAGTCGTTCAGCGGAATAGAATGTTTAAAATATCAGCCAAAGTAATAACCCGTGTATAAATTATTATAGTACTTTGGCTCAGTAGAAATTCAGTCGGCCGGATTATACTTTTCATTCCTTATAAAATTATTAAATCAAAAAATTATAGTTTATTAAATTTTTAATTTCTACAAATTGTAAAAATTGCTATTGAATAAACAAATTCATATTAATAAAACAAAAAATTAATTTACTGGTTTTCCCGTAAAAAGATTCGTTTTCTTATTTAGTTGATCGTAAATTAGATTCGGATACCGAATTAAAAAGAGGTTGTATTATGTCAACCAGCGATAAAAAATTTGAAGTTAAAAGTAACCGGCGGTCGTTAAAAATAGCGTTGCTCTATTTATTCTTTGGTGTTATCTGGATCTCCGTCAGCGATACTCTTCTGTTCTCAATTGTACAGGACTCCGAGTTATTAAGCCGTTTACAATCATATAAGGGCTGGTTTTTTATTCTTATTACAACAATTCTATTATACTACTTCTTAAAACGTGAATTTAACATACTTGCCGATAACCGAATCGCTTTGCAGCAGAGTGAAGATAGATACAGAAAATTAGTTGAAAATATGCCGGAGGTAGTTGGAGTAGAGCAAAATGGTTTGTTAAAATATATTAATCCCGAGGGTTTAAGAATATTTGGATATGATTCATTAAATGAGATTGAGGGAAAACCTAATGAATTATTTATTCACGAATCATCCATTGAAAAAATAAATTCAATGATTTTTAACGAACCGAATGTAGTTATTGATAAACCAATTGAATTAAAATGTGTTAGAAAAGACGGAACTGTTTTTCTCGTTGAATCCCAGTACTTTCCTACTGTTTACAAAGGGGCCCACGCTGTTCAATTTATTTTCCGTGATATTACCGAAATAAAAGAAAAAGAGAATGAATTAAAACAAAATCAAATGAAATACTCAACTGTTTTTAATGAATCAAATGACGGTATTGTATTAATTGATTCTATGGACGGTTCGATTCTTGAGTGTAACAAAGCATTTAAAAATATGCTTGGAAAAGACTATGAACAATTATTATTAATGAAAATATGGGAGATACGTCCGCAAAACGATCAAGCTGCGGGGAAAAAATATTTTGAAAAAATTGGGGATAATGGATTCGGGAAAATTTCTAATGTAACTATAGAAACTAACTATTCAGCCATTCGATATATGGATATAGTTTCTAAAGTATTGTTTTTAGAAAACAAAAAAATAATTTATTCAATTTTAAGGGATGTTACGGATACAAAAACCGCTCAGGAAGCTCTGATTAAAAGTGAAAAACAATTCAGACAAATTATTGAAACCGCTGGTGAAGGAATATGGATAATTGATAATGAAACCCGAACTACTTTTGTAAACAGAAAAATGTGCTTAATGCTGGGATACAGCTGCGGTGAAATATTAGGCGAATCTTTATTTCATTTTATTGATCCTGAATGGAGTAAAAATTCCGAATTAAATATTGACAAAACAAAAAAACATGTTAGCAAGCAGCATGAAATTAAATTTACGACAAAGAAAGGTGATGAGTTATGGGCATTGTTAAATACTTCTCCTCTAATTTCCGAAGAGGGAGAGTATATCGGTTTGTTGGCAATGGTCAGCGATATTACAGCTAGGAAATCAATAGAACAGGCATTGCTTCTTTCTGAGTTAAAATTCCGCGCGGTTGTGGAGCAATCAATAACAGGAATTTATATCTTCGATGAAAAATATTTTTTATATGTAAATCAGCGATTGTGCGATATTTTCGGATATTCATCAAAAGAGTTGTTGTTCCATATGGGCCCGCTTGAATTGATATCTGTAGGAGACAGAGAAACAGTAATTGAGAACATTAAAAAACGAATTGAAGGAAAAGTACAAAGTCTGCACTATATAGCCAGAGGTTTAAGAAAAGACAACTCTTTTATCTGGGTAGAAATACACGGCAGCAGGATGATTCTTGACGGTAAACCGGTAATTACAGGCACCTTACTGGATATTACGGAAAGGAAAAAAAATGAAGAAGTTATACTAAACTCGGAAGCGAAATTCCGCGCTGTTGTTGAACAATCTATAACCGGCATATATGTATTCGACGAAAACGGTTTCTTATACGCCAACAATCATTTTTGTGAAATGCTTGGTTATTCCGAAGAAGAAGTATTGACGGAGCTTCAACCGCTCGACATTATAGCCGAGGTTGATAGAGAAATGGTTGAAACCCAAATTCAAGATAGATTTACCGGCAAAACAAAAAGCGCGCATTACATTGTAAGAGGCGTTCGCAAAGATGGGTCAATCCTGTGGGTTGAGCTGCACAGTAAATTAATACTTTATAACGGTAAACCCGCGATAACGGGTACTGTCTTAAATATAAGCGAAAGAAAAATTGCTGAGCTAGAAAGAGACAAATTAATTGAAGAGTTGTCTATTCTTAAACTAGAAGCTGAAACCTCAAGGGATCAGCTGGCAAATGTTTTTGATAGAATGAATGACGGTATTGTAGCACTGGATAAAGACTGGAACTATATTTACGTTAATAATAAAGCCGCTAAATTTCTACAGAGAGAAAAACCGGAAGATTTAATCGGTAAACATATTTGGACTGAATATCCGGAAGGAATTGATCAACCATTCTATAAAGCTTATATAAGAGCTATGGAAACTCAGGAATCTGCTTATTATGTTGATCATTATCAGCCTTGGGATCGTTGGTTCGAAAATAGGATTTACCCGAGTCCCGAAGGTCTTACAATTTATTTCACGGAAATATCTGAACGCAAAAGAGCTGAAGAATTAGCTAAAGAATCCGAACGCCGTTTTAGAGTTATGCTCGAAACTGTTAATCTTGTCTCCGTTATTTTAGATGAAAGCGGCATGATTACATTCTGTAACGACTATTTTCTTAAACTTACCGGCTATAACCTTGATGAGGTTCTTAATAAAAACTGGTTTAATTTATTTATTCCGGAAGATATACTGGACGAAATAAAACAAGTTTTTTTTACGAATCTTCCATTTGGGAAGATCCCCTCACACTATGAAAACAGTATTTTGAGTAAAAATGGCGATAAGATTTTGATCTCATGGACTAATACAATATTGAAGGACATAAACAAAAATATTTTAGGCGTAGCTTCAATTGGAGAGGATATTACGTTACGCAGAAAAATTGAAGAGGCACTGCATAATAGCGAAACCAGATTCAGAAGCCTAACAGAAAATTTGCCTGATATGATAGCTCAATTAGATGAGAATAATAGAATCCTTTATGTAAATCCGACAATGATAACAACACTCGGTATTGTTCAGGATAATATAATAGGCAAAACAATTGAACAATTGGATTTGAAGTTTGATGAAATTGAAAATTGGAATAATATTTTAAGAAATGTTATGGAATCTGGTAAAGAATACCAATTTGAATATAAATTTTTAGTTAATAATGAGGAGCATTTCTTTGAATCGAGGCTAGTTCCCGAATTAAATGATGAGGGAGATTATGATACAATTCTAATGATCAGCCGTGATATAACATTCCGGAAAAAGGCCGAAGAGGTAATAAAAGAGCGTGAAAAATTATTATCAGTAATTTATAATAATGTTTCCGATGTGCTCTTCCTTCTCTCGGTTGAACCCGGAGATAAATATAAGTTTATTTCTGTTAATAAATTATTTTACGAATCTACTGGTCTTAATCAAAAACAAATAATTGGTAAAGATATTAGGGATGTTATACCCGAAAGCACTCATTCTTTAGTTTTAAAGAATTATCGTCAGGCTATAGACACCGGTAAAACAACCACTTGGGAAGAAGTAACTAATTACCCTAGCGGACTTAAATACGGACTGGTTAGCGTAGCCCCAATATTTAACGAAAATAATATCTGCACAAACCTTGTGGGAACTGTACATGATATAACTGATTTACGTGAAATAGATTTAAAAATAAGGAAAAGTGAACAAAGATTACGCATAGCTCTGAAAGAAACAAATATTGGACTTTGGGATTGGGACCTTGATAAAGATGTTTGGTTTGCCACTCCTGTATATTTTACAATGTTGGGTTATGAACCTATTAGTGAACTTCAAAAAGGAGAGTTACTCGGCCAATACTTGCATCCTCAGGACCAAGAGCTTGTTATGAATAAATTGTATGAAATTAAATCAAGAAAATCACGTGGCTTTGATCTCGAGTTTCGCCTGCAGCATTCGGACGGTTCTTACAGGTGGATAAATTGTATAGCTCGGGCGATTGAATCGTTTGATAATGAACAACTTATAAGGGTTATCGGGCTTCAGATTGATATTACAAACAGGAAAGAAGCCGAAGAAAAATTGGAACAAAGCGAACTTTTACTCAAAGAAATGGGCAAAATCGCAAAAATTGGCGGATGGGAGTTCGACGTAAAAACTATGGAAGGAACATGGACTGAAGAAGTTGCTCTGATTCACGAAATGGATCCTTCGGAAGAAACTAATGTTGAGTTGGCGTTAGGTTTTTATGAGCCAAAATCACGTAAAATAATAGAAAGGGCTATTCAGGAAGCGATTGAATTCGGAAAACCCTATGACGTAGAGTTACAGATGATTTCAAAAAAGGGAATTGTTAAATGGGTAAGGTCTATCGGCACTCCGGTATTGGAAAATAACAAAACCATTAAGGTTCGTGGTTCCTTTCAGGATATCACTTTCCGAAAAATTGCCATGGAAGCCATCAAAAGCAGTGAAGAAAAATTGCGTGCGCTTTTTGAATCAGATATTATTGGAACAGTTACAGCGGATATTTACGGGAATATAGATTCCGCAAATGATGAATTTTTGAGAATAATTGGATACGGAAGAGAGGATTTGATAAATGGCAAATTGAGATGGGACAACATTACTCCGGTAGAATGGTTTGAAGCGGATAAAGAAGGAATCGCTGAAGCGCAAGAGAAAGGATCTTGTTCTCCTTATGAAAAGCAGTATATCAAAAAAGACGGCTCACTGGTTTGGATATTAATTGGTTTTGTGCTGTTCGGGAAAAATAGGGAAAAGGCAATTGCTTTTGTTTTGGACTTAACTCCAATTAAAGAAAAGGAGAATGAACTTCAAGAATCGCGTGATCAGTTGCGCAGATTACATAATAGTATTGAAACTTCGCGAGAGGAGGAAAGGTCAGCTATAGCACGCGAAATTCACGATGAAATAGGTCAGGTACTGAGCTCACTCAAAATGAATTTTGTTTTGATTTCTAAACAATACTTGGGCGCAAAAACAATCAATAAGAAAAAACTGGAAACTGAAATTAAATCCATGATGAATATTTTGGACACAACTGTTATACAAATGAGAAAACTGATCTCCACTCTCAGACCCGATGTTCTTGATAAATTAGGATTAATTCCTGCTTTGGAGTATCAGTACGATGAATTCAGCAAAACATTCGCTGGAAATTGTTTGTTTAACAACAAAGTCGGTTCAATTAAACTTGAGGGTAAAAGTGAGATAACTATTTTCCGAATTTTTCAGGAAGCTTTGACCAATATAAATAAACACGCAGAAGCAAAAAATGTGGTAATTGAATTGAAAAAAAGCTCAAAAAAATTGGTTCTATCAATTCAGGATGATGGAAAAGGTTTTAATAATAATGAGATGGAATTGAGGAATTCCTTTGGATTGGTCGGTATGAAAGAGAGGGCACAAATGATTAACAGTAATCTGAAAATTATTTCGAAAAAAGGAGGCGGAAGTAAAATAACATTATCTATCCCTTTTTAATAGTTACTTAATTTGAAAATTGTTACATTTAAAACAAAACAATAAGCAAAGTCATTATGATAAAAATATTTATTTGTGATGATCATGCTCTTACTCGTGAGGGACTTTCTAGATTATTTAGTCTTGAAATTGATCTTGAATTGGTTGGAGAGTCATCGAATCCGAATGACTTACTCGACTTTATTCAAAATAATGAATGTGATGTGATAGTTCTAGATATTTCGTTCCCCGGTAAAAGCGGATTGGATGTTCTTAAAGACATTAAAGCTATTAAACCGGATGTAAAAGTATTGATTCTTAGTATGTATCCCGAAGAACAATTCGCGAAACGAACATTAAAATCAGGAGCAATGGGCTATTTAAATAAAGAAAGTGCTCCCGAAGAGATTATAAACGCCGTCCGCAAAATAGCAGGAGGAAGAAAATATATAAGCGAAAGTTTGGCTGAAAAACTGGCTTTCGATCTTGACGACAATTCGATTAAAAAACCTCACGAGTTATTATCCGACAGAGAGTTTCAGGTTTTGCAACTTATCTCAAGCGGTAAAATAGCTAAAGAAATAGCCGAAGAACTAAACCTTGGAATTACAACTGTAAGCACCTACAGATCCAGAATTCTGCAAAAACTGAATCTTAAATCTAATGCCGATATAATCCGATATGCATTCCTCAATAATTTAATTGAATAAGACCCAGGCCTCTTGTAGTAATTATTCTACAATAGAATAATTATTAGAACCTCTCGTTTGCATAGTATTTAAAGTTATATTCACTTTCGTATTTATAGGTGAATATGAGCTCTATTTTAATTATAGAAGATGCCCCTAATCTTGTAATTAACCTGAAAAAGTTAATTAAAGAAGTTGGAGGATTTAAACTTATACAGCAGGCATCTACTATTAATGAAGCGAAAGTTGTTCTTACATTTAGTGATCCGGAAATAGTTATTTTAGATTTAGATTTACCGGACGGTTCTGGTATGGATTTAATCCCGATAATAAAAAATCAGACCAAAGCTATTGTGATAATTTTTACGAATCATAGCGATAAACTTTTTCAAAAAAACGCGTTTAATTTGGGTGTAGATCATTTTTTGGATAAAGTTAAAGATGTTGATAAACTGTTAGATCTTCTTTCTGTTTACTCTTCATAATTAAATTTAAGTGTAGAATTAATGCCACAAACTTGGTTGATTTAAAACTACATGTGGTTCATTCTTACAACTATTCTACCTTAGCTTCAGATCGGTTAAATTACACTAGTACTACACCAATATTTTTATATCTGCTTTTGTTTGTCTTTTGAAAATATTAAGAATTAAAATGAAAACAATGCTAAACAAATATATATATCATTCTCTATTCGATAAAATTTTTAGTTTATTAATTACAATCAATTTAATAGCGTGGGGTAATGAAGTTAATGAGAGTATTAGTATGGGAGGATTTAGCTCAAATGGGTTTATTTTCTCCAGTATTTCTTTAATTTTTACTTTATTCCAGTTTCAGCCATCAAGCGTTTTAATTATTGTCTTAATTATGATTCTAATTATTACTTCTCTTTTAATATTTGCCGGTGTAGTAATTAAGTTCAAAAAATCCGACTCCTCGTACAAAGCTACACTCAAAAATCGTTATAATTTTGAAGAAACCTACAGTAAATTGAACGATATACAGTTTACATTGGATACCGAAAAAAGATTTGTTGGAGCATTTGGAACTTTGTTAGCCAAAATGGATTTATCCGATAATTTTTTTACAGGCAAAACTATTGATCAGGTATTTGGTTTAGAGGAGAGCGGAAAGCAAATTGAAGAATATACAAAAGCGCTTAATGGTGAAGTCGGAAGGTATGATTGGATGTTAACATGGAATGGAAAAGATTATTATTTCCTAATTTCATTATCCCCGTTATATGATAATTTAAAAAATTCTGTTATTGGAGTTATAGGAACAGGACAGGATATCACAAAATTAAAATTATCAGAAATAAATGAACGCAGGCTGGAGAGAGCCTATAATTTAATTAGTGAATGTAATCATATAATATTTACACAAAAAAACGAAGAATTATTATATCAAAGTATTGTTGATCATATTGTTAATAAAGGCGGATATAAATTTGTTTGGATCGGTCTTTATGATGAATCGAATAAAAAAATTGTACCCGCGGCCCAGTGCGGTTTTGGTGGCGATTTCCTGAACTCAATAGAATTGGATGTTAACGGTTCCGCTGAAGATCATCCGGCTGTTAAAGCTCTCCTTTCAGGTAAAAGTTTTTATACAAATAATAATCCATTTGAAAATCTTTCAACTAATTGGCAAAAAGAGGTGGCAAAATACGGGTTTGTTTCTACATTGTCGCTGCCACTGATACTCGAAGATAAAAAACTCGGCATACTTACAATCGATTCGGATAAAATTGACGCGTTTAACTCAGAGAAAGAAAGAGCAATTTTTCAGGAAATTGCCGATGATGTAGCCTACGCAGTGTTTAATTTAAAAATGTCCGGCGAAAAACAATTGATGAACTTGAGCTTGCGGGAAAAAGAAAAACAATTTCTTGGCGTATTTGAAAATTCACCAGTTAGTATGTGCTTAATACAAACCGACGGACGATTTATAGCTGTAAATAGAGCAATGTGCAATATGTTAGAATATTCCGAAACTGAACTGTTAAACGACAGTATTAAGAACTATATGTTAAAAGAGGATTATAAATTTTTCACCTCTCAATTAGTAAAATTATTTAGAGGGAATGAGGAAGTAATTAAGTTCGAAAAAAGATTTGAGAAGAAGAACGGAACTGTAATATGGGCAAGTGCAATTGCTTCCACGCTTAAAGACGATAACGGAGTTCCACAATTAATTATCGGTCAAGCTGAAGATATAACCGAAAGATTGCTGCTGATGAAAAGAGTATCAGAAAGTGAACAGAAATACAAAAAATTATTTGACGAGGATTTAACGGGAAACTTTGTCAGCAATCCCGATGGAACGCTGGTTATGTGTAATAATGCGTTCGTTAATATTTTGGGTTATGATAGTGTTGAAGAAATTTTGCAGGTAAACTGCAGTGAGTTTTGGTATGATGCTTCCGAGAGAAATAAAGTTCATGCGGAATTGGCAAAATCAAAAAAACTATTAGATTTTGAAATGCGGCTCAAAAATAAAATGGGCGAAGTTGTTTTTGTTAAAGAAAATTTAATCGGTGTTTTTGATGATGATGGAAAACTAACTCAGATCTCCGGTTATATTTATGACGTTACCAAAAGAAAAGAAGCTGAAAAACAAATAATTTTAGATGAAGAAAGATTTGAAGCTTTGTTTAAATTAAGTCAAATGTGGAATAATTCTGAAAAAAAGGTCGTTGACTATGCGCTTCAGGAAATTATTAAACTTACAGGGAGCAAATCAGGATATTTTCACTTTGTAAACGAGGATAAAAATTCTATTAATACATTTCAGTGGATTAATATTTCCGCGGATCTCAAGTCGCATGGAACACACTCAATCCCGATAGATAAAACAGGCAGCTGGACAGATTCTGTAAGGCATCGGAAACCTGTTATCCATAATAGTTATTACAAAGAATTTTCTATTGAGAACCTTCCTTTTTTCCACCTCAATTTGCATAATCATATTAGCATACCGGTTTTTCAGGGAGACGCGATTGTTGCTATTGCCGGAGTAGGGAATAAATATTCAGCTTACAGTTATAAAGATGTTAGAGAATTGTCCTTATTTATGTCCGAAATCTGGAAAATAATTGAAAGGAGAAGGGCGGAACAAAGACTTGAAAAAAGTGAAAAAAGATATAGAAGTTTATTTGAGAACGCCACTGTTGGAATTTACAGGTCTACAATTGACGGTAAAATAATAATGGCTAATCCTGCATTATTATCAATGTTCGGTTACGATGACCTGGAAGACTTGAGCTCTATTGAGTTGGAGAGAGGATCGAAGTTTATTCCACTGGAAAGAAAAATATTTAAACAAAAAATCGCTAAAACCGGAGTGTTAAAAGGACATGAAACGATTTGGTTAAAAAAAGATGGCACTCCTGTATACGTTAAAGAAAGCGCACGGGAAGTTAAAGATGAAAACGGTGAGCTTGCTTTTTATGAAGGTTACGCGGAAGATATAACTAATGAAGTCCAGAACAAATCGGAAATCAGAAAACTATCCGAAGCGGTGGAACAGAACTTTACAATGGTAATGATAACCAACACTCAGGGAATAATTGAATACGTTAATCCCAGATTTACTGAAGTTACAGGGTATTCAGTTGAAGACGCGAAAGGGAAAAAATCGAATATACTTAAATCGGGACACACTACTAAGGAAGAGTATAAAAAGTTATGGGAAACTATAAATTCAGGTGAGGTATGGCAGGGCGAATTTATAAATAAAAAGAAGAACGGACAACAGTACTGGGAGTCGGCAACTATTTCGCCTATCAAAGATAGCTTTGGAAAAATCACCCATTTTGTTGCAATTAAAAATGACATCACAGAAGAAAAACAAATTCAATCCGAACTTGTCCAGGCGCGTATAAAAGCTGAAAGCGGTGAAAAAATGAAGGAGAATTTTTTATCGCAAATGTCTCATGAAATTAGAACTCCTCTAAACGCATTATTAAGTTTTTCTGAATATATAAACTATGAATTAAAAAATATTGAACATAATAGTGAAATTGAAGAGAGCCTTAAAGGTATAGAAAGCGCTGGTCAAAGAATAATACGTACAATAGATTCTATAATAAATATGTCGGAGTTGCAATCGGGCACTTATGATAACACTGCTCGGAATATGAATCTTAAAAAAGAAGTACTTGATAAGGTCTATAACGAATTTAAATCCTTAGCCCGCAACAGAAATATTAATTTTGTTTACGAATCCAATTTAATTGTTGAAAGTATATTATCCGATTCTTACGCTCTAAATCAGATACTTAACAATCTTGTTGATAACGCTATTAAATTTACAAATGAAGGGGAGGTGAAATTAATAGCCTTTAATGATGCCAATTATATTATTGTGCAAGTCTCCGATACAGGTATTGGTATTGATGAAAAATATTTGACGGAGCTATTTACCGTTTTTAGCCAGGCTGAAAAAGGATATTCCCGCAGATATGATGGAAATGGATTAGGTTTGGCTCTTGTTAAGGGTTATTGTGATCTAAATAATATTTTAATTGACGTTAAAAGTAAATTGAACGTAGGTACAACAATTACATTAAAAATGGCGAGTAGTTCCTGTAAATAAAAGGGATGGACTCAGAGGATTTTAACCAATAGGCCTTCGGAATATTGAATGCCGGAGAAACAATTAAAACTATGAAAACGAGAAAAAATTTAGTTACTCTCAATAAAATAAACAATGAAGTTCATCCGCCGCTTAAATCTATTATTTCTGAATTGGAATTAATTGTTAATGATGCTTCAGCCAGCAATTCCGAAGAATTAAAAGTAATTACTCAAGCGATGCATAATTCGGCTTATTCCTTGCTTAATACTTTTGATAATTTTTTAGCTTTTTCAGGCATCAGAGCAGAAAACTTAAAATTAGAAAAACAATTATTCAGTATCTCTCAAGAGGTTGAAGAGTGCACAAATTTACTGAGTACTTCAGCTAAACAAAAAAATATTGAAATTAAATATTCCATTGGAAAAACAATTCCCCGATTAATTTGTGGCGATCAGAAAAAATATAAATTGATATTACGGAATTTATTATTGAACGCAGTTGAACTATCGAGCGGAGGCAGAATAAATCTTGAAATTGATTTATCTACTGGGAATCATGAGGAAGTAAAGATTATAACAAGTATTACCAACAGTGGATCTGGAATTTCGGATGAAAAAATCAATCAACTATTTAAACCATTTGAGTTGAATAATATCAATTACAATAATTTTGTGAACGAAGGACTAGGCTTATTTATTGCGCGTGAATTATGCGACTTTTTGAAAGGAAAACTTATAATAAAAAGCGACATAAATGAGGGTTCTAATTTTACATATGTCCTGGACTTTGAAAGGTTTAGCCGGAATAAAGAAGTACCTGTTCACTTAGTAAGTTAAAATATTAATCCTACATAAACCCCGCCCGGTGCGCCCTCGCCGGGCTCTATAAGGCACTATTAAATTCAAAATATCGAATTAATGGTGCCTTTCCCCTTTAATCCATAATAATTCTTCAATCATCTATTCGATATTTCGCATATACCAGTTAAGGACATCCTTACCCGAATAAAAAAGCTAAACTTTATGATCAATCATATCCAATTCAAGTTCGTCTTGAATTACTACATTGCTTACAATTTTTTGTTTTTCAGAAAGATAAGAATATATTGCCGGTATAACGAATAAAGTTAAAAATGTGGAAAATATTAATCCTCCAATAACCGCAATACCCATAGAAACACGACTCTGCGATCCGGCACCAATAGCAAGAGCAATTGGTAATGTGCCGAGAATAGTTGAAAGACTTGTCATCAATATAGGTCGCAGACGAAGTGATGCTGCTACTTTTACAGCCTCTATAACTTGTAATCCGCTTGCCTTTTTCTGATTTGCGAACTCCACAATTAGTATACCATTTTTTGTAACCAGCCCAATTAACATTATCAATCCGATTTCGCTGAATATATTTAATGTTTGATTAAAATACCACAATGTTATAGCGGCGCCTCCAATTGCCAGAGGAACTGTGAACATTATAATAAACGGATCTCTGAAACTTTCAAACTGAGCCGCGAGAGTTAGATATATAAGAATCAAAGCCAGGATAAAAGTAAATGCGAGACTCGAAGAACTTTCCACGAAGTCTTGTGATGAGCCTGTAAGCGCCGTAGCAAAGGTTTTATCAAGTACTTTATCCGCGACATTATCCATAGCTTTTATACCATCGCCGATAGTTTTGCCCGGTGCCAGGCTCGCCGATACTGTAGCGCTCACATATCTATTAAATCTGTATAATTGGGGAGGACTGCTCCTTTCTTTTAAAGAAACTACATTATCAAGCTGTATTAACTCTCCTCTATTATTCCTCACAAATATCGAGGCAAGATCGAGCGGTTTATTTCTGTTTTCTCTGAAAACCTGCCCAATAACCTGATAAAGTTTTCCATTCATTACATAATAACCAAATCGTTGCCCGCTATAAGCCAGTTGAAGTGTTTGAGCTATATCAATGGCCGAAATACCAAGTTCGCGTGCTTTAGTTCTATCAATTTCAACAACAATTTCCGGTTTGTTAAATTTAAGATCCACGTCTACAACTGCAAATGTAGGATCTTGTCTTGCTTCGTCAAGAAATTTAGGAACAACTTCTCTAAGTTTTTCAAAATTAGGCGATTGTATAATATACTGAACGGGAAGCCCGCCTCTGCGAGTTGATATAGATTGACTTTGTATTACAAATGATCGCGCGTCGCTTAGCCCGCCTAATGTACTAGTTATTTGTTCTGCAATATCCTGCTGAGATTTTTTTCTTGTGTCTGCGTCGGTTAATGTTAATCTTATAAAACCTGAATTTACAGAACCGGCCGAACCTGATGCTGTAACAGATATACTGGAAGCAATTTCTTTTATTGAATCCGTCAATAAATTGGACATGTTCAGCATATACCTATCCATCGCTTCAAAAGATGTTCCTTCGGGTGTAGTGGATTGAATGCGTAATTCCCCACGATCCTCAATAGGAGCCAATTCGCTTTGCAGATTTGTGCCAATAAGGTATGTGATTATAAACGCCCCTGCCAAAATGGGGAATACAAGCCAACGTTTTTCCATAAAAGCACTTAAATAATTTTTATAACTGCTTTCTATCCATTTAAAGAATGGTTCGGTTTTGTTATAAAACCAGCTGTGTTTCGATTTTGTTTTTAGAAGTCTGGAACTTAACATCGGCGTTAATGTTAGTGCCACAAATGAAGATATTATTACAGATCCCGCGATTACTACTCCAAATTCAACAAATAACCTGCCTGTAATACCTTTAAGAAACATTATGGGTAAAAACACAGCCGCAAGTGCGATTGTTGTTGAAATTACTGCAAAAAATATTTCGGAAGTTCCCTTAATTCCCGCTTCAAAGGGATTCATACCTCCTTCAATTTTTTTATAAATATTTTCCAACACAACAATAGCATCATCAACAACAATACCTATAGAAAGAACAATTCCCAAAAGTGTTAAAATGTTTATCGAAAAGTCAGCCAGATACATTATAAAAAATGATCCGATTAAAGATACGGGAATAGCTATTATTGGAATTAACGTCGTGCGCCAGTCCCTAAGAAAAAGAAATATAATCAGTATAACCAGACCGAAAGCTAAAAGAATTGTTTCCTTTACTTCAGAAATCGAATTGCGTATATATCTGGTGACATCGAAACCTATCCCGAGTTCCAGATCCGGAGGTAAATCTTTTTTAATCTGCTCAATGCGACGGTAAAATTCATCGGCAATTTCTATATGATTTGCTCCGGGTTGGGGAACTAAAACTACTCCAACCATTGGTATCCCGTCTCGGCGCAGCATTGCCCTGTCATTTTCCGGATATAACTCCGCTGTTCCTAAATCTCTGAACCTTACAATTATTCCATCCGCTTCTTTAATTATAAGATCGCTAAAATCCTCTACAGTACTCAATCTTCCCAATGTTCTAACCGTAAGTTCTGTATTATCTCCTTCAATTCTTCCTGAGGGCAGCTCTATATTTTCTTTATTTAATGCGGTGCGAATATCGAGAGGAGTAATATTATAAGCCGCAAGTTTGGCAGGATCCATCCAAAGCCGCATCGAGTATTTTCTTTCTCCCCAAATAACAACCTGACTTACACCGGGAATAGTTTGGAGCCTCTCCTTAAAAATGTTCAAAGCGAAATCGGAGAGTTCAAGTAATGTACGTTTATCGCTTTTTACATTCAGAAATACGATCGGAGTGGCATCAGCATCAGCTTTGGAAACGGTAGGCGGATCAGAATCCTGCGGCAGTCTTGAGGTCGCTCTCGAAACCCTATCTCTCACATCGTTTGCAGCTGCTTCTAGATCAACTGATACATCAAACTCAACAGTTATATTGCTTCTGCCATCACGGCTTACAGAAGTTAAAGACCTTATTCCCGCGATTCCGTTTATCTGTTCTTCAAGAGGCTCGGTAATTTGTGCCTCTATAACATCCGCATTGGCTCCTGTATAATTTGTTGAAACTGTTATAATAGGCGGATCTACACTGGGATACTCACGAACCCCCAAATATGTGTAACCAATTATTCCAAATAATATTATTGTAATGGACATTACAATTGCCAAAACTGGACGACGAATACTAACTGATGATAAACTCATTTTACTCTGCTTACTTATTGAATGATATTCTTTTTAATTTATCGAGTTAAGTTTTACGGGAGTATTCGGACGCAGTTGAATTATGCCCGATGTAATTAGTGTATCGCCCTCTTTTAGGCCTGTTATTATTTGAACATCCTTTTCCGTTCGGATTCCGGTAGTAACAATCTGAGGTGCTGCAATACCGTTTTTATATAGAAATACTTTTTCGCCCTTAATATCAGGAACAATTGTCTCCGATGGAATAAGTAAAGCGTTATCGATTTCGTTTAAGATAATATTTACTTCCACATATGCGCCAGGCGATAATTCATTCCTGTCGTTATTAACAATTGCTCTGGCTTGAACCGATCTGGTGTTCTGATCGATTTTAGGTTCAACTGCGTAAATTTTCCCAGTATAGATCTTATCGGTATTCGGAAGACGCAGTAAAATTTGTTTCCCATTTTTAATTTCACCAAAATATTTTTGTGGGACCGCGAAATTGATTTTTACCGGATTCAGACTTTGCAGAGTAGCCACCTTTGTTGAGGGTGAAATATATGAGCCAACACTTACAGAACGTAATCCTATAACTCCGTCGAATGGAGCATGAATTTCGGTCTTATTAATTTGCGCTTGTGTATATTCAATATCCGCTCTTATTGTGTTAAGTTCATTAAGCAGTATATCATATTCAAGCTGGCTGGAAAGATTTTTCTCAAGCATTAACCGCATTCGATTTTCTTTTTCTTTGGCCAATTCTTCCCTTAATTTGTTTTTTTTCTGAATCGCTTGTAGTTCGGCGTCATTAGTTTTTAGAAGCAGCTCATCTTTTTTTACCCTTTTCCCCTCCTCAAAAAGAATAACTGTAACTTTCCCTGAGGTTTCGCTGTGCAGCTCCACTTCTTCATTGCCGATTATTGTACCGTTTGTAAATATTTTATTCTTTAGCGGACTTGGTGTTATTACTTTTCCTGTAACATTAACGGCAATTGTTTTGCTTTCATTTTTAGAGGGATCGTCTCCGCCCCCTTCAAAATTTATTTTAGGAATAAGGAGTAGAATAATTATTACTGTAACTGATAGAATAACTGTAAGTTTCTTTTTGCTTTTCATGGTTTTCTCAATATGAATTGATTTCAACAACAAATAAAATAATTAAATTTCACAAAGTTAAAAAAGAAGAAATTATAATAGTTGAGATAACAATAAACTATCCAGAAAGGTTTCAAGGAATTCGTATTGTAGAATCAGTTCAATGGAGAATCTGAATAAACAATTTTTTCTGAATTAAGTATGTATGTGATAAAAAGTTATAAAAACAATTTTTCGGTGATATTAAATGGGAGCTTATAAATTTGGATTATATCAAATAATTGTCTTTTATTTCTGAAAAAGTATAACTAAAATTATTTTTACTAAATAGTGCAATCAAAATAAAATTACATGTGCAGATTAAAATATGTATACTAAAAAGTTCTTTTTACCCTTAATAATTGCATTCTCTTTCTTATCCCTGGGTTGGGGGTATGTGGGTCATAGAATAATTAATGGCAATTCCGTGTTGTCCTTTTCGAAAGGAATTGAATTTATTAATTCATGGTCCGGATATTTGGCCGACCACGCATCGGACGCGGACAGACGTAAGAGCCAACAGCCCGAGGAATCGCCTAAACATTATATAGACATAGACGCTTATACCGAGTTTCTTACCACAGGAAAAATAAATCAGAATTACGACTCGCTTTTATCGAAGTACGGTAAAAATTTTGTGGAAGCTCAAGGTTCTCTCCCTTGGGCAATCCTTGATGCTGTTGATTCTCTCCAGAAATTATTTGAAAGGAATGATTGGGATAAAGCGAAATTAATTGCCTCGGATTTGGGACATTATGTTGGTGATGCGCATATGCCTCTGCATCTTACAAAAAATTATAACGGGCAGTATTCCGGCACTTATGGCGTTCATTCCAGGTATGAATCCACTTTGATTGGAAAATACTCGGGACAAATTAAATATGACGGAGATAGTTTATTGTATATTAAAGACCGGTCTGATTACATATTTAACTTTATATACGCAAATTATATATATGTGGATTCGGTAAATCGTGCCGATGAATACGCTTTAAGTATAGCCGGAAGTTATAATGAAGTTTATTATACAGAACTCTGGAATCTTACCGGAAAATTTACCGTGAATCTTTTTGAAGACGCTTCCAATGTACTTGCTAATTTAATTTACACCGCTTGGATTGACTCTGGATCGCCAGTGATAACCGATCTGAAAGATAACGTTCAGACGCCCGGGAAATTTTTCTTGAAACAAAATTATCCCAACCCATTCAATCCGACAACAACAATTGAATA
>PGYT01000050.1 GCA_002839805.1 Ignavibacteriae bacterium HGW-Ignavibacteriae-2
TTTACTGTAGTTGATCCCTCAAAAACTACCGGTGACACTTACAAAGTAAAAATAAATGGTTTATTAGACTCGGCAAATGTTAGTTATGATCTTATAAACGTTACTTCCGGTAAAACTTTACTGTCCAAAAGAACTGATTTTGTCTCCGACAAAAAAGACAATGATGGGGTAGTTTATAAATCCAATATAGACAATAAGTTAAATATTGATGGATTTAAACTTTGGGTTGAAGATACAGGTTTAGATAGCCTTAACTTTGTTCTTACTCAATACAGAGTAAAGGACGTTCTTGAAGTTAAAGGCGCCGGCGGTACGGCTTTAAGTACTCCGGTTGATGTAGAAAAAAATCTGAATTCCACAGGCAAATGGCAGATTAAAGCTGGTAATACTGCAAAAAGATACAACTGGCAAGCGACAAAACCAAAGGAAGGTTTGGGATATCGTGATTACGAAATGCGATTTACCGCAACCGGATCGGAATATTATTTAACCGGATATAAAATTGGTTTTGTACCACAGGTAAAAAGTGATGAAAAAGCCGCTGGTGTTGTGCCATTTGAAATTTGGGATATTGGCAAAACTCCAGATGATCCTTCGGACGACAGACGACTTTTCATAAAAACATGGGATTTCAGTCGATCTGATGCTAATGTTGGTGACGGCGACAAAAAATGGAGCCAAAAAGCAAACGGAGAATGGGAAGAAATATACGCTTATTGGACAGATAAATATACGTATGGGTCTCCTTTACCGGCAGAATCAGACAAACAGGATGATACTGACCATAAAATTGGCGCTATTATAATTAAAGGCGATATTCCAGCAGAGGGTACTGTAATACGATTCAGATCCTATAAACCGTTGGAATCAGGTGATGAATTTACAATTACAATGCCTAAAGCCAACCTTAATGATAAAGTTGCCGCTAAAGATAGAATCGATAAAATTGGCGTGTTCCCAAATCCTTACCTCGGAGCGCACAATTTGGAATTAAGTAAATATAATAGATATGTTAGATTCTATGGTTTACCTAGAACCGCTTCTATTAGAATATTTACACTATCCGGCGTTTTTATCCAGAAAATGGATAAAGACAGCGATGGACAATTTGTAGACTGGAACTTAAAAAACAAAGACGGTTTACCTGTAGCAAGCGGTATGTATATAGCATACATTGATCTGCCGGGTATAGGAACGAAAGTGCTTAAGATTGCAATAATTCAAGAGGCTCAGTATATAGACCGAATCTAACTGAACTGATTAGAAATTCTTGCAAAATTTGCGTTTCGCAAAACTAGAGGAGATTAACAAATGTTAATAAAGAATTCAAAATTTATTTTAATAATAGCGATTATATCCTTATTGAGTATGGATGTGTTCGCTGGTGGCGGTAAAAGAAATGGCACCGGTGGAGCACAAGAATTACTTATTCCGGTTAGTGCTAGAGGATTAGCAATGAGCGGTGCCTATACATCGGGTATCACCGGTATAGATGCTATTTTCTATAATCCTGCTGGCTTAAGTATTTCTAATAATAGCGCTGAAGCGATGTTTTCCTATATGAATTACATTGCTGATATCAACTTTTCATTTGCTGCAGTAGCGGTTCATTTTTCCGATTTTGGTTCATTGGGATTTGCCATTAGAACACTCGATTTCGGTGATATACCCGTAACTACTGTTGATAATCCTGAAGGAACAGGCGCTACATTTTCACCAACTTATGTTGTAATTGGCGCAACCTATTCTAATTCTCTTACTGATAGAATCAGAGTTGGCTTTACTGCAAACGTAGTTAGTGAAAAAATTCTAAGATCAAGTGCTACCGGCGTTTCCTTTGATGCTGGTATTCAATACAACGGTATTGGAGGAATTGAAGGACTTAAATTCGGTGTAGCTCTTAAAAACTTCGGTGCTGCTATGTCCTATGACGGTACTGATCTCGACAGACGCGCTATCGATGAAGCAAGTAAAAGAGGTTTGAATTTCTATAGAATTAATTCCGCGGAATTCGAATTACCTTCTCAGCTTGAACTTGGTGTAGCTTATGAAAGAAACTTTGGAAATAACTATAAAGGTATAATTTCCAGTTCATTTCAGAACAATAACTTCTCTAATGATGAATACAGAGTGGCTGGTGAATTTAGCTACGATGATTTAATCTTTTTGAGAGGCGGATACGCCTATGTTTCTGAAGCGGTAGACGTTGAAGAAGAAGCTGTATTTGGACCAACTTTCGGTGTTGGATTAAAACTGAAAGGGAATCTGGACGTAAAAGTTGATTACGCTTATAGAACGGCTGAATATTTTGATGCTAATCATATGGTTACAGTTCAGTTTGGTTTTTAATATTTATTAGTGATTAAAATGAGGCCGGTAATTGAAACTCGTCTCTGTTAAAAAATAATTTATTCTGAACTTTATCTTTTTTGGAAAGTATAAAGTTTTTGTAACTGCAGTTCTGAATTTTATTTTTTGATAGAGTTTCAATTGCCGGCTTTATTATTTTTTGAGTCTGTTACCATAAAATTTATAACAATATTTTAGATGAAATCATGATTAAAAAAATACTACTAACTATCTTATTGCCGGTAATTATTTTCGGTCAAAATTCATTTAATGTCGATTTTGATTACGCACACTTTTATGGCGACAGCAATTACAGCACTATAGAGTTCTACTATTCATTCACAAAAAAAAGCTTAACGCAAGTTCAAAAGAGCGATGGGGTATATATTGCCGGTAAACTAAGACTTCAAATATTCGATAGCTCCAAATCGACAGAACTGGTTAACGACCATTGGGATTTTGAATCGATACTAGATCCTGAAGCACCCGATGACAACCAAAAACTTACAGGATTACTAAGATACTACCTGGCATCAGGTAATTATAAGTGTATTCTAAAAGGAATTGATCTTAACAATTCTTTAATTAGCGACAGCTTACAATTTGAATTAAACGTACCAAAATACGATGAGAAAACAGTTTTATTAAGCGATCTGCAACTTGCTAATGAAATTGTACAGGACAGTAAATCGGAATCGTCTACATTTTATAAGAACACTCTCGAAGTAGTACCTAACCCGAGCGCGCTTTACGGTCATGGTGTTCCAGTTTTTTACTTTTATTATGAGATTTACAATATATCCAATAATGTTAAAGTTGATCGTATAAAAGTGGTTTATGAATTAAAAAACACAAGAGGCGAAACGAATTACAAAAAAACTAAATTTATGCCTGCAAGCAATTCTTCGGTTTTAGATATCGGCGCTATAAAAGTTAACGATCTTGTAACAGGACCCTACGATGTAATTGTTACCGTAAACGATTCTTTAAGTAATCTGAGTGCTTCAACAAAAAAAAGAATTTTTGTATATAATCCCGATAATCTTGATTCTCAACAATTGGTGATGGGCAATTCTAACTTTTTATCCTCCGAATTTATTACAATGAGTGAAGAAGAGCTTGATAAAAATTTTTCACAGGCACGATACATATCCTCAGACGCTGAAAAACTGGAATGGAAAAAAATATCTCAGGAAGAAGCAAAACGAGAATATTTGTACAATTTTTGGGCTGCCCGCGATGAAAATCCCTCAACTCCTGTTAATGAAACTCTTATGGAGTATAACCGACGCATTCAGTATGCAACTGAAAAGTATTCCGATTTAAGCAATAAAGAGGGCTGGACTTCGGATAGGGGAAGAATTTATATTCTTTACGGTAAACCAAGTGAAGTAGAAAGAAACCCTTTTGATACTGAAAATGTACCTTACGAATTATGGTATTATAACCATATTGAAGGCGGGGTGTTTTTTGTTTTCGCTGATTTCAGCAGCTATTCAAATTATGTGCTTTTGCACTCTACAAAGAGGGGAGAATTAAGCGACGAGAATTGGAAAAATAAAACCCGCCGCTGATTAAGCTTAATATTCATACTCGTATCTTATCAATAAAGCCGGATCGTTCTCGCCATCGTATCTTATTTTTTTTACGAGCAAACCGGTTGATTTATCATATTCATACCCAAATCTGTTCTGTTGATAACCGCCGCTGTTATATTCAATTTCATCTATAACATTCCCTTTTTCATCATACTTATAACTAAAACTGGAAAGTTTGTTGTTTTTTATCTCAATTAGATTAGAATTGGAATCATATTTATATTCTGTTTCCAAGGAAATGCCTGTGGAATTAAACTCAGAAACACCAACTTTTCTTTTATCTGAATCATACTTGATTTTGATAGTAGTAAGAAGCTGATTTTTATTGTTTAAAAAGAGCACGCTGTCCAGCATCGAATCTGTATATTTGTATTCAGATTTATATAAAAAACCGTCCCTTTCATTTGATGAACTGGTCTCAAGTAAGTTATAATTTTTATCGTATACATATTTGCTTGTAGTATAAGTTTTTGATTTTTCAGACCATTCTTCGGATTTGTTTTTATATCCCTCACCGTCATATTCATTTATAATTTTACTTAAAAGTGTTTGAAATCCGTCGTATGACTCGGTGGTAGTTAATCTCTGGTAATAATCATAGTTGTAAAGCCATTGAAAATCTACATCACCATTGGACAAATATCTGAATTGTTCGCTCTTGTTACCGTTTTCATCCAAATTTATCCTTTCAACAAGTATTTCAATACCGCCTCCTTTTATATATTTTGTTGAAAATTTTGAATATGTTTTTCTTGACTTTACTCTTAACTCTTTCATTTTCTGAATTTCTATATCTTCCTGATTAACACTCAGTTTTTTATAAGGCGCGGAGTTGGGATTAAGGTTTTTAAGATCGTTGTTCTGACCGCAATTTGTTAAAGAGAGAGTAAATAATAATATAATTATCAATTGGAAGGACTGTTTCATTTTTTCTCTAATAATTTGTTTTTGAATGTTTGATGTAAATTCAAATAATTTACAATAATTTCTAGGAACCTTAAAAATCAATTTAATGATTACGTTTATTAAATTAAAAACTTATACTTTAATACTCCCGTTTAAGTTTCAGAAGGGTTCCGTTAGTTCCCACAATAAATAGTGAATATTGATCGTAACAGGAAATTTTATACAAATCATTTCTGCTCCTGGAATTTACTCTAATCCAATTTAATCCACCGCTGTCCGTATATAAAACCAAACCATTACTTCCAACAATCCATCCGTTTTTTTCATCGCAAAAATCTATACCATTAAAATCTTCACTGAAATCCAAAACCATTTTTTCCCAGTTAAGTCCAGCGTCTTGCGAAACAAAAAAGGTTGAATTATCGCCGACAATCATTCCAATTTTCCCCTGAAAAACTATTTGGTTCAAATTATCCGACGAAGTGAGCGTCTGTTTTTTCCAATTAATACCTTTATCCATGCTAGTTAAAAATAAACCAGAATCGCCAACCGCCCATAATCCGTTATTACTAAAAGTAATACAATTAATATTTCTCTTAAATTTCAGAAAACTATTGATCCAGCTTTTTCCACTGTTGTTTGTTTTTAGAATTGTTCCTCTGTCTCCGACAATCCATCCGTTAAGAGAATCGGCGAAATAAACATCATTCAAGTCAAAATGGGTATTGGATTTTTGTGCTCTAAAAACATTCCCGGAATCAGAACTGAATCTAATTTCACCGCCATTGCCAACAAGCCAGTAAAATTTATTTTTGATTACACTGATGCCTTTAAATTCAATAGCTCCTCTGCTTGATTTTTTATTCCAACTTTTACCATAATCAGTAGTTTTAAGCAAAGCTCCGTTATAACCTATAACAAATGCGGTATTGGTATCAGTTGTTTTTACATTATAAAGATTTTTAATAGTAGCATTAGTATGATTTACTACATAGCGGTAAATCTGTCCACCGTCTTTAGAGTATGTTATTGTACCACTATTTCCGACAGCACAACCAAAATTTCCGTTATAATCAATGGCTTTTAAATCTGTTATGCTGCCGGTAAATTTATTCAGCCACGTTCTGCCCCCGTCTGTAGATGTCGGTAATATTGAGTGATAGCCGACTATATAGAATAAAGAATTCCCGTTCGAGCTAACATGGTACAAATCCCTTTTCATACCCACAATTTGCCTCAACCATGTTTTGCCGAAATTTTCTGAAGTTAGAACAAGTCCGGAATCACCGCAAGCAACAACTTTACCATCCGGTGTGGAATCCAAAGAAGTTAAATTAAAGTTAGATTCACTTTGATTAATAGACCAGGAATCACCCAAATCCAATGAATAACCGATAGTTTCCTTTGCCCCTACAGCTATAATTAAATTTGGAGAAACTAATGTAATTGCGGCAATATTTTCTTTTGAGCTAAATCTTTTATTTACCCAATTGATTCCACCATCGGTGGTCAATAATAATTCTGAGTCATCTGTTAAACATACTCCAGTTTTATTATCTATGAAATCGATTTGGATTAATTTGGAAACTGTACCGCTTTCAATTTCCTGCCAAGTATAACATCTATCCGCAGTTTTAAATATTTTTCCATTTGAACAACTAATAAATCCTGTAGAATCGGTAATAAAATAACAGTCCGTAATATCTTCAGTAATTTGCGAATAATATATTTCCCAGCTTGCGCCGCCGTCAGTTGTGTATATCATTGTACCCGCTTCGCCAAAACACCAAACTGTTGATGAATCGAACACATTTACGGCGTTTAATTGGTTGCTTGTTGTCGGCGGATTAGACCATACGAGACTACTCTGCGCTAATAGGGCATTTAAACCTAACATCATTAAAATGAGCAGAAAACTTTTCATTTTTTACTTATTTTGTTAATTAGACTTTTATATTATTTGTAATAAATAAAATACTAAATAGAATAATAAATTATTACCGCATTCATTACTCTGATTTTTTTATACGATTTTAATAAAGGATTTTATGAAAATCAAAAACTATGATGTAGACGAAAAAAAAATACTCTTTCCGTTATTAGGGGTCGCCTTTTTATTAAGATTGATTTTTATAATTGAAACAACGGGCACCCCGTTTGTATCCAACCTGTTTTCTGATTCCCGTATTTATATGGATTATGCTTCTCGTATGGTTGACTCGGGCGACTGGATTGGAAACGAACCGTTTTTTATGGCACCCGTATATCCTTACATGCTGGCTTTACTCAAATTGATATTCGGGGATAGTACTTATATTGTTCGTTTACTTCAGGTATTGATCAGCACTATAAGCATATTATTTATTTACTGGTCGGCGAAAAATTATTTTAATAAAAACGTTGCATTTATTGCCGCCGCTATTGCCACATTTTACGATTCATATATATTTTATTCAGGAATAATATTTTCGGAAACATTGCAAATTTTTGTCTTTGCGGTTCTGATTTATAAGTTTAGTGAAAAAAATAAGTTCTCCGATAAATTTCACTGGCTTAAAATCGGATTATTATTCGGACTTGCTGCACTGCTCAGGGCTAACATATTATTGTTTTATCCTGTGCTTATGCTCTACATTTTTACGTCGAAAAAAGAATTTTCCAAATATTCTATCAAAAAAGTTCAATTAGCTTCGTTTTTGTCCATCGGTGTCGTTCTTATAATACTTCCCGTCACAATAAGAAATGTTGCGGTATTGGGGGAGACTGTGCTGATTACATCAAATGGCGGAATAAATTTTTATATAGGCAATAATGCCGAAGCGCCTGGTGTTTTTGTAACGCCAAAAAATTTCGATTTCTCTTCCGATATGTCAGGTAAATATTATGCGTCTAAACTGCTCGGAAGAACAGTTACAGCTTCAGAGGCATCGGCATATTGGTACGATAAGTCGCTGGATTATCTTAAAAAAGATCCTATGGGTTTTGTTAGCTTATTCGGTAAAAAACTTATGCTGTTTTTTGATTCAGAAGAATTTCCTCAATCCTCAATTTTAGATATGGATTTCTACAGCAAAAATTATTCGAAACTGTTAAATCTTCCTTTAATTCCATACTCCATTATAGTTATATCATTTATTTTTGGATTTTTATTGCTTATCAATTACCCTAAACGGGATAACATATTATTATTGTTAATATTAACGTATATAATTTCGAGCGCGTTATTTTTTGTTAACGGCAGATTCAGATTAGGAATTACCCCTGCAATAATTATTATAAGCGCTTTTTCTATTAATCAGATTTTTGAAATTGTTAAACTTAAGCAGCTAAAAAAAATACAAGCTCCGCTTATCGTGGTCGGTATTTTTGTTGTTGTTTCTTATTTCTTGATCAATAAACCTAAATACACCGATTACGACGCATATCTGCAACTAGGAGATATTGCTCAAACACAGGAAAATTATGACCAGGCGGTTTATTACTATAATCGATCAATAGTATTGGATGATCGTTACCTAACATTTATAAATCTTGGAAATACATTCGCAAAAAAAAGAGATTACAAAAATGCTTTATCGGCCTTTGCTGAAGCAGAAAAAAGAAATGATAAGGACTATCTATTATTCTTTAACAGAGGCATTGTTTATTCCCAGGTGGGGGATTATAATAAAGCGCTGGAATCCTATGAAAAAGCCCTGGAATTAAAACCGGAATTTTCCCCGGTATTCAGGAACATCGGTATTATTTATTTTGTAAGCGAAAAATATGAGGACGCAAAATATTATTTTAATAAATTTTTACAGGTTTCAAAAGATGAACAAACAAACGCACTGGTTAGGCAAGATTTACAAACAATCGAAAAAAGATTAAACGGAGAAAACTAAAATGGGAATTAGAGGGGGATTAATAACTTTATTATTCAGCGCTGTGTCTTTGTTTGCTCAAACGAAACTTGAATTCGAGTTTGATTATGCAAGGTTTAATTTGGATTCTGTTTCCTCTCAACTGGAAATTTATTATTCCATAGGTCAAACAAAATTAACCGTTGTTGAAATAGAAGGTAAACAAACAGTTAGCGCAAATATAAATTTGATAATTACTAACAAAGAAACCCGGCAGGTTTTAGTAGATAAAAAATATAAAATCAATTCGAATGTTGAATTAATAAATAATGAGTTAACGCGTAAAAATTTGATTGGAGCGATGACTTTTAGATTACCCATTGGAAATTATTTTCTTGAATTCAGCGTTGAAGACGGTGTTGATTCAACTATTTCCAAATATTTAAACGAAGAAATTAATATTAAAAAACCCGATCCCAAGCTTATTTCGATTAGCGATTTAGAATTTGCTTCGCGCATTGTGGTGGAAAGTAATGACGTTAATTCCATTTTTTATAAAAACACAATGGAAGTAATTCCTAATCCCCAGAATATTTACGGGCAAAATATGCCTATGCTTTTTTACTACGCCGAATTGTATAACCTGGCCGACGATACAACAAAAAGCAGCCTTATTCTTAACAGCCAGGTGATAAATAATTTTGGAAAAAAGGTGTTCGAGAAAACAAAGGATATAAGCAAGAACAACAATGCAATTGTGGAAGTAGGGGCGGTAAATATTTCAAACTTCCCAACCGGGACCTATACATTATATCTAAATCTTATAGGCACTGAAAAAAGCAAGGGTGTTTCTTCCTTTAAAAGGTTTTATGTTATAAATCCTCATGTAAAAGACACAGTGTCAAACTTTAAATCGGATATGAATGTTTTAACCAGTGAATATGGTGTGATGGGTGTCGAAGAATGTGATGAATTGTTTTCATGTATAAGATATATCGCTACATCAAAAGAAATGGACTCGTATAAATCTTTGGATTCTTTGAACGCGAAAAGAGAATTTTTATTTAAGTTTTTTTTAGCTCGGGATACTAACCCTGAAACAACCGAAAATGAATTTAAAAGAGAATTTGACGAACGAATTAAAACTGTAAATGCTAAATACAGAACTTTTACTAAAAAGGGAACACGTACAGACCGCGGCAGAATCTATTTAATTTATGGTGAACCCGATGAAATTGATATGCATCCGAACGACTATGATAGAAAACCCTACGAAATATGGTATTATCATAGTATTGAAGGAGGAGTTACCTTCGTTTTTGGAGATTTAAGCGGATATTCGGATTATGAACTTTTACACTCAACGAAACGCGGGGAACTTAGAGATGATAACTGGGAAAGAAGGATTACCGCAAACTAATTGATATGTTAATAACACACAGATTGGAATACTCCGTTTATATGCTATTTGTTTGGATAGCGCGAATTATAGGATATACGAGAATAAAATATTTGGCGAGATTTATATCCTTTCTGTTTTTTTATTTAGTGCCTATCCGAAAAAAAGTAGTGTTGAATAATTTAAGAATTGCTTTTCCTGAAAAAAGTGAAATTGAGCTAAAAAAAATTGCGAGGGAAAATTATTACTATTTTGCCCTTTCCTTTCTTGAAATTCCACTTTTGTTTTACTTCGATAAAACTTCGTTGTTAAAATTATCTGATAATAAAAATATTGAGATTGTTAAGGATGGACTTAAAGAAAATAAAGGGCTGTTACTTTTAACTGCTCATTTTGGGAATTGGGAACTCGGGGCTCTTCTTGTTGGAATTGAAATTAACAAAGAAATATCCGTTTTAGCAAAAAGGCAGAAAAATAATTTTGTCGCCGATAAGATGCAGTTGATACGGGAGAAATTCGGAAATAAAGAAGTTCTGTTAGGAGTTTCTGTTCGGGAATTGTATAAAACACTTAGGAATGGCGGTGCAATAGGAATTGTTGGTGATCAGCGGGCACCCAAAAAGAGCGGTATAATAATTAAATATTTTAATAGGGATACACTTGTTTTTGCAGGCGCGGCTTCATTAGCTGTTAAACTAAAATCGCCTATTTATCTGATTTTATTGCCAAGGTTGTCAAATGGTAATTATCAGATGGTGGTTGAAAGGATTTCGTATGAAAACTTGCCCGATGAAAATGAAGCCGCTGTTCAGGAATTAACTCAAAGATATTTTAACTGTCTCGAAAAATATGTAAGACAATATCCCGCACAGTGGTTATGGATGCATAAAATTTGGAAAAATTAACGCGTAAATGACTGATTAACTGAAAAGTTTATTACTTCATTTATTGCTATATTTGCAATAGTTTAATGAGCAGAATGATGAGCTGGTTTAATTTAAATAATCTGAAAAAAAGTTCAATATATTTTACACCTAATTTTCCAACGCTTCAAACTAAGCGTTATAAAGTAAAATTGTATACGGTTCTTTCTTATGCGGCGTTATATACTTTTGTTGTATCAATTTTTATTGCGTTAATTTTGGCATTTACACCTGCCCGTCAATTTTTATTATTCGTTGAAGATTATAAATTAAAAGAAAATTCTGTTCAGATTAAGCAGCTTGAACAAAAAGTTTTATTGTTGTACAACGAAATTGATCAAATATCTTTAATAAATAAACGTTTAAAATTTGCAATTAAATTAGCTAGTACTGATTCTCTTGATTCAACAGCGGCAATTTATGATTCTTTACGTTTGTATGAACAAATTAAACGCCGCTCCGGCGGAAATATTTATTCGGTAATAAATGATTTTGCTAAAAAATATTTATCCGACTCCGATAGTGTTAAAGAAATATTGTTTTTAAAACCTTGCGAAGGAATAATTGCAAAATCATTTCAACCGGGGAAAGGACATAATGGGATTGATTTTGCTGTTGTAGAAAAATCACCTGTTTACGCTAGCATGAGCGGAGTTGTAGTATTTGCGGATTATACTTTTAATTATGGCTACACCATAATTATTCAACATGATAAAGGTTATACTACTCACTATAAACATTGTTCGGTCTTACTAAAAAATGAGCGCGATGTTGTAAAATCTGGCGAAGTAATTGCCTTATCCGGTAATACTGGTTTTGCCACTACCGGACCTCATCTGCACTTTGAAATATGGAAAAATAATCAGCCACTAGATCCTGCCGGCTTGGTACTCAATTAAAAGGGAATATATATTATGGCTCTCAAAAAGGATAATTCAGCGGAAGAAGTTAGCATACTTAGCAGTGGAATTAAAATTGAAGGGAAACTTTACAGCGAAGGAAATGTAAGGTTGGATGGTAAAATGGTAGGGGAACTTACAGTTAATGGAAATTTAACGCTTGGTGACAGCAGTGAAGTAAACGGTAATATTAAATCCAAAAATATTACAATCAGCGGTAATGTGGAGGGAACAATTCACGCTTCAGAAAAAGTTGTTCTGGATACACAGGCAAGATTTAAAGGTGATCTTTTTGCAAAAGTTCTTGTAATTGAAGAAGGCGCAAAATTTGACGGAACAAGCACAATGAATCAAACAGCAGCTCAAGCAGCTCAACGTGTTACAGAATAAAAAAGAATCATCATTTAGCAAAACCGCCAAATCATTTAAGGATGTTGGACCCTATCTCGGTTTGGGCACACAGTTGGCTGCGACTGTTGTGCTTATGTTTTATATAGGTTATTTGCTCGATGATTATTTGGAGAGCAAACCTGTTTTTACAATAATTTTCTCTTTCGTTGGGGGTGCTGCCGGCGTATATAATTTTATTAAAACAGTGCTCAACTTAAATAAAAAAGATAAATTTGAAAAAAATTAAATCCATTTTCCTTGCAGTCTATTCTGTTGTAGCTTTGTTTTTGATAGGAGCCTATCACAGTAATCTATTTTCTCCTGAGCTAATATTAGGAATCGTTATTGCTGTATTACTCAATCTGCTTAATCTAATTTCTGCCGTTTACGCGTTCGAAAAATCAATATTAAATACTAACAAACAGTTTTTAATTTATAATATGGGCGGGATGAGCATAAGATTGTTTGTCCTATTAATAGCGCTTTTACTTATATTAAAATTCTTGAATATTGATAAAGATGGGTTTATATTAATATTCTTTATTTTTTATTTTGTGCAACTGACTGCGGAAATCGGATATTTTAGCAGTTATATTAAAGGACTCAAACAGAAGTAATATATTGTATGGTTAGTGACAGTACTCAGGTAATAACAGATAGCCTATCAACGGCACACGCATCCGGCGGGAACGATACCAGTTGGCTTATGCACCATGTTATGGATGCAAAAGTATTGGATTTTGAACCTTTCGGGACAATCCATTTGCCACAACTTCATTTGTTTGGTTTGGATATATCCATTACAAAACACGTAGTGTTTTTATGGTTAGCGGCAATTATTTTGATCCTGATTTTTAATAAGGTGGCAAAATCATATAAAAAATCTCTTACACCCTCTGGAATTACAAACTTTATGGAAGTTTTAATAGTATTTGTAAGAGACGAAATAGTAAAACCAACTATTGGTAAAGGCCATGAGAAATTTCTGCCATATTTGCTAACTGTGTTTTTCTTCATATTAACTTGCAATTTCCTTGGACTTCTTCCTTATGGAAGCACTGCCACCAGTAATATTGCTGTTACCGCTACTCTTGCTATTATTTCCTTTATAGTAATTCAGGTTGGCGGAATGATGCAAAACGGTGTCTTTGGATATTTTAAGGGATTAATTCCGCATGGCGTACCTATATGGCTTTTGCCAATTATGGGTGTTGTGGAAATTTTAGGTCTGTTTACAAAACCATTTGCTTTGGCAATAAGACTTTTTGCAAACATGACAGCCGGGCATATTGTAATATTAGCATTACTCGGTTTAATATTTATACTGAAAACGTTTTTTGTTGCGCCGGTGTCTATCGCATTTGCGCTATTTATATATCTGCTTGAAATATTAGTAGCACTAATTCAGGCATATATTTTTACTATGCTTTCCTCATTATTTATTGGGATGGCAGTACATCAGGATCATTAAATAAATCTTTTATAAAGGAGAAACTAAATGGAATTTGCATATTTAGCCGCAGGATTTGGTGCCGCTTTAACAATTATTGGTGGTGCTTATGGTATTGGTAAATTAGCTAGTTCAGCTATGGAAGCAAGCGGACGTCAACCCGAAGCCGCTGGCGATATCAGAACTTCTATGATTATTGCCGCTGCTCTTATTGAAGGTATTTCTTTATTTGCTTTGGTTATTTGTATTCTTTTAGCCCTAAAATAAAAGAAATTTTAAGCTTGTACTCTCTTTAATTAGTTAGGAAAGAGTAATATGTATTATTCGTTATTAGCCTTTGTTTTCACTTCGGGTGAATCTTCAGGCAGTCTTTTAGATGTTAATCCGGGATTGATTTTCTGGACTGTTATAACCTTTGCTTTGTTGATGTTTATATTGATGAAGATGGCCTGGAAACCTATACTTTCTTCATTAAACGAGAGAGAGCAGAGTATTAAAGACTCCTTGGAAAAAGCGGAACAGGCAAGATCTGAAGCCGAAAAAGTTGTTAGAGAAAATCAGGCTAATTTGGCAATAGCCGAAGAAGAAGCCCAGAAAATTATCGCGCAGGGAAGAGAGTATTCCGAAAAGTTAAAAGAGCAGATGCTTAAAGAAAGTAAAGCGCAGGCAGCTAAACAAATTGAAGAAGCTAAAGCGGAAATTAGCAGAAAAAACCAAGAAGCATTAAATGAGTTAAAAGAACAAGTAGTTAACCTTGCTATTGAGGCTTCTGAAAAAATTATCCGCGAAAGCCTTGATAAAGAAAAACAAAAACTTATTGTTGAAAAATACCTAAAGGATTTGGCGAATAACTAGAATGGGTAAACTGAATATTTCAAATAGGTACGCGAAAGCTTTTATAGAAACAGCAAATGAAAAAAAAGTAATCGAAAAAGTTACCGAAGACATGCAGCTTATACAGAATGTTCTTGAAAATTCGCGTGAACTACGAACTTTTTTATCAAATCCTATTATGAATGATACTAAGAAAATAGAAGTTCTTTCGGCAATTTTCAGCGATAAATTATGTGATGTTTCTTTGAGCTTTTTGAAATTTATTGTGGAAAAGAAAAGAATCAATATGCTTATCGATATATCGCGAAGATTTAATGATATACGAGATGAATCACTTCGCATTTCTAATGCCGAAGTTATAACCGCAACTCAAATAGATGATACTCAAAAAGAAATGCTGAAAACGAATCTTGAGAGTTTCACTAAAAAGAAATTGCGAATGAAATTTAAAACCGACGATTCGATAATCGGCGGATTCAAAGTGAGAATTTTAGATCAAATTATTGATGCTACTTTGAAAAATCAATTAAATAAATTGAAGAAAAAATTACTTGAAGAAAGTATTTCCGTTAATTAGCTAAAAATGATTAAGGAATAAAAATGGCTGAAGTTAGACCTGATGAAGTGTCGTCTATATTAAGAAAACAACTTTCCGGCTTCGATAGTGAAGCGGAAGTATACGATGTGGGAACCGTACTTCAGGTTGGTGACGGTATTGCACGTGTTTATGGCTTATCCAAAGTTATGGCTAGTGAGCTGGTTGAATTTCCTAATGACGTAATGGGTATGGTGCTTAACCTTGAAGAAGATAGTGTCGGCTGCGTTTTGTTTGGAGAAAGTTCCCTTATTAAAGAAGGTGACATAGTAAAACGCACTAAACGTCTGGCTTCTTTTCCTGTAGGTGAAGCTTTGTTGGGTAGAGTAGTAAATCCTTTGGGAGTGCCAGTTGACGCAAAAGGCCCGGTTAATCACGAAAAATTTATGCCTATCGAAAGAAAAGCTTTGGGTGTTATTGCACGTCAACCTGTTAAAGAACCTTTACAAACAGGAATTGTTTCTGTTGACGCAATGATTCCAATTGGCAGAGGTCAAAGGGAATTAATAATCGGTGACCGCCAGACTGGAAAAACAGCTGTTGCTGTTGATGCGATAATAAATCAAAAATACACACATTCCGAAGAAGCTAAAGCTGTGGGTGTAAATCCGGTTTTTTGTGTTTATGTAGCTATCGGACAAAAAGACTCCACTGTAGCTCAGGTAGTTGCCAAATTGGAACAACACGGCGCGATGGAATATACTACAGTTGTATCTGCGCCAGCTTCAACTCCGGCTCCTTTGCAGTATATTGCCCCTTACTCTGGCGCAACATTGGGTGAATTTTTTAGAGATAATGGAAAACATGCTCTTGTAGTTTACGACGATCTTTCAAAACAAGCCGTAGCTTACAGAGAATTAGCTTTATTGTTGAGAAGACCTCCGGGACGTGAAGCTTACCCTGGTGACGTTTTCTACCTTCATTCAAGATTATTGGAACGAGCTTCCAAACTGAATGATAGTCTTGGCGGCGGAAGTTTAACAGCTCTTCCTATAATTGAAACACAACAGGGAGACGTGTCCGCATATATTCCTACAAACGTAATTTCTATTACAGACGGACAAATTTATCTTGAGCCCAATCTTTTTAATGCCGGCGTTCGTCCTGCCATAAATGTTGGTATTTCTGTTTCCCGTGTGGGTGGAAATGCTCAAATTAAAGCTATGAAAAAAGTTGCAGGCTCCTTAAAATTGGATTTAGCTCAATTCCGTGAGCTTGCCGCATTCGCAAAATTCGGTTCGGATCTCGATAAAGCGACTCAGCGTACTCTGGCTAAAGGCGAAAGACTTGTAGAATTACTCAAACAGGGTCAGTATATGCCTGTTCCAGTTGAAAAACAGGTTATCAGTGTTTACGCCGGTACTCAGGGGTATTTAGAATCCATTCCTGTAAAAGACGTTAAAAGATTTGAGAAAGAATTGATTGAATATATTGACGTTAATTATCCTGAAATATTTAAAGTTATTAGAGAAACTAAAACGCTCGGAGATGAAGTTATTGTTACAATTAAAAAAGCGTTAGAAGAGTTTTTAGGAAAATTTAAGAAATAGAAATAAAAATTTTATAAAATAGAATTCGTGAATACCAATATCGGATAGATAAAATCTGATATTGGTTTTTGTTTGTTATAGGAATTCGGTTTATGGCTACATTAAGAGATATTAAAAGAAGAATAGTTGGTGTTACTAACACCCAGCAGATAACCAAAGCTATGAAGATGGTGGCGGCTGCAAGGTTGCGCAGGGCACAGGAAAATATGATTAATGCAAGACCATATTCAAGAAAAATTGAATCGGTTCTGAATAATCTTCTTTCAATGGAAAAGAATGTTCCCAGTCCTTTATTCGAAAAAAGAGAAGTTGAGAATGTAGCAGTTGTTGTAATTACCTCCGACAGGGGTTTATGCGGCGGTTTCAACATGAATGCAATTAGACAAGCGGAAGATTTAATTAAAGACGAATATGCTGAATTAAATAAAAGCGGAAACGTTGCATTGTATTGTGTTGGCAAAAAAGGATTGGATCACTTTACCCGTAGAAATTATAAAATTGATGGCGGATATCCCGGAATATTTTCTGACCTGAAATTCGAGTTCGCATCAAAATTAGTTCTCGATATATCTAACAAATTTATAAATGGCCGTATAGATCAGGTTGTAGTTGTATATAATGAATTCAAATCGGTTGCACAGCAGAATGTTCTGAAGAAACAATTGCTGCCTATTGAACCTGAAATTTCCGAAAGTTCAAAAAATTCCGTTACAGAATTTATTTATGAACCTGATAAAATAAGTATTATTAGTTCGTTACTCCCTAAATATTTAAATGCTAAAATGTGGACTGCCTTGCTGGATTCGTATGCTGCGGAATTGGGTGCAAGAATGACAGCTATGGATATGGCTACTGAAAATGCAAAAGATTTAATTAGAAGTTTACAAATTACTTATAATAAAGAACGACAAGCTTCAATTACTGGTGAAATACTTGAAATTGTTTCCGGCGCTAACGCTTTGAAAGAAGCTTAATAAATTGGATTTGAATTGATTAGACTATTTTGTTATCTTTATCGTGATTTAACATATTATGCTTGAAGATCTGACATTAAAATTAGATAAAGCCTTAAAAAAAATTACTGGACAGGGAAGGCTTACTGAAGACAATATTTCGGATACATTACGAGAAATAAGACGTGTTCTTTTAGATGCTGACGTTAATTATAAAGTCGCAAAAAAGTTTATAGACGACGTTAAAGTTAAGGCCCTTGGTCAGGAAGTTCTGGCTTCAGTTAAACCAGGTCAGCTTATTACAAAAATTATCTATGATGAGTTGACTTTATTGATGGGCGGCAGCAATGCCGAACTTAGTCTTAATCCTAGCGGACCTACAGTAATTTTAATTGTCGGTTTACAAGGTTCAGGAAAAACAACGTTTAGCGCAAAACTGGCTAAATATTTAAGTGGTAAAAAAAGAAATGTTCTTTTAACCGCTGCAGACATTTATAGACCGGCGGCTATAGATCAGCTGAAAACATTGGGAAAACAGATTAATACCCCAGTGTTCTCAATAGATGGTTCTATGGATGCTGTTAATATCTCAAAAGAGTCTGTTAAATATGCTAAGGAAAACGGATTAAATACAATCATTATCGATACGGCTGGAAGACTTCACGTTGATGATGATTTGATGCAGGAAATAAAATCTATAAAATCATCTGTGAACCCAACAGAAACTTTGTTTGTTGTGGATTCTATGACTGGTCAGGACGCGGTAAATTCAGCTAAAGCGTTTCATGACAGTGTTGATTTTGATGGAGTTGTTCTTACAAAACTTGATGGTGATACCAGAGGGGGATGCGCCCTTTCTATAAAAGCCGTTGTTAACGAGCCTATTAAATTTATTAGCCTTGGTGAAAAATTAGATTCCATAGAGTTGTTTCACCCGGATCGTATGGCTTCTAGAATTTTGGGAAAAGGCGATGTTATTTCCTTGGTAGAAAAGGCTCAATCTCAATTTGATTTGAAAGAAAGCGAAGATCTCGAAAAGAAGTTGATGGAAAATAAATTTGACTTCGACGACTTCTTAAAGCAAATTAAGACTATTAAAAAAATGGGTTCAATTAAATCTTTATTGGATATGATTCCAGGTGTAGGAACTCAGCTGAAAAATGCAGATATTGACGATAAGCAATTGGTAAGGGTTGAAGCAATTATACAATCGATGACTTTACAGGAAAGGCGAAACCCTAAAGTATTAAATGGCAGCCGCAGAAAACGAATTGCTAAAGGCAGTGGGAATACAATACAGGATGTGAACAGGTTGATCAAACAATTTGGCGAAATGCAAAAAATGATTCAAATGTTCAAATCTAAAGGCGGCAAAAAAATGATGAAAAATTTTAGATTTAATTAAATTATATATTATATAGGAGGTTGACTTAATTGGCTGTAAAGTTAAGATTAAAACGTATGGGTAAGAAGCGACAACCAGTTTACAAAGTTGTAGCTGCTGATGCTAGGTCCCCGAGAGATGGTAAATTTATTGAAGCGATCGGATTATATAATCCTAAAACTGATCCTGTGACAATCGATATTAAAGAAGATAGAGCTTTATATTGGTTAGGAGTTGGTGCGCAACCTACAGATACTGTGAAAAACCTATTATCGAAACAGGGTATTTTATTAAGAAAACAACTTGTTAAAAGCGGTTTAACTGAAGAACAAGTAGAAGCAAAATTAGCTGAGTGGAAAAATGCCCAGGAAGCGAAATTAGCTGGCGCTGTAAAAAAACAAGATAAAAGTAAAAAATCCGAACCCGGTAAAGAAGCAAAAGTAGAGCAAAGTGCTTCGGAAGTTAAGGGCGCTACTTCTGACGAGGCTTAACCTGAAGAGATAATTTTGTCACTGAGTCTCTTTAAATAAGCGTTATGCACTAATAATAATATGTGCCCTTTTTAACAAATAGTTAGAAGGTATTCTCATGAAGGAATTTATTGAATTTATCGCTAAACACCTTGTCGACACCCCGGATAGTGTCAGTATCGAAGAGGCACAACCTAATGACAAAACCATCGAACTCACATTAAAAGTGGGTGGGGATGATGTTGGCAAAGTTATTGGTAAACAAGGCAAAACTGCTCAGGCGATGAGAACTCTGTTAACCGCAATTGCGGCTAAAGATGGCAAAAGAGCAATTTTAAAAATTCTTGATTAGGATGTCAAACGCTTATTTTGGATGATTACTTTTTAATAGGCGAAATAAAATCCAATTACGACGATGAAGGATTTGTTGTAATTGATTCCTTTTCGGATTTTATTGATCGGTTTTTTGATTTAAAGTTTGTGTTTATAAAAATTTATGGTGTCGAGAAAAAATTATTTGTCGATGCTGTAAAAATTATTGACGGTTCCATTGTAATGCGATTTAAAAATTTTATTTCGCTTAAAGATACCGAACCATTAATTGGTCTTAAGCTTTTTGTGGACGAAGAAAATGTTGTTTCTTTAGATGATGACACTTTTTTTGTTCATGATTTATTGGGCTGTAAGGTTTATTACGCCGATAAGTTCTTTGGTGATGTTGTTGATGTTCTAAAGCTTGAATCGAATGATGTTTATGTTATTCACGATTCAAAGAAAGAGGAACATTTGATACCTGCTGTAAGAGACTATATCAAAAGTATTGATATAAATACAAAAAGGATTGAATTGATCTCCGATTGGGAAACTATGTTTTATGATGAGGATTGATATAATATCTTCCGTACCCGATCTTCTCTACAGTCCGCTTAATACTAGCATTATAAAACGGGCTCAGGAAAAAGAAAAGGTTCAAATTTTTGTACATAATTTGAGGGATTACTCCCTTAACAAGCACAAACAAATTGACGATAAACCTTTCGGCGGCGGAGCGGGAATGTTGCTTAAACCCGAACCGTTCTTTGAATGTATTGAAAAATTGACGAGCGAAAGACAATACGATCATATAATATTTACCACGCCGCGAGGCAAAGTATTTGATCAATATGATGCAAAAAAACTTTCTCTCTTTAAAAATATAATTCTGATTGCAGGTCACTACAAAGGAATTGACGAACGAGTTGTTCAAAAATTTGTAACACTTGAATTATCAATAGGAAATTTTGTTCTAAGCGGCGGTGAACTACCATCGTTAACAATTATCGATGCCGTAGTTCGGCTAATTCCCGGTGTTCTTAATGATAGTGAGTCCGCTTTGGAGGATTCCTTGATTGACGGGGATGAAATAGAGGCCCCTTATTATACAAGACCTGCTGAATTCAGAGGAATGATTGTGCCTGAAGTTCTTCTCAATGGAAATCCTAAAGAGATTAGAAAATGGAAAGAGGAACAATCGATTGTATTGACAGAGAAATGGAAAAAAATAAATTCTTTGGAGTAAGAAATGGAAAAACTAAAAAATCTTTTAGGTGAAGAGGTTAGAACCGACTTGCCACAATTTAAAGCCGGCGATAGAATAAAAGTGCACGTTCGTGTTATCGAGGGTGACAAAGAAAGAGTTCAGCCTTTTGAGGGTGATGTAATAGCTCTGAAAGGTACCGGTGTGCATAGAACATTTACCGTCAGAAAAATTTCGAGCGGTGTTGGCGTCGAAAGAATATTCCCTTTCGATTCGCCTAAAGTAGCAAAAATTGAAGTAATAAGAGAAGGTAAAGTACGAAGAGCAAAACTTTATTATCTCCGTAACTTGTCAGGTAAAGCTGCGCGTATTAAAGACAAGAATCAGAAATAAAATTTCCGATCTTCAAAAGCCGCTTTTCGGGCGGCTTTTTCTGTTTTAAATGAGGATGCAAAAATGAAAATTTATTTACCCACTAATATTTTCAGCGCTTTGTTCAGCATGATGCTGCCGGAAGAACAAAAAAATGATATAGAAATATTACCAGCGTCTTTAATTGCGCAAAAACTTGTAGATAATAACAATAGCTTGGGGCTTATGCCATCATGCGATTTATTAAAATTCTCAAATCTAAAAGTGTCAAATAAAATTGCGCTGTCTTTTGACGGATTACTCTCAAATTCTTATCTCTATTTTATGCCGGAACAAAACCGTTTCGACCGAATTTTATTACGTGGAGACGTCTCATCAAATGAGGTTATATTAGCTAAAATACTTTTTAAAGAACGTTTCGACGTGGATGTGGAAATTTCTCTCGATTCAAACGAACTGGACTTTGAAGAATCTAATTATCTGATTGTCGGACAAGAGAACGATGATTATGTAGTTAAACATAACGGTATTAGTTTTTCCGACCAAATAGCGGAATTTATAAATTATCCGTATGTAAATTTTGTACTTGCCTCCGCGGATGATGCAAATATTTTATCTTTTGTTTCCAAACTCGAAAACCTTGACGAACAGATAGAGGATAATATAGCCGAATTGTTAGAAAAAGTTAAACTGCCTTCAGAACTTGGGGGACATATTTTACAAAACATCAACAATGTTTATTATGAAATGACAGAAAATGAGGTTGAGGGACTGAACGAACTGCTAAAACTCCCTTACTTTCATGGTGTAGTGGACGATATTATTACACTAAATTTCGTATAGAAAAGTAAATCCGGACGAAATTACAGTCCGGATTTTTCAGCTAAAATATTACATGCGAAGACGTTAAAACATCAGGGTTATTTCTTATGTTTTTCAGCATTTCTTCAGTAGCAGGGGAAGTTAATTTCATAGTGCAGCAGGCAACAAAAGCTCCGTCGAATATTATGTTTTCAACCTCTTCAACATTTATATTACCAGTTCTTAATTCATTAAGTATTGATGCCAGCACACCTGGTTTATCGTAGTGCTTAACAACTAACTGATAATAATTTTCTTTCATTTTCGCTTTATTAACCCAATGAGCAATCACGCCGCTTTTTATATAATCCATAATTATATTCACTGTTTCTTCGGCAACCGCATTCTGAGCCTGCATTGTAGAGGCTCCAATATGATGCGTAACATAAACATTATCCAATTCTTGTAGACGCGAACTTATCTTTCCGCTTTTTGCTTCGGGTTCATCGTTAAAAACATCTAAACCAACTCGAATATTTTTCTCTTTAACAGCTTTAATTAAAGCGTCTTCATCTATTACCGAAGGACGCGAAGTATTTATAAGGATGGCGCCCTCTTTCATATAGCCGAATAACTTATCGTTGAACAAACCTTTTGTTTCCGGGGTCGATGGTAAATGTATGGAAACAACATCGGCTATTGGTAACGTTTTATCGAATTCACTGAAGTCCTTTATTCCATATCCTTCAACTCGTGATATATCTTTAACGTAAATATTCATTCCGAAAGCCTGTGCCCGTTTTGCCACTTCTTTACCAATATTTCCAAAACCTACAATCGCAAGGGTTTTTCCCATCAATCCATCGGCTTTCGAATATTCTGCTTTATTCCATTCGCCCTTCTTAAAATCCATAACGTTATGAGGTATTTTTCTATCTAGTGCTATAATAAGTCCTATCGCCAATTCTGCTACCGCTATGGAATTTTTGCCAGGACAGTTTGCTACATACACTCCTTTCTTATTAGCCGCGGAAATATCAATGTTGTTTACTCCGGCACCGGCTCTAACAATAAGATTTAAATTTTGGGACGATAAAATTGTTGTTTCATTAACGATGGTTGAACGAACTATTAAAATATCCACAAATTTTGCTTTTTCAGCAAGTTCGTTTTCTCCTGTTTTGGGTTCATAAATAACTTCTAAGCCGCTATCAGTTAATTGTTGAATATACTTATCCGGAAATTTGTCGGCAATCAGTACTGTCATTTTCATAACTGCTCCATTATTTTTTTTTAAGCATTGGAATATTTACTTTATATTCTTTCGCATTATTAATAGCTCTTTCATAACCTGCATCGGCGTGTCTTACTATTCCCATACCTGGATCGTATGTAAGCACTCTTTCAAGTCGTTCTTCGGCTTCTTTTGTGCCGTCCGCAACAATTACCATACCTGCATGGATGGATTTACCTATACCGACTCCCCCTCCGTGGTGAACTGATACCCAGCTTGCCCCACCAATTGAATTAAGAAGCGCGTTTAATATGGGCCAATCGGCAATTGCGTCGCTACCATCCAGCATAGCTTCAGTTTCTCGGTACGGGGAAGCGACCGATCCGCAATCCAAATGGTCTCTTCCAATAACTATTGGAGCGCTTACTTTGCCGGTAGCCACTAGGTTGTTGAATATTTTACCCATTTTTGCGCGGGCACCGTAACCCAGCCAGCAGATACGCGAAGGTAATCCCTGAAAATGAACTTTTTCCTGAGCAAGTTTTATCCAACGGACAAGTGCTTCGTCATCAGGGAAAGCCTCAAGAACAGCTTTATCAGTTTCATAAATATCATTAGGATCGCCCGACAATGCGGCCCATCGGAATGGACCTTTTCCATCGCAGAAAAGGGGCCGAATATAAGCCGGCACAAAACCGGGAAAGTCAAAAGCATTTTCAAGTCCGTTTTCTTTAGCTTCTCCTCTAATGTTATTGCCATAGTCAAAAGTAATAGTTCCTAATTTTTGAAACTCAAGCATACTTCTAACATGTTCCACAATGGTAGATCGTGCACATTTAATATACTCTTGTGGATTTGTTTTTCTTAGTTCAAGAGC
>PGYT01000051.1 GCA_002839805.1 Ignavibacteriae bacterium HGW-Ignavibacteriae-2
AATTTTCCAAAAGCTGGATGTACAATCAATTTATTATTCGGATAATTTTCATTAAATTTTTCCAACAACTCAATAAGCGTTTTACCGTCAGTTTCAAATATAGTTGGCTTTGTTCCTCCCGCGCCTTGTTTTAGCTCTTTAACTGTTTCCACTTTTCCTTTGGGTGTAGGCATACCCAACAAGACAATCCACTTGAGGATTATAGACAAAAATTTATTTCCAACATATTTGGTTTTTCTTTTTCCGGTAGCCATATTAATTTGATCGGATAGATGACAAATCATTTCACCTGAACTCATTTTTCCCCATAATTTTTTGGAGTCGTTTTCAAGACGCGAAATTCTTTTGATTAATTCCTTTTTATCCGATTCATTCAAAATAGATTTCATTTTTTAATCCGTTGTAGTTCTAAGCTTTTATCTGGCTAGTTAACAGAAGAAAAAAAATTCAATTATTTGTAAAATCATTTAATTCGTATTTCTCATATGTAAAAACGCTATCGGCAACTTTCCATTGTTTTATAACTTTTGTTGGAACTTTATAGTTGCCAAACCATTTATAGTTTGAATACAAAACTGTGTGTGGTACCAATTGATATCCCAGTTTCGATGTTTTGAATTTATCTTCGCTGGTTACTTTTACTACTTCATTATATTGATTAAAATAAAATTTAGAGCTTACTTTTAATTCGCCAAAAGATAGTGTTGCTTTAGCACAGCTGCTATCTATAAATGACCAAGATAAATTTTCAGATGGCATAAGGGCCGAAGGATAAAACACTGCATCTGCTAAATAATTTGTCAGCAAAGATTGATTGATTTGTTTTCCAGAAGCGTCTGAAACCGTAACACTTGAAAGCAGTTTGATTAAAATATTTCCGCTGCCATTTGTTAAACTTTCTATAGCGCGTGTCCAGAAAAGTTTGTTCATATTAATTTTAGCGTCTGATAAATAGTCGGGACTGTTGGAAACACTAAATTCATTTAATTTAAATGAAAACCATTTAGAATTTTCATCGGTTTTTAGTTTTCCGGTAATTTTTTTAATTACAACATTGGGAATCTCAGAACCATCAATTATTGATGACTCTATATAGCTCTGCAGATTTATCGGAATGTTTTTTAATAAACTTTTATCAAAATTTTTATTGGGAAAAGTTCTGTCGTTTAAAATTATTTCTGTTTTTTCTTCCACAAAATTATCAGTAAAAATCGCACCAATATAAAAAAATATGATGAAGCCCAGCACAGCGGAAATTAAAATTAAAAACGCTGTTTTTTTCATTATGTTAAATCCATTATTTAAGTTGGTTTAAAATAATGATCCTCTTATATCATTCATAATTATTAAAATGAAATTTATGATCAATTTTAATGCTTTTGATGTATCAATCAATTTATTGATCAAGCAATATGCTTATAATTTAAACCATTCCCTTAACTTATTATATCAAAACGACTTACAAGAACATTTCACTTGAAATCAATAAAAATAATGATTATTATTAAAGTTTTCTTTTTTGAAAAAATATTTCTTCTATTAAACCGATTTATTTACGAAAGTTAAAAATTATAATGATTATACACAGCGATGATACGATAGCGGCATTGGCAACAGCGCCCGGCAACGGAGCTATTTCAATAATACGAACCAGCGGTCCGGAAAGTATTAGCATTATAGACAAAATGTTTAGAGGCAAAACAAAACTTAACAATTGCGACCCAAATACTATCCATTACGGCAAAATTATCGACTCTAATAAAGAAGTAATTGACGATGTTCTTGTTTCGGTATTTCACAATCCTAACTCCTATACGGGGGAGGACTCTATTGAAATAAGCACTCATGGAAGTCAACTGATTGTAAAAAAAATTCTTGAGGAAATGATAAAAAATAATGCTCGTTTAGCAGAGCCTGGAGAATTTACAAAACGCGCTTTTCTTAATGGAAAAATTGATTTGGCACAAGCAGAAGCTGTGGTTGATATAATTAATTCACGAACAGAAGCCTCATTGCGCGGTGCAAGAAATCAACTTGACGGTCTGCTTTCAAAAAAAGTTAATTTATTGCGGAATGATTTAATTAATTCATCATCCATGATTGAATTGGAACTGGATTTTGCGGAAGAAGAAGTGGAGTTTATGCCGCTCGATAAAATGAACTCTAAAATAGATTTAATTCTATCCGAAATAGATCAGCTTCTTTCAACTTATAACTTTGGGAAAATTATTCGCGACGGCGTAAACGTAGCTCTTGTTGGCAAGCCGAATGTGGGCAAATCCTCAATGTTAAATTATATTCTAAAAGAATCTCGCGCTATTGTTTCCAGCATACCCGGAACAACTCGAGATATAATTAGAGAAGAGGTTTCGGTTGACGGAATTTTGTTTCGTCTGTTCGATACCGCAGGACTTCGTTTAACCGAAGATTCAATTGAAAAAGAAGGGGTATTTAGAAGCAGGGACGCTGTAAAAAACGCCGATCTCGTTTTGTTTATAAATGATGTAACAGAAGGTTTTTCCGAGGACCTTTATAATGAGCTTTTAATACTCTCCAATAGAGAAAGGATTATTTCAGTTGCAAATAAAATAGATCTGAAAAATGAAATGAATTATAATTTTGATGTTTATGTTTCCGCTATTAGCGGGCAGGGAATGGATAAACTATTTTCAATTATGAAAGAAAAAACTATTGGAACAAACAACTACAGTGAAAAAACCGCAGTTGTATCAAACCTTAGACACTACAGCGCTTTAGAAAAAGCTAAAGACAATTTATTAAAGAGTAAAGAATCAATTGCGTTAAAAATGTCGGGGGAGTTTATTTCTGTCGATTTACGCAACGCGGAAAATTCCCTTGGGGAAATTATAGGAGAAGTGACTACCGATGATATATTGAACAATATTTTCTCGAAGTTTTGTATAGGCAAATAATTTGTTTCACGTGAAACATAAAATTTCTCATGAACCTCGGTTTGCTAAAACTAGTTTTTTATTATAACGGTTTTCTATAAAAAGATATAAATATTTTTAGTGTTTTGTCGCGTGTTTCACGTGAAACATAGAAAGGATAGAATGAATAATTATTACGACGTTATTGTTGTAGGCGGTGGACATGCCGGAATTGAAGCGGCGGTGGCATCGGCAAGAATGGGTTGTTCTGTTGCCCTTATATCAATGGATAAAAATGGACTCGGAAGAATGTCCTGCAATCCTGCAATAGGGGGCAGCGCCAAAGGACACCTTGTTCATGAAATTGATGCACTCGGCGGTGTTATGGGTCAAATTGCCGATAAAACAGGAATTCAGTTTAGAATTCTAAACAAATCTAAGGGTCCCGCTGTTTGGGCGGGCAGATGTCAGTCTGACAGGGATTTGTATTCCGAAGAAGCTGTTCGGGTAGTGAACTCTGTTGAAAATTTAGAAATAATTGAAGACACTATAGACGAAGCTATTGTGGAAAACAAAAAAATTACTGGAGTAAAAACTGGAAAAGGTTACGATATTAAATGTAAAGCCTTGGTTGTTTGTGCCGGTACTTTTTTGAACGGTCTGATGCATACGGGACTTACCTCAACCAAAGGAGGGCGTTTCGGGGAACAGGCCGCAATCGGGTTAACCCAATCACTAATTAATATGGGTTTCGTTTCGGGGCGACTTAAAACCGGAACACCGCCGAGATTGGAAAAGGACTCTGTCAATTGGTCGGTATTAAAAGAACAACCGGGCGATGAAAATCCCGAACCTTTTTCTTTAAGAACAGACGAATCATTATTCCCATTTTTACCACAGGTTCCTTGTCACCTTACATACACTGACGAAAATGTACATAAAATCTTAGAAACCGGATTTGGAAAATCACCACTGTTTACAGGAATAATTAATGGCGCCGGTCCAAGATATTGCCCTTCGATTGAGGATAAAATTGTTCGTTTCTCAGATAAAAAATCTCATCAATTATTTTTAGAGCCGGAAGGATTAAATAGTAATTTAATCTATCTCAATGGATTCTCAACTTCTTTGCCCGTTGAAACTCAATACTCAGCTTTAAAATCAATTCCAGGTTTGGAAGAAGTTGTTATGGCCCGCCCAGGTTATGCGGTGGAATACGATTATTTCCCACCGTACCAAGTGGAGCTTACGTTGGAAACAAAATTGATTGAAGGACTTTATTTTGCCGGACAAATCAATGGGACTTCCGGCTACGAAGAAGCCGCCGGTCAAGGCTTAATAGCCGGTATTAATGCCGCTCTAAAAATACAAGGGCGCCCTGAATTCAAATTAAAAAGAAGTGAAAGTTATATAGGCGTTTTAATTGATGATCTTGTGGGGAAATCCACAAATGAGCCTTACAGAATGTTTACTTCTCGTGCAGAACATAGATTGATTTTACGTCAGGATAACTCAGACAGAAGATTATTAAAATATGGTTATGAATTTGGACTTATCCCAGAAGATATGTACAAAGATTTGCAGCACAGAGAAACGCTTATTGAAACGAGTAAAAATCTATTTGATAATATAAAAGTGCGCCCAGAGCATGTAAACGATTATTTTGAAAATATCGGAACTTCCAAGCTGGAAAACGTTGAAACACTTACAAAAATTTCAAAACGGCCCGAAGTTCAATTACAAGAAATGTTTAAAAAAGTGGATCTCGGATTAAATGGTGAGCTTAAAGAATTAAAAGAAAATGCTAAAGCACTTCAGCAAGTTGAAATTGAGCTGAAATACGAGGGCTATATTCAACGGCAATTTGAAATGATTGAAAAGATGGAAAAATTAGAGCAAGTTAACATTCCTTTAAGTTTTGATTTTTCCAAAATTAAGCAAATTTCAAATGAAGGGCGCGAAAAATTAAGTAAAGTTAAACCGCGCTCCTTAGGGCAGGCGTCACGAATATCGGGAGTTTCGCCTTCTGATATTTCCATTTTATTAGTATATTTGAAGAATTAAAATTCTGAGGGTTATTTGGACTTACAGGAACAATATCTAAGGGAATTAAAAAGCTTCTTCTGGGAAAATAGTTTCAGCCCGGATGTATATCAGTTAGAAAGATTGGCTCATTTTGCTTCGATGATTATAGAAAAGAATGAGGCGGTAAATTTGATTTCCAGGAAGGATGTAAAAAATATAATTGAAAATCATATTTTTCTTTCCGCGCTAATTTCAGAATATCTGCCGGACAAAGTTAACAGATTTTTGGATATCGGTACTGGAGGTGGTTTTCCCGGCATACCACTTGCGATTACAAACCCAATGATGCGTGGAGTTTTAGTTGACTCTACCGCAAAAAAAACTGAAGCCGTTAAAGACTTTGTTTACAGATTAAGATTAAGCAATGTAATAGTTGAAAACAGCAGAGTTGAAGACGAGGCTTTTGTTTCTAAGTATAAAGATACTTTCGATTTGATTGTAAGCCGGGCAACTGTTCCATTGATAATTCTTTTCAGGTATGCAATTCCTCTAATAAAAGAAAAAGCATACATAATGGCCATAAAAGGTGGTGACCTTGAAAAAGAATTTAAACTAGCGGAAACCAAATATAAATCATATATCAAAAAATCTACAACCTTCGAACTTTCGTATAAACCAACAAACGCGCGAAACGAAAAAGGCAAAAAACTTATAATGCTGGAATTGAGTAAATGAGTAGTGAATCCCGTAGAATATTCGATGAAATTAGCAGCCTTTCAACGGAACAAAAAAACCTAAAATCGATAAACATAGACAATCAATCGACTGAAGAAATTCTTCGAATAATAAACGATGAAGATAAAACAATTCCTTTGGCTGTGGAAAAAGAAATTCCTTACATTGCCGAAGCAGTTGATGCAGTTGTTAGTGCCATTAAAAACGGTGGACGTTTACTCTACTTTGGGGCCGGTACAAGCGGCAGACTGGGTGTTGTGGACGCTTCCGAATGTCCGCCTACTTTCGGCGCACCATTCGGACTAATTGAAGGATATATTGCCGGCGGAAAAGAAGCAATGTTTCGAGCTCAGGAAGGGGCCGAAGATTTTGAGGAAAATGGAGCTAACGATGTTATCGCCGCAAAAGTAACCGAAAAAGATGTTGTATGCGGAATAGCTGCAAGCAGACGGACTCCTTATGTTATGGGGGCAGTTAAAAAAGCAAAACAACTTGGAGCAAAAACATTATATGTTACCGCAACTCCACGCGAATCATTTAACATAGAAGAAGTTGATATAGCCATTTGTCCACATGTAGGACCGGAAGTTGTTATGGGATCTACCCGAATGAAAAGCGGAACTGCCCAAAAACTTGTACTGAATATGATTACAACAACAGCTTTCGTCCGTATGGGTAAAACTTACGAAAATATGATGATCGATTTGCAGCTAACTAATAAAAAGCTGATTGAAAGATCCAAACGAATTGTTATGATGATAACTGGAATTGAATACGAAGAAGCGGCTCGTGTTTTGGAGCTATCTAAAGGCCATGTTAAAACCGCGCTTGTAATGATACTTTCAAAATGTAGTTACGAAGAAGCTAAAGAAAGACTTGAAATCGCTGATGGTTTTGTAAGAAAGGCTCTGGAATTGTAAATAAAAACCCGATCTTTCGACCGGGTTTTAGGAATGCAAATGAGTCGATCTGCCCTCTACCCCCTCAAATGCCTTATATTTTTACCCTCTTTACTTTCATTTAACCCGGTTAAGAAAACCCGGGCTAAAATTGCTGGGAAATAAGGTGGAGTAAGATTAATCTTACGGTTTAAGTATATAAAAATTGTTCTCGTTAAACATTAGTACAATTACCTATACTTTATGTTGTTTTGCCCGATTTGAACTTTTATTTATAATACAGTACGAAAATGGGGTAGTTTTTGTTATAAAAATATTATATTTTTTTTCTTAATAAATAAACAGCCTCTATGCATAAGTAATTGTACCGATTTATTCTTTCATTTATTCTCTTATATTTGTACAAAAAAGAGGTACTTAAATGAATTCCGAGAATATAGAAAAAGTTTTGGAAACGGAAATTTTCGACGAGTACATTAAGTCTGAAGATTACATAAGTAAATATTATTTAAAAAAGCTGCTAAAAAGAAATTTCCCCAGTATTTCGGAAGAAATTATTTATTTTGCGATAAACTTTTGCAACGATATAATAAAACCGCCCCGGAAGAAGAAAGAATACATTAAAACTCTTTCGCGCGTGTTGAGCGAACATTCTTCGCGTGCATCCTTAACTATATGAACTATCTATTGATAATTGTTTTATACCAATACAACCAATCAACCGATCAGTACTTAAAATTATTTTTTAGCCTGGACAACCCGTTATTATTTATTCTCCTTTTTCTAATTATCTTTCTCACACTTATTGTGTTAACTTCTAAAAAAATTATAACACCGATACGCCAGAAACACTTTGAAGAAAAAAAAGATTTGGAATTAAAAAACGCTCGGCTATCAGCACTTTTTGCAGAATTGGATCCAAGCCCACTTATTAGAATCAACCCCGAAGGACAAATTATACATTTTAACGATTCAGCGGCTTCAGTATTAAAGGATAATACTCTAAAATCAAAAAATATTAATCTTATACTCCGTGAAATTAAATTCGACGCAGCAGAACTAATACTTAATAATCGTTCAATTAATCACACAGAAAAAATCGGTGAGAATTATTTTTCAATTAATATAAAAGGAATTAGTTTTTTAAACATTGCACAAATATATTTCCACGATATTACGCAGCGTAAAGCGTATGAAGAACAGCTTAAAAAATATCAGGAGAACCTCCGTAAACTTTCACGAAATATTCAAATGAAAGCGGAGGAAGAAAGAAACCGAATAGCAGCCGAACTTCACGACAGTGTCGGGCAGGAATTATCTTTATTGAAGCTTAAGGTTCAACAATTTAACTCCGAGGCTAATAATCGCCAGGAATTGCTGCGAAGTGTTGATAACATAACAAACGAAGTGAGGTCGATTCTTTATCAACTAAAGCCCAAGGTATTAAGTGAGTTGGGAATATTTGCGGCCGTTACTTCTCTAATTGAAAAATTAAATTCGGAAATTCCTATTGTAGGATTTGTAAGTATTGTTGGAAATGAAAAAAGATTCCAGGACGACTTCGAAATAAATCTTTTCCGGGTTATACAAGAAGCTATAAATAATATTATAAAACACTCTAAAGCCAGTGAGTACGGCATTCATTTAATTTTTAAACACGATTCGTTACGAGTAATAATTTCTGACGATGGGATTGGTTTTGAATTGAACACCGACTCTAATTCTCTGAACGGCTATGGTTTTATAAATATGAAAGAAAGGATAGAGTGCCTGAATGGAAGTATCAAAATCGACTCCACTCTAAATCAAGGGACATCTATATTGATAGATTTGCCAACCATATCGGAATTAAAAAATGATTAGAATTTTATTTGCCGACGATCATAAATTGTTTAGAGAAGGAATTGTTAGTCTGCTTGATGGTGATGATCGTTTGTGTATTGTTGCTGAAGCCGAAAACGGAAAAGATCTGTTAAACAAATATTTTGAAGTAAAACCCGAAGTTGTTCTTTGCGATATTTCCATGCCAATGGGATCTGGCCCCGAAATAATTAAGAAAATACGAAACAAGGGTGAAGAGCCAAAAGTATTGTTCCTTTCAATGCATACTGGTGAGGAATATATTTATTACACGCTTAAATCCGGCGGACTTGGTCTGATAAGCAAAAGTGTTATGAAGGGCGAGCTTGTAAACGCAATTATTCAAGTATCAAAAGGACGCAATTATTTTACAAACCAGGACGAAGAAACGCTAAAAGCGATTGTTGACAAGTATAGTTTAATAGAAAAGAAACAGGATGATTTTTTTATAGATCCACTTACTCCAAAAGAATTGGAAGTGTTGGAATTAGTGGGCGAGGGACTAACCAGCAACGAAATTGCCGACAAGCTTGAAGTTAGCAAACGCACAATTGACGCTCACAGGGCTAAAATAATGGAGAAGCTGAACTTAAAAACACTGCCGGCTTTTATAAAGTACGCGGTTGAATACAAACAAAAGATGGGCTACTGACGTTACGACTCCGTTTTGTGTAAATTACGATCTCTAAATAAAAAATCATTTTAGATTTTGAGAATATTGATGAACATTAATAATAATTTTTCGCAATAATTTAAATTTGTTATATTGCCTGTGCTTTTATCAAACCATATCAACTGGGACTTATAATGAGAACGAAAAAAACCGGAATTTTTCTTTTTGTTTTTTTCTTTTCGTCAATATCTCTCTTTTCGCAGGAAGAAATAGGTAAAATCTTTACAAATATCGAGGCCGATAGTCTTTACGGCAGTGTTATTGACTCCTACATTATGAACACCGACTCTTTAATTATGCTGTTAAATGAAACTCATCAAAAAGCAATGTTCAGCTTAAAAGATAACAATTTTCTTATAGCAGGTGATTCACGTAAAATTATTTTTCCGGCTGAGGCTAAAATTTCAGCGGAAATGGAGATGAGAGTACTCAGCAAAATTAAAGTTTTAGAATTGATCGCCAAAGGAAGAAAGGATCAGGTTGTTTTTGAAAACAGAAAAGCGGTTTTTTCCGTATCCAATGGCGAATTCACATTGGAATTATCGTGGCCTTGTCCACCATATTGTGATTAAATGTTAATAGCTTTAGTAATTTCGTATAGCGCAAGTTTAATTTGGTTTACTTTGCCCTATTTTCAAAGGGAGAGTAAATACTTTTATTTTTTTTGTGTTCTGGCAATCTCAGCATTATTAAGTTCTATAGCTTTTACTTTTCATATAGTTACGCCCGTTAAATTTGTTGTTCCCACCGCTTTTCTTATGATTCCAAGTTTATATAGGGATTTTTTCAAAAAATACATCTTCTTGATGCTTATAACTGCAATAGCCCTTTTTATAATATTTTACGATTTTTCCAGTTACCTTAATCAATTAATAAGTTTGTTCGCTTTTATAATTGTGCTAATATTGATGCTTTCCGACTTTGTAAAAGAAACTCTTATATCAGAATCGATAAAAATTGTATTACTAGTAGTTGTAATTTATCAGCTTTCAATAGTATTAAAATATATAGTGCTCTTGAATGATTTGTTCTCCGGTTATTTATTGTTTTTATTGTCTTCTGCATTTGAAATTTTAATCGGTCTGTTTTTCATTTTTGCCAAAGAACAAAACATTAAATTAATTATAAAAATCCGTTGACAAATAATTTTAGACTCAATAAATAAGAAAGCAGAGCAATAATTTATATTAATAAAAAACCACTCTTAATAATTAGCCCATGGGAAAACCATTTCTTCTTTAATCAACTGGATTGGGCAAATTGAATAATTACATAATTGTAAGTGTTATTTCCAGCCTCGTTTGGTTGCTTGTACCGGTCTTTCAGAGGAAAAGTAAATATTTCTATTTTTTCGTTATCCTTGGATTCTCCGGATTATACGGTCTGCTTTTCTTAATTTTTAATATTCCTATTCCTTCAAGGACAATAATTGCGGTTTCTTTATTAATTGTTCCCGGTTTGTATAAAGGTTTTTTTCGCAAATATATTTATCAGTTAATAATAATTGGTATACTTCTTTATTTTATAACAGCCTACATTCCTATAAAAATAATTCAAGTAATAGGATTAATAAATTTTTGTATTGCCGAAATTTTATTGGCAATGCAGTTGATTAGTTTTTATAAAAACAAAAGAAAAATAAATCTTTTTTTCGGACTGGTTGGTTTCTACAATTTTTTAAATATTGTTAAATTTATTTATTTACTTGTATTTGTCGCGAGCGGTTTAGTTGAATATTTTATAATCACCGTTGTCCAAATTTTGCTCGGAATATTTTTTATTATTGCCAGTGAAGATGATCCCGTAATGAGTAAAAAGTTCAACTGATTGATCATAACTCCTTTTTAACCAAAATTTTTCCTTATTTTCAATATATGCTTTTATAATATTTGGAATGTTTTAGAAATTTGAATTATGAATACTTTTGATGAAAAATATTTAAAATACGATAACGAACGCGATGTTGTTTTTGTTCTCGGTGCGGGAGCTTCTCATCCCGATGGTGTTCCGCTGCAACGCCATATTTTGCCCATGATATTAAACGAAAAAGATATTGCGGATTCTGTTATCGGCAGGCAGGTGATCGATTTTATAAAGGATAATTTCGCCTATGATTCAAGTTCAAATTTATTTCCCCAGCTCGAAGCCGTATTCGGTTTTTTAGATTATTTTATAGCTCAAAACGAGAGCCTTAGCGCTAAATATACAAACCAGCATATTAGAGAAACTAAAGAATATCTTATTAAACTTATTCATTACATTGTAAATTTAAGAACAGACAAAGACAGCAAAGTATATCATCATTTCTGGGATTCTGTAACAAAGTATTCGTCAAACTTTTCTATTATTACATTAAATTACGACACACTTCTAGAGCAGGCTTTCGATTTTCTATATAAAGATTTCGGCTATCTCGATTATTGTTTCCATCTGATGAACTACGATAAACGCAAAGAATTAAAACCATATAATTTTTGGCTAAACCCGCGTGAGCCTTTAATTGTTGAAGGGGACAAAACCCCAATACCGATTAAAATAATTAAGCTACATGGCAGCTTAACATGGAAATACTGCAGCTGCTGCAACCAAACGTTGCTTACTCCATGGGACAGAGAAATAGATCTTAATCGCGGCACATTTACAGGTTATACTTATCCGGAAAAAACGAAATACGACTTAGTTTGCCCAACGGACGGAACGGAATTTCAGACATTAATACTTATGCCTTCGTATGTAAAACCATTGTCTCAATCTGTTATTTCACAGCTTACCGGAGAAGCCTCCCGCGAAGTAATGGCTACAAAAAAAATTGTTTTTATAGGCTACTCATTGTCAAATGCCGATTTACACATAAGAGCTCTGTTTAAAAAACAATTGAAAGAAGATATAAAATTATACGTAATAAATACCCGTCAAACAGAAGCGTTCAAGCTTAAATATTATTCTCTATCCTCAAATATAGAGTTCTTCAATAAATCTTTCGAGGAATTCTTAAATAATGAAGAATTAATTGAAAAGATTTTGAATGATTAGAAAAAACAATTATTGCAATACTCAAATTATTTTTATGTTTCCTAACTAAAGCAAAGTCCTTTTCACTTCATTTTCTGAGCATGATCAATTTAACACAGCACTCTTTTTATTCTTTAATAATCTGAAAATAAAAAGAACAGGACAACTACAGTTAATCACTTGCTGCGGTATATTGTTCATCTTTTAAGTTCTTTATAAGCTTCGCGTAAATTTTTCTCCAACGCATCCGGCCAATATGAGGTTCTGCTGACTACACCGGATATTTCTTTTGTTTCGGCGATTTCGTCTTCCGTTTTACCTGCGATTATCTGATTTTGAGTATAATCGAGAATTGAAGAAATATAATCCCGCATTAAAATCAAATCTTCCTTTTTCCCTGTAACATCCAGCAACTCATTTGTCGGTCCATGTCCGAATATAAAAACAGTGTCATTATCAAATTTTGCGTATAATTTTTCAAGATAAGTTATCCAGCCGCGAAACGAACCCTCGTCATCCAGATTAAAATACGGATATGTTTTGTTGAATACCAAATCACCCACATGTGCGATGTTCGCTTCTTCGAAGTGAATTACGGAATCCCCACCGGTATGAGCCGGATTCAAATGAAAAGCATTAATTTTTTCTTTCCCAATATCCGCATTAAAAGCGTCTGTAAAAGTAAGATCTGCGGTTACAATTTTATCTTCTTCACCGGGTTTAGTATTTCGTTTAATCTGTAGTTTAACACAATTTTCATTTGCAACTATGTTTTTGGCGAATTGTTTTAAATACGAATTTCCCGAAGTGTGGTCGCCATGATGATGTGTGTTAAACAAAAGATCTATGTTGCGATCTGTTTTGGTTCGTAAACCGTCCATAAAAATTTTGGCAGTCTCAGGGAATTGTGTATCAATAACTACCAAAGCGTCTTTACCGTAATAATAGCCTATCGATCCGCCGCGTGCATTAAATACGCCGAAACCTTCCCGTAGCAATTTAAATCTGTTGTCGTCTTCATTAAGTTTTTTTGAAAAATAATTGCCGCTGAATAAAATTCCGCCTCCTAATAATGCGGACGTTTTTATAAATTCTTTTCTTGTATATTTCATTTCTGATCCTCTATAGTTTATATAAGATAATGAATGACTTATAAAAATATTTAATTATTATTGAAAAAATTATGAAGAATTTGCCCGAGGGATATAGTTTACGTTCCGCCAATAATACTGATTCTAAGATTATAAAAAAAATGGTGTTTGGAATTCTTAATGAGTATAATCTTAATCCCGATCCGGGTTCAACAGATAAAGACTTGGACGATATCGAAAACGAATACCTAAAGAATAACGGAATGTTTGAAGTTATAACAGATAATTTTAATAAAATTATCGCGTCAACCGGTTTATATAAAATTGATAGCTCCACATGTGAATTAAGGAAAATGTATATTATTAAAAGTAACCGGGGAAAAGGAATTGGAAAGTTTTTGTTAGAGCGTTCATTATTGCGCGCGAAAGAATTGGGATATAAAAAAATTATCCTGGAAACTGCCTCTGTTCTTCATGAAGCGATAACATTATATAAAGGTTATGGATTTAAAGAATATTCCGGCGAACATATTTCCCGGAGGTGCGATCAAAGATTTTATTTAGACTTATAAATACTTTTTACTCCAATATATACGGAATAATATTTTATGAACAGACCAACAACAAAAGAATACCCGGAGTGGTATGATAAATATGTTCAAACAGTTCCAGACGGCAACATTGTGGAAATTATGACAAGTCAGCTAAAGTCCGCGGCCGCATTGCTGAACAAAATTGACGAGCAGAAATCTCTCTACCGTTACGCCGAAGGGAAGTGGAGCATAAAAGAATTGCTTGGACATTTAAACGATACGGAAAGGGTTTTAAGTTATAGAGCGCTGCGGTTTATAAGAAAAGATAAAACAGATCTCGCCACGATGGATGAGAATAAATTTGTTGAGGCGGCGGAGTTCGACAAGAAACAATTTGAACCGTTAAAGAAAGAATTTCGTTTTATCCGTAAATCCACAATAATGTTATTTGACGATTTAAATGAAAATTGCTGGCTGGAAACGGGATTTTCGGGTGGCAAAACATTTACAGTTCGGTCAATGGCTTATATAATTGTCGGGCATGTTAATCATCATCTTAATATTTTAGAAGAAAGATATCTTTAAGTGGAATAATATTTTTATCATAAAACTATCTGTTTCAAAATCTAGTTCATCTTTGCCGGAGGGGTTAAATGGAAAAAGAAATTATATCTTCAATTAACATTCTAAACCTTAACACAAAACTTTTTACAAATTGTTTTAACGACGTAAACGACAGCATGGGCTCTAAATGTATTAATGATGCTATAAATCCTATGAACTTTATCGCTTTGCATTTATTAGACGCACGTTACTATCTGGCAAAATTTGCCGGAGTACATATTGAAAGTCCTTACAGCCAAATAACCAAAGGCGCTGAAAAACCTTGTGATATAAAAAATTATCCGCCCGTTAATGAAATTATTATAAATTGGACTGACATCGGCAATTTATTAGCCGATACAATTTCTAACTTGAAATCTGATTTTTTGAGTTCGAGTTATAGAACAAAATTTCCCGTAGAAAATAAAACTAAATTAGGCGTAATTACTTTTCTAGTTCAACACGAATCATATCATATAGGTCAGCTGGGTTTGATTCGTAAACTACACGGCTTGCCTGCAATGAGTTACTAAAAGGAAAAATCCAATGGATGAATTGATCTCTGAATTTAGAAAATTTATTATAGGCAAATCATTTAGATTACATTCAATTTCGGAAGAAATGGCATCATTTAAATCTTCGCCTGAAAAGTGGTCGAAAAAAGAAATTATAGGACATTTAATCGATTCGGCTTCTAATAATCACCAAAGATTTATACGCGCCTGTTTTAAAGATGATCTTGTTTTCCCTGGTTATAATCAGGACAACTGGGTTAAATTACAGAACTATCAGGCAGCCAATTGGGATATGCTTATAGATCTGTGGAGTAATTTTAATCTTCAGATCGCTCATTGTATTGAAAATCTTCCCGAAGAAATTAAAACAAGAAAGGTAAAAAACCACAACTTTCACGAAATCGCCTGGCAGCCTATTCCTAAGGAGGAACCTTCTACTCTGGGATATTTTATTGTCGATTATATTGGGCACCTTAAATACCATATCAATCGGATTTTTAGCGAATAATAATCTTTACACTTTTATCACAATTGTTCTTATATCAAATCGGATTAGCAAGAATAAGAACTACAAATTATTTTTCAGTAAAAACTCTGTTCTCCGGAAGAAAAACATAACGTTAAATTTATTCAATTAGAGCGGCTTGGAACACTTCGTGCAATTCAATTTCATGCGCTCCGCTTTTTGGATTGTTAGCGCTATTAATCATTGCAAAGGCTACAATTTCTGCATCGATCGGTTTGTATTTATTTAGTAGGGGAATAAATTTAATCAAAAATTGAAGTGCTTTAGCAGCAAACTCCTCACCTTTTCTTTTTTGTTCTCTTTTTCCAACAAGAACCGAAGGTTTTATAATAGTTATCGATTCGAATGGTAAAAGTTTAACATCACTGTCCAATTTTCCTTTCATCCGGGAATAAAACATTTTTGAGTTCAAATTAGCGCCCGCGGAAGAAATAAGCACGTATTTTTTAATTCCGTTTGCCGCAGCGATTTCAGCCGCCGCGTATTGATAAGAATAATCAACTTTATATTGCGCCTCTTTGGAGCCGGCTGTTTTTATTGTTGTACCAAGGCATGAATAAAATTCATCTCCACGAATTAAATTTTTCCATTCTTCCGGTTTTTCGAAATTGATAATTTCTTCATTTAATTTTTTATGCGCCTTGTTTAATGGTCTGCGGACCAGCACGGTCACTTTTCCGTAGCGGCTGTCGCCTAACAGTAAATCTATCAGTCGGCTTCCTACCAATCCGGTTCCGCCCAATATAATTGCTGTTTTCATTTATGCGATTCCTCTGTTAATAGTAAACACTGTTATTTCCGGCGGCATGCCAATTCTGCCCGGAAATCCTATAAAACCAATTCCGGTGTTTACATATAGATATTGTTCGGCTTCTTGGTATAAGCCGCCCCAATGTTTGTAACGTAAATTTACTGGACTCCAGCGCCAGCCGGGAATTTCAATTCCAAATTGAGCGCCGTGCGTATGACCGGATAATGTTAAATCTATATTTGTTTTGCCCAATACCTGTTGATCCCAATGTGTTGGATCGTGAGACATCAATATTTTAAATTGATTTTGTGTAACACCCGACAACGCCTCATTAAGATTTCCGTATTGCGGAAATGGAGGAAGTCCCCAATTTTCGACTCCAATTAAAGATATTTCCTCATTGTCAATTTTTAATAATTCGTTTTCATTTCTTAAAAGTTTGAAGCCGGTTTTGTTCTGTAAGGATATAAGCCTGTTAAGATTATCTTCTTTTTCCTGTTCGGAATTCCACTGTACATAATCGCCGTAATCATGATTGCCCAATATTGAATACTTGCCCATTGGAGCTTTTATTCGGCTTAAGATGGTTACGAATTCATCCATCTCGGAGGATACATTGTTTACAAAATCGCCCGTGAACAAAATAATATCCGCTTGCTGATCGTTAATTAAATCTACCGCCTCTTCAACTTGATGTTTGTTGTTTATAAAACCGCCTAAATGAAAATCGGAAATTTGCAGTATTTTAATTCCGTTAAATGCCGATGGAAGGTTTTTAAAAATTAATGGCACTTTACGCACTGTAAAATTAAACCGTCCTATGCCAATTCCATAAAGAATTGATACAAAAGGAATGCCCGCGGTGATTATACCAATTCGGCTTAAAAATTTCGCCCTCGATATTTTGTTCAGTTTTTCGTTTAATTGTTCATTTTTTGTTACCGCTTTGGATGTGACTTTAGCCGAAACCCGAATTAAATCCTCAATTAATTTGAATAAAAGAAATACAATTTTGGGTATGTAAAAAAGGAAAAAAAATCCGCTGAAAAAGTGAACATATATTATCTGCTCGGCTGCCGGTATGGAGCCGCGAAATCCGAAAATAAAAATTAATCCGGAAATAGTAACAGCCGGAATTATCCAATGGATAATAAGTATTGTTTTAGATAGTTTTTTCTTAAGTCGATCTGTTATTCTTCGCAGACCTATATATGCGTAAAAATCAATAAATAGAATCACAATTATAAAAAGTGAAATTACAATCAAAGGATTTGCTCTCATTATTTGTTAACTTATTTTGTTTGTATAAAATATGTTTGTTACGGAGTTTATTACAGTAATATATGTAAACAGTTTAATGAGTTAAAAAGTTCTTGCTTTTTCTCGTGGTAGTCTATAGATATAGGGAATTCTATAATCTATTATTCTTGATTAATCAATTTTTATAGAATTACTTGTTAAATAGAAAGCCTAATATTTCTTACAGGTATAAAATGGAAAACTTAAAAAATTCTCTTAATTGGTTCGAAATTCCGGTTATTGATTTCGACAGGGCACAAAAATTTTATAGTAGTATCTATGATTTTGAAATGCCGACAATGCCGATTGGACCGAATATGTTCGGCTTTTTTCTGATGGAAAAAGGTGGCGTAGGCGGCGCGATTGTAAAAGGGGAGGGTTACGAACCTTCCTCAAAAGGGACGCTTGTTTATCTTAATACAGGTGAAAATTTAATGCCTGTGTTAAACCGTATTGAAGATGCGGGTGGAAAAGTTATAATGGAAAAAACTTTAGTTCGAGAGGACATCGGTTTTATTGCCATGTTTATCGATACCGAAGGAAATAGGGTGGCCCTTCACTCTATGAAATGACCCATATTTAATTTTAATATATAGTCGCTATTTTAATAATTTTGGCGTCCTCGGTTCAGACAATTTTATAATTTAATTTATTCATTTTGACCGGGCTCAAAAAAAGTATTTACAACAAAAATATTTATAAGGGAATTATTTTGTCTACTTACAAACCTTCGTTTTATGTGTTATTATTTTTAATAACTCCTGTTTTCTCCTTTTATTTAAATGCTCAACAAACGGCTTTTAATGGAACACCCGCGGTAATTCCGGGAAATATTAATGCTTGTGATTTCGACAATGGCGGCGAGGGCATTGCGTTTCACGATTCAGATATTACTAACCGGGGTAACGCATACAGATTAGACACCTCAGTTGATATTGAGCCGGCAAACGAAGGCGGTTTTAATGTGGGATGGATTGAATCCGGCGAATGGCTGGAGTATACTGTTAACGTTGTATCCGGGTCAACATATAATATTAGTTTCAGAGTGGCTTCGGAATCAGGCGGCGGGACATTTCATTTAGAATTTGATGGTAATAACGTAACTAAAACTATAACTGTTCCCGCAACCGGCGGCTGGCAGACTTATATAACAGTTGTCGTTAACAACATTGAACTCTCTGCAGGACAGCAGATAATGAGATTATATTTTGAATCGAGCGGTTTTAATTTTCTTTATGCGGATTTTAAGGTTAATAACGCTCCAGTTTTAAATGAATTGCCCAAGGGACCGGCCTTTTCAGTTAAACATGGTTTTTATGATAATGCTTTCGATTTGTATATATCTTACAAAACAGAGGGCGCTAAGATTAAATACACATTGGATGGCACCAGTCCCATTACTTCTTCAACGGCAGTTACAGGAAATTCGCCGTTAAAAATAAATGTTAATCCTTCGGATTTTTCGGGACGCGATAAAGCGCCCGGTGTGGTAATTACCGCATGCGCCTTTAAGGACGGTTCCCCAATAACACAAACTAAATCTCAAACATATCTTTTCTTAAATAAAATTATTGAAAATTCACCCGACGGACAAAGACCCGGCAGTGGCTGGCTTCCGACCAATAACTCTTATGGACAGGCTATTAATTATGGATTGGACCCGGACATATACAACAATGCGGCATACAAAAGTTTAATTCAGGAAGGATTATTACAAATTCCGTCATTATCTATAGTAGCCGACTTAAACAGCTTTTTCGGAAACAATACGGGGATTTATTATCACCCCAATTCAGCTCTGCATGGAATTGAGTGGGAACGACCGGTATCATTGGAACTGCTTAATCCTGATGGAACCGACGGGTTCAGTATAAATTGCGGAATTAGAATACGGGGCGGATGGAGCAGAAATGAGAATAATCCTAAACGAGCTTTCCGATTTTTCTTCAGAGAAGAGTACGGCGAAAAAGAACTTGATTACCCGCTGTTCGGTGCGGAAGGAACAGATAAATTCGATAAAATCGACCTGAGAACGAGCATGAACTATTCCTGGGCTTACGAGGGGAGTGCTCATAATACAATGCTTAGAGATGTGTTTTCGCGGGATCTGCAGCGCGATATGGGTAACCCTTACACAAGAAGCCGATATTATCATTTATATATAAACGGCACATACTGGGGCTTATATCAAACCCAGGAACGTTCAGAAGCGTCTTTCGCCGCCGAATATATGGATGGAGATAGAGATGATTATGACGTAGTAAAAGTAAACGCAGGTTATCCGCCGGAATCGACCTACAATATTGAAGCAACAGACGGAAATTTGGACGCCTGGCGCCGCTTGTGGGAGTTTGCTACTTACACTGGATTTGAGAAAAACGAAAATTATTTTAAAGTGCAGGGATTAAATACTGACGGATCTGTAAACCCGGAATATGAAAAACTACTTGATGTCGATAACCTTATAGATTATATGATAATAGTTTTCTTTACAGGTGATTTTGACGCGCCGATTTCTAATTTCAGCGGCAATCAAAATCCAAATAATTATTACGCGGTTTATAACAGGAATAAACCCGATGGATTTAAATTCTTCAGACACGACGCCGAACACTCTTTGTTCGATGAAACCGTTTCGGGTGTTAATGGAGCCTGGGGAGTAAACCGCACCGGACCTTTTCCCGCGGGATCAACCTTCGAAAAATCTAATCCGCAGTGGATACACCAGCAACTTGTTGTAAACGCTAACTATAGAAAAAGATTTGCAGACCGGACTTACAAACATTTTTATAACGACGGCGCGCTGACTCTTGAAAATACTCGCTCAATTATTAACACCAGGAAAAGTCAATTTGATAATGCGATTATTCTGGAGTCAGCAAGATGGGGCGATAGTAAAGCATCAACCCCTTATAATAAAAATAATTGGCTGATAGCTACAAACTATATATCGAATAATTTCCTTCCCCCACGCGCTAACATTGTTATCGATCAACTTAAATCCAAAGGATGGGTCCCCGGAGTTGAACCCCCTGTGTTTAATGCCGTTAGCGGTAATGTAAAAAAAGGCTTTAATCTTACTATGAACACAGTTAGCGGAGGTAAAATTTATTATACTTCTGACGGCTCCGATGTTTACGAAATAGAAAATAACAACGGATCTTTTGCACTCGTAAAAGAAAACAGCTTTAAAAAAGTGAAAGTTCCTACCTCGATCATAAATGCCGATTGGTATTCAGACTTTTCATTCGATGATAATGATTGGTTGATTTGCAGCGGAGCGCCCGGCGGTATTGGATACGAAAGAGACGAACCCGGCGATTATAGCGCGTTGATATCTTTAAATGTAAAAAACAGCATGTATGGGGGAGGATCTGGTTCAAATACATCCTGCATGTTAAGAATTCCATTTATTATTGAAGCCGCCGATTTACAGAAAATAAATAGATTAACTTTATCCGCTTATTACGATGATGATTTTGTGGCTTATTTGAACGGCACTCCCGTTATTAAGGGAAACAATTCATTGCCTCTTTTATGGAACGCTAAAGCAGCCGCTAACCATGAAGCGGAAAATTGGGAAACGTTCGATATCTCAGATTTTATTGCAAATTTAAAAGCGGGCGATAATCTGCTGGCGATACAAGCGTTAAATGTAGATGTAACCAGTTCGGACTTTATTATAAACGTTAAACTGACCGGCGAATCCAAAATTACCGGAGGAATATTAACAGCATCGGCTAAGGAATACTCAGCTCCTGAAGTTATTGAAAATCCTGTAAAAATAATTGCTCGCACAATTAACAACGAAGAATGGAGCGCAATGAACCAAATCACTCTTGGTTTGGTTGAAAATTATAATGATCTGAAAATTACGGAATTGCATTACCATCCTTTGGGCGAAGTGGATATAAGCGATACCGAATTTGAATTTATAGAATTAAAGAATATCGGTGAGGTTGATCTGAATTTGGGATTGGTTTCTTTTATTGATGGTATCTCATATACATTTTCAGCCGACGCTGTAATCAAGCCGGATTCGTTTATTGTCCTCGCTTCTAATGCAAAGATGTTTTTTCAGCGGTATGGATTTAATCCGTATGGCGAATATGAAGGGCAGCTAAATAATGGCGGAGAATTAATAACTGTTGTTACCGCAACGAACGATACAATTTTTAATTTTTCATATAAAGACAGCGCTCCCTGGCCAACCGAAGCCGATGGTTTGGGCTATTCTCTCGTTTCAAAATTGTTAACTCCCATTTATGACCCCGATAATCCGGAGTACTGGACTTTGTCCGCGGAAATAAATGGTTCACCCGGTAAAGACGAATCTTATATTTCCATCGCGACAGTGTATATAAATGAGGTTTTGTCGCATACAGACAAGCCCTATGTGGACGCGGTTGAGATTTATAATCCTAATGACGCGGAAGTTAATATCGGCGGATGGTATCTTACCGACGATAAAACCAATCCACTTAAATGGAAGATTCCTTTGGGGAAAATTATTCCCGCCAAAGGTTATTTGGTTTTAGCAGCTGGTCATTACGAGGGCGATCAATTGTTGTTTGACGAAGACGAATTCGGAGCGTCATTTCAATTAAACGCGCATGGCGATATGGTCTATATAATTTCGGCTAATGAAGCAGGGGAAAAAACCGGATACAGGCACGGGTTCGAATTTGGTGAAATAGAAAATGGCGCCACATTTGGAAGATATGTGAACAGTATAAACGAAGAACACTTTGTAAAACAGCGGGAAGTTACACTTGGCAGCGAAAACGCTGGACCTTTGGTCGGTCCGGTTATTATAAACAGAATAATGTATAATCCAGATTACAAAAATTATGAGTTTCTTGAAATTATTAACATTAGTGGCGTTTCTGTAAATCTTTATCATTCGCAGGAATTATACAACACCTGGCGGATAAATGGTGCCGGATTTAAGTTTCCCGAAAATATAACTATTGAGCCGAATGAAAATATTTTTATTATTGACTCCAACGTTGTTGTAAATACATTCCGCTCCGCTTATGGTTTGACCGAAGATGTTCAGATATTCAATATGTCCGGCAGTTTAAGCAATAGCGGGGAAACCATAACTGTTCAAATGCCGGCTGATGAATACGAATTGAACGGAAAAATTATAGTTCCATATATGGACGTGGATAAAGTTAAGTATAACGACAAACTTCCATGGCCTGTAGAAGCGGACGGCGCCGGCAGCGGTTTATTGAGAATATCGAAAACTGATTACGCGAATGATCCAATTAATTGGACTATATTTACAAGCTCAATTACAGAAATAAAAGAAACAGAGACACAACTTCCGGCTCAATATCAGCTGTCTCAAAATTACCCGAATCCTTTTAATCCGGGCACAACAATAAATTATTCTGTTCCTGAACCGGTTTTTGTATCTATAAAAATTTATTCCGCTGTGGGAGAAGAAGTTGCTGTTCTCGTAAATGAAAACAAAAACGCAGGAAATTATTCTCTCCAGTGGCTGGCTTCCAATTTAAGCTCAGGATTATATTTTTATAAAATTACAGCGGGGAGTTTTAATCAAACAAAAAAATTAATTTTACTTAAGTAAATAATAATGTTTTGTTCTTTGTTCGTTAAATAATTATTTCATAAATTTTTTGGAGTATACAAATGCCAAATTTTCCCAAACCCTTTTATCGCTGGCGCCCTCATCCATGGCACGGATTGGAGTCCGGTGAACGTTCGCCGGAGGTAGTAAATGCTTTTATTGAAATTACTCCTTTTGATTCAGTAAAGTACGAAGTGGACAAAACCACTGGTTATGTTAGGGTAGACCGCCCTCAAAGAACATCGGCATATCCGCCTACTTTGTACGGCTTTATTCCAAGAACTTATTGCGGAGCTAAAGTAGCGGCACTTTCTCCAAAATCAATTGACGGCGACCACGACCCGCTGGATATTTGTGTGATAAGCGAAAGACCAATCAACCGTGGAGAGATAATTCTGCAAGCAAGGGTAGTAGGCGGTCTGCAAATGGTTGATGATAAAAGAGCGGACGATAAAATTATTGCTGTTCTTGAAAAAGATAATATTTGGGGAGAGGCTCAAAAACTTTCCGACATTCCGCCGATAATGGTAGAACGTCTGAGTCATTATTTTTCTACTTACAAATATATTTTCGGCGAAGAGTTTCTGAGAACAATTGAAAAAGTATATGACAGAGACTACGCTCTAGAAGTGGTTAAAGCTGCCGAAGCCGATTACCGCGATCAGTTTGGCGAGTAATTTTTAATATCAGTTTAAGTGTTGCCGGTAGTTTTTAGTTTTAATAAATTTTTATTTGCGGGACAAATATTATACTTGTCCCGCGTTAATTTATTTTATTAGTAAAAATTATTTAACCAACAGCATTTTTTTAGCTGAAGTATAATTAACC
>PGYT01000052.1 GCA_002839805.1 Ignavibacteriae bacterium HGW-Ignavibacteriae-2
TGAACCTAAATTAGAGTTATTCAGTCCGGAAGCGTTTGCTTATCAGTTGGATAAAGGCTGGGAATTAAACGCCACAGTAGGTGTAAAAGGATTTCAACAAAACGAAAAGGATGATAAGTTTTTTGCATCTTTGTCCTATACTGTTGACTTGATAACCCCTACCGACACAGTTAAAAATGTTGACCGAGGAACTATTGACGAAAAGAATGATGAAGAATTTTTAGACCTTATGATTGACAGCCAGATTGAAATGGACTCTTCGTTCGCGATCGGAGATTATCAATTGATTTTTTTTGTTGAAGACAACAATAGCAAATCGAGCAGCACCGCTTCAGCGAAATTCAAATTAACTTTGGATTAGAAAAAAAAGGAGGGCAATATGTTATACGGAAAGTTCATTCAGCTGGTTGAAGACCATGCAGAGGAACTTACAAAAGCATGGATAGAAGAAGTTAAACAAAATCCCGCTACGCCAGGTTATAATAAAATGCCCGACGATTTACTCGCTAAACGAATTGGAGACGTTTATAAAAGGCTCCATGTATGGATACTTCAAAACGATCCGGCGGATCTTGAATCCGGTGAGCATTATATAAAACTCGGCAGAGAAAGAGCTTCAGAGGAAATAAATCTCAGTGAGGTGATTTATTCGATAATTATATCGCGCGCGGTACTGTCGCGATTTGTACATAATCAGGGTATTATTAACTCTACTTTCGATGTCCAGCAGGCATTCGAGTTTTTTGATAAAGTGAATAATTTTTACGATAAAGTTAATTACCTTGTAACGCTTGGGTACGAAAGTTATAAATCCAAGGATAAGGAAGCATTTAAAAAAACAGAGTTTATCGAAAGATCGGTGAATTCAATTACAAAATGGCTCATTAAATAATTCTGAGTGGTAACGGCGTAATCGAAAGAGAATTACTTTATCCTATCGAATTAAATTTTACCGTAAATGTTGAACCTTTCTCTTTTTGGCTGATTACACTTATTTCGGCATCATTTATTTCCACATATTTTTTTACAAGCGCCAATCCAAGCCCGTTACCTTCATAAAATCGTGTGTAACCGGCGTACTCCTGAGTAAATTTGTCGAACAGATGCGGTAAATAATCTTCCGATATTCCTATACCCGTATCTGCTATATCCACAATAATTTTCCCATCCACTGCATTGTATCGTACATTTACATCAACACTTCCGCTGCGCGTATATTTAATCGCGTTTTCTATAAGATTAATAAATATCTGACCAAGGGTATATTCATCCCCATTGATAAAAGTTCTATCCGAAAGAAGATTATAATTTAATTTAAGCCCTTTGGTTTTAGCGGTGCCTTGCAGTTCCTGAATAACTGAAGTTAGAATATCTTTATCAATATTCAATTTTTTAATATTCGGTTCAAAATTTCCGGTTTGCAGCTGTGCCATATTTAAGATTAAATCTATTGTGCGTGTAAGCCTTCTGCCACCGTCTTCAATAACGTTAAAGGCGTCTTTTAATTCGTACGGCAGTTTATCATTTAGTTCTTCCCTTAACAATCCTGTAAAACTTAAAATTGAGTTTATAGGAGTCCGAATCTCGTGTGACATTTGAGCTAAAAATTCTGTTTTTAGTAGATCGGACTTTTCAGCATGGTTTTTCGCCTGTATCAGTTGATCTTCATAATTGATACGTTCGGTAATTTCCCTTATAATTGCTATATATGTGGAAGCATCACTTTTCACCATTCTTGAATCGTAGTGCCGGATAGATCCATCCTGGGCAGTTATTGAATACTCAAATGTAATAACTTCTCCTGAAATACTTGCGTTCCTAATTGCTTCCATAGTTTTTTTTGCAATTACGGGATCTAAAACATCTCCGATGTATTTCCCGATAAATTTCTCTTTTTCAATTAACAGCATTGAATTATCAACTGCATGATAGTTGGATATTATTCCCTCTTTCGAAAACTCGAACAATAAATCGGGTAATGCGTTTAGTATGGCTTTATTTTTTGCCTCACTTTCTTTAACTGCAATCTCCGAATTGTATCTTTCAGTAATGTCATAAACAATACCTGTAATACCAACCAACTCCGATTCAAATTCTTTAATTGGCACGTAGGTAATTTCAAATATTTTGTTGTCGATTTTTCTTACTTTTTTGAAAGATTTTTCCTCAAAGGCGATATTAATATCAGCCTTAATTAAAGGCCGGTCCGAGAAAATAAACTCAGAGTTTTTATGCAGAATTTCAGATTCATCCAGTCCCAAAAACTCCCTAACTTTTCCTTTTACAAGCACAAAATCCTTTTTATGATTAAGAGCAAAAATTGTGACGGGCACATTATTCAAAACAGTTATAAGCAGTTCTTCGTTCTTGCGCAGCGCTTCGCCAATAAGTTTCTGAATTGTTATATCCTCTTCCACTGCCAGATAATGAGTTACATCGCCGTATGAATCAGTTACTGGAGCAATAACCGCTGAAACCCAGAAAGATTTTCCATCTTTTGTTTTATTATGGAACTGACCTCTCCAGACTTCACCTTTTGTAATTTGATCCCACATATCAGAGTAAAGCCGATTATTATCAGAATTATATTTTAGTATTCTTGGGTTTTCTCCCAATATTTCTTGCTTTTTGTAGCAGCTTATTTCTTCGAATTTAGGATTAACGTATTCAATATTCCCCCTTAAATCAGTAATTATAACCGCCACCGGACTTTGTTCAACCGCTTGAGAAAGTTTTTTTAACTGATCCTCTTTTTGTTTACGTTCCGTTATATTTTTTAATGTTCCAATAACCGATATTTCGCTGCCGATATGCATAGTGCCCACTAAAGCGTTTACATGAACACGCGAAACATTATCTTTTTTGAGCAATTTAAGCTCATATTCTTCAGGAATATTCGAATCACCAATAAGACGCAGAGAATGATTTTTTTCCGCGTATTCCCTATCCTCCGGCGCTACAAATTTTAAAAATTTCTCACCTTTCATTTCTTCAAGAGAATAATTAATCATATCCTGTAAAGCGGCGTTAGCGTATTGAATAAGACCGTTTTGAATTACAAAAACTCCGTCCTGGATATTTTCCAATAAAGATTTGTATTTTTCTTCAGTTTCGAGCAAAGCTTTTTTGGTAAGAATTCTGTCCGTTATATCGTTTATTAAATAATAGTTGTAATGTTTAGAATTAATTTCAATTGAACTTACAAATATTTCAACATCCCTAATGGTACCGCTTTGTAATTTTTGTTTTGTTCTTACAACGTTTTTATCAGAGCTCTTATTTTTATAAAATTCAGATTTTTCATCCCCAACCAGTAAATCTGAAAAATTAGTTTTTATAAGATCTTTGTAGGTGCAGCCGTAAAATAAAATGGATGCTTCATTGCCATCTATAATAATTCCGGAATATGGATCTACAAGAAGCATTGGTGTCCGGTTTTCCATAAAGAGAGTGGTGTATTTGTTCTCTGAATTTTTTAATTCTTCAGTCCTCTTTGTTACCTCCGCCTCCAGCATAGCCGCGTACTTTGATTTAATTAGAAAAGAATAAATAAAATAAACGAGCATAATTGCGCATACAATTAGCAATAAAATAAACCACCACATTTTGTAAAACGGAGAGGATATAATTACAGAATTGGAGGTAATAACCGGACTCCAGTTTCCGACCGCGTTTCTACTTTTTACACTCAATTTATAGATGCCCGGAGGTAAATTCGAATATTGTACGCTGTTCTTATTTCCTATATTCACCCATTCGTCATCAAAACCTTCCAGCCTTACCGAAAATGTATTGTTATTTTCGTTTATAAATGAATTAGAATTGAAATAGAACTCAATATTACTTGTACTGTTTCCCAGTTTAATAGTTTTAGCATAATCATAATTTTTACCGCCAACCATAATTTTTTCAAACTTTACAGAAGGTATTATCTCGCCGGCATTATCAAATTCATCCTGATATATCCCTAACCCTTTAATGGTTCCGACCCATAATCTGCCTTGACTGTCAAACAGCAGAGCGTCCCTGTTAACTTCCAGACCGGGCAATCCATATTCTGTTGTATAATCCCGGGCGGATTTACGATCCCACTTTACCAACCCATTATCAGTGCCAAACCACAAATTATTTGACCTATCGGGTGTAATCGCGTAAACCGGACGATCGATCAGACTTTTGATTGAATTGTTCTGGATGAGGGAATCGCCCACAATTTTATATAACCCCCCGGCACAACCAACAAATGTATTACCTTCTTCAAAATAAATTGCATAAACATTATTAACACTTTTGGAGCTGCCGCTGTATACCTTTGTAGTTTTATTGTTCTGGATCTCAACTATACCTGAAGTTGAAGTAGCAATGTATAATTTGTTGTCGGGTGATTTGAATAATTTTCGTAAATATGTTCCGGATTTTATTAATGTTAATGGTATGTCATGCAATTTCGTAGAATCATACATGAATAATTTTCTGTCAATTAAGAAATAAATTTTCTTATTAAATACTAATACGGAATTAATTTTTTGTGTCGGGATTATCCACTCAATTTTATCATCTTTAGTTAAACGTCCCAATCCATAAAGTCTTGTAGTAAATAATACTTCACCATTGTCATCGATATCCATATCTAAAACAGCAGTCTCGTTTATATTGTCGGCCATGTTGGGAGCAAAGGATAATCTTTTAATTCTTCCTTTATTTATTACAGATAACCCACCAAAGTGTCCAAGAACAAAATTATCATCTCCCCTCTGAACGATTGATGTAACCTCGTTTCGGTAAAGTCCGTTTTCTTTATTATAAATCTTGAATCTCATGGAAGGCAATTTACTTATACCTCTTGCACTGGCAAACCAGAGTATGGATTCTTCATCTAAAAGCAAATCATAAGCGCCGGAGCCCAACAATCCCGTTACATCGCTTAAAACATCTTTGGAATTATCGTCTGGGTCAATCAGATAAGTTAGAAATTCATTTGTGACAATAATCTTACCAAAATAATCGGGAATTAATTTATATCTGTTGATTCCAATAGAGTTCGGGTATAACAGTCCTTTATACCTTAAAACAAAATCGTTCCGCATTAGAGAGCCGATAAAATCTTTACCCGAAATCCAAAGTGTTTTATCAGACATACTTACTGCAAGTATATCACTGGAATCATAAATGTTACTAAAATAGATTTTTTCATAATCCTTAAAGTTCTCTGTTTTGTATAATCCAATGTTGGTACCTAAAAAGAATTCATTATCGATATTTGTAATATTGTAAATTCTATCAATTCCGCTGATATTAATTCCATCAGACCTATTCCATTTTCCTCGGAAATAAATCATCAAATCTTTTTGGTTACTAATTACGGCTATTGTTGTGTCGGTGCCTTTAATAGAGAAATCAAAGGCGCTGAGATAATAATTAGGAATTTGTTTATTGAATCGAATTGTTTTTAGTAAACTGTCTTTATTAAAAATTGAAATTTTTAGTCCGAACTCGGAACTCAAAGCCCAGATTGTTCCGTCTGATTGAGCTTTTAACTGCCGGATGTTAATTCCAGAAATTTCTGGTTCTTTAAAAGATTTAAAACTGAACCCGTCGTAATGCACAAGTCCATTTTTTGTTCCAATCCAAACTCTACCGGAAATATCTTTTATTACTGAATTTACGTGAGAGGACGGTAATCCATTAGATTCGGTATAAAAATAAGTTTGATGCTTTTGTGCGAAATTTTCTGAGCTTATCAGAAGAATAAATATAAGAGAAGCACAAATAATGAAAATTTCTGCAGATTTTAATTTTATCAAAATTCTAAATAGGCATTGATTCTATTGAAGTATATTATATAATGGTATTGAAATAAATCAACTAATTATTTCAGCTTTTTAATTATCGAATAAATCGCATTGAATGTTAATAAAATCGGCAAATAATTCCAAGAAGAGCCTTATTTATTAAGATTTCTCGATTAGTATTAGTATTTTTGATAATTAATGATTTCTCAATGAAATTTGATGATTTTTAATGAAAACTAAAATTAATATTAGTAGTCCAAAATCAGTTGCGGTTTTAGTTATTGTTTTGCTGATTATTGTAACTTTATTACCTATAAAAATCCCGCATAATATATCCGTTAAAGCAAAATTGTACCCATCACAGGAGTGGATATTGGTTAAGGGCACAGACGGTAGATTAATGTCATCTGTTGTCAACAATCAATATGGAGTAAACCAAACATATAAAGTTGCCCAGTTCGAAAGGGGCGACGCAGTAGAATTTTCACTAAAACCGAATATTATTTCAGGTGTAAATGTATCCGTTGAAGATACCTTAGGTTTTATTTATTCCAACGATACCGAAAGAAAACTAGTAGAACTGAAAGCGAGTCTGACCTCCGAAAACTATCTCTTAAAAGCTAATTTAAGTAAAGAAAAAGAGGCAATTGTTAAAGGTGAAGAGCAGCAGTTACAATTCGCAAGACAACAATTGGAAGAGCAGCAAAAATTATTTACCCGTCAAAAATCTTTATACGAGAAAAATTTGATCTCTCAGGAAGAATATGACGTTTCCGAAAGTGCCGTTGAACTTTTCAAAATAAATGTTGACATAGCTTTGGAAAAATTGCGCTCCGTTACAACCGGCGCTAAACCCGAAGAAATAGAATTAACTAAATCCAGAATAGAAGGATTAAAACAACAAATTGACGTGCTAAATAAAAGATTCTCAGATTTTATTATTAAATCCCCTTTCGGCGGTGTTGTTAAAAGAGTTTTTTCGAGTGATACTTTACTTATAGTAAATGATTCAACAAAGCTAGTGGCTTTTTTGCCTATTAGTTTAGAGGATATTAACTTTATTAAACATGGACAAATTGTAAAAATTGCCGATAATAAAACAGGAAATGAAATTAATGGCGTTTTAGAGACTATAGGCAAAAGCGTTAAAACTGCCGGCAATAACCAATATGTAATTGCTACCGCTGTATTTAAAGAAGGTTCTAAATACTTTTTGGAAGGTCAAATTGTAAAAAGTAAAATTATTTGTGAACAATTGATTCCTATGGATTACGTTCAAAACTTTTTTGCTTCTTTACTTAAATAAAAAATATGCGACTCGAATATAAATATCTTGTGGATGTATCTAAAACTGACGCTTTACGTAAGGCGTTGTCGCCTTATATTACATTTGATTCTGAGTATAACGACAAGCCCGAATACACTGTACGAAGTATTTATTTTGACACTTCACAATTAACCTATTACCATGAAAAAATTGATGGATTGAAGATTAGAAAAAAACTTAGAATTCGTGGTTATAATCAAGTAAATGACAATAGCGTAATTTTTTTGGAAATCAAACGGAAGAATGAAAACTATATAGGGAAAAATCGATCGGCATTAAAATTCCAGAATTTGGAAGAATTTATTCGAACAAAAGATTATCAGAGTTATATATTATCGGAAAACGGATACGCAGGATCTTCAGCCGACGCTGAAAAATTTCTACATCACATATACAAACAATCGCTTAAACCTGTAGTTTTAGTCTCTTATGATCGTGAAGCCTATTTTTCAAAATTTGACAATAGATTGCGGCTGACATTCGATAAAAACATTAGATACATGCTGTTTCCGTCAATGGATCAACTTTATTATGACGATGATCTGAAGCAGGCTATGCCCAAGTATTTTATTTTCGAGGTGAAATTTAGAAATGGATTCCCGGCATGGCTGAGTTCAATTCTCACAAAATTTAATTTGTCGCGTATGGCTCTGTCGAAATATACAATATGCCTTGATCACGAAAAACCTTTTAAACCATCGATGCGCAGATCTTTAATAGGCTGTACTGAAACATTTGCGCCATTCCATTTATATCACGAGGATTAGTTATACTATGCTCCAGGAATTAACCAATATTTTTGAAATAAGTTTGTCATTCAGCGAAATAGCTCAGAATTTATTTGTTGCTCTTATTTGCGGTTTAATAATCACATTCTTTTACAGAAAAACATATCAGGGCCCCGGCTACCTTAACTCCTTTGTTAACTCCCTTGTAATTCTTTCTCTTATAACAGCAATAGTAATTATGATAATCGGAAACAACCTTGCGCGCGCATTCGGATTGGTTGGGGCGATGTCTATAATCAGATTCCGTACGGCTGTTAAAGAAACGCAGGATATAATTTATATATTTTTTTCTTTATCTATTGGAATGGCCGCTGGCGTTGGACTTCATCTTTTAGCTTTATCAGGCAGTATTATAGTGGGACTAATATCTTTTGTACTCACAAAAAGCAGTCTTATTACCCCTTCTCAAAAAGATTTCCTTTTCCAGTTTACATTTAACGGAAACGGAAGTTATGATGAAAAATCTTTTATTAACGTGTTGGATAAGTTTTGTAAAAGCGCCAAACTTATAAATGTAAAATCTGTAGGCGATGGAAGTTCAATGGAGTATTCATACTATATAGCTTTCCGAAGTAAAATGTCGAGTTCGGATTTTATAAGTGAATTCAGAACTATAAAAGGGATAAAACAAATTAACCTTTTCTTTGATGAAGAATATTTTTAATCATTTTTTAAGAAAGAATACGTAAAGATTTGCCGTTTTATCAGAAACGATATAAATTAAATTGTTTTTCCTGTCAATTGCCAAACCCTCCATCTGAGGTATGTCAATTTTATATTTGTCCTTAACAACCCCTTTGGTATCGCATTTGTATAATGTCCGGCTTTCATCGCTCAAAATCCATAAATCCCCGTAATCGGAATCATAATGTAAATCTGAGCAGTCTTTTGAAAAATTGAGTTCAGTTTTTTTAATTACTTTTAGATTGTCGTCCAGTTCCATTAGCAATTTTGGATTCTTTTCATTTAGTATGAACAAATGACCATTTCTATCATTAAAAGCTATTCCCTCAATTCCTTTATTAATTTTGCCTTTTAATTTTAGATAAATTTTATTTGTCACATTCCTATTCGAATCTAAAAATATAACGCTTCTTTCCCGTTCATTGATAACACACAAACCATGCTCTTTGTAAACAGAAACTCCTTCTATATCATTCTCTGCAATTTCAATGGTTTCTAATATTTCTCCTTTTTTCGAAATTTTATAGATTGTACTATTCTCGTCGCTAACTGTCCATAAAAATTTACCATTCTCCCCAAGTTCCAGACCCGAAGGCTGGGGTAACAATAATTTGTACTGTCCAATTAATTTAAGACGACTGTCAGTTTTATCTATAAAATTCTGACCTTTATTTTGCCCGGCAAAGAAAACAAATATTAATAGCAATATAAAGAAACGAACAAGAACAAGATTATATAACTTAGCCGTATTCATAATATTAAGTTTCCGATTCGATAAATTTTTAATAGATCACATCTCCTTTGAGTTATAAAATTTGGAAGCTATTTAAGGAAAAAGATAAAATTATAAATCAAATTAAGTTAAGTTAATTCTTGATATGATTTCGAAAAATAGTTTCATTTTAGTTGTATCCAATTTTCCGTTTGTGCGAACTCCGGAACAAAGGTCCAAGCCGAATGGCCGCACTTCATTAACCGCCGCCTCAACATTTTTATGGTTTAAACCTCCAGCCAAATATACAGGAACCTTTACTTTATCAACAATCTGTCGGCTAAGTTCCCAATTATGCACTCTTCCGGTTCCGCCCAGTTCTTTTATTTTCAGATTCTGATTGCCGGAATCAAGTAGAATTGCATCCACGTAATCCGCAACCGTCAATGCTTCTTCAACTGAATTATAATCATTAACATGCACAACCTGAACAATGGAAATACCGGGTAAAGCATCTTTTAATATTTTATGATCACCGGTATTTAATCTATCGCAAAGTTGAATTGTATTTGTGCCGCAAAATTTTTGCTGTTCTATTATATCCCTGACGTTCCGTTTGCTCGTTAAAAGAAAAGAAGAAATACCCGGTGGTATTTTACGCGCAATTTGTTTGATTTTATCTTCAGATATCACACCGGGTCCGCTCGGCATTTCAGAAACCAATCCAACCGCGTTCGTACCGCAGCTTATGGCAAATTCAGCTTCTTCCAGTGAAGAAATACAGCAAATTTTTATTCTTACCATAATAACACATAACCATTTTTATTCGATTAATTTACAAATTCTTTTATATATATACATCTTTGTTAATCTGCCAGCATCACTCAAAATTGATATTATTGCTGAAGATCAAACAATTTATTAATAGAAATTATCTAGAGATAAATAGAAAAATTTTTAAAGGTGAGAAAATTAATAAAACAAGGATGCGGAAAGTTCCCCCGAAGTCCCTGACCGCATCCTTTGGGCCCATACAATAATAGGTGGGATATTCTGCTTTTTATGTCACTATAACAATTACAATTGATATGCCAACAACTTTTGTTTTATTTTACTTTTAATTCTCTCTTTCAAGCATTACAGATACGAATACTTTGCACCCGGATGAAATATATTCGTTTTATTATCAGAAAAATATTTGAAAAGAAAAATTTAATTTGGTGGAATTTTGGGTTTCAGTTATGGCGAATGTCGGCTTTATTTTACTCGTAAATATGTCGTGTGAATAAAATATTAAATCGATTTGAGAGTACAACCAAATTGCGGCGTACGAGGCGATAAGAATGTTTCTTATTTTATACGAAGTATTATATTTATTATACTTGTCGGAAATTTTTGTTACGTCAGTTTCATTTAAATAGTTATTATGTTTTTTATCCGAATCGATTATAAAATACACCAGGGTTCCCAGGTTAAGGGTTCCAGCCGATGTTAATATTAACCCGGCGGTGTTTTCATCGGCAAACAAATGTCCCCAACCGGGTAAAACCGTCGAACGAATTAAAGAATTACTGAAACGGTCGTGGTCAAAAACTTCAATTTCGGAAGGGATTATTGTCCGCTCCTCGGCTTCGGCTAATTTAGCTGAGCTTAATATTTCATTAAACTCATCCTTAATACCGTTAAAAAAAACTAAAATTTTGGGTGAAGTTCTAATAGGATCCAAACTAAATTCAGGATCCATTTTTAATATTTCAATAAAAACATAACGGGCGGAATCGGATTCCGCTAATGAAAAATAAGAAATTGCTTTCATCTTATGTAATTCAATAAAATCGTTTTTAGTAAGCGAAGTATCCGATAACAACAAGTTATTTGTAAAATCAATAACCTGCCGATACTCGAAGGATTCATACTTATGTTTAATATCAACTACGGATTGTGAAAACAATTCGAGTGAAGTAAAAATGAGTAGAAGAATAATTTTTGATTTCATCACTATCTTAAAAGAGTAAGTTTTTTAACGATGGATCTTGCATCGTTTGAAAGTTTATAAAAATAAATACCGCTGGTTACAATATTGCCCGTATCGTTTGTACCGTCCCAGGAAATTGAGTAACGTCCGGAATTTTTGAATTCATCTACAAGAATTTTAACCCTTTGCCCCAGCAATGTATAAATTTCCAATTTAGTTACCGAACTTTTATCAAGAGTATATGTTATTGTGGTGCTGGGATTAAAAGGATTGGGGAAATTCTGGTCTAATTGAAATCCTAAGGGAAAACTAAAATCGGAATCATGATTTGTCGTAGTTATATTAGGATCGATTTTTTCTACAGTTGAAACAACATTTCCTGATAAATCATAACCGCCGAAAACAAAAATTTCACCTTCGAAAACAACCGCCATTAAATCGCTGCGCGCCGTGTTAAGATTAAAGAAATTTGACGGGAAAAAGGTATTGCCGTACTTTTTAAACCTTTCAACAACTCCAATAGCCCTTTTACTTTCATGCGATCCGCCGATAAGAAATATAGCCTCATTTTCTTCATCATATACGGCTACTCCCGCCGCTCTAGGCAACAGCATGTCCTGTTCAAAACGGGAAAATGAATTTTTGGTGATATTATATTTATAAACTTTATTGAGTATTGTGTTATATACGCCGCCGAAAATAAATATATCCCCACCAACAGCTACAGTCATCTGACGAGTTGGTAAATCTTTAGCCGGATAAAGAGTATCTTTTTCTGAAGTTATTCTGGACGAATCAAAATCAAATATACTTAGGTAAGGCGGAAGTAATGAATCGACAAGCGTATGTGAAGCACCCCCGAAAATATACATCCTGTTATTTACTACAACTGTTGCGGCAAACTCTCTATTAAAAGATTCGTTTTCATTCTTAAATCCCGTATAGAAAGTATCCGAAATAGTAAAAGATTCTAAATAATTAAGAAAATCTGAAGAATCTTTTATACCTCCGAAATAATAGATATAATCATTATAAACACCCGCTGAAAGACCGTAACGCGCATCGTTAATTACTGCGATTTTTTTCCAGGAATTTAACGCAGGATCGAATTCCTGAATATAATCTGTCGGCGCCTGCAAGTCGTCGGAATATCCACCGATAATATAAATTTTGGAACCGATCACCAACGCTTGTCCGCCCGCTACCGGATATTCCATTTCACCTATGGTTTCCCACTGTGCGTTTACAATTCCAGGAGCCGCAAAAATCAGCACGAAAAGCGATATTTTGTAAATAATTTTTTTCATATTGATAAAGTACATCTGTTATTGATACAAATACTATACCATTGTTTAGTTCTCTAAAATTTTTTGATCAAAAAAGTTATAACTCATTTCCAAAGTATCTCCTTTTACAATGGTAACTTTTTCCTCAAATTTTCCAAATTCAGGATTTACTATTGAAATAGCATATATCCCCGCTTTTAGAACTATCGGTTTATAAAACGGAGTGTCGCCAATTTCTTTACCATCGATAAATATTTTCCCCCACGGGTGCACTTTTACGCTAAGAAATGAGAATAAAGCGTCCAAATTAAAAGATACAAGTTTTTCTTTACCCGCCTGAATTTTAATTTCTGTCTCATAATCTGGATACCCGGGGTTTTTAAGAGTTATTTTATGATTACCCTTCTTAAGACGAATATCATCTTTTAATGGTGTACTGTCCAAAAGTTTTGAATCAATATAAACATAAGCCCATGGCAAAACGTTTATTTTTAACGTACCCTGCGAAATTTCTTCAGCTTTGAGTGTATTATTTTCGTTTTTCTTTTGTTGATCAACATTTTTTAGGGGATTATCTGGCGCTACTTCCGTATTGATAACTGACTTTTCATCAGGAATCGATTGCTCTCCGAAGGGAGATTGAGTATCGGATTTGTTTTCTATAATTTTCTGCTGATCGGACAATGAAGTGCCGGCAATATTTTCGTCGGTTCCTGAAATTAAATTCCTCCACGCAAAAACAGAAATAATTATCAATAACAAGCTTGAAATAAGAACAATAGAAATTCTGATTATTTTGGTAGGTCTTAACTTTTTAACAGGAGTTTCTGAAATTTCATCTTGATTTACATTCAAATGCTCGAGTGCCTCTTTTGCCGAATTAAACCTATCTTTAGGATCAGAATTTATAAGTTTAGAAATAATAAAAGCTATTTCTTTTGGAATGTTATTTAAGGCCGACAACGCGGAATCATAATCGAAATTGAGAATGTTGTTAATAGTTTGATTAATATCATCCGCTATAAAAAGATTTTCACCTGTAAACAATTCATAAGCCACAACGCCGGCGGAAAACAAATCGCTTTTTTCGGTAGGGGTTTCACCTAATAATTGTTCCGGCGACATATATGCGGGTGTACCTACAACAGCGGTTTTATTTGTAACAAAACTATCCCCTGCTGTGTAAGCCAAACCAAAATCACCCATTTTAAGGTGCAGCTTTTCATTAACAAAAATATTTTCGGGTTTAATATCTCTGTGAATAATATTGTGTTGGTGTGCAAAATGAAGTGAAATAAACAATTGCTTTAACAGGTCAGTTTTCTGCTCTTCATTTAATGATGGGTGGTTTAAAAAATATCGTAGATTATTGCTTTCAAAATATTCGAAAGATATATAGAAAAAGTCGCCATAGATTCCAAAATCGAGTACTTTTATAATATTTTTATGATCTAATCCGGCCAATAGTTTGGCTTCACGTTTAAATCTTTCAATTATACTTTCATCTTTAATTCCGCTTTTATCCAAAACTTTGAGAACAATTTTTTTGCTGAGGTAAACATGATTTGCAAGATATACTGACGAGTAATCATCCTTTTTTAGATAATCGATTATTTCGAATTTATCGAACAATATTTTAGAATCTGCGGAAATCATTGTTCCAGTTCGTATTCCTTAATTTTTAATTGAACCCATCGTACAGATACTCCTAAAGATTTTGCAGCAAGAGTTCTATTGCCGTCATATTTATTCAGCCGTTCTTTTAATAATCTAACTTCAACTTCTTTTAATGTGCCGGTAAACTTTGCTTCTTTTGGATCGTCGTCCCAAATTATATGTTCGGATGTAATTTTATTTTCGTCAACCAATATTAATGCACGCTGAATTACATTATATAATTGTCTTACATTGCCGGGCCAGTCATAATCCATTATTTTTTTTACTGCGTCGGATGAAATATTAATTTTTTCTGGACTTATCTCTTTTATAAAATAATTAGCAAGCAAAAGGATATCGCTTCCCCTGTCTCTTAAAGGGGGAACTTTAATGGGGAAAACGTTCAGACGGTAATACAAATCTTCTCTGAATTTTTCTTCGTCCACAAGTTTCTTTAGTTCCTTGTTTGTGGCGGCTAGTATGCGGACATTTATTTTACGCACCTGTGTATCGCCGAGTGGTATAATTTCTTTATTCTCCAATACACGTAAAAGTTTCGCCTGTAACGGATTTGAAATATCCGCAATTTCATCCAGAAAAAACGTTCCGTTATTCGCCACTTCGAGCAAACCTTTTTTATCCGAATTAGCCCCTGTGAACGCGCCTTTTTTGTACCCGAATAATTCGCTTTCTAAAAGATTGTCCGGGATAGAACCGCAAAATTGCGCGAGAAACGGATTCGATTTTCTGTTGCTTAGTTCATGAATTGCCCTTGCAACTAAATCTTTACCTGTGCCGCTCTCACCGAGTATTAGAACTGTAGCGTCTGTTTTGGCAACTTTGTGTATCAGTTTAAACAAATTCTGCATTACTTTACTGTTGCCAATCATTGTAGGAACAGGCTGTAAATTTTCCAGTTCGTTTTCTAGTAAAAGTTTCTCTTTTAAAAGGATTTCAATATTCAGAATTTTATCAAGACTTAGAGAAACCAGATTCGCAAAAAAATTAAGAAAAATCAGATTTTCTTTTGTAAATGATTTTCTATTAATCACACTATCAACAAGTATTACACCCCAGGGTTCGTCGTTTTGAATTATAGGAACACCAATTACGGATTTAATCTGCTGAATTTGAATACTATTAAATTTTGAAACCTGCGGATCGCTTTGCGCGTCATGAAATAACTGCGCTTTGCGTTCAGTTATAACTTTGTGCAGAATTCCCGAAGAAAAACCCGAAAGATCCGAAATATTTTCTTTGTTAACATTACGAGCCGCAACAATCTCAAACTCCTTATCCCCGTCAACACATTTTACAAAAAGCCCTCTTTCAGCGCTCACAATTTCAACAGCCCAGTCTAAAGCATCATTAATAAGGGATTCCGTAGCGGAAGATTTATTGAGATGCTCGCTAATCTGATAAATCGCTTCGAGCTGATCTTTATTCAAATTCTTAAAATGTACAATATTGGTTGCCGCTAATTTTGACATATTTATGGCCGTACCTTAAATGATGCAGGAGTAGATTGTGTTCTGTTTTTAAATTCATCTACAGCCCAAATTACCCAAAAATAATCGTTATCCGGATTGCCTGAAATTGGAGATTTTACTTTTACAGAAATCGAATCCTGCGGTATGTTTGTTTTTTCCCAGATAAGTTGAGGGACTGTTTCTTCACTGTAAATTTGTACATGATAGGAAAATTTAAATCCCACTAAAAATTTATTCCATACAAGTGTCGGAAATACTGAAACAGTATCTTCTTTGTTGATGGGACTTTTAGCTGTAATAATTTGGCTTATAATTCTTTTTAAATTTGACCGGGCAATTGTAAATTTGTACCCCAATTTATCTTTAACAACAATTTTTAATTCTTTGCCAATTAATTCCTCCAGTGACTGCAACCCCAATTCTTCTTTTGAGAATTTCCTGCTGTAGTATCCGCGAGTAATCTCGTTCAACTTAGATGAAATTTTTAGATCATCATTTTCAACAAATACTGTATCAACATCTTTTTCTTCGTCAATAATACTTACTTCTATGTAGAGAGAAACAACTTGTTTGCCGAAAAATTCGTTTTTAACACTACTGTATATCGCCAAAGATTGAATTTTTGGTTCGGAATTAAGAAACTTATTTACAGTAAGGAGTTTGTGCTCGCCCCAAATAATTGTTTGTGTATCGGGTAAAAAGCCTTCTTTGTAAAAAACCAAATTGCCGTTTTTATTACTAAGACGGCTTAAGCTAAAATCTCCGTTTTCGTTTGTTTGCACAACAATGTTATCATTTTGCCATGATACATTGACACCTTTTATGGGCAGTCTTGGAATTGTTTCAGTTTGAACGTTACCTTGAAGAGCGCGGAATTCGTTATCCGGATTTTCCGGGTCAAGCGGATTAATATGAGGCGCATCACAAGAAAGCAGTATGATAAATAACCAAGCTAAAACGATATTTTTATAATTTTTAAACAATTTTTTGTGGAGTTATAAGATAGCTGAATCAATTTTATTAACAAAGATAAAGTGAAATCATGTAATAATAAACATTAAATTTAAGTGAGATACCAATAATTTATTAAAAGTTCTGTTTTTATTAACATATGCTTACACCGGACAAATAATTATAGACTACTTATTTAATGGAATTCAAATAAATTGTGTACAAATCCATTGATCGATTGAAGTGCGGTAAAAATAGTCGACAATATAGAAAGGTCAATATGGTTAACGGCATGTCAAATCCTTTGGGGATGCCTTCGCATATCTGACATGTCCGCCGCAGGCATAGCGCTTAAGATTCACCCGTCTGTTTTTTTATTGCACAAGAATACAATTATTGCAAAGGGATCCCTATGAGTAATGTTAATATAATACACCCTAATTAAAAACAGTTGAAATGCCGCTTTGAATACAACGTCCGTGTGATTAGCATGATAGCTACGATTAACCACTAAATACTTTTTAATTGAATACTGGTGAATAATAAGTAAGTGTCTCTCGAATCATATATTATACACGGTGCACAATATAGAATACTATTCTTGATAGGCTCCTGAAGAATAAGTTAATTCATAACTATGCGTATATATCTCAAATACTACTCCGAAGGGATCTTCTACATAGCACATTTTGTAAGGTTTGTGGTTCGGATAATATTCCCTTATTGGCATTCTTTGTTTTCCACCCAAAGAGACTATTTTATCTATTAGCTCTTCGATATTCGGATCTTGTATACAAAAATGGAAAAGTCCTGTATTAAAAGGATTGAATTCAGGAGCTTTCTTAGTTCCGTGCGGAAAAGAAAATAGTTCTATTCCTATTCTATCCGAAGTTGACATATGTGCAATTTCAAATTCCTCCCAATCTTCACCAAACACATCAATACACATTTGTCCAATAGCAGTCTCTTTTTCTTTTTTAACTATGGATGGCTCCATAATGATATACCACCCCATAACCTCGGAATAAAATTCTACTGCTTTTTTTATATCTGGAACCGTAATTCCAATATGGGAAAATGATTTCGGATATTTCGTTTCTTTCACAACAACTCCTTCTATCATAATTATTTTCTTTTTTCATTTCGAATCAATTTAATAAATTATTTTTATTACTGCAGAGCAGCTGACTATAGATTAGTGAAAATTTTTAATCACTTAATGAGGAATTCAAAAAATTAAAGGTCATTTCACCAAAATGAGATTTTATGTGCGGCAGGTTGATGTTTCTAAAAACATCAAAGAGTTTCAAATAAATCAAGGATTTATGAATTATTGGTTCGCTTTTATTTGATCATTTCCCTACAGCGGTTATTTAATAATTGCCAAACTTCTAAAACATCCGACTCAGTAGTTCTAATTCCCGAAACAACCATTCGAACAGTAAATTTTCCTTTAAGTATTGTATGGGATAAAAATACTCTGCCTGTGGAATTTACTGTGTCCATTAATGATTTATTAAATTCATTTAACTCATCTTCGTTTTTCCCCATTGGAATGGCTCTAAAGCAGACCGTACTCAGAGGAACAGGGGCAAGTTTCTCAAATAAAGGATTCTCATCAATAAGTTTTTCAAATAGTTTTCCTAGTCTAATATGTTCTCTTAAACGTTCTATAATACCTTCTACGCCAAAATAACGGATTACAAACCATAACTTAAGCGAACGGAATCTTCGACCGAGTGTAATGCCATAATCCATATAATTTATAACTTCCGAATCTTCGGAAGTTTTAAGATACTCTGCAACAAGAGAAAAAGCTCTTTTAAGAATCTCAGGTTTTCTGGTGTAAAATACACTTATATCAATAGGCATAAACATCCACTTGTGCGGGTTCACAACAAACGAATCCGCTCTGTCACAGCCATTTATTATATAATTCAGTTCGGGTACAATAGCTGCGGTTCCGGCGTGCGAGGCGTCTACGTGAAGCCATAGATTTTCTTTCTCGCAAATATCCGCGATATTTTCAATTGGATCTATGCTTGTAGTTGATGTAGTACCTACTGTAGCCACGACACAAAATGGCAGCCAGCCTTCTATTCTATCCTGCTCAATGGCTTTTTTTAGTTCGGTCACATCCATTCTGTAATTTTCATCGACTGGTATTTTTCTAATTCCTTCGAGCCCTACTCCAACATTTATGGCACCCTTTGCAACTGAAGAATGTGTATGTTCAGTAAGATATAAACGCAGCCTGTCAATATCGTTTCTACCGGTCATGCCTTTCTGACGCAGTTGAAGATTCTCTATATTTTCCCTCGCGGCGGCTATAGCGTGCATATTGCTGGCAGATCCGCCTTCGTAAATAATACCCCAATAATTTTCAGGAAGCTTAATCATTTTTCTTAGCCAGTGGAGCACTACTTCTTCCAGCTCCGTTGCCGCGGGGCAGCTTTTCCAATTCATTCCGTTAATGTTAAAGGCGGCGCTTATTAATTCGGCCAGTATACCTGGACCGCTGGCAGTTGAATTAAAATAAGCCATAAATCTCGGGTGATTCCAATGTGTCATTCCAGGCATTATTATATCATTCAAATCATCAATAATATTTCCCATAGGCTCGCCTTTAAAAGGGGGTGTATCCGGTAATTTTAATTTAACCTCACCAGGTGTAATTTGAGCGAGCACAGGTTTGTCTTTTACATTTTCGAGATAATCTGCAACCCAGTCTATTAATTCGTGTCCGAATTTGCGAAATTCTTCATTCGGCATATCGTTCAGATTATTGGAATCCATTTTTACCATTTCAATTAAAACCTAATTTTATTCAACCATTCAATAAGTATTGTAGTCAGTTCAATTCTTCTGTCTGAAAAAGAATGACCTGTGTCAAGCGTATGATGTTCCAATTGAACACCCTTTACGGATTCAATTTTTTTTAGTAGCGGAATGTGGTGCAAAGTTGCAGGTGCAACATTATCCAGCTGAGCTCCGATAAGCAAAATATTCTTCCCGGCAAAACAATCTGATTTCTCCAACAGATCCCAATTATCGCAATGTTTCAACATTTCATTATAAAGATTATCACCTGAAACACCGTTTAACAAATAAGCGCCGTTATTTAATCCTTCGAGAGTAATTTCTTTAGCTTCAGGAATTGCCGGAATCATTTTTGCAAAAAAACCAAAATTAAATCCGCCGAAAGAGGCGCCATATTTTATTTTCCCGTTTTCACATAATTTAATGAGCGAAATAAATCCCCCCAAACTATGTCCGGCTAAAACAATTTTATTGGAATCAATCCTGTACTTCTCTTCAAATTTAGGATTCGCAAGAGATTTTAAAACATCATCAACATCTTCTAGACAATTAGAAAATGAATAAATTCCCGCGCTTCCCCATGAACCCCTGTAATGGAAAACAAGTACATTCCAACCGGCACGTCTTGCAGCGTGGGCAATATCATAATTACTTTCATTGCCGGGGAAACCATGTAATAAAACTAATAACGGGTGCGGACCTTTTCCATTGGCGATAAATACAGTACCGATTAATTTATTTTCGCCGCTATTAAACACCACTGGCATCAATGAGGCCGAATATTCAGGATCACGTTCTTTATTGTCTTCAAATACTGGGTTAAATATCATATTTATTCTTTCTATTTTAATAAAATTGCGTCTACTTCTATTTCAATTAATAAGTCGGGCTCAATAAGAGATGAAACTTGAACCATTGTTGCGGCAGGTTTAATATTCTTAAATACTTCACCATGAGCTCTTCCGGCATCATCCCACAGCTCTATATTTGTTATAAACATTCTCGTACGAACAACATCATCCAACTTGGCGCCCAAATTATTAAGAGCTTTCTCGATCTTCAAAAAAATATATTTTGTTTGTCTGTATACGTCGCCAAGTCCATTTATATTTCCATTCTCATCTATAGCTGTCGTACCGCTAACAAAAATATAATCACCGGCTCTAACGGCGCGGGAATAACCTACTGAATTTTCCCACTTTGTACCAGATGAAAAGTTAATACGTTCCAGCATTCCAAATCCAATCTTTTATTTAATAAGAATTATATTAAAACAAATATATTGAAATCTTGCAAAATACCCGCTGTAAATGATGAAAATAAAGGATACCTTTGAATTGCTCACCACTTTTAGTAATTTTAGCACTTTATTTATCAAACAAAATACAGAGTGTTATGAAGTTAAGTTCGGCTTTTATTCCAACATTAAAAGAGGTTCCTGCAGACGCAGTTATTCCAAGTCATATTTTAATGCTTAGAACCGGTATGGTAAGAATGTTGTCTGCTGGCATTTACTCATTTTTACCTTTAGGTTACAAAGTAATCAAACAAATTTCGGAAATAATTCGTGAAGAGATGGACGAAATCGGCGGTCAGGAATTTCACCTGCCGGGATTAAATCCTAAAGAAATTTGGGAATCTACAAACCGTGTAGAGGCTTTTGGCGACACTATGTTTCATATAAAAAACAGAGAATATGTTTTAGCCCCGACACATGAAGAAATTATGGCTTTCCACGCAAAGGGAGCGTTAAGTTCTTATAAAGAATTACCGCAAATATGGTATCAAATACAGACAAAATTCAGGAACGAGCCTCGTCCGCGTAGCGGTGTAATCCGTGGCCGGCAGTTTTTAATGAAGGACGCATATTCTTTCGATTCTACATGGGAGAATTTGGATAAGTCTTATGAGCTGCACGATAAAGCTTACCGCGCTATTTTTGACAGGTGCGGAATAAAATATTTTGTTGTTGGCGCGTCAAGCGGAGCGATGGGAGGAAGTAAATCAGAAGAATTTATGGTTAAATCCGAAGCCGGCGAAGATACTGTAGCTCATTGCGAAAGCTGCAACTACGCCGCCAATGTTGAAGTTGCTTCGTCCCGCATAGAAGCCGTTAACCGAAGTGAAGAAAGTAAATCCAATTACGAAATTTCAACTCCAAATGTAAAAAGCATAGATGAACTGTGCGCCTTTCTTAATATTGATGAAAGACAAACAGCAAAATCACGCGTTTATATGTTTAAGGATAAACCTGTTCTTGTTTTAATGTCGGGTAACGACGAAGTTAATGAAACAAAGTTGGGTTCGGCTCTCGGCGAAGGTCAAGTCCGTCCGTGCCATCCGGAAGAATTGGCCGATATTACTGGCGCCGATGCCGGGTCAATAGGACCTATTGGATTCGGACATAGAATAATAGCCGACAACAGGTTAAAGGATGGAAATAATTTAATAAGCGGTGCTAATAAAAATGATTATCACTTGGGTGGAATTGATTTTAAAAGAGATTTACCCGAAATGGAATATTTCGATTTACGCACTGTTGAAAGCGGCGAGGGATGTCCAAGATGTGACGCGAAATTAGATGTATTTAGAGCTATAGAACTTGGACATATTTTTAAGCTGGGCACCAAATACTCTGATGCATTGGGTGTAAATTTTCTCGACGAAAACGGCAAAGCTCAACCAATAATAATGGGCTCCTACGGTATTGGTCTGGAAAGAGTTTTAGCTTGTTACATGGAGCAAAACTACGATGAAAGAGGTGTTATTTGGAAAAAACCATTAGCTCCTTTTGACGTTCACCTGATCGCATTAAATATGAAAAATGAAACTGTCGCCTCTAAAGCTGCTGAAATGTATGATGAGTTGCGAAAGTCGGGATGGCAGGTATTGTTCGATGATCGGTTAGACGCGTCTGCAGGCTTTAAATTTAACGACGCCGATTTGCTTGGAATGCCTCTGCAGGTTGTAGTTGGCGAAAAAAATCTAAAAGAAAATATGGTCGAAATAAAAATCCGAAGCACAGGCGAAAAAATAAAAATTAATCTGGATGAACTTATCCCGAAAATAAAACAACTTATATAATAGTTTTATTCTATTTTAAAAGGTGCTTAAAGGCACCTTTTTAATTTTATCATTAAAAAATATTTTCTCCATATAAAAATTATTTATGTTTTGGAACCCACACTCTACATAGTTTCTACACCCATCGGTAATATTGATGATATTACTCTGCGAGCATTGAACACACTTAAAAAAGTTGATTTTATTATTTGTGAAGAATATAAAATGGCGCGCCGATTTCTTTCTCAATTAAATATCGAGAAAGAATTACACGCCCTGAATGAACATACCGAAAAAGAATACGCGCAGGAATTGGTTAATTTAATTCATTCCGGAAAATCGGCTGCTTTAATATCTGACTGCGGCACTCCATTATTTTCCGACCCGGGGCATCTGCTTTTGGATTTTGCAATTTCTTATAAAATAAAAGTGGAAATTATTCCCGGTGTAAATTCAATTATTCCGGCAATTACTGGCTCTAATTTTCATGTAGAAAAGTTTTATCACTTCGGTTGGTTATCTCCCAAAAAAGATATACGCCGTCACGAACTATTGAGTCTAAAAAGAATTAATGAAGTTATTGTCCTGATGGAAACACCATACCGTCTGCGAAAATTGCTTGGAGAAATAGTAAGTACGTTCGGGAAATTACAACAGATTGTTCTGGCTTATGAACTTACTACTAAACGTGAAAAATTTTATAGAGGAACAGCTTCGGAAATATTGAATGTCGCTGAAAAAAATCAATTAAAAGGTGAGTTTGTGCTATTGGTTGATAACAGAAGAGGAAATAGTTCTCGGGAATAATTTAATATTTTCAAAAGATATTGTATTTTAGTAATGTCGATTTTTAAAAAGAATTTAATAATGTAATTTAAGATTTAGTAAAGTAAAAATCAGAGGGACTTATGTTGAATGTGCAAGATGTAGACTTAACACCGAATCCACAGGCGTTAAAATTTATTATAAATGAAAAACTGCTTAATTTTGAGACTCGAAATTACGCTAACATAGAAGAAGCAGCTAATGATCCATTGGCCTCGGGAATTTTTCAAATTGAAGGTGTTGTCTCGGTTTTTTATATGGATAAATTCGTGACGATTGAAAAAGATCCTAAAGCTAGTTGGGGACAGATTCAGAAACCATTTGTCGAATTCATGAAAAATTTCGATAAATCTTTGGTTCCACAGGAGAAAGAAATTGCCGGCTCGAACATAGATGATACCGAGTTGTTAAAAAAAATAAATGAATTATTGGATCAACGCGTTCGTCCCGCATTAGCTGGCGACGGCGGCGGACTGGAGGTTTTAGGACTTGATGGACAGGTTTTAACCATACGATATCAGGGCGCATGCGGTTCGTGTCCTAGCTCAATAAGGGGCACACTGGTTGCTATCGAAAATTTATTACGAAGAGAAATCAGCCCAACTTTGGAAGTTGTTTCGGGATAAAATATTTCAGTGTATAAAAAAAAGGCCGATTTTATTGTCGGCCTTTTTTATTATAAATCTATTTTTATGCTGCTCCTGAAACAAATCCTTCTTTTACAATAGTAATCTGTTCCCTCTTATCACTTAGCATATTTTCCAATTCTTCCTCAAAGAAAAAATTACTTTCACCAAATGCCGGCTTTAATTGATTAAGCCAGGTGGAGTGCTCATCGTACTTTGCGAAAAACGGACGTTTAACCCAATCAGGATTACGGCCTTGCAGAAAATTGAGAACAAAAACTTTTTCACCATGAATTTCAGCTATACCTTCCACAACAACTTTACCGGGATTTGCCGACATAGAAGGACCGCGCACAGTTCTGTGCAATCCTGATATTTTTGTATAAGCGTCTCTAAAAATTTCAAAAGCTCTGGCAATCGGTATTTCGAAATAGTGCTTTGCCCCTGTTTCTCTTTCAACAAAGAAATAGTAAGGTATAATGCCCAATGAAACCTGTTCTTTCCACATTCTCGACCATACTTCAGGTTTATCGTTTATATGTTTAAGTACAGGCGACTGAGATCTGATTTCAGCACCAGTATTTCTAATTCGTTTAATTGCTTCTTTAACAACATCGGTTTGCAGTTCTGCCCAATGACTGAAATGAGCCATTATTGCAAGATGTTTACCCGACTCTACAACTTTTTCAAATAATTTTATAACTCCATCTGCATCTTTATCCGTTACATATTTGTAAGGCCAATAAGCCAATGATTTTGTGCCAATCCTTATATTTGTAATATGATCGAACTCTGGTTTAAGCAGTGGAAGAATGTAAGTTTCAAGTTTTTTAAGTGACATAACCATAGGATCCCCGCCGGTAAAAAGAACGTCCGTAACTTCTGTATGAGCTTTTAAATATTTCTGAAATCTCCGTGATTCTCCTGTAGCAAATTTAAGATCGTTCATTCCCACAAATTGGGCCCACCTGAAACAAAATGTGCAGTATGCATGGCATGTTTGACCGCTTGAGGGAAAGACAAGACATGTTTCTTTGTATTTATGCTGAACACCACTTACAGGATGTCCATTTAATAGAGGAACGTTTGCGGTTAATTGTCCCGCCGGATGTGGATTAAGTTCATACCTTATTGAGTCAGCAGAAGCTTTAATTTCTTCATTACTGCTCCCGTTTGTTAACATTTCTGCCATTTTTTTATAATGATCGAACTGAAGCATATCCTTCTGCATAAAAGTTAATTGGAACATAGGATCATTGGGAACATTATTCCAATTTATAAGTTCTTCGACTACATAATTATTGGTTCTGAATGGAAGAATATTTGAAACAACTTTTATTTCGAATCGCTGCTGATCGGACAATTTTTTTAATTGGGGTAACTTATCGATATGACTAATCCCGTAAAATTTCATTTTTCTCTCATTTATCATAGTCATTACCTTTCTTTTAATTTCTATTTATTAATAAATATCGGACAAACGGCAAAAAACCTGTTTACGCAAAGCGTAGAGTTTAATTTGTTGCAATTTAATTTTATGAAGTATAGCTACTTTGCGCGGTTAAAGAAGATACTAAAATTTTATTATTATTGAAACAGACTGAAGATATAATTGATGGTTTTACTGAATAAAATAAAAGCGGTTTAAGCCGCTTTTATTTTAACTCAGTAACTTTACTGATATCGTCTAATTTGACCAATCTTTCCTGGAATTTGTAGCTGCCTTTATCGGATTTGATAGTTTTGACGAATTTTACCGTCATAAGGGTAGCTTTATCTTTCTTTTTAGCTTTGTCAGCAAATGATTGTTGTTTAGCCATTTTATCTCCTAATTTCTAGCTTGTAAGTATAATAAAAAAATTAAGAAAATGGAAATAAGATTAAGAATTAAATTAAATCGCCAAAATCCGCTTCGGAAACATTTTTCAGATCATCCGGGATTAAACAAACCTGGAGCCCACGCAATCCCGCGCTAACGTAAATGTTTTCCCACATTTGGGCGGTTTCATCTATAAATGTTTTAAAATTTCTTTTCATACCAATCGGAGAACAGCCCCCTTTTATATATCCGGTTAATGGAAATAATTCCTTTTCTTTTATCATTTCTATTTTTTTATTTCCACTAATACTTGCAGCTTTTTTAAGATCCAAAGAAAAATTACCGGGTATAACAAAAACCACCGGACCGGTTTTATCCCCGCGTGTCAGGAGTGTTTTAAATACCTGTTCAGGATTTGCATTAATTTTATTAGCAACCGAAACCGCGTCAATTTCATTTTCATCAAACATATATTCTTTAACTGTATGTTTGATATTGCGCAATTCAAGTAGTCTGATAACATTTGTTTTAACCATTACTTAAGTACCCTATCAATCATCCTTTATATCTTAATTTCTCTAAATTAGCAGCTGGTTTAATTTTATGTATATATTTTAGTAAATATAACTAATTACAGATAAAGTATTTACAGCTAATCATTCAATAAAACGCACTTGTAAGTCTTCACGATTTCATTTCCGTTTTTTTCTTCTTTTATATACATTTCCACGCTATAATTTTATGAGAAATGCATGAGAGCGGTTTTAATTTTATTTTTTATTTTTACGATATCGTTTCCCGCCGGAAACAAAAAAAACACTCAAACAAATTTATTTCTTCCGTACGATGTCCCAAGAAGTTCAATAAAATCTCTCCGAAATGTAGTAGACCTCAGGTTACAAAGAATTTTTGAAAATAAAATTAAATTACATCCAAAGTGGAAAAGTTTAATCAGTAACAAAAAAATGGCTGTTGGACTTGTAGATATTAGTGATCCATACAATGTAAAATTCGCCCGAATGAATGGCGATGAAATGATGTACGCCGCAAGTCTGCCCAAAATTGCTGTATTGTTGGCCTCATTCGATTCAATTGAAAAAGGAGAATTAGAGCCGACAGAAGATATTATGAACGACCTGAGAATTATGATCAGTCAATCGAATAATCAAGCCTCCACTCGTATGATTGATAGATTAGGATACAAAAAAATTGAATCTGTATTAACAGATCCGAAATATGATTTATATGATGAAGATTACGGCGGCGGACTTTGGGTCGGCAAAAGATACGCTAAAGACGGACCCCGATATCCGGATCCGTTACAAGGATTAAGTCATGCCGCTACAGTAACTCAGGTATGCCGTTTCTATTACTTACTTGCTTTTGGCAACTTGGTTAATTTTGAACGATCCGAAGAAATGCTCGAAATAATGTCGGATCCGGAATTACACCATAAATTTGTAAATACATTAGAAAAACTCGCTCCAGATGCTAAATTGTATCGCAAGTCCGGAAGTTGGCAATCTTATCACTCGGATTCAATTTTAGTCTGGGATAACGGCTGGAGAAGATATATTTTAGTAGCATTAATAGATGACCCGAACGGTGAACAAATTTGCAGAGATCTTGTTCCTGTTATTGAAGATGTTTTGAAAACTGCCAAAGGATAATAAACAGACAGACTTAATGGATTATTTAGTTGATCTTTTTAATGAGTTTTTAAAACGTGCCTTCGATATTAAAGAAGGTGAAGTTAAACGCACCTTATTGATGTTTTTTTACATTTTTTTTATAATTTCCGCTTTGTTGATAGTAAAACCAACCGCAACAGCATTATTCCTGAATAAATTCGGAGTGGAACAATTACCATATGCCTTTATAATGGTGGCGGTAATGGCCGCAGTTGTTTCTACAATCTATTCCAGATATTTAAAAGTATATCCTGTAAATAAAATAATCCTCTTCACATTGTATTCATCAACCATAGCTTTTATCATTTTCTGGGCATTGTTGTTGTTTAATTTTTTAGAGGGCTGGGTTTTATATTTGTTTTATTTATGGGTATCTATTTTTGCCGTATTATCCGCGTCACAATTTTGGATATTAGCAAACCTTGTATTTAATGCACGGGAAGCAAAACGTCTGTTCGGATTTATCGGCGCCGGCGCGATATCCGGAGGTATATTCGGCGGATATCTTACAACAATAAGCGTGGAATTTTTAGGCAGTGAAAATCTGTTGCTAATTTGCGTGCTATTCATTTTAGCCTGCGTACCAATAACAAAATACGTTTGGAAGAATTATATAATAGATTATCAAACAAGGTTTCAAAGAAAGAAAAGGATATTTACATTTGCCGATCATCCAATAAATTTAATTAGACGTTCACGTCATTTAGTTTATATGGCAAGCATAGTGGGTATAAGTGTGCTTGTTGCAAAACTTGTAGATTATCAATTCAGCGCTATCGCCTCAGCGGAAATTAAAGACGCCGATCAGCTTACAGCATTTTTCGGGTTTTGGTTCTCGAATCTTAATATAGCCTCGCTTATTATTCAATTATTTGTAACACGCCGCGTTGTAGGAATATTCGGAGTAGGAACGTCGCTTTTCTTTCTGCCGGCCGGTATCTTTATTGGAGCAACAGCTATTTTTATTAGCCCTATGTTATGGGCTGGTATATTATTAAAAATTAATGACGGAAGTCTGAAACAATCGATAAATAAAGCGGGCATGGAATTGCTCGCATTGCCAATTCCCGTCGAAATAAAAAATCAGGCAAAATCGTTTATAGATATTTTTGTTGATAGCTTCGCCACAGGTATAAGTGGAATTATTTTGATTTTATTCGCCGGTATTCTGGGTTTGAATATCCAGTATATCAGTTTGCTTACAATCATTTTCTTAATTGCATGGTTCTATTTGGCAAAGAAAGTACGACAAGAATATATAAGATCGTTCAGAATAAAAATAGATGTGGATAAGGATGTAAAGAAGAAAATACCCGATTTAAATAACGAATCCGTAATGAGCAGTCTGTTTAAAATACTTGAAACAGGTAGCGATAAACAAATTATACAAATTCTGAAAATGATAAGAGAAGTTCAAAACGAAAATTTTATACCGGCTTATAAAAAACTTTTGGAGAGCGGATCTGCGGATGTTAAAATTGCGACTCTCCGAAATGTTCATTATTACTACGATGAAGAGTTAATTGGAATTTCGGAAATATTGATTTTTAATGATGATGCTGAATTAAGAATGGAAGCGCTTAATTATATATTCGAACATAACGCAGGGGAAGAGCTATTTGTAATTGACGAATACCTGAACCATACAAACGAAAATGTCAGAAATACTGCACTTTTATGCGCATCAGAACAATTACGTGATAATTATGTTTTGAAATCGGAAATAAAGTTGAAAGAAATTATTCTTGGTAGACTGGATGAAGCCGAAAACACTACAGATAAAAA
>PGYT01000053.1 GCA_002839805.1 Ignavibacteriae bacterium HGW-Ignavibacteriae-2
GAATTCCCATCACCTAAATGCGAATTTGGAATTGTATACTCTATTGTGGTCGATGGATTAAATGGATTAGGATAATTTTGTTCGAGTCGGAATTCCAGTTTGGCTGTCGAATTTAATGAAATCATTTGCTCATTTATATATTCATTAGTCCCGACAAGCAATGTAAAATTTTTAATTTCATTTTTTCCGAGTAATAAATTATTATTCGCAATTCTGTTGTTTTGATCATCTATCAAAACATAATTAAAATGTTGGGGGAAATTTCCGTAATGATTAATTTGAACTGAAATTTCCTCGGTAGAACTTGATTTTAAAACAACGCTCCATTTTCTGTTAAACCCTTCCCGGGTAATTCCCGTGGTGTACTTTTGTTCATCCCGTCCCGTTAAATAAAAATCAAAATATGTATCAACTTTCGGAGCCTGCAAGTAGAGAAGGTTATCAGAATTTGTTTTCTGGAGCGTATTAGATTTTGCAGGGATAACAAACAATTCTTCATTCTTAAAATTGTCCGACGCCCGTAAAGTCAAATGCCAGTCCGAATCCGAAATCAATTTTGGAAATAAAACCGGAAAATACTCGCCAAATGTTTTTAAATGTAATTCATCAATTTGGGGCGGAATAAAATATCCTTCTCCGGGGAGCATAATATTTGTAAGTCTGTACGATTTGGAGTTTGTATCATACCTGTAAATTACAGCCGGAGTATCAACTTCTACCACAAACGTGTATGGACTTGTAAATGTTTTCCAAATCCCTGTTTCAAGCTTTACAATATCATCACTGAGTTTTCGTGTTGTTACAGTATTATTATAAGTATAAGCCAGGTTTAATTGTTGGCTTACTGCCTGAGCCATAAAGTAAGCTTTACCCGCTGTTAAAAAGGATTGATCGGCAAAACTGAATTCTTCGCCGTTATATTTATATACAACCCATTTGCCGTCTTCCATTTTATTCGGTTTGTCTAAATTCTTAAAAACGGAATCTGATGAAATCTGTTCGAACGGATATCCGAACAATACCCAGTTGACGTCGGCTTTATCCGGCAACTCCGCCGGTATTGAAGCCGGGACTAAAATGTCTGAAGTTCTAAATTTATTCAATAGAACCTGTACATCAATAAGATCAAAAACAGTTATAGAATCAATTAATTGGTTAGCCGCGCCTCCGGTAAAAATTTCACCTTTAAAAACAAGACCACGTTGATCCACATTCTGATACGGTATAATAAATTTTTTATCGATTGATTTTACCGATCGCAGTTTAGTGCCCGGACCACCGGTATAATATCCTATTCTGAAATCGAGATTAGTTTCGTCTGCGAATAATTCGGAAGTTAATTTTGAGACTATTGATGTATTCTGAGGAACTGTAAATCCGTCAATCACCTGATCCAAATTTTTATCATCAATCTTCAATTTCGAGATTATCAACTTCACAGCTTTTGTGCTGTCGAATGAACCTTTCAATGCGTATTTCAACAATTTTTTCCCGATACCGGTATGATAGACATACAATGTGTCTATATTTAATGAATCAAAATTTGGTGTTATATAAAATAATTTTATTGACGCGGTGTCTCCCGGCTGCAATTTTATATTTTCATTCGATTGACGAATAATCCTGAAATAATTTTTTACAAGTCCAAAATTAATTTCGAGCTGCTGGTTTCCCTCATTTTTAAGTATAACGGATTTTTGTTTTTCCGTTAAACCATACAATAAGTTGTTTTTAAAATTCGAAAACTGTGTAATTGTTGATTCAGATAACAAGCCGCCTTTCCCGATTCCCGTTATTGGCAGCCGCAAATAATTATTCGGATACGAATTGGACTTTACAACTAAAACCGCAATGTTAGAATCCAACCGAACTGGATCAAATTTAATAGTTAAAGCCACAGAATCACGCGCGTTAATATTTTTAATTTCAGTTAGCAGTTTATAAGCTTTTGCGTCGCGACCTTCAATTTTAATTTCTTTTAATGAAAGAGTTACGTTACCGAGCCTGTTGCTCAGCATAAAATTTTTATTTGATGGAATAACGGAGTTTGTTGTATCAAAGGCGAGCGTATCAATTGATATTGTAGCAACCGCTTTTTGCGAGAATAATTTAACAGGAATCTTCACAGTATCTTCAAATTCGGATAAAGATTTAATTAAACCAATGTAACCGCTGTACAATCCGGTTTTAATAATTGATGTATCAGCGATAATTTTTAATGTACCAAATCCATTTGGCTGAATTGATAAAAAGTTTTTATCCACTTTAAATAAAGTATCGGGACTGGCGAAAATGGTATCAATTACTGCCAAAGAACTCGAATTGTTTTTAATTACAAATGAAGCAACGGTATCAACAGCAAGCATCGAAAAATTTATTGTAGTATCAATACTCATTCGGGGAAATGTAAAAACCGAAGTATTTAGTCTGAATGGTTTACTCCATAAACTGGTATCGGAAAAACTGTTTGCTGCCCGTACCCGCCAAAAATATTGTTTGTTGGCGGATAAAGATTTCACTTCTATAAAAGTTTCTTTTACAGATTTGTCAATTTGGTTTGAGGAGAATAAACTGTCTTCTGTAAACTGGAAATAATAAAATTCCGCACTGTCTACTTTACTCCAATAAAATTTTGAATCGCCGGAGAGCTGAACTGAATTATTCTCTGGGCTTATAAGTTCAGGTTGTATTAACCTTGTTTTGAAGGAAAAATATTTAGCCCAAGAACTGGAATCACCTACGGCATTCCGCGTATTCACCCTCCAGTAATATCTCGTGTTATATTTCAGATTTAGAATTTTAGTTGAAGTATTTTCTGTATATGAATCCGAAATTATTTTAGTGAAAATCGTATCGGTCGCAACCTGCACTCTGTATAAATCAAAAAGTTTTGTCGCGTTCCATTTTAGCAATACCTGGTTTTCGTGATTTCTCGATTTATTTGAAGGTTCCGCTAAGGTTGGTTTACTTAGTTTTGTTTTAAAAGCGAACGGTTCCGACCATCTGCTTGTGTCCTGGAAAGCGTTTCTTGCTTTAATTCGCCAGTAATAGATCGTATCGCTTAAAAGGGAGTTCACTTTTATTTGTGTGTAGGGCGTCGATCGGTTCTCAATTATATCGCCAAGTTTGAAACTATCGCTAAAACTAATCTGGAAATCATACATGCTTGCTATTTCAACTTTAGCCCATCGGAATGTTAATGAGGTATCCTGATTACCGCTAAAATTTGTTGGAAAAATTAAAGATGCTTTTGGGAGCTGAGTTTTAAAACTATAAACTTCAGACCATTGTCCTGGTACATCATCTATATTATATGATTTAATTCTCCAATAATATAATCTTCCGGAAGCCAGATAAGTGATTTCGGTGGAATCGGTATTAACAAAAACATTTCTAAGTGTATCCGGAAAACCGGGATTTGATGAAAGTTGAAAGTTATATTTAACGTTGGCTGAATCTTTTTCCCATTCGAAAATTATTATATCCGGATTCTGATTATTCGAACGATTTACAGGTCTAATCGCTTTAACCTGTCTTGGAAGAACAGTGGTTGTAAACTTCCATGTTTCCGACCATATATCAGAATCCGATACTCTTACGCGCCACCAATAATTTGTATTATTTGGCAAATCCGATAAAACAATTTCATTAGAGTTTCTAACAAAATCGAACTTAACCGTTTGAGGAGTAAATGATGGGGATGTTGCTACCTGCACCTGAAAAGTTTTAGCTCCTGTAGACTCGAACCATGTTAATCTTAATTTCTGAGTCGGTAAATAACGCGAGTTATTTTCCGGTGAGAGCAATATTGGAATATTCTGAGCCTCAACAGTGTTGAAGATAAGAAATGCTAATATTGAGCTTAATAACAATTTTGGAATATTTAATATATACTTTTTCATAAGTTTTCTTTAAGGTTTAGGGGGAATACCGAATGTTTTTTTTGATACCTGATTGTTGTCGTCAGACCAAATAAGATAAAAAGTTGTTGCCAGCGCCGTGGCTCCAATAAAATAAAATAGATCGCTTTTAAAAAAAGATCTGTTGTTGTCGCCTGTTTTTTTGCTTTCATCTTCATCAGTCTGAACGCGCAGTTCTAACTGATCAGTTTTTTGAATATCATTTAATAATAGAATTGATTTTGCTTCAAATAAACTTTTACTTGGTGCAGTACTTTCAGAGAAAGCGTTATTTGTTCTAAAATTAATTGCTCCCAAATTACGGTTACTGTAAACATTTGATGAAACCAATAGAAAGGAATCGGCGTCCTTTTTAAAATGAATCAATTTTCCGCTTAAAGTTGTGCGGGTCAGATTATTTATTGCACTCTTTTGTTTACGCCAATTTATAATTGTTTGTGCTTTAAAAGTTGAATTTAAGCAAATAAACAAAAGCGTAAAAATTATAATTACGCCACTTCTTAAAGTTGTAGATGTTTTCATAGTTTTATAATCTAGTTGAATAATGAATTTAATTTTAACTGTACTATCAGATAAAATCTTAATCCGAGATTTACACCAATTGGATTATAGTATTCTTTCTGATTGAATATATTCTTAAATAAAATATTAGTCCATATTTTATTTTGCCAGAACGATTTTTGAATGGATAGATCGAGTAATAATTTTTCATCCAACCTGTAATTGTAAAAAGAATTTGACTGAGTTTCTAAATAAATATACTCGTTCCAGAATGTTTCTGATAAATATGTGAGTTTTAATCCCAACCCAAAATTTTCGGCCGGACGTATATTTAATTGATAAACAATTTTATGTCTTGGAAATTTTTCCCATTCATTTATGATGCTTTCAGTGCCGCTTAAATATTTCTGGTACATATAATCAATTTTGTTTGTAATATTTGCGGGGAATATAAAATATGCCTGAAAATTTACTCCCGCGGCTGTTAGTTTTTGGTTGTGTGCTATTTCGCCAAAAGGTTTTAATAATTTATCATTTCCATAAAAATTGTATACATAATCCTCTATATAAAAATTTTTAAAATTCCTCAAAAAACCACCGATGGAAAATTTTGTATTTTTGTTTTCCTGAAAACCGTATGTGAAATCTAATGTATAAGTTTTTAACGGTTTGTTAAGTTCGAAATCAACATAATCAATTTCCGTGTTTTCAAAAATCGGGGATTCCGGGGTAGCCCAGGTGAAATAGTTCAAGTCTTCTGACACGTCTCTGGCAGATAATGAAGCCGAAAGCAGTAATGAATGTTTACTTAAAAAATTCCACTGTGTAATAAAATAACCTTTTGAAGTATTTGTTCCACCGCTTTTTTGCAGAGTAATTCCGAGAAACTGACTTATTCCGGAATTAAAATTGAAATTTAGATCAAAAAATAGTTTGACCTGATTTACAAGCAAATCATTATTTAATCCGGATTTATTGGCGTCGTATTTATCAAAATTAATTCCAATAGCGGAATTGAAATTATTTTTAGAAAAATGCAGTGATGAATTTATATGCGTAGAATTAATTTTTAAATTAAATCCAAGGACGTTTTCTTTATCTAACCTTCCTAGATCGTTTATACTTTTTATTATAGAATATGCATATAAAAGACTGTTTGAAACTGGAATGTTCCCGGAAAATCCTACATGCCTGAAAAATCTTTTTGAAGGGACCTCATTGCCGAAAGGGGGGAAGAAGAAAAAATCAGCGTCTTCACTGTAAGCGAACAATAATTTGTGCGAGCCGCCCCAAAAATTATACGAAAGATCTAGGTTTGTTCCCAGCAGTCTCTCTTTTTGTTTATCGCTTAACAAAGAAATTCTGTTCTTAATTGCTCCGTCAGTCACAAAATTTTCAAAATATTTAAGGTTCGAATTCAAGCTCCAGTTCTCACCTTTTGTTTTAACAGAAACCCCGGTAAGAAAACCGAGTTTATCGATATTAGGAGTATTGTATTGAGTATAAGCGTATGGGCCGGGGTCCCCAACTTTATTTCCGATACTTTCCATAGCGCTTATTGAAAAACCTTTTGAGGGTGTGATTAAAATAAATTCTATTAATCCTTTTTCTGTAAAAAATCCTTTATAATTTCGTGGAGTATTTACGAAAATAACAGTATCAATCTGATCGATTGTAAACGGCAGTATGTCGAGGTTTTGTTCGTCTAAAAAATTAAGTTCAATTTTTTGTCCGTTAACTAGCACGAGAAAATTTTGTCTTTGAAACGTGGATAATAAATTGCCCGAAGCTCTGTTCGAATATCCGTTAATTGTGGATTTATTCCATCGGATAGAAAGGTCAAAAATATCATTCAGAGTAATTATCCCTGAGGATTTTATATCTTCGGATGTAAATATTTCTGAGTTTAAATTGTCATAGGATTGAGCCGAAATTTCAGCAAATAAAAAAACTGAAATAATCAGTATTATCTCGAACTTTATTTTCAATTCAGAATATCCTTTATCCATTCAGGTGATGTAAAATTGTAAGATACTCCAGCGCCGGCATTAAATAATTTTATTCTTTTCATAGTAAACACAGTAACAAAATCGGATTGTACATAAAATGTAAATATTTTTGATACCGGAATGTCATATTGAAAAGAAGCCCCTATACCGAGTTCACTCTCATTACTCTCAAATTCACTAAGTGTAACATCGTTAAAAATCATAACATATGAACCAAATTTTACCCCAGCACGAAGAGAGGTGTTAAATAACAATTTTAGTTGATATTGCCAATACATATAAATAAAAAAAGATTTATAATCTGGCTGTAATAAACTATTACTTGTAAATAATTGTCCGTCAACTCCAACCCCTAATAACCCGGCATAAAAAGGGGATTCAATTTTTAGAGATGCTCCTTTATCAGCGTTCCAATATTTATTTAATTCCCCCATTGATATGTTTTTATTATATCCGGCCGACAAAGTTATCGTTTCAAATACTTCCGACTCGACATTTTGGGAGTATAATCCTGATGGTGGCAAAAGCATAATAAGTAGTAAAAATAAATTTTTCATTAATTGTCTCTTGCAAGCCGATTGTTCCGATTAATTGTTAATGAGCAGTAAAATAGTCAGCATTAACGTGCCTTAAAATACAAAAAACCCGCACAAAGTGAGCGGGTATCAATTTTACTCAAAAATAAAATTTAATATCAAAAATTATTTGATAACTTTGAATTCAATCCTTCTGTTCATAGATCTTCCATTTGCAGTTTTATTATCGGCGATTGGATCTGATTCACCGTAGCCTACTGATTTTAATCTGGAGGCTTCAACACCACGCGCCATAAGATAATTTTTAACAACTCTGGCGCGTTCTTCGGATAAATTATAGTTCATTTTTTCGGAACCAATGTTATCCGTGTGCCCCTGAATTTCAACTTTTAATTCAGAGTTCATAAGTAATACCTGAACTGCGTGGAATAATACAGGATAAGATTCCGGTCTTAGTTTGGAACTGCCCAAATCAAAATTTACACCAACAAGAATCCATCTGTTGTCTCTTGTTTGACCAGTTGCCACCGGTTTTTCTACAACAACTTCTTTGATCACTTCTTTGGGAATATATTTTTTTACAATTTCTTCTATATCATCTTTAGTGGCCAGATTGCCAAGGTCGGGCATTTCAACACTTAATCCATTATATAGTTGACAGAACGCGGATGGTTTGCCTTTTGAAAAATATACTGTAAATCCGATATTGAATGACATGTACCCGTCAGCATTAGATCCGAAAATACCCTGCCTGTTATTATTGATTATCCCGTCAACCTCTCCGTCAATTGAATGATAGCTTCCTTCGGCTTTCAATTTCCAATCGGCGTCAAGACCGATTTCTACACCTAATCCCATATTTAGCTGCCCGGTAACTTTAGCCTTGGCGGATGGATTTATTATACCGCTCCAGTCCGGATCGAAATGAACACCTCCGGCTCCAAACAGGGCATAAGGGGAAACTGGACTGCAGGGAGCGAAATAATAAATGAGATCCAAATCCGCCCCAATTAAAATATTTGATATTTCCTCTGTGCCGCTTATAACAGCGCCTCCGTTTGCATAAGTGTAAATTCCACCGGGGACTCTGCCAAAGATATTAAAATAATATCCGCCTAATCTTAATCCGATATTTTCTGAAAAATTTCGCTGTAATGTTAAAAAACCACCGTAATTTGAGTCCAGAGGGCGTAAATCAGTACCTTGATATCTGGGATAGGAAAATCCGAAACTGAAATTCCAACTATCTTGCGAAACTTGAGAAAATACAGATTGGCTTAAAATCATCAAAAAAATAAAACTTAATGCGATAAGTCTTTTTTTCATCACCTGCTCCATTATAATTATAGGCCGGGAGTTATTGATGTCGTTTATCTTTAATATACCTCAATTAGAATTTCAATATCTTACAAAATCTTAAAATTTGCAAATAAAAAAGGACTTTTTGATTTAATTTACAATAATCGGAACTGAAGAGATATAATTGAATATTTAATAATAATGAAATTATTAAATCAATTATTAAGATCTAAAATAATGTAGTGGAAAAACAATTAGAAAATAATTATCAATTATTGTGATATAAAAAATTGCGTGTGTTTTATTAGTTTTATTAACTAATTTTAACAGAATAATTTAGCAGCTAGGCGGAATGAAAAAAATTTTTATTTTAGGTTCAACAGGTTCAATTGGTGTAAATACATTAAATGTTATAAGAGATTACCCTGATTTGTTTCGTGTTTCAGGAATAACCGCTAATTCCAATATAGATTTGCTGATGGAACAGGTTGAGGAATTTAAACCGGAATGGGTTGTAATCAGCGATAAGTCGGCTGCTAAAAATTTTGCATTACGATCAAGTGACAAAATCGAAATACTTGAAGGAGAGGAAGGTCTTATTACCGCAACAAAAAATGCCGATTATGATATTCTTTTATCGGCACTTGTTGGTTTTGCCGGATTATCACCCACTATAGAAGGAATTAAACGTAGGAAAAGAATAGCTCTGGCAAATAAAGAAACATTGGTAGTTGCCGGCGAATTTATAATGGATTTGGCAAAAAAATACTTTTCAGAAATAATTCCGGTGGATAGCGAACACAGCGCAATATTTCAGTGTCTTGCAGGTGAAAAAACTTCTGAAGTGGGCAAATTGATACTTACTGCCTCCGGAGGACCTTTCCTGGAGAATACTTTTGAAGACTTAAAATCAGTCTCCGTGGCAGATGCTCTTAATCATCCTAACTGGGATATGGGAAACAAAATTTCTATAGATTCCGCATCCATGATGAATAAAGGTTTGGAAGTAATTGAAGCGCATTGGCTTTTTAATCTGCCTAAAAATCAAATCGATGTTGTTATCCATCCGCAGTCCATCATCCATTCGATGGTGGAATTTGTTGATGGATCCATTAAAGCGCAGTTAAGCAAACCCGATATGAAGCTTCCAATAATTTATGCTTTGTCTTATCCAAACAGGCTGCAAAACAATTACACTCAGACTGATTTGTGCAAAATTAGCAAACTAACGTTTTTTGAACCTGATTTTCGTAAGTTTGAGTGTCTGAAAATTGCTTTTGACGTGATGCAGATCGGTGGAACAGCTCCCTGCATAATGAACGCGGCAAATGAAATTGCCGTGGAGATGTTCTTAAATGAAAAAATAAAATTTTTGGATATTCCCAAAGTTATTTCTGAATCTTTGGATAAGATAGAAAAAGTTTCTCATCCCGATATTGAAACAATTTTTGAATGTGACCGTAAAACACGGGAACTGGCGTTAACTTATAATTAAAAATGCGAAGTGTATACTTCGGTTAATAAAAGCTATTAATATTTATATGAATTATTTCATTTTTAAATGAAATGATAATTTTTGGAGTAGACTAATGGATTATGTAATATATTTTGTTTTGACCATCGGGATATTAGTTTTTATACACGAACTTGGTCATTTTTTAGCCGCAAAAATCTGTAGAATGCAAACTGATGTATTCGCAATAGGATTCGGAAAAAGATTAATCGGATGGAATAAAATTAATGGATTTACTATCGGGGATCTTCCTAAGGATTTCGATCAGCAGGGACATACAGATTATAGACTTTCGCTTCTTCCTTTGGGCGGTTATGTAAAAATCGCGGGAATGATAGACGAAAGTTTCGACAATAAATTTCTAAAAGAAGCACCAAAACCTTACGAATTCAGAGCCAAATCCACGATCCAAAAATTGTTTGTAATTACCGCCGGTGTAATGATGAATTTTACTCTTACTCTGGTTGTATTTGCCGCAATTAACTTCTATCAGGGTAAACAAGTTCTTAAAACAACTACAGTTGGGCTTGTAACGGAGAATTCATTTGCAGCCAAAGCCGGATTTAAAACAGGCGATAAAATTTTAGAAATTGAAGGTAAAACACCCGAGCATTGGGAAGACGTTCTTAACAAGTTGGTTTTAACTGACCTGGGCGGTGATAAAAACGTTTCAATTCAACGCGGTAATGAAGTAGTGGATTTGAATGTAAAAGGGAGTTTAATTTCGGATGCTGCGCAGGAACCTGTTCTTTTACCTTTAGGCGATTCAAGACCGATGATTTCAATGGTGGTTAAAGATTCGCCGGCCGGCGACGCGGGTATTAAAGCCTACGATGTTTTTTTATCATTAAACGGAGTTGAACTTAATTCAAGCGCCGAAGCGATAGAAATTATTTCCAAACATGGTGATGTTAAAATGCCTCTTGAAATTTTAAGAGGTAAAGATACTATTCGAACAGCTGTAACTCCCGGCATAGACGGTAAAATTGGAATAGGAATTGGAGACGCATATACGGGTGAAGTCGATTATATAACATATGGTTTACTCCCTTCAATAGGACTTGGTCTTGAGGATATTGTGCAATACTCGGTGCTTACGTTCAGTTCCATTGGAAGCGTTATAAAAGGAGATATAGAATTTGGATCCGCTTTTGGCGGACCGGTTAAAATTGCGCAGTTCGCTGCTCGTTCGGCTGATTTGGGAATAATCTCTTTTCTAAGATTTCTTGCGCTTTTAAGTTTAACCCTAGCTCTATTAAATATATTGCCGTTCCCGGTTTTAGACGGAGGACATTTCGTTATAATTCTTATAGAAGGAATTATCAGAAAGGAATTGCCCCTTAAATTTAAAATTGCGATTCAGAACGCTGGATTCGTATTGTTAATGATTTTAATGGCATTCATTCTTTATAATGATATAATAAATCTTTAATTTTTACTTAGATTTTCGGTTCTTTGATCAAACGTCGCACAGCCCTATTATGCAGTGATAGATTCTATCACTGCCCCTGCGCGATAATCCTTCCCTCTTATTTATAATCTTTTTTAATATTCCCAAGGTGTATTATATGTTTAATAGAGCATTTAGTGTTCTGTTGTTTTTTGTTTTATCAAATATTTATTCGCAAAATATAAATGAATATAAACTTAACGATGTGGTTGTCTCCGGCGGAAGAAGTCCAATTAGTATGGATAATTCTTCCCGTAATGTAATTGTTCTAAGCGGCGCTCAAATGATGTTGTTACCGGTTAACACAATTCAGGATTTGCTTCAATATGTCTCAGGAGTAGATCTTAAACTGCGCGGAGCCGAAGGAGTTCAAGCAGATATTTCACTGCGCGGCGGATCATTTGAACAAACACTTATACTCGTTAACGGTATTAAAATGACAGATCCTCAAACCGGGCATCATAATCTTAATATTCCGTTTAGCGTTAACGACATAGAAAGAATAGAAATTGTAAAAGGGCAGGCTTCCAAAACATTCGGTCCCAACGCTTTTAGCGGTGTTGTTAACATTATAACAAAAAAAAATACGCCTTCGGAACTAAGACTTGAGTCTTTTGCCGGACAGCATAATTTTTACAGTGCCGGAATTTCAGGAGGTTATGGCTTCGACGGATTTAATAACCGCCTGTCGTTTAATCGAAGTAAATCCGACGGATACAAACGTAACACTGAATTTGAACAGACAGCAATCAATTACACCGGTAACTATTCTTTTACTGCCGGAGCAGTAAACTTATTACTTGGATTTATTGAAAAAGATTTTGGCGCTAACAGTTTTTATACCTCACGATTTCCAGATCAGGCGGAACATACGATTACAAAAATCGTTAATATTTCAGCGGATATTGGTCGCGAAAATTTTATAGTTACACCCAAACTTTACTGGCGCCGCAATGACGATGAATTCGTGCTAAATAAATTTAATCCTTCGTTTTACCGCAACAGACATCAAACAAATATTTACGGCGCCGAATTACAAACTACTATTAAATCAAACGTCGGTTCAACTTCATTGGGGATAGAATTTTCGACCGACGAAATTACAAGCAACAATCTTGGTGAACACAACCGGCAGAAACAAGGATTGTTTTTTGAGCACATATGGGATTTGTTCGGAAACCTTCATCTGAACGCGGGCGGATTTGTATATAAATACAGTAACCTAAACTGGCAGATTTGGCCTGGTTTCGATGCTGCTTATAATTTTAGTCCGTATATAAAAACATTTATCTCTGTTGGGAAATCATTTCGAATTCCTAGCTACACCGATCTTTTTTATTCCGATCCTGTAACACTCGGCAACAATAAACTAAAACCGGAAGAAGCCTTTACTTATGAACTTGGTTTAAACTATAACTCAGAATTTTTTTCTTCTTCTGTTTCTTTATTCAGAAGGGAGGGAAAAAATATTATAGATTGGGTGCGCGATGCCGATAAATCCCAATGGATGGCTCGCAACATAACTACTGTAATTACTAATGGTTTAGAAGTGGGATTTATTTTTTTTCCAAAACATTTGATTGATATGCTGCCGATAGTTTCCGCGGGAATAAATTACACATACCTTAATTCCGATAAAAAAAGCGATAACCTTGAATCGCGTTATGTTCTCGATCATCTTAAACACCAGGCAATTATTAATTTGACACACGAATTATTTTACGATATTTCGGGCACCTGGGTTCTCCGATACGAAGACCGACTTAACTACGAAGATCATTTTTTGACCGATGTACAATTTCAAAAAACTATAACGAATTTTAATTTATCGTTAAAGGCAACTAATCTTTTTAATAAAACATATCATGATATTGCCGGTGTTACTTTGCCCGGCAGATGGATTACAGCGGGGGTCAATTATACACTTGGGTTTTAATACTTGCCATAAAATAGAAGACCGGATTTATTCACTCATTTTTCAGCTTTCGGAATACATAAATCGATTGCTTGGGCTCTAAATAACAACTCTTGTGATTGAGAATCAAGTTACGGGAAATATTTAGTGGAATTTATTTCTATAGATTAAATGCCGCACCTTTAATTGGTGCGAAAGATTTCTCAAGCTACGCCAAGAAGATGCTGGTTAAATGATAAATGTTTTTGGGCGCGGCAGGGAAGTTAGCAACGCGGGACCGAAAAGACCAAGGGACTAATAAAAACAATGGGGATATGATTGAAATGAAAAGCCGCTTTGTGATAAGCGGCTTTATTAACGTTATTTGATAATATTTGATAACCTGATACTAATTTTAAATATTTTTATAATATATTCTGTAATCAACTTTGCACATACGAACTACTAATAACGCAATGAGTCTGCAGCCATTTTTGTCACTACTTCGCCTTCAAAATTATAAACCTTTACATAAGTCTGAGATGAAACATTAGCATTCTGTGGAGTTATAACTACAAAATTCATTGTTGTTGTAGCAACATTGTTATGATCAATCCATGTTCCGGAGTTTGCGTATATTGATTTTAGTCCATTATAGTTTAATGAAGAAATAATTTTTGCATCGTGGGTATGTCCGAAAATAACAATTCTTTTGTTTGAACCAGGGTTCAAAAAATATTGTATAACTGCCTGATTATCCGTTTGACTGTTAGATGCTGCATTTAAAATAGCCTCTCTCGCCGGTATATTGACAGGCACATGGTTGAGTGTTTGTCTTTCGTTCCACGTATCCTGAATACCCTTGTATACATTCATATAAATAAATCCGCCGGCATTTGATTGATAAGGCATAAAATCATTAATCGAAAATGTCGATTTGAATCCATCAATATTGGTGAGAATGATTTTATCGCTAAACTTATTTTCCACAGGTAACGCCGTCATCAAACTTTTCCAAATATACCAGTATGCAAATGCTAACTCCTGACTTTCATCACCCGATGTATTGGGGGTAACAGCTGCTATGGTGTCCCCCGCTGTACGGCAATTCTGAATTACATGGAGTGTGGCTATTCTAGTGAAAAAATATCCGGGAGGCATTATTGTTCCCGGTGCAATATCCTGGTTGGAAATCGGGTCAGGTGCGCAGAAGAAATTGTAACGATGTCCATGTTCAATAGCTAATAACGGCATATCCGCCGGGGAGTAAGTACCTAAGCCCTGCTCATTGTCCCGCGCCTGATTTATTCCCGGAAAAATACGCTTAACATTTTCCGCTGTTATTGTTAAATCATGGTTTCCAGGAACATAAGTAACTAATATATTTCCATCCTGAATTATCCTGTTAAAAGCATCAATTACATCTCTGTTGGCTATTGCTATTCGCTCAACAAAATCAGTTTGATCCCTTCCTTGATAAGTGTCAGTAGTTGCCGGCACAAACCATTCATCAAACAAATCTCCGGCAATGACAAGTTCCTTTACGTCTTTAGCCACTCTAATTTGTTCTAACAGTTTCTTAAGAGGAGCACGATTTGTGTTGCACTCTGCATAAGTGAGGTCGGCGCCAAGATGTAAATCGCTGATAACAACTATCATATTCCTTTCGTTATAGCCGTTGGAGAAAGGATTTATTCCCGAATCTGTAGTGCTGACCGGATTAGATTTTTCGCATGATAGAAATAGACTTAAAAATATCATACTTATTATTGCAGTTAATATTCTCATTTTTCCCCTTTTCTAAATTTGTTTTTCCAAATCAATTTGTGGTAAATAAAGTTTAATTTTTATGCCCGTCTGTTTTCGAACTTACTCCGGAGAACCTATTAAGCATAATAAACTTAGGATTTCCGGCAATTAAGCTTTATGAGGAAAGAATTTCTTAGGAAAAAAATCTTTGAAAAATGGATTTTTAAGAAAAGAAATAATATCCTACACCGCACATATTATCGAGATTTAATTCAGAATATTTAGTTAAAATGATGTGATCGGAATAATTACAAAGTAGACAATCAATAAGTAAAAAATGCTGTATAATTTCATCTAAAGTTATATTTTTTAGTTGTCTGCCAAACAACATTTACAATCTGTTTCTCAGAAAACTTTAAACTCTTTGCTGATAGATGGGGCGATGAAGTGCGAAACTCAGAAATGAGTAAAAGTAGAGAACAATAGAAATTAGGATCAAGACTGAACAATTATTCCGTAGGACTAAAATGATGCCGATTAAATAATTTTGCTTATTAAAAAAGCCTTGGAAGTTTTTGAAGACTTTCAAGGCTTAGAGTTCTTACTTCAGAGTGAATCTGATTGGTATTCCCATTCTAACTTTAACCGGTTTGCCGCGCTGTTTACCCGGTTTAAATCTTGTTTCCATAACAGCTTTCACCGCTTCCTCGTCGCAGCCCGCACCTATACCTTTTACAACTTCAACCTTCACAACCTTACCTTCTTCATCGACGTAAGCCATTAAATGAACCGAACCATAAACATTAGCTCTGCGGGCAATATCTGGATATTTAATTTTTGCCTGAATTCCGGCAATACCTCCTATCGGTTCAGGGAGTTCCTCTACGGCAATAAAAAAATCAGGAACAACCTCTTCATCTTTATCCTCAATAGGAGCAGGAGGATCGTATGAGACAACTGCGTTTTCATCGAGTGCGGTTTCATCAAATTCAATATCTTCAAGAACATCATCCGATGGTGTTTCAATAGGAATTGGCGGTTTTGGCGGTGGGGGTGGAGCCGCGTCCTGCCTTGTTAATTCTACATCTGTTACATTAATCAACTCCTGCGGATTAGTTTCAAAATATTCCTTCGAATTAAACTCAGGGAAAAATTTGAACGCTACAATTACAAGTGTAAGCGCGATTATAACAGATATCTCGAATGTACGTTTATATTTACGTTTTAAATCATATTTGGGATTTTTTTTGAGTGCCATTTTTCACTCCTTATTTTTCTTTTCCTCGTTAAGTTTAAAATATACCGGAATTGTTACTTCGGCCTGAACTTTTTCACCATTCTTTATCGCCGGTACAAATTTTGTTTTTTCTATCGCCTCCTGTGCGGCTTTATCCAATTCAGGTCCCGCAGATCTTACAACCGTAGTTTTAATTACATCGCCTTGCAAATTTACGAGGGCGGTTACTATCACCTTTCCCTGGATGCCGGCATTTTTAGCGGTTTCCGGATATATAACATTCTGCATTATACTCTCCACTCCTCCTACAGGTAATGGCATATTTTCCGATTTCTGCTGAGCATAATAAGAGTTGTTATAACAGAATAAGAAAAACATTAAAGCGGCTGCAGATAAATATTTAGACACTGTTGATTTCATGTGTTTTGCTCCTATTTTTGTTTGTGATTATTCATTTTTAAACAGACTCCGTCCACCGCGTATAACGCGTCGAAGTCTTAAATAATATTTGTCGTTTATTTTATTGTAGTTTGAAAAGTATGGGCACTATAACCTGCGCGTTTACGGGTTTCCCTTGTGCCCGTGCCGGCAAGAATTTAGTGGCTTTTACGGCTTCCATTGCCGATTCGTTGCAACCGCCTCCTATACCGCGGATAATTTCGGTATGCACTACATCTCCATTTTTATCCACAAGCGCTTTTACAAAAACCCGTCCTTGTATATTCGCTCTTTTCGCTAATTCGGGGTATTTTATATTCTGCTGAATTGCTAAAATTCCACCAACGGGCATAGGCATTTCTTCCGCCGAAGAGAAGAATTGTTCGCCGTTTTTTTCCACCGGTATTGGTAAACTTGAAGAAGCCAGATCAAATTTACCTTGTTCGTTCTTGTTAAAAGCTACTATCCAATCCACCCTGTATTTGGACGCATTTCCTTCTTTTTGAAGAATTTCGAACTGCCAGTTTTCCATGTAAGGTAATAATTCGGAAAGTATATCAGTGTTACCGCTTTTCAGTACAAGTACTTTTTCTATCCTGCCTTTTTCGTTTACACATAACATATATTCCAGGTTTAAGTTATTGCCTTTTAATTCAAGTGAATTTATAACATGCCCGAAATCTTTACCAATAATAATACTGTTCTGTTCTTTAATAACAGTTGTTTCCACTTTTCCGAATTCGGATAAGGAAGGATATTGATCCGACAGATTCGAAATTACTTCTATATTTTGTTTTTGGGAACATGAATAAAATAGAATAGGCAGTAGAAATAAAACATAAATTCTTTTCATTGTATCCTCAACTTTTAGATTTAATTATAACCGGATTTTCCAGTGAACCTTTTACTTCAGCCTGCGGCAGACAGTTGAATAATAACTCTATCATCTGATTTTTATCATTCACTTGCTGAATTTTAACTTCCAGAGAATTTTTATAATTAATAGATTCGCTGTAGAGAAAGAGAGTAACGATCAATAAAATTACAGTTGCTGCATAGGATAGAAGAGCGGGGAAGTTACCTCTGAAATTTAAATTGAACCACCGGCTCTCTTTGCTTGCGGCCGAATAAAGTATACGTGCTTCCAGCTCCTCGGGAAACTCTTCAATAGTTTCGCCGATTACAGATTTTATTTTATTTGCCGCTTTAAAATATTCTCTGCTTTCGTCATTTAACGAAAGGTGAGTAAATAATATTGGTTCTTTCCCTTTTTCAAGCTCGCCATCGAAGTATTCGTCAATCATTTTAATAATCTCTTCCGTTTTCATAATATTCCTCAAATATTTTCAATCAAAATTTTTGGACCCAGCCGATTTATAAGTTTCTTTCGCGTTTTGAAAAGCCGGCTTTTAACAAGATTTTCTTCAATATTCATAACCGATGAAATTTCCTTATAACTTAATCCGGCGTATTCTTTCAGCAGAAATACTTCTCTTTGTTCGTAAGCCATAGTATCCAATTCGTGCAATATTAATTCGTTTAATTCCTTTTTATCGTATTCATTCAACAAATCGAATTCATCGGTAATATCAACTTCGTCGCTGTCCATAACCCCGAATTGATCGATACGGATTTTTTTACGCCTGTAATAAGTATATATTTCATTTCGAGCAGTTTTGAAAATCCAGAAGTTGAAACTGCTTTTATTTCGGATTGAACGCATATTCTCAAAGAATTTCAAAAAAACATTTTGCACCATATCTTCAGTTGCCATCCGGTCGTTAATCATCCGTAAAACGTAATTGTACAACTTTACTTTTACGCGGTTATAAATGAGTGTGAACTCAACGATATCTTTTCCGGATCGCGTCAAAATATTTCCTTATATATTTCTAACGTTATCATTAATACAGCTGTTTCGTATATCTAAAGATGTTCGAGATACAAAAATGTTGCCGTCTGAAAAATTTATTTACTGAAAGTTTTTATTGAGGTTAAAATGCTGTTCTGAATTGAAAATAAGTCTCTTGTATCAACACTTTTATCAGTTTCATTAGTCAACTGAGCCAGAGATTGGTAATAAACATCCTTGAACTTAAAGATTACAATTCTTTTTGAGTGAGCCTGCCCTGTGGAAATTTCATAAGCGTAAAACATATAAGCGCCGTATTTAAATTGTTCTTCATTACTTATTGATGAATTGGTTTCTTTGCTCTTATTAAGAGCTTTGTTCAAAGCAGTAATTTTTTGCAACTCCTGATTTTCGTTTTGTATTCGGGACAGTTGAAAATTAATCGGCTGGAAATAAATGGTTGCGTTATTTTCGGGATTTAAAAGCCATATATCAATAAACTCCTTGTCATTAGCGTCAAAGGTTTTCCAGTTCAATGGAATATTAATTAGCAGATCGGTAGTTTTTGATTTTACCTGTTTTGCTGAGAGAGCGTAATCCGAGCTGTATATAGAGGATAAGCCGCTGCATGAATAAATGCTTAATATTAATGTTATAGCGGCCAGCAGTTTGGGAAAGATTACAAATATTTTGGAAAGGTTAATGAACATCTTTAATTATACCGCGTTAACATTTGATAATTTCAGGTAGCTAATATAAAGAATTCATTTGATGCCCGCAGGCAAAGTTAATTGAACGGAATTTATGAAGAAGTATTAATTAAAATCCTTCTCTCATAAAACCGGGTTGTTCTAAAGTAAGAATCATAGATATTCTGTGAGTGTCGGGTAAACGTTCAATTTCCGAATTAGCCTGACGCGCGAATGAATAATCGATATCCAGTTTGGGAAGTTTTACGCCGGCGCCTATTGTAAATTGATTAACATCGTTAAATCCGGCTCTAACAGCGAATAAATTTTTATACAAATACTCCATTCCGGTGTGGAAATCGAAACTTACTGGTCCAAGATTTAAATTGGACGCGAATTTTCTGCCTTCAAAACGAATATCAATATCGAGTGCGGGTAATAACCTGCCGCCGAAAAATTCAAAAGCGTAAGCTCCGCCTAATTTTACAGTAGGAGAGATAAGTTCATTCCTTCCTGTATCCCAGGCGACTAAAGTTGTTGTTACGTCCATTATATTGGCGCCGAGGAAAATATTTTTACCAGGCATATAAACTGCGCCGATATCGAAACCAATTCCTAACGCGCTGTATTCGGCAAGAGTTCTGTTAATTATTTTAATATTGGCGCCCCAATAAAATTCTTCCGTTTGGCGTTTGGCGAAAGTACCGTAAACTGCCCAGTCTGTATTGCTGAATTCCTTAATTTTATCGGGGTCTATTTTAGCGTTGGGATTATTGATGTCATATATTACTTCACCCGTTCGTACGTCAATTAAGGCGTTACGTGTATCGGGTATGCCGTCAATACCTAAACGTATAGCACTGAGTCCGAAACTCATATCTTTTCCGTAGGGGATTGCTACGGAAGCGAAATTATAATTTACAAGATTCCCGAAATGTTCTTCGTGCATAAGTGAAATTTGAGGGTAATCAATTCTTGCCAGTCCGGCAGGATTCCAATAACCGGAAGTTACATCGTTAACTAAAGCTACCTGAGCGCTTCCCATTCCCAGAGCGCGTCCGCCTACTCCAATTGCCATAAATTCGCCGGCGTACTTAGAAACTACAGTCTGCGCATTTGTGGAGACAATTGTTATAAAACTGAAAACCAATATTCCTAAAATTTTTTTAATCATAAAAGTCTGTATTATCTGGTTAAGGTTGAACCGAAAATTGTTATTTCTAACCCCAAAATCAAGTGCAATAATTAAGAAGGTTATTAATATAACAATTAGCGGTTGAGACACGGAGAAATATTTTTATAAACTCCGTACCCCCGAACCACTGTTTAAATTGTTTATAAAATCTCAATCAACGACTGATCGTAATCTTCAACGTTTTTGTAACCTAGTAAATTAATTAAAGTTCCTGTAATATTCGTTAATCCGGGATTTTTTATATCAGCCATTTTATATTCTCCGGAATAATTTGGGTCATAAATAATAAATGGAACAGGATTTAAAGTATGAGCTGTTTTAACGTCCTTCTTTCCGTTTTTTACAGTAAACATTTCGTCGGCATTTCCGTGATCTGCAGTAATAACCGCAATGCCATCCAGTTCGTCAATTACAGGCAATAGTTTGGCCAATCCCTGGTCAACAGCCTCAACCGCCGCGATGGCAGCAGCAACAACTCCAGTATGTCCAACCATATCACCGTTAGGATAATTAATTCTTCCGAATTTGTACTTGCCCGATTTAAGCAATTCGATAGTTTTATCAGTTATTTCATCGGCTTTCATCCTCGGAGCTTTATCAAATTCTATTCTGTCCGAAGGGATTTCTATATATTTTTCGAGATCTTTATTAATATAGCCGGATCGGTTGCCGTTCCAGAAATACGTCATATGACCGAACTTTTGTGTTTCTGATAATGCGAAAGATGTAACACCTTCGGCGCATAAATATTCATTTATCGGTCTGTCAATTTCTGGCGGTTGAACGAGGTAATTGGAGGGGATGTGTAAATCACCATCGTATTCCATCATACCAACGTAAAATACTTTAGGATGTTTTACACGGTCGAATTTATCGAAATTTTCCGCCTCAAACGCTTTGGAAATTTCAATCGCCCGGTCGCCTCTGAAATTCCAGAATATAACAACGTCGCCGTCCTCAATAGTTCCAACGGGTTTATCGGAGTCGTCGGTTATAACAAACGATTCCAGATACTGATCTGTTATAGCCGGATTTTCATCGTACATTGTTTGAATAGCTTCAGCCGCCGATTTAAAATGGCGTCCTTCTCCCAAAACATGTGCTTTCCATCCGCGTTCAACAATACTCCAGTCGGCGTCATAACGATCCATGGTTGTAATCATACGTCCGCCTCCGGAGGCTATCTTATAATCAAATCCTTTTTCTTCAGATATTTTTTTAAGAAGTTCTTCGGTTGGGTTAATATATGTTAACACGCTTTTTTCGCCTACATCACGTCCGTCTGCCAGCACATGCATACGTACTTTAGGCACTTTTTCCTTAGCTAGTTCGTTTACCAGCGCGAATATATGGTTCATATGCGAGTGAACATTTCCGTCGGAAAGCAAACCCATCAAATGAACCGTGCCGCCGTTTTTACCATGTTTAACAACATTGGCCCAATTTTCTGTTTTAAATATTTCCCCGGCGCTTATGGAGTGATTTACAAGTTTGGCTCCCTGCGCGAATATTCGCCCGGCGCCGATAGCGTTATGCCCTACTTCGCTATTGCCCATATCATCCTCGGAAGGCAGCCCAACCGCTGGACCGTGAGCTTTAAGTTTTGTTACAAGAGGAGTATTTAACAATTTATCCAATGTGGGAGTATTAGCCAAATAAACCGCGTCACTCTCATCCTGTTTACCGAATCCTACGCCATCCATTACTACAAACAATAACGGACCTCGCCTGCCTTCGAAATTGGGGAGTTTATCTAATTTTAAATCCATAACATCTGCCTCGTTTCTTCAAAAATAATTGACGCAAATATACCGATGCTTACCTCTGAAAGCAATTCAGAATGTGTTTACCAACCCACTAATATGCTCAATGAGCAATCATTATAATATGAATTTAAGGGGAGATGACTAATTATATTAAACTGCGGGACAAATATTATACTTGTCCCGCGTTAATTTATTTTTTTAGTAAAAATTATTTAACCAAGAGCATTTTTTTAGCTGAAGTATAATTAACCGATTTTGAATCGGCTGCTGAAATAATATCGAGTCGGTAAACATAAATTCCGCTCGCTAATTGGGAAGCGTCGAACACCACCTCATAAACTCCGGAACTCTGTTTTCCGTTTACAAGAGTCGTAATTTCCTTGCCGAGTATGTCGTAGATTCTTAAGGTTACCAAACCATCCGCGGGTGGCTGGTATTTTATTATTGTGGACGGATTAAACGGGTTGGGATAATTTTGAACCAGGTTGTATTCTTCAAAAACATTTACGTTTTCAAGTTCGGAGTATTTTCATTATCCGAGTCAAATGCAAAGTAATACATTGTCCTACAATTTGTTATCTCATGTTTAAATACTTTTACCGGAGGATACAAACCTACTTTAAGCATAAATGGTGAAGGATCAGCAACAGCAAACTCATCCCAGTTTCCTCCATAATCGACATCATGAAGAGTATCTGGGTCAATATTCCAGCCATTATTTAAGAATGCACCAAGATCATTACATTG
>PGYT01000054.1 GCA_002839805.1 Ignavibacteriae bacterium HGW-Ignavibacteriae-2
ACTGTGCTGTCGGAAGTGGGTTTAACTCATAAACAAAAAAATATGCCCAATATGCTTTCGGGCGGTGAAAAACAACGTATTGCTATCGCAAGAGCCATAATTAACGACCCCATGTTAATATTAGCTGATGAACCAACTGGAAATTTGGATCCTGAAACATCAATAGAAATATTGGATATACTTCGGAAGATTAGTCAAAGAGGAACTTCTGTTATTTTTGCTACGCATAACTACGAACTTGTCAAAAGAGTGAATGCAAATATACTAAAGCTCGAAAATGGTAAAGCGGTTAAAGTAAAATTAAAATCTAAAAAAGAATGAAATCGATTATACTTTTAAAGCCGCTAATATATCTTCAGTTACTTTTTCGATAGGGTTAGTTCCTACAACGCGCACAATAGTTTTTTTGCCCATATAATAATCTAGCACTGGGCGTGTAGTTTCATTATATATTTTTAATCTGTTACGAATAATTTCCGCGTCATCATCTTTTCTTTTAGCAAATACATTAGTTTTCCCGCAAACCGGGCAAGTATCGGGTTTATCCAGCAGTTTAAGATTTACAATTGACTTACAATTTAAACATTCGCGCCTGCTTGTAAGGCGATCCACAAGCTGATCAACATCAGCGTCCAATTTAATAAGTGTAAAATCTTCTCTCCCAAGTTGGGCGAGAATATTGTCTAAAATTTTAACTTGATCTATTGTTCTGGGGTATCCATCCAAAATAAATCCTTTATGACAATCTTCACAATCAAGCGCCTCTTTAACAAGTTCTCCAATAATTTCATCAGGGACTAAAAATCCTTTGTCCATATACTCTTTAGCTTTATGCCCGGTAACCGTATCTTTTTGGATTGAATCCCTCAGTATATCGCCAGTGGAGATGTGACGGATGTTCAATTTTTCAGAAATAATTTTCGCTTGAGTCCCTTTTCCAACACCAGGTGCACCGAATATGATGAGTTGCATGAGAATATCCCGAATGATTAATTATTATAAACACGAATTTAAATATAATGAATAAGAATTTTATTTGGATAGTAATATCCAATCATAAAACCGATTTATTTTTTTCTCTTGTTTTTTTAAAAAATTCACTCATTAATAATTGAGATTCTTGTTCGTACAATCCCGAATAAACATTAGGTTTATGGTTGTATTTATTATCTTCCAACAGATTATATAATGAACCTGCGGCGCCGAATTTAGTCTCGAATGATGCAAAATACACATTACTCAAGCGTGATAATAAAATTGCGCCGGCGCACATTACGCAGGGTTCAAGCGAAATATATATGTCGCATTCATTAAGATATTTTGATGATAACCGGTTCGATGCGGCCGTTATCGCAATAATTTCGGCGTGTGCTGTAGCGTCTTTTAGCTTTTCCACTTGATTGTAACCTTTCCCAATTATTTGGTTTTTATACGTTACAACCGCTCCAATAGGAATTTCATCCTCATCAAATGCTTTTTGAGCTTCTGCCAAAGCTGCGTACATAAATTTGTAATGATCTTCGGAAAATAACAAGTGGAGGACTCTTTAGAAAATTTATATTGTTTTGTAGAATAGTACGCCCGGAAGGATTCGAACCCTCAACCCTTTGATCCGAAGTCAAATGCTCTGTCCAGTTGAGCTACGGGCGCATATAACAAATTATTTATAAAACATATCCGGCAAAATTAAAAATGAATCCGGTATAAGATGTGAATAAATTTTATCAAAAAATCTAAATATGCTGTTAACATATGAAGTAAATATTAAAAGCACAACAATTTAAACAACACCAAAAATAACTTTCGCTTAAAAAACACCGATTGAATTAATGCTACATTAAAAAACAACAAAAATTAATTACAGCACCAATTGTTGAAAAAATTAGAGAAGGAATATATTGAATTTGTTAGTTCTATCAAATCAAAAAAGTATTTAGAACCACTTGTTAATACATATTAAGAATAATGTTCTGCTTAGAATATAGCTTTTATTGAAAAGAAACAGAGCACAATAAAATAAACAAAATCATTTATGGGTCTACCGATATCATAGTAAATAAAATTAGGTTTTTAATAATATTTCCAGTATGTTTAAGGCTGTAAGGCAGTAACTTTAAAGTAAGCCCGCTAAAACGGGTATTTGTAGATGTAGAAGTAGAAGCAATTCAAAACTTTCCCACAGATTTTAGAGCCCTGTCAATATTTTCAATCAATTTATTTACAAAAGGAGCACTGTTATGGCAGAGCGCAAACAAGGATCTGTTAAATGGTTTAACAGCACAAAAGGTTTTGGTTTTATTCAACAAGCAAGCGGCGAAGATGTATTTGTACATTTTAAGTCAATTATTGGTGATGGTTACAAATCTTTAGAAGAAAATGATAAAGTTGAGTTTTCAGTTACTCAGGGTGCAAAAGGTCTTCAAGCATCTGAAGTTAGATTAGTCAACTAAAAAATAGTATTTCAGATCTTAAATCCCGGCAATTGCCGGGATTTTTTTTATTTAAAATTGAATTCTTTTTCTCACACCTCAGATTCTTTAAGCTCTCCTACCTATTAATTGTTCAAAATCATGTTTAATTGCTATGTGTGCAGTATATATAACTGCTCCCTTTTTCACAATGTATACTGCCGATTTAACTGGTATGATGGCAAGATTCTATTTAACTTGTGATAACTAAAGAAAATAAGGACTACGAAATGGATTATATAATTGACTACCTTCCGGATAAAATGATTGTAGTCATTAAAATGAAAGGGAGAGTTAACTTTCAGATTGCAGAAAAATATTCTAAGGAATCGTTAAAACTTGCTCACAAAAATGACTGCACAAAATTTTTAATTGACCACACGAATACTATAATGCCCGGTCCTGTAAATAAAATTTACGCTTCCGGGGACGAGTTGCAGGAATTTGGTTTTAAGAATTCAGACAGGATTGCAATTGTTATTAATAATACTGGGGATGATTCTAATTTATTGGTACCAATTACGAAAAATAGCCGTTGGAGTGTCATTAAGTATTTTTATTCAGACAGAATGCAAGAGGCATATAATTGGCTTGAACAAATTGATTGAATGGAAAGAGTAAAGAGTTTTATTTCTTAATTAACATCTTTATACGGTAATTAGTCTTTTTATTATTTCTTAATTTTTAACCGGCCAAACATATATTACCCTTCACCTTTTGGTCCTCAGTTAATTATTTGTTTCTAATTATTATGAAGTTTTGATTTTCAAATAATATATACGTAGTTACAACAGATATTATAATCAAGAATATTTGCTAAACCTAAAAGGGGAATAATCATGAGTAAGAGTCAGGATTCTAAAAAGAGTACAAAGAAAGAACCGGCTAAAACAATGAAAGAAAAAAAAGCGGCTAAAAGGGACAAAAAAAACGAAAAAAATAACCACGGTCTTTTGAAGTAAAAAAATAAAAAACATTTGTTAGAAAATAGTTGCCGGTTTAATTGACATGTTAATACCATTCCAACTTTCGGAGTGTTATTGTTTTGTATTACAAATTAATTCATCATTCAATACCGGCAATTTAATTTAATCAATATAGGTTATTGTGTGAATATTTAAGAATTATATCCGCTGAAAAACCTAAATAAATTCTAATTTATTAATTATATCATTCTTTTCCCCGCACTCGCTATCAAATAAGGCAATAGATATAATGTTGTTTCTGTTTATTGTCCTACGAATCAAATCATAATAGTCCTCCTCTAAAAAATATGACGATATTTAAATAAGTTAAATGATAAATGCATCATATGAAGTAATATTTTTATTTAAATATATTTTTAAAATGCTTATCTATATAAAAAAAAATGTGTTGGCTCTTTTTAAGAAATACTGTATTAGCAAAAAATAGTAAACGTATAAGCTAATTTGATTTTTAAAGAAGTAATTGTGAGAACTATAGTATGAATATATTAATGGTATACCCCGAATATCCCGATTCATTTTGGAGCTTTAAGCACGCTTTGAAATTTGTATCGAAGAAAGCGAGTTTCCCTCCTCTGGGTTTGTTGACAGTGGCTTCAATGCTGCCGAGTGAGTGGAATGTTAAATTAATTGATATGAACGTTAAAGATCTTTTTGCTAAAGATATAATTTGGGCTGATTATGTTTTCATCAGCGCAATGTCTGTTCAAAGTGAGTCGGTAAATAGAGTAATAGAACAATGCGAAAAGTTAAACGCTAAAATTGTTTGTGGTGGCCCTTTATTTACGAGCAGTTCCGAATATTATGAAAATGTTGATCACCTTATTCTTAATGAAGCAGAAATAACGGTCCCGCAATTCTTACGGGATCTTCAATCTGGTAATCCGAAACATAAATACACTTCCGAAGATTTTCCCGACATTACAACAACTCCATTACCGCTTTGGGATCTTGTATCAATGAAAAATTATACTTCAATGAATCTTCAATATTCACGCGGGTGTCCTTATGACTGCGACTTTTGTGATATTACAGTTCTTTACGGAAGAAAAACACGCACAAAAACGCAAGAGCAAGTGATTGCTGAATTAGAGAAATTATATTTAACCGGTTGGCGGGGACCTGTATTTTTTGTTGATGATAATTTTATAGGCAATAAAGTTAAATTAAAAAAAGAAATTCTTCCCGCAATTATTCAGTGGACTGAGAAAAGGAAAAATCCATTTTATTTTAATACAGAGGCCTCCATTAATCTTGCAGATGACGAACAACTAATGCAGCTTATGGTTAAAGCTGGTTTTGAAGCAGTATTCGTAGGTATAGAATCGACTAATGAAGAGAGTTTGATAGAATGTAACAAAATTCAAAATAAAAATCGCGATTTAGTAGAAAGTGTAAAAAAAATACAAGCTGCCGGACTTGAAGTACAAGGAGGCTTTATAGTTGGTTTTGATAATGACCCTCCTAATATATTTGATAAGCTAATAAATTTTATTCAACAGAGCGGAATTGCAACAGCAATGGTTGGTTTATTAAACGCTCCAAAAGGAACAAAACTTCACAAAAGGTTAGTGGCGGAAAAAAGAATCTTAAGTGATTTTACAGGTAATAACACTGATTTTTCAATAAACTTTATTTCAAAAATGGATTCAGAAATGCTCATGAATGGTTATATAAAACTATTGAATACGATCTATTCACCAAAATATTTTTATGAGCGTGTTATGCGTTTTATGAAGGATTATGAACCCAAGAAGAAAAAAGTTTTTCACTTAAATCCAAACTATATACTCGCTCTTTTTAAGTCAATTTTCAAATTGGGTATAATAGGCGAAGAAAGGATATATTATTGGAAATTATTTTTATGGACATTGTTTCGCAAGCCGCAGCTATTTTCATTAGCGATATTGTATACAATTTATGGATTTCATTTTAAGAAAATATCACAAAATTATTATAAAAATAATCCACAAATGGTCGATTAAATTTACAGTGATGTCTAAATATTCTTGAATAATTTTAATTCGGCAGGGATAAAAAACCTTTAAGAAGTTATCCATAATAGAAATACAGAGGTATATAAATTTCAGCTATTATTAAAAATGCAGTTTAGATTTTATTTATTAATTATGAGCAATTAATTTTTAATGATCTAAAGGAGGCTAAAATATTTTTATAGTTCTTATCATTTTGTAATTAACTGATCTCCAACTTTTTCATTTTTCGCCAAAGAGTAGAGGGATTAATATTTAATTCAGTTGCTGTTTTAGTGCGGTTCCAATTGTTCTTCTGGAGAATTGAAATTATTAATTCTTTTTCAGCTTGTTTAAAACCTTTTTTATGGTCGACGATATTATTTTTAGCGCTCTTGTTCTTGTATTCACGCAATCTTTTTGGAAGACATTCAACTTGAATTACTTCTCCACTGCATAAAACAAAACAGTGTTCTATTACATTTTCTAATTCTCGTATGTTGCCCGTCCAGGAGTATTCCATCAGAAGTTCATAAGAAGCGGAAGAAAACCGTTTGATTTTCTTATTAAATTTATTGTTAAAACTATCTATAAAATGATTTACAAGAAGGGGGAGGTCATCCATTCTTTCCCTGAGAGGAGGTAAATTAATATTTATTACATTTATTCTATAAAATAAATCCTCTCTAAATCTTCCGGCGGATATTTCCTCGGAGAGATTTTTATTAGTTGCGGCAATTATTCTCGTGGACATTTTGATTGATTTATTTCCGCCAACTCTCTCAAATTCTCGTGTTTCTAAAACCCTTAAAAGTTTGGTTTGAACTGCAGTAGAGAGATCACCGATTTCATCAAGAAACAATGTTCCGCCCTGGGCAAGTTCAAACCTACCGATTTTTGTTTTTACAGCACCTGTAAAAGCTCCTTTTTCATGCCCGAATAGTTCACTTTCGATAAGAGATTCTACAAATGCGCTGCAATTTACGGCAATAAACGGACCTGTTTTTCTCGAACTATTCAGATGAATTGCGCGCGCGGCCAATTCTTTTCCAGTACCGCTTTCACCTGTAATTAATACGGAACTATCAGTTTGCGATACGCTTTCGAGTACGGAAATTATTTGTTTAATTTCTTTATTTCTACCGACAATATTTTCGTATTTAAAAAACTTTTTTAAATGAGCTGATAAATTCCTTATCTCAGATATATCGATAAATGTTTCAACAGCGCCAATGTTTTCATTTTTATTATTAAGCAGTATTCCGGAATTTACACGAATAGGAATATTTCTCCCATCTTTATTTAATATTTCCAACTCGTTGCCAATCATCGATTTGCCTTTTAGAATTGTTTGTTCCATGTGGCATCCATTTCGGCAAAGTGATGAATTAAAAATATTCCAGCATTTTTTGCCTATCGCCTCCGATTTTTTATACCCGGTTATTTTTTCTGCGGATGTATTGAAAGAGGTTACAGTCCAGTCGTTATCGATTGTAAAAGTTCCTTCTATGTTACTGTTAAAAATTGCGTCAAGTCTGTTTTTCTGATCTATTAGTTCTGAAGTTCTAAGTTCTAGTTCATCGGCTAAAGATAACATTTCCATTGTATCACGGAATACGAATACTACACTTAAAACTGAATCATTTTTACTAATTGGAGTTATTGAAGCGAGTACATTTTTCTTATTTCCTTTTTTATTCGTGATATTTATCGCGAGATTGGTAAATGTGCGTTTGTTGTTAATCGAATCTGAAATATACTTTAGATCAGCAGGAGATTCTCGGAAAAGAATTTTACAATCAACTCCAATGATGTCATCTTCTTTATAACCGCTGATTCTTGAAGCGGCTTCATTAAATACAATAACATTCATATCTTTACTAATCACTGCAATTCCGTCAGGAATTACTACTACTTCCTTGTTTTTATCTATTATTCGTTTTACTTCTTTCATTTCTTCCTTTTGTTTGGGTATTGCAAAACTAACTCAAGGAATGCATAAATGCAACATATATGCATTAGTTATTGCATATAAGCAATAGTTGACTTTTAATAAAACCTTAATTTAGGCGAATTTTCAGATTATAAATATTGGAACGATTATGGTAATAGATATATAATTACAATAATACATGAATGGGATTATAAAAACATGAGAAAAGAGATCGGTTTCTGGTTTAAACAAAAAGTTGATGCCTTCTGCCAAAAATTGGAAAGGAACATTCTCGCGGACAAATCCCTTAAATGTAAGGTTGTATTTGGACCGGTGCGTTCAAGACGGTTAGGTAATGTGCTGGGTATCAATAACGTGAAACTAAAAGTATGTTCTTATAACTGCATTTATTGTCCTTCAGGAAAAACCACATGCTGTTCAATTTGTACAAATTATTGTTTATCACCATACGAACTTCATTTATCCGTAAAAAATAAACTCAAAGAATTAAATGAATCAAAAAAGAATATTGAATATATAGTTTTTGCGGGAAGCGGAGAGCCGACACTGGATTCAAGTTTGTCCAAAGAAATTATGCTGCTGCGCGAATTCGGATATAAAATTGCTGTTTTTACAAATTCATCACTACTATGGAATCCCAACATCCGGGAAAATTTAATGTACGCAGATTATGTATCTGTAAAAATTGATACCGCAATTGAATCTACATGGCATAAAATTAATCGTCCTCACCAAAGATTAGATTACAAAATTATACTTGAAGGGATAAAAAATTTCTCAAATAAATATAGAGGAACTTTTGTAACTGAAACGACACTCATAAAGAATATTAATGACAGCCAGGCAGAGATAGAAGAACTTTCTAAATTCCTGAGCACAATAAAACGTAAGACATCTTATTTTATGACACCTATATATCCGCCATCGGAAAGTTATGCCGGTAGTCCGGATAACGAAACACTCAACCACATATCGGAAATGATTAAAGAACTAGTTGCCGATTCAGTTTTATTATGCTGTCCCGAAAATGAGGAGTTTTTTGTTACCGATGATTTCAGAAATGAGTTATTGGGACTCTTATCACTTCACCCTGTGAAAGTTGAAGCTGTAGAGCTGACAGCAAAATATCAAAAGAAATTACAAATTTTAGAAGAACTTATAGAAAATCGTTTAATAAATGAAATTGTTTTCGAAGGCGAAAAGTATTTTTCGGTAAACTCAGCGGAATAATTATTATGAAAGTTAATTGTATAACAAGGATACAGGCAGTTAAAAATGTTTTTTGACCCGCAATGTATACCTTGCATTATTAATCAGGCTTATGAATCGTCAAAAAAATTCGCAAGCGGAAATACTGAACTACAGTTAAAAATTGTAAAAAAAATTTGTGCCGAAGTTGAGGCCGTAGATATTAATTATACCGCCCCTATGTTCTCATCAAGTATGCAGAAAATAATTGAGGAATATTTAGATATTAAAAATCCTTACAAAAAGCTTAAGGACAAGAACATAATAATTGCTGAAAAATTTATTCCTTACATTAAAACCCTAATCGATAGATCCGCCGATAAACTGGAGATGGCAATTAGAACGGCAATAATTGGCAACGCGATAGATTTAGGGGCGAATCCCAATTTCGATATTGAATTTGAAGTAAGCCGTATAACCTCAGGGGATATTTATTTTATTGGATATCAAAAATTTAAAGAAGATCTAAAGAAAGCGGAACTCATTTTATATATAGCTGACAATTATGAGGAAGCCCTATTCGATAAATTTCTTATAACTGCATTGCTGCCGAAAAATGTTGTATTTGTTGTTCGCTCGAAACCCATACTAAATGATATAACGATGGAAGATGCAAAAAAGCTTGAAATCGAAAAACTTTGCAAAGTAATTGAAAGTGGAAGCATAATTGCCGGCACGGATTTGAATGAGTGTACACCGGAATTTTTAGATTTATATCGGAAAGCCGATATAGTTATTTCGAAAGGTCAGGGGAATTACGAAACATTGCTTAATGAGGTAAGACCGATTTATTTTTTATTCAGAGTTAAATGCGATGTGATTGCATCCAGATGCGGATTAAAAAAGGGAGATGGAGCCTTTTTTTATAACGGTGTAGAATAAAATGATAAATAAAAGTAAAAAAAATAAATAGCATTAAAGTCAATTAGATAAAAATTTAAAAGATAGGATCAAAATGAAAAAATATGATATCGCCATTATTGGTGGAGGACCTGCGGGTGTAACATGTGCGCTTTCAGCAAAAAATATTTATCCTGAAAAAAATGTTGTTTTGATAAGAAAAGAGCCAAAACCGATGATACCCTGTGGAATTCCTTACGTGTTTCACACTCTTAATGAGGTCAGTGATAATATTCTACCTGATACACCGTTAATCGCTAATAAAATAGAAATAATTAATGACGAGGCAATTGGAAGAAATGAAAATAAAATAATTCTTCAAAATAATGGTGAATTGGAGTTTGATAAACTTGTTTTAGCAACAGGATCTAAAGCGGTTCTGCCTAAAATTGAAAACGTTGATAAAGAAAATGTTTTTTTAATAATGAAAGACAAAGAATATCTGAAGAATTTGAAAACCCGGATACAGGAATCTGAAAAAATTGTAATTCTCGGCGGCGGATATATTGGTGTTGAAGTAGCTGACGAATTATTAAAAGCAAAAAAGGAAGTTACAATTGTAGAAATGATGGACACACTCCTGCAGTCTATGGACAAAGAGTTCGGGGATAAAGTAAAAGAAATTCTTGAAAATAACGGATGTAAAATAATAACAGGAAAGAGTGTAGATAAAATTTTAGGCGATAAGAAAGTTAATGCTGTTGAATTGAACGACGGCTCAAAAGTGGACTGTGATCTTTTAATAATTTCATGCGGTTACAAACCCAATGTTGAATTGGCCGAAAAATTTAATTTAGTAGTTGAAGAAGGGAAAGGAATTTTAGTTGACGCATACTTACGTACGTCTGAAAAAGATATTTTCGCAATTGGCGACTGCGCCGCTAAATATGATTTTTATACAGGTGAGTTCTCAAATATAATGCTGGCTTCAACAGCTATGGCTGAAGGCAGGCTTGTTGGCACAAACCTCTATTCAATAAAAGTTATTCGGCAATATCCCGGTGTTCTTGGTTCCTTCTCTACTAAAATAGGTGATACCGCTTTTGCAGTAAGCGGAATTATTGAAAAAAGAGCGAAAGCCCGCTCACTTGACTACACAGTCGGTTTCGCAAAATCAGTTGATCGCCACCCGGGTAAATTGCCAGGTGCTTCAGAAGTTACCGTGAAACTTATTTTTTCAACTTATTCCCATACTTTAATGGGAGCCCAAATTACTGGTGGTGATTCTGTTGGTGAAATGATAAATATTGTGTCAGTGATGATTCTAAATAAAATGACCGATATAGATATTAACAATTTACAAATAGGAACTCACCCTCTCCTAACCGCTTCACCGGTAGCTTATCCTATAATTAACGCTACGGTTGACGCTATTAAGAAATGGTATAAAATGCAGGCAGTTTAATTAACAAGGAACAATAATGAACGAAGAAGAAAAACAAAAATCTTTTGATGAAGAAGAGAAAAGGATTAAGGAAAATATATCAAAAATATCGCACCGAATTGCTGTGTTCAGTGGAAAAGGCGGCGTAGGCAAAACTACAGTTAGTGTGAATCTTGCCTATGGATTACAAATGGATGGACTTTCCACGGGTCTGCTGGATGCCGATATAACAGGACCAAACGTTGCTAAAATGCTTGGAATTAACAATGAATTGATTGTTGTAGATTCCAAAATGATTCCATTCGAAAAATTCGGTGTAAAAATGATTTCTATAGCATCTTTAATTGAATCCGGTCAGCCTGTAATATGGCGCGGGCCAATGCGTTCGAAAATAATCAGTCAATTTTTGGCCGATGTTGAGTGGGGTGAATTGGATTATTTGATAGCCGATCTACCTCCGGGAACCGGAGATGAAATATTAACAATTGCACAACAAATGAAACCGGACTACGCTGTTGTTGTAACAACACCTCAAGAGGTTTCAGTTATCGACGCCGAACGCGCCATTAATATGGCAAAGAAACTTGAAATTCCTTTTATAGGAGTCGTAGAAAATATGTCGGGATTTGTTTGCCCTCATTGCAGTGCTGTAATAGAACTCTTCGGTTCGGGTGGCGGTAAAAAATTAGCCGATGATTATGAAGTTCCATTCCTTGGTTCAATTCCAATTGATATCGACGCGCGAATAATGGGTGATATGGGGAAACCCATTGTACTTGAAAAACCGGAATCGGAGGTTTCTACAGCTTTTAAATCAATTTTAGATATAATGGATAAACATTACCACAATGAATTTCAATCAAACTAAATGGTAAAAAGCAAAATGAATCAAAGAAAAGTAAAAATTGGAATTATAATCTGCGACAGATATAAAAATTGCGCAGGTGGAAAATGTTTTAAATCAATTTCTGAAAAAGCAGGAGCGTTTGATATTTATAAAGGTCAGGATGTTGAACTTGTCGGTCATACTACCTGCGGAGGATGCCCGGGCGGTAACATCGAATACGCGCCTGAGGAATTGAAGAAAAATGGTGCCGAAGTTATTCATTTTGCTACCGGTATGGTTGTTGGTTATCCCCCATGCCCATACATAGAACATTTCAAGAAATTCATTGAAACTAAATATGATTTAAGAGTTATAGTCGGAACTCATCCAATCCCTGAAAAATATTATTTAACGCATCAGGAATTAAATACATGGAATACACCGGAGTCCCTTGATTTAATTGAAGCCGTATTAACAAAGGAAAAAATTAGGATGAGTTATAATTAGATGATGTTAAGGCAAAGGAAAATAAAATAATCCATAAATAAAATAATTTATCGAAAGGAAAATTTTGATGGCGGTTCTAACCGAAATGGTACTAAATGCATGGCAAAATCTTGAAGGACCGATTGTATTTTCTACAACCGACACTGAAGGAATTCCAAATTCAATTTATGTAACATGTGTTTCAATCTTTAATCCAGAGACAATAATTATTGCCGACATTTTTTTTAATAAAACACGAAATAATATTTTGAATGGGAGTAAAGGAACAATCCTTTTTATAACGAAAGATAAAAAATCATTCCAAATGAAAGGAAGCATTGAATACCATAAAAATGGTGAATTCTTTGATGATATGAAAAAATGGAATCCGGTAAAATTACCGGGACATGCCGCCGCTGTATTAAAAATTGAGGACGTTTATTCCGGTTCGGAAAAACTCTAATTAGATAATAAGGTAAGTATGATAATATTTGGTCCGGTACCATCGCGCAGATTAGGCAGAAGCCTAGGAGTAAATAATATACCGCCAAAGGTTTGCAGTTACTCCTGTATATACTGTCAAGTTGGTGCTACTGATTCAATGAGTATAAAGAGAAAGGAATTTTATTCTTCCGATCAGATTTATTATGAAGTAGCTGAAAAGGTACGTCAATTAATTAAATTGGGAGAAAAAATTGATAATATTACATTCGTGCCGGATGGCGAACCTACACTTGACATTAATATTGGCAATACAATTGAAAAGTTAAAATCATTTGGAATTAAAATAGCAGTGATTACAAATGCATCTTTAATTTGGGATATACAAGTTCAAAAAGATTTGATGAAAGCTGATTGGGTCTCATTAAAAATTGATTCGGTAATTGAGAATATATGGCGTAAAATTAACAGACCGCACGGTTTACTTGATCTTCAAAAAATTTTACACGGAATTGAAGAATTTGCAGCCTCCTTCAGAGGAATATTGGTTACAGAAACAATGCTTGTTAAAGGTGTTAATGATAACCGTGAATCACTTTCTAAAACCGCACAAATAGATAAAGGGAATAAAACCTGAGAGTTCTTATATATTGGTTCCTACTCGCCCTACGGTTGAAAAAACAGCTGATGTGCCGTCAGAAGAAAGTATAAACATGGCTTATCAGATATTCAGTGGATTAATAAACAATGTTCAACTTGTAGTTTCCAATGAAGGAACAGATTTCCATTTTTCATCCGATGCTGAAAAAGAATTGTTGAGCATTTTAGCGGTTCATCCCATGCGCAAAGATGCAGTTGAAGAATTTTTATTCCGCTCAAACTCAGATTGGAATTTAATTGATAAACTGATTAAACGCGGGCAATTAAAAGAAGTAACATTCTCGGGCAATAATTTTTTTATTAAAAATATTTCGAGGTAAGTGATGGCTATAACAAAAAAATATTCTGATGATAAAAAATTCTGTCATGTAACATTTAGTATTTCAAAAGAAACAGCTGATAAATTTAATCAAATATCTTTAGTGGGCGAGTTTAACAACTGGGATATTCATAAAAATAAATTCACAATTAGAAACACTGATGGCTCACTGAGCGTTGCATATAATTTGCCCGCCGGTAAAGAATATCAATTCAGGTATTTAGGCGACGGACAAATTTGGTTTAATGAACCGGAAGCCGACAGTCATGTGTTATCCCACTATGGCGATTCTGAAAATTCAATTTTACAATTATGATTAAATCAAAATCATTTTTTATTGGTTTTAAGAGAAAATAAGTAATAACCAAATTTTCTTAATAAAGTTAAAGGAGTAAAAAATGCCAAACTTTGATGGAACAGGTCCACAGGGACAAGGCTCAATGACAGGCAGAAGAAGAGGACGCTGCAAAAATAATAAAGATACAGAAAATCAGAATATTGAGAACCAACTAGTTGAAAACACAGAGGTTGATAAGGCGCAGGGTCGCGGATTAAGAAAACGAAACGGCAGAAAAGGCACTGGTGGCGGTAGAAGATTTGGAAACAGATAATTTCAAATCTTATAGTTCACTAATAAGTGAAAATATCAATTCGGCGGAAGATAAATATGTTGTAAAAAAAATTGCTGTCGCAATTGAGATACCTGAAAATTCTTCTCCAATGTCGGAAATTTTCGGGAGATGCAATAAATTCTTGTTCTATAACCAACAAACAAACACTCAAGAATTTATAACAAATCCATTTAAGTCTGAATTGGGTGGAGCGGGAATTCAATCGGCTAAATTTTTAATTGAAAACGAAGTTGATTTAGTAATCGTTAAACAAATTGGTATAAATCCATTACGATTTTTAAATTCTGCAAATATAAAAGTATTTGAGTGCAAAGATGGTAACGCGACTGAAGCCTTAAATAAATTGAAAGAGGGGAAACTGAGTCAAATAGAAAATGATCCCGGAGATTTTACTTTAGGAAGGAAAAAAAATAGATACGGAAATAAATATTTAAAAATCTAGCAAATAAAAATAATAAGGGGAAGTATGAATCAAAGAGTAGCAATTGCGATTGAAGAAAACGGTACTGAAGAAAGAGTTGCCGAACATTTCGGAAGATGTTCAAAGTTTTATGTTTGCGAACTTAACGAACAAAAAAAGGTTTTGAAAACCGAAACTTTTTTTAATCCTTTAGCAGGTGAGCACAGCGGTGCGTGCCAATTACCAGGATATGTTAAACAATTCAATGTAGATACAATTATCGCAGGCGGTATGGGGCAGAAGGCAGTATCAAATTTTCTTGGATTCGGTATCGATGTTATTACAGCTCCGGGTCTTCTTGCCGATGATGCTTTAAAAGAATTTGTTCAAGGAAAACTTGTTGGTTATGAAGCCTGCAAGCACGATCATGGTCATGATAACAGCTGTCATTAAAGGATTGACGTGATAATATCTATTGCATCCGGGAAAGGAGGAACTGGGAAAACCACAGTTGCCGCCAGTTTGGCCTCTATAATCCCGGAAAGTGTTTATCTCGACTGTGACGTTGAAGAACCGAACGGGCATCTTCTTTTAAAACCCGAATTTAATTCGGAAGAAAGAGTAGAAAAAAATCTTCCGGAAATTAACCGGGATAAATGCACATTTTGCGGAAAGTGTCTTGAGGTTTGCGAATTTAATGCTCTTATAAATTTAGGATCTGAAATTATTCTTTTTGAGGAGATGTGCCACAGTTGCGGAGCTTGTGTTCATTTTTGCCCTTCAAAAATAATTACCGAAATATCAAAAGAAATTGGAATAATTAGGAAGGGAATTGCGGATGGAAATGTTCTTTTCGTGGATGGAGTATTAAATATTGGTGAAGTATCCGTGCCTCCATTAATAAAAGAGGTGAAAAAAAATATAGTAGAGTCAAAATTAAATATAATAGATTCTCCCCCTGGTACTTCTTGCTCTATGTTAGAGGCGGTAAGGGAATCGGACTTTTGTATACTTGTCACTGAATCCACACCATTCGGTCTGAATGATTTAAAACTTGCCGTAGATGTGTTAAAAACTATTAAAGTTCCGTTTGGAGTAGTCATAAATAAATATGCCAAGTCATTTATACAGATGGAAAAATATTTGTTTAACAATGGAATTGAGGTTCTTCTAAAAATTGAGTTTGATAGAAGATTTGCTGAAGCTTATTCTGAAGGGATTTTACCGTTAAATAAATATCCGGAATTAAAAGCTGGTTTTATTGAACTTCACCAAAAAATTATGAAAAAGATGGAAATAGAAAAAATTGGGTAAAGATTATAAACAGATTGTAATTCTCAGTGGAAAAGGCGGAACAGGTAAAACTACTTTTTCAGGAGCGTTTGCAAGTTTGATTAATAAAAAAATAGTAATCGATTGCGATGTAGACGCCGCCAATCTTCATCTTATTCTTAAACCCAAAATAATTAACAGATACGATTTTTCCGGCGGAAAGAAAGCCTTAATCGATAATTTTAATTGTCAGCAATGCGGTTTGTGTGAATCAATCTGTCGTTTTGATGCAATACATAATTATGAGATAGATCAGCTAAGCTGCGAGGGTTGCGGATTCTGTGTTCGGATTTGTCCTTATAACGCAATAAAATTCGGATCTTCACAATCAGGTCATTTATTTGAATGTGTACTGGAGGATGAATCAAAATTTTATTATGCTAAACTTTTTCCTGGTGAAGGAAATTCAGGGAAACTTGTAAGTGAAATAAAGAGGAAAGCACTCGAGAATATTTCGGGGGAAATTAAATGGGTAATTGTTGATGGACCTCCCGGAATAGGTTGTCCTGTAAACGCGAGCATAGCCGGAGCTGATTATGTTGTTATTGTAACTGAACCAACAGTTTCCGGCATACACGATCTTAAACGTTTGTTGCAACTTTTAAATACATTTAAAATAAAAGCCGGTGTTATAATCAACAAAAATGATCTTAACAAATCGATTTCGGATCAGATTTATGAATATGCCGAAATCCATAACATTCCTGTCATAGGTACTATCCCATATAATACCGATTTTGTAAAAGCTCTGATAAATGGTGCAAATATTGTGGAAAGTAATAATAAAGTTCGTGAGGAAATATCTGACATTTTAATAGGACTAGAACAAGAAGTTAATAAAACAATAAATTATTAGGAGATTAGAGATGTCGAACCAAGATAAGTCTGATAAGAGTGACAAAATTGCAGTAACATCAACAGGCGGATCAATGGACGCTATATTAAGCGAACAATTTGGACGCTGTCAGTATTTTTTAATTGTCGATCCGGGAACAATGAAATTTGAAGCATTTTCAAATCTTGGAGAACAAATGCAAAGCGGCGCCGGACCAAAAGCCGCAGAGTTAATTATAAGTAAGGGTGCTAAAGTTTTAATAACCGGGCATGTGGGTGATAAAGCTGCAGAAGTGCTCAATAAAGGCGGAATAAAAATAATTGATGGTTATAAAGGAACAATTAAAATTAAAGACGCGGTTCAACTTTATTTATCTAAATAATAAGGAGCAAAAAATTGTACATTCCTTCAAAAATATTCTTCACAAAAGGAGTGGGAAGGCATAAAGATTATCTCAGTTCTTTTGAAGCGGCTTTACGAAACGCCGGTATTGAAATATGTAATTTGGTTACGGTAAGCAGCATTTATCCCCCGGGATGTAAATTAATATCCAAACAGCAAGGATTAGATGAAATTAGCGCTGGACAAATTACATTTGCGGTTATGGCGCGAAATGCAACAAATGAACCGAATAGATTAATTGCTTCATCAGTAGGAGTAGCAATTCCCGCTGATGGAAATCAATACGGTTATCTTTCCGAATATCATCCTTTCGGAGTTAAAGAAAAAAATGCGGGCGATTACGCGGAAGATTTAGCTGCGCAGATGTTAGCCACAACTCTTGGTGTTGAGTTTGATTCGGCCACTGACTGGAATGAGCGTGAGCAGGTATTCAAAATGTCCGGTAAAATAGTTCGGACATTTAATATTACTCAATCCGCAGAAGGTGATAAAAAAGGTTTATGGACTACGGTAATTGCCGCTGCGATATTATTACCTTAATATTTAGAAAGATTAAAAACTTCAATTGGATTTGATGATTAATAATAATTCCATACCGGAATCAGAAAGCGATTTATTGATTAATAAATGGGGATATGATTTTTTGGAAGAATATTCTCAGTTGATAAATACAGCTGATTTTACTTCAGCTAAAATTGTACTTGATATTGCAACAGGTACAGGTAGAGCAGCATCTTTAATTACAAGATTAGGGATTATCGTTTTTACTGGTGACTATAATAATAATCAAAAATTTAACAGTGAAAAAAGAATTACAAACAATTATTTAAAGCTAGTAAAATATATCAGATTGAATCTTGAAAAAATTCCTTTTCGGGATGGCTCCATCGATAATATTGTTTGTATTAATACGTTCCATGAACTCGATAACCCTATAAATTGTATTAACGAAATTATGCGCATTTATTCGTCAAAAGGTAAACTATTAATAGCTGATTTTAATTCCGATGGTTTTAATGTAATGGATAAGTTGCATACTCACAAATACGGCAGACTTCATCCAAGAGGGCATATATCGTCAGAAGAAATAAAAGAAATTCTTTCAGAAAAATATTCTTATATAAAAGAAATTAATACAAAGCTGAACATAGGATTTATTGTAAGTGGAATTAGAAATGAAAGCTAAAACAAAATATCAATTGGATGGAAATCAATCACAGTTTATTGAAATGCCATTGATGATAAATACTTTTGATATTGATGCTGCCCGGCATGTAAATAATGTAGTTTATATCCGCTGGCTGGAGGAGTTGCGGACGAAACTGATTTCCAGCATCTGTGATTTTAAAAGGCTGATTGGAAACGGATACTACATTGTTGTTATATCCACTCTTATAAAATATAAAAAGCAGTTAAAATTATTCGATAAACCAACTGGTACGTTAAAAATTGATTCTGTTAATCATGGGATAATAACTTTGGGGGGCGAAATAAAAATTGGCTCGCAAATATCGGCAATAGCCGAACAAAAATGTATTGTAATGGATTTAAAATCATCCAAGATGATTCAAAATGAATTATTACACAAACTTTTTGGTAATGGTAATTTAAAACATAGAAATCACCCGAATTAACAGAACATTGCCGGCAAATATTGTTATAAAATGATTTTAAGTTTTTTAATGATGGTTGTCTTTTAGACATGTAGTAGATCTAAAATGGAAATGATTACTCTTAAAACAAAAGAACGCTAAAAGATTTTAAGGGTATTCGTTTTATTAATTAATTAACCCACGATTAAAACCGTGGGTTAATATAATAATAACTTATATACACAGAATATTTTTTATTACTTCTTCAGAATAGTGTCTAAAACTTTTTCTTCACTTATTTCTTTGGTACAGAAGAACCAATCATAACATTTCATTTCTTCTTTGCCTTCCATTCTATCTTTAGCCGTTCCACATGAACCTGCCGGAGGAACGATTACAGGATCGCCCGGTCTCCAATCAGCTGGAGTTGCAACATTAAAAGCATCAGCGGTCTGAAGAGCTAATAATACTCTGTACAATTCATCAAAATTTCTTCCCAGACTTAGAGGGTAATAAATAACCGTCCTTATAATACCTTTCGGATCAATAACGAATACCGCTCTAACAGCTTTTGTGTTGCTTTCGCCGGGTTGAATCATACCGTATTTTTTAGCTACTTCCATTGTAATATCTTCAATCAAAGGGAAATTCACTTCAACATTTTTCATGCCTTTGTATTCTATTTTTTCTTTGATTGTTCTCAACCATGCAATGTGACTGTATAATCCGTCTACAGATAATCCTACAAGTTTACAGTTAGCTTGTGCAAATTGATCTTCCATAGTCGCAAAAGTCATAAATTCTGATGTACATACAGGCGTAAAATCGGCCGGATGACTAAATAGTATAACCCAGCTTCCCTTATAATCGGCTGGAAAATTTATGTCGCCTTGTGTTGTAACGGCCTTAAATTCAGGTGCCGCTTCGCCAATTCTTGGTAGGGATATTTGATTAGTTTCTTCCATTTTAGATCTCCATTAATAGTTTTAATAAGTTATTTATTTTATCATTTTTTGGGTTGATTCTTATTTCTCAAGAATTGACCGAAGCATCCAAACGGTCTTCTGATATTTTTCGGACAATCCGTAAAACATTCCAGCCGATATCTCGTCATTTAAATTATTTTGCATTTTATATGCGGCAGCTTTTAATTTATCGGTTACAACTGTAAAATCGATTATAATTTTTTGAATCATCTCTGAATAGTTTGGATACTTACCGGGTTCTTCATTTAATGTGGAAATATCCAAAAACTCTTTCATAGTGCCGGGTGTTTTGAAGCCAAGCACTCTGATCCTTTCGGCTACATTATCAATATCATCAGCGAGTCCGTTGTAAATATTTTCAAAGGCGGCATGTAAACCGAAAAAATGCGGACCAGTTACATTCCAGTGATAGTTTCTTGCCTTTGTATATAAAACAAATTGATCGGCTAATACTTCCTTCATAAGTTCCGATATTTCGAAAGTTACCTCATTTAATACTGAATTATTCGCTGTAGCTTGTGATTTCGTTTCGTTCAACATTATTAATCTCCTTAAATTTTCATTCTTTGTGTATGTTATGCAACGATCATGCCGATTTATAAGCTAAACTTAAGTTGTTGTATTTATTGGAGTTAAAGATATTATAAATTATAAGCTTGATAATAAGAACGATATATCGTTATCTTTGTAACTAAATATCGGTGTGAACTAAATATCGGTGTGATAATGACTCCAACGGAATTAAATCAAAGAGATTACATATTTCTTTCGCCTCATAAAACAATGGGGATTGTCCTCGACGCTATAAATGAAATTGTACCATACGAACTTGCGGTGATATTAAGTAAAGAACCCGACAATAATTTAAAGGTTCGATATGCCCGCGGTCCGCTTGTTTCGGAAAAAATAAACGAATACAGAATATCCCTTAGCTCGCATCCGGATATTGAGGAAGTGCTAAAACTCGGGGAAGTTAAACTTGTTGAAGAAACTTACAATGAAGGTCACCACGATACATACGAAGGTATAATAGATCTTCCTACAGGACATTCTTGCATGCTCGCGCCGTTAAGGATCAATGGAGAAACATTAGGTTTAATGACTCTCGATCACCGGCAATGCGATATATTTACTCCGCAAAGGGTTAATATAACAAATTCACTATCAAAGCTGATTGCTCTGGCACTGGCTCAATCTATTGCCAACGATTCGCTTATGAATGAAAAAGAAACCTTAATTTACGAACGTACCTCTTTAATAGGGGATATAGTTTCTGTTGTTGAAGGACTTGTTGGGAAATCTCATGTATGGAAACAAGTAATTGAAAAAATAAAACTTGTGGCTCCAACGGAATCGCACGTTATGATATTAGGAGAAACTGGAACAGGAAAAGAACAGGCCGCAAAAGCGATTCATACATTGTCTAAAAGATCATCGAAACCTTTCATAACTCTTAATTGTTCGGCGCTTAACTATAACCTTGCGGAAAGCGAATTATTCGGGCACGAGATAGGCGCGTTTACAGGGGCGGTTTCGGCCAGGAGGGGCAGGTTCGAACTTGCTGACGGCGGCATATTATTTCTTGATGAAATAGGCGATCTTCCGTTTGATATACAACCAAAACTTTTGCGTGCAATACAGGAGGGGACTTTTGAACGGCTCGGCAGTGAAAAAACAATTCAGTCAAATGTAAGAATTGTATGCGCTACTAATGTTGATCTGGAAGAAAAAGTTAAATCAGGAAAATTCAGGGAAGATCTATTTTACAGATTAAATGTCTTTCCTATTGTTTTGCCTCCGCTTCGTGCCAGAAGAGATGATATTTATCTTCTATCAAATTATTTTCTCGAAAAACTGTCTGAAAAATTTAGTGATAAGAAACTGATGTTATCCAGTGAAGCGGTAAAACTTTTGAGAGATAATTTTTGGCACGGTAATGTCCGCGAACTCCAGAATACTCTCGAAAGAGCTGTTATATTAAGCACTGATGGATTAATTAAACCGGTTCATTTAATATTCGAAAAGGATCATAAATCCGAAAACGATTGTGAGGAGAATAACTCTGCAGTTAATTCTTTTGATGAAGAAACGAAGAAGATAATTAATAAAGCACTTAAACTTACGGACGGAAAAATTTACGGAAAAGATGGCGCCGCGGAAATGCTTAAAATAAAACCCACAACATTACAAAGTAAAATGAAAAAATTAAAAATAACTTTTCCCTAGAAACATTTTCCATAATTTTATTAGCCGATTGATAACTGATACCAAAATCAGTCTACTTCACTATATATTAAAAACACGACCACTTAAACAACTATTTCGACAATCTAGTCGAAAGTTGGATTAAATATCCCCAAATCGAGTCTTTAATAAGGATTTCCGCGTTGGCATAACATTTGGCATATCCTTTACAGTACAAAATAAAGGAGAATTAAAATGAAAAATATAAAAATGTTATTTGTAATAGTTTTGCTTACAAGTTTTGGTATAAGTTCATGTGCGGAAAATAATTCGACTGAACCTATTGAAAACCAAGAGATTATTTCAGATTTAACAAAGGATACAATTTTTAATATGCCAGTTGAAGAAATTTCTGAAAATGAAAGCGAAAGTATGATCTTTATGAGAGAAGAAGAAAAATTAGCAAGAGATGTTTATATAAATCTTTATGAAAGGTATGGAATTAAAGTTTTTAACAATATCAGCAAAAGCGAGCAAACTCATATGGATGCGATTAAATATTTGCTAGAAAAATATTCGATCGATGATCCTGTAGAAACCGATGTTAAAGGTGTTTTTAAAAATCAGGAATTGCAGATCTTATATAATCAATTAATAGAGCAGGGGAAGATAACGTAGATATAGAACTAGTTTACAACAATTTATTAAAAGGTTCTGAAAATCATTTAAGAGCGTTTGTCAAAAATCTTTCCGCCAGAGGAATTAATTATGAACCTCAGTTACTGGATATTGACACCTTTAATTCTATACTCAATAAATAATAAATTTTATTTCGCTTAACTAATTCTACAGTAAAAAATTGGAATCTTATTACCAGTCTCTATCTTTAGAAGATGGGGACTGGTAAATTGATTTTAAATTAGCATCCGCCTACAACTCTTTTTAATACTTTCTTTACAGGACCTTTTGGTTTGCTGTTTTGGATAAGTATTGGAATCATTTCTTTAGCTTTTGTTCTAAAACGATTTGTATATACTTCGTCGATATTTTTCGGATTTTCAATCGGAGTGAAATTCAATATCTGACTATTAAATTCATTTAAGCCACCTTTTAAAATCTTAACTTTTGTATAACCCAATTCATTAGCTACTATTGCCATCTTTCTTTCTGTTAGTTCATCATTGGCGACAAAAATATTTACACTATGTTTTAGTGTAAGGAGTTTGTTGGGTTCCTTTTCGAACATATTATCTAGTGTAAACAATGTCGATTTTGGGTAACTTAAATCCAAATACTCCTTTTCCGATCTGAAATCAATTACCTGTAATTTATCATCCTGTTCATCCATTAACCGGTATGCAAATTCGTCAATAGTTATAGCCTCTAACTTATATGATTTTACGAAATTATTGTCTTTTACAAGTTCGGTCAAAGAAGCTTTTCTTTCCGGAAAAATGAAAGCTGAAACAGCCATAAGAATACCTATTGCGGCAATACCAATGTAATAGGGAGTAAAACGAATAGGAGGTTTCGAAACTCCGTTAACTTTATTCTCGATAATTGAAGAAAACCAAAAAGCAAAAAGTGCGAAAAGAATCAAAATAAACGCGAAAATATTCTGAGACATTCCCAGTGTTTCAAATATCCTTGGGTTGCCGAGATTGGCGGCTTTATACAAAGGTTCAAAAATCGGATATCCTTCGGCAAAAATTATTACGCCAAAAAATGCTCCCGCAATAAATATAATCGCGTCAATTTTGCCAATGGCAGCCGCGCATACACTTGTGCCCGGACAAAATCCACCGAGCACAAAACCTAATCCCATTATTAAACCGCCTATAATCGCCGACCATAAAAATGTCGGATTAATATAAACGAGATTAATATCAATCAATCCATAATGCTCTAGTCCCATTATTCCAATCATAGCCACGAGTCCAGCAGTGAAAAAAACACGCAGAACTGTAAAATCGTATCCGTAAAATAACCCGACTAATTTTTTTGATGTTGAAAATCCGGCTTGCTCTAAAATAATTCCGAAAAATAATCCTATTGCTAAAGCGACAATAAAATTTAAGTTGGTGCCTATTATATCAGGAACTAATGGTCCCATGTTAAACTCTCCTTATTAAATCCACAATTTTCTAAAAAAGTAAGCGAACATGTAGGCGCCGGCAAATATTGCAAACATAGTAATTAGCCCGCCTGTGGACATTACTGCCATGCCGCTTAAAGCCGCTCCGCTTGTGCAGCCTCTGCCAAGCTGTGCGCCTATTCCCCATAACAAGCCACCAATTAAAGCGCCCGCAACTCTAAATTTAGTAGTTGTATGCGGTCCTTTTTCCAATTTAAAATTCAGGCGGTTAGATACTAATCCCGATAAAAATGCGCCTATCAATACTCCAGTAACTTCAAAAACAAGCCAATTCATAAGAGGACTTCCGCCGTGTTCTGTACCATATTCCTGATAAAATTTCGTAGACGCAGTGTGCGCTGGTGCAACACTTTCGGCAACTGTAACCGCGTAACTTTTAATGGCACCGCTGGCACCTAAACCTCTACCGGTGATATAAATAGTAGCTACCAAAAGCAAACCCAGTAAAACTCCTGCTAAATATGGGTTCATGTATTTTTTCTCTTCCATAATATCCTCTAATCTAAATTTTGTGTGGATAATTTTGGTTCGTTAATTTTTTTATCATTCTCATCTTCCAACTCTTCATATCCTGTTAACATAGCTTTAAGATTCGAGGTAATTGTATCACCGGTTGTGATCAAATAAAGATGTGTAATAATGAATACAACAAGTAAAATTGCTGCCACGGTATGAAATATCGCTATGAATTCCAATGTTTTTATATTTATAGCTTCCACACCATGTTTTGAAGGATAACGGTAAAAAATATAGAGCAATCCGGACGTAACGCTTAATGGTATTACTAAGACTTTCAAACTAAAATAAGTGATTTTTTGCAGAGGATTTAGTTTACTCAAAACACTTTTTTTAGTAGGGTGGGGCGCGTTCCTGAAAATTCCGAAAATATAATAATTGAGCTGTGCTTTAATGTTCTTTAAAGTCGGAATGTATTGTTTATACTCGCCTGTGCTTAAATGCCAGAAAATGGCAAAAGCAATTAAAATAATCAACATATATGCAGCTATATTATGATATCTAACCGCATCTCGGAAGCCGAAGAAACTGTAAGTACCGTGAATTTCGAATCCTGTAAATGCGAGAAAAAATATTAGAATCGCCTGCATCCAATGCCAGAATCTTTCAAAACTTTTATAGATATAAAATTGTTTTTTAATCATTTTGAAACCTCTTTACCCAATTTTCTGTAGGAAAAAAATCTAATGATGGCATGAATTAATATTCCGATAATCGTTAGAATTACTAACCACTTTCCACCTGTATCGACAACTGTGGAATAATCTCTTCCAGGCAGGTAAAAATCATTTAATCCCGCCAGACGCGAATCGTTTCTAGTATGGCATTCGTTACATTGTACTGAATTTTCTTTCGCGGCGACCATATGATTTATAGGCCAATACATCTCAGTTTTGAGGAAAGAAACTTTACCGCTGAAGGGAAGATTTAACTCCTTCATTCCCGCTTCGGACGCAGTCAGCCAATTAAAATCTTTCCAATATGCGCCTTCACCTTTTTTATCGGCGAAAAGTTTAGGTTGTATAAGTAGTTTATTTACCGGGTCAAAAGGTTGTTTTGCAACGTGAATTTTGACGGGAATAATTTTCGATTCATCATCTAAGTAAGATCCGTTTAGCTTGTTTAAAACAAGAGGTTTAGTTGTATCCTGAATTTTATCCCCTTCAAGATAATGCGAAGCGGTACCGTTAAACCAAATATAATCAGGCTTAATATTTTTCTTCCAAACAAAACTTCCTTTAATAGACATATAGGAATGATTGCCAAGACTGTCTTCTTCAATAAATGGTTCACCGTCATTTAATTTACCGGCGGTCGACCAATCCCAGTACATTTTTGTGGCGTTAGCTTTTGCGTAGGTTGGTATATGACAACTTTGACAAGCGACTTTTAATGTGTGTTCATTTAGAATATCATCATCGTGAGGGGTTTCAGTGTGGCATTGCTCACAATTATTTCGGTTGTGGCTCATTGAAGAAAGAGAATAAACCTTACCCGAAATATTATGCTGTTCGGTTGTGTGACAGTCAACACACTGCAAATTGACACCATCTACAGACATATGAATGTCAATGTCTTTTGATGGTTCGAACATTGCCATTTCCAGGTCACCATGTTTAACGTTATTGCCGCCGCCTCCGAAGAAATGACAAACACCGCAATTACTTCTTTTTGGTTTGCCTACGCTGGCTGCGATTTTATTGAAATCAAGTGTCATTAAAGGCAATCCGCCTTTTTCGGGAGCTTTGGCGTAAGTCTCGGTATTATCGTGACAAACCAGGCAATCGATATTTGTAGAATCGGTATATATTTTACCTTTACTGTCCATCCCATAACCTATATGGCATTTGGCGCAGCTTTCTTCATTCCCTTTGGTACCGATACAAAAATTGTTGATCGCGTTTCTTTTTCCCAGGTATATTACTCCGCGACCTTCTACATATTCCTCTCGTTCCCAATTCCAGTGATTTGAATTCATCACCTGATGAGCAGTTAAGTTATGACAGGATTCGCATGCTTTTGTTACTTGCTGGGGTGAAATAAATTTCTGCTGAAGCACGGCGAATTTACTGTGATCAACAGAAGGTTTTTCAGTTCTTGTAAATTTCTCTTTTAGTTTAATTAATGTAGTTGGTTCGTAATCTTTTTGAGAAAGAGTACCTACGGCAAGAACAATTAATAAACCTATAAAGGCAAGAATCAATACTACTTTTTTCATAATGTTACTCTGATTTTGATTAATCCGAACTAATTTATTTTATAGGCTAAAATTATGTTTCTTCGACCCATTTTTTAAAAACATCCACAAGAATCTGCATCGAAAAGAAAATTTTATCCATATCATCACCCTGGACATTTTTAAGAATATCCTCATGAAGTTTATGGTAGTTCTGATTAAGATTAAGAATTAATGGGGAAGCTTTTGGCAGAAGTTTAACAATAATATTTCTTTTATCATTTTCATCAGGAATTCTTACGATGAGCTTTTTCGCCTCTAAAGAGACTAAAATATGGGTAATTCTGCCTGCTGTTAATTTTAATTTTTCGCGTAACTCCTTTATTGTAAAGGAATTGTGGAAGGCGAAAAGTTTTAACAACCTCACTTCAGTGGGCGACAGATTAAAACTTGCGGCGAAATATTCTTCTTTAATTGTACAATTGCGGGTTAAATCGCATATCATCTCTGCAAGAACTTCGTAATCGTTATTTCTTTTTGACATCTGTTCAACAATTATAAATTATTTTATACCCTAAAATAATTTGTAAATTTTGATTAGTCAAATATAATTTGATAAAGCGGAATAATTTTTTTTGTGAGAATAATTTTTATACTCGAAGGGAGGAAATATTTTTTTAATACCCATAAAAATTATCATGATCGAATCTGCTTAAGAAGACATAAAATAAGAAAACAGCTCCTTAAGTTTCCCTGGGGGATAGTAGATTGTAGGAAATATTATAGTTTAACTTCCATTGGACGGAACATAATTATGATAAGTATCGCTCAAACCGGTAAAAGAATTTTATAAATAACTTAAGAATTTCTTTTTGATTTTCTGGTGCTTCCATATTAATGCATCTTTAATTTAACTGCATCAGTACAAAATGGCGTCGCAAATTACAGACACCTTTAGTAACCGGATTGTAAATCCGCCCTATAAATAAAAACCGCTCATACTCAGATCAATTGAGCAACAAACTTTATCAGCTTAGTCAATAGGGTGTGTAATCCTATATTACTGATTATTAACTGATAAAAAAGAAGCCGCACTTAGAAAATCTATTAATTCTCTTTAATTGCTATTTCATGACCTGCTCTCACAAAGAGTATATCTTTGATGTTCGTAAACTTTTTAAAGAATTCTCCCTTTTCCTGAATAATTTTACCAAGAGAGAAACCCATTATAACAAGATCTACATTCTCCGAATTATTTATAACAAGTGATTCATAAGGCGTTGAGTTTTTGTTCCATGTAACTTTGTTAACATTCTTTTTGGAAAAAGGAATTCTTCCTTTATCAATTAAGTCATTTAGTTCTTCAATTTCATTTTCCATTTCGTCTTCATCAAAAGCAACACAAAGCTCAATTTCACTTCCTTTCCACTCTTTATGACCAAGAAGGATGTAGGCTAAATATATCATTAAGTTTGCATTTCGGTAATCGCCCGGAGTTAACCAAATATTTATTTTTTTTCTATATCCGAAATGACGCTCCGAAGACCTCAGAACACAAATATTAAAGTTTACGAATGAAGCAAATTGACAGCCGTCAATTATGTCATTTATGTCTTCATGATCATCCTCATGAAATTCGAAAAGAATACTATTGTTTTCCATTCCAGAAATGCCGGGGATTTGAACGATTTGAGCCACTGCGGTTTTAAAACTCGGTGAAATTAATGTGTCAACATAAATGCCAGCATTGGTATCCCTGCTCTGCTTGATCAGCTGTTCTAATCTTAATTTTGATTCGGTGTTAGTGCCATCATTCAAGTGTCCTTTAATAAAATGGATAAACGTTCCGAATCCGTGATGATGAGATATCCAACGCAGTAAATCGAATGGAGCTAACCTGGTTGATGAGTTTGACGAAACTGCAATAAAAGATGGTCTCCATCCGCTGGGTGATTTTTCACTTTGTTTCTTTTGTATAAGAACCTGAAGTTTTCTTGTCAATTGGAAGAGAACGCCTTTTAGCATATTTGAGAGATCGTCTTCATCTCTGCCTCTTTTTAAGCTCATGTATAAAAGTATGATGAACACGATTGACAGGAAGGCATATAATGGAGCCATCTGAAACATCATTATAAAACATGCTACTGCACCGAGCAAAGACAAATACCATTTTGATCTAAATGTAGGTCGGTACGATGGGTTGCCTGCAAAGTGCTCCATAAAACTTACAAGGCATAATGAGCCGTAAGTAATCATGAAAAACATACTTATAATTTGCGCGACAAAATCAACGCTTCCCATGGAAACAAAAATTAAAGCTATCACTCCGGTCACAATAGTAGCATTAACCGGCTCATTCGAAGAGCCTTTTCCTTTGCCTAATATTTTATTTAGTGGGCTGATAGGAAAAATTTTATCGACAGCTAAAGCCTGCATTGTTCTTGGAGCAATTAATATCGAACCAATGGCTGAGGAAAGAGAAGCCGCGGCTAATCCGATAGGAATAATAGGATCCCATACAGCAACTTTGCCCATTGCGAACTGATCAGCCGCCAATTCTTCCGGGGATAAACTCATTGATAGTTTAAAGACAACTAAAACATATACCACCATTCCTACAAGTGTTGCCGATAATGTTCCTAACGGAATTGATTTCCTCGGGTTTTTGAGGTCGCCGGACAAACCCACTCCAGCTGTCATACCTGTAAAAGCAGGGAAAATTATTGCAAACACAATAAAGAAATCATCACCGTTGGCAATCTTTTGAAAAATATCAAGCGAACCGCTTTCCTTTGCTGTACCACCTGCAAAAAACATCGCCAATGAAATAGCAAGTATTGACACAACAATCCATAAAGCTGTTACACCAATGTCTGCCCCTTTTCTAAAAATTATATAAAGTAAAATCAGAGTTCCGGGAATGCTAACCATCCATACACTGAGTTGAATTCCGGCAGAATCTTTTATCCAGGCAAAAAGGGGAGTAAAGGCCTCACCAAAAGCAATCATGTAAAACGCCACTGATATTGCCTGTGAAAAATAGAGCGAGATACCAATTGTTCCGCCGACCATAGAGCCGAATGATCGACTAATAATATAATACTCGCCGCCTCCTTCAACTTTTAAGTTTGTGGCGATTTCAGCAATTGCCAAAGCAGTAGGAATTGTAATAGCATGCCCAATTAAAATGATCAGCAATGATCCCATCAAACCAACATTGGCAACCGCATAACCAAAGCGGAGAAATAAGATTGCCCCTAAAATAGTGCTTATTGCAGCTAGAAAGACCGGTGCAGTTCCAAATCCATGCCCTTTTGAGTTTGATACTTTACTTTTCATTTGTGCTTCCCATTTTACATAAGAAAAAATTCCAAATTTTTACTAAAGCGCAGCTGTCATACCAATTACAATGCCTTTTCGTTAATATGCTTACTTATATAAATAGAAGCAATAATTCCTGAGCCAGAACCCAATAAATAATTTTAATGAAAAAGTCATTGCCCGAATATTATAATTGTTTAGTCCTGAAATAGGTTACCTCATTAGTAGTTTTGAAGCGTTAGATTTATATGTAAAATTGTTTACCCCACCTGATTTACTCTTGTTGCAAGCGTTTTTCAGATAGTTGTAAAAAACTCGCCTCAGTATTATAACCAATGTAACAAAATCATCCAAATCCGATATTTCAAATTACTTAATTTGAGGGAATCATTTGCCCGATAACAAACCTTGTATAATTCGTATAAAGGGTGTTAATAACAAATCTCTTTCTGTCTCAGATTAATTGGAGATAGAAAGTCACAATTATACGGCAAGTAATTTACTATATCAATTACCGGAGATATTTTAAAGTGATCGAAAAATATTTGCCGATGATGCGACAGATTCAGGCAATTAATACGAGTAATAAGGTAATGATTTTCAATTAGCCAGTCTTATGATATTGTTCGTCTGTATTTCAGGGAAACATATCTGCATAATTCTAAACCTTATTACTTGAATATCTCATTGCCATCAACCGGTGAACCTGATATTATAGTTGTTATGCCTTATACTTAGTATAGTAATGAGGAAGGATAATACTTTTTCTGTGTTACATTAGTAAATAAAAAAGCCTCTCCCGATTTTCGAAAGAGGCTTTATTTTGTTGTCCTTTAAGGACTTATGTTTGTACACCCAGGAGGATTCGAACCCCCAACCTTCTGATCCGTAGTCAGACGCTCTATCCAATTGAGCTATGGGTGCATATTAAAATAAAATTTTCAACTACTCGTCCGGCGTAGTCTGTTTTTAGACGAAGACGGAAGCTATGAGCGCATAATAAAATAAAATTTTCAACTACTCGTCCGGCGTAGTCTGTTTTTAGACGAAGTCGGAGACTATGAGCGCATAATAAAATAAAATTTTCAACTACTCGTCCGGCGTAGTTTGTTTTTAGACGAAGTCGGAAGCAAAAAATGAAAATTTAAAATACAAAGAACAAAATTATTCTAAATACAATTTAGAATTAATAGCGTAAAAAAATAGAGAAGAAATATACAATAAACGATTCTGTAATTCAAACAGAAGAATTATTTTAATCAGTTGAGTAAAGAATTTATATAAATTTTAATCAGTAAAAAATTAAAATGAGAGGGAATCTCCTAATAAGTTAAATTTAAAAATAATGTTTTGAATTATTTTCTTGACAAAGTACATCATTATCCTTATCGTTACAATTACCAGCCAATCAGTTGTCTTATTATTTCGTCGCATGTCGACTATAATTGTATTTTATCCGGTTGTTTAAAAATCCGGATAAAAAATTATAATTTTTTTGTAGCACATTACAGAATTTTGACAAAAAAATATTTTTAATTACTGATAATTTTTTAGTAGTTCAAAATTAGAATAATATATTTTCCATTTTAGAATAGCTTAGGCACGGCTTTTCTGAAATTAATTACCGGTTCTTTAATAAAAGAAAATGATTTAACAAGTGATGGGGAACAAAAAGTAATATTTATTATTTATTTACTATTTTGTTTCAAATTATGGACATTTTATTATCCGTTAAACAATTGTTGTTCTTAAAATTACTGATTGTATTTATGTAACTGGCATTTGTGAGTTTGAAATGGCGGTTATATTTATATTATCAAATGAGGCGCACCCAGAGTTTGGGTAGAGTAATTCTAAGGATATCAGTTTAATTTGAGACAGTTGGTAAAAATTTATATTCTTTAATATAAGATAGAATGTATTTTTTTCTTGCATTATAAAAACTGCAATCTTATATTAACAATACCAGCCATCTTTAATTGTTTTTATTTAACGTTTGTCTCTATATTTGAGCGTTTAACCATAATATTATTGTGGGGCGTGTCATTATTTTATGATTATTTCATATTCGATTTGTTTTAAGTATATGACATAATAGTGAGGTATCAGATGGCGAAATAAAATTTTTATTCCAGCGTTTAAGTGAAGGGGCACAAGATACTTTAAACGTATTCAGGAAAAAGTTACCAGCCAAAAATAATAATTAAAGTATTCTAGCATAAAGTGGGGACTTATTATGAGGTTTAAACATTTTACAATATTCGCGTTACTGCTTTTTAGTTTTACGTGGCTTAACGCGCAAAATATTACTCTCAGCGTTGATAATGGGACCATCGCTGAGAATGGGGGTGTGGCAACTTTTACAGCTACGGCTGATGC